>CAYWYR010000047.1:0-1858 GCA_964462685.1 uncultured Hyphomicrobiales bacterium | reverse complement strand
AACACAAACTATAACACTAATTACCAATATCTCATCAATACTCTATCCGAGCCCTTTTCTCTACGAAAAACAACGGGGTATATTTGCTGCTGGCCAGCCAATCCAAACGAGGTCGAAAGTCAAGCGATTAATAACATATTTGAACCTTCAGAAAATATCGCTAAAAAACTGTATGGTTATCATAACTGGAATCTTATCATGAGCCATAACGAGGAATCATTGTTGCTTTACAACTCAGATTGGACTATAGGCTTTGATTATGATTTCTATTTAGCTCCTACGATCTATTCTGTACAAGGAGAAATGTTCAAGGGTGAGAGGTATGCTTCAGTCCTAGCATGCGTTTCTGAAACATCATCCATGTATAAAACCATGATTGCTGAACTAGCTGTCAATGATGGTTCAGACCAATTAGTTTCCTTCAGGGTTGATGAGGATGCAGATATTGACAATCTGAATCTTAAAGATATTCTGCTTATGAAGATAGATACAGAGTCACTGAACAGAAAGCGAAATGATGTCGAAAAGTATAAATATCCTGGTTCGCTATATGGGACTAAGGGTATCCCTAAAACAAAAAATATGTCCTTCAATAATCTGGGGAGTTCGTCAAACAAAGAAGTATTATCAAGACTTATTAAAGATGATGTTAGTTTAAGTTTACCTAATAAAGTGTTGTCGTTATGTGCTTCTTCTAATTATTACTACATATTATTGCAAAATGGAAGTTCTTTGCAGCTACTTCAATATACAAAAGACTTAATCTATAAAGGAAGAATTAATATTAATTCTGTCCGAAATGAATTCGTAAATGGAAACTATCAGGATGACCATAAAGTACCCACTAGAAATTTACACATGCAATACTATCAAACTTTAAATGAAGTATTGGTGCCGATAAACATTATAGTAACAACTGATCAACCAAATGACTATGGGATAAATATTTCTTGTAGTGCTCGTCCATCTACCTATTTCACTTTAGGTAATGATATACCTACTACAAACCCTAAAGTCGCGGCTTTTATACTTAAAGTGCCGGATATTGCATTTGATAAATATTCACAGTTAGAGGATGGGGTTAGTGTATTAGATAGAGGTTCCAATCTTATAATCACTCATATTGCTCGTAATTATGAAATGAACTTTTACTTAATAGCAGAAATGTCATATGATATAAATAAGGATATTAATATCTCAACATATAGTCATGAACTGACAGCACCAATCTATTCACTGAACAAAAATGATATAATCGCTATTAACAAAAGCGGTATAACTAAACAGCGATGGTTTCGTGGCGTACACGCAGAGGATGAGGATTTCATTTTGAATGATCTGAAGACAATAGATAATAGGGTGTTTATACTTACACAACCTATTAATCATTCGGATTACTATGATCTCAAAGACCATTACCATATTATCGAAGACATAATCGACATCCCCCAGCCACGGAGGGTGCGATGAAAAAGATTCTACTGCTCCTTATTGCTATTCTCTCCTTAGTCCCTCTCCTTTCCTATGATATGTACGAAGGCGGAGAGGCGCAACTGATTAAGACTTTCACAAAAGCTGAGCTCGAGTCACTGGACAACTCAAATTCGAGTACTACCTTCAATGTGGTCGACGAACCCTCCCCGACACGCTGCGCCTATACAGAGTACGGCGGAGACCTCTGCATACGCTGGCATATAGGTGATGATATCTATGACGGCGGCACAAACAACGGTGACTATGACTTCCACATCACCTTCGATCTCAGCGTAACCTTCACGGGAACTGGTTCTAACACCCAGACAGTCTACCTAGAGCTTCTTGATAATAATCAAGAAAGAGGCGAAGTAGAAGTTAGGCG
>CAYWYR010000046.1:0-2417 GCA_964462685.1 uncultured Hyphomicrobiales bacterium | reverse complement strand
CCCGGCTGCGTGGGCGCACACGTTGGGCGACAGCCCGCCATTAAAGGCGGGCCGAAGTCAATAATGCAAACTTCAGGTACTCACGACAGAACTTTCACTGAGATGAGAAGGATTAGTGAAGAGCAGTAAGTTTTGACTGCTGTAATTTAAAACAAAATGTCTATATTGCAGTCTCAAATTTGAAAAATGAAGGCACTATCTATTTTTAGTGGATGTGGGGGAATGGACATCGGTATAGAGAAGGCTGGATTCAAGGTTGTAGGCGCAATTGAGAAAGATAAATATGCATCAGAGTCGTTAAGGGACTGGTATCTTAGTCAGGGTAGATCGAATGTTGTAGTTCATGAAGATATTAGGGACGTTGACCCAAGTTCTTTCAAAGACATAGACCTTTTGTTTGGTGGTCCACCGTGTCAAGCTTTTTCTCTAGCAGGGAAACGAAATGCTTTGAGGGACGAACGCGGACAGCTACTATTCGAAGTTACACGTTTTGCATCAAGTATAAGGCCAAGGGCTGTTATAATAGAGCAAGTAAAGGGATTGTTATCTGCGGCAGATGAAGATGGGCAGAAGGGTGGGGTATTTAAACAATTGATCGATAAATTATCTGGGTTAGGATACGTTGTTAAGTGGCAGGTGTTGAACTCCGCAGATTACGGTGTACCCCAGAAAAGGCAGAGACTATTTATAGTCGGAACACTTGGTAAAAATGGATTTAAGTTTCCGAATCCGACGCATTCAAATAAGGAAAAGATAGGAGGGCTTTTCCAAACCCCACCACATGAAGGGATCTCTCGATATCTATTTGATCTACCAGAACCTGTAAGAAAAGGATCGGAAGCTTCGGTTCCAAATCATATTGATGTAACTCCCGAAAGAGACACACACCGTATATCTTTCGTTCCGGAGGGCGGGCACCTTGCAGCTCAAAGAGGGTCAGCTCCAGATGATGTTGTAATGCGTTTAAGTAAGAAGGATACGACCAAGTACAGGCGATTAAAATTTTCCGACCCTTCCTTGACGCTTAGAGGAGGAGAAATTTTCTTTCACCCAATAGAGAACAGGTACCTAACTCCTAGAGAGTATTTAAGAATTCATACTTTTCCGGATAACTACAAATTAGCTGGTCCAATACGCAGTCGGTCTGGAAGTGCAAAGAATTTAGACCAACATCGTCAAGTTGCGAATTCTGTTCCTCCTAAGCTTGCTGAATTTATAGCCAAAGAGTTGATTAAAGTTCTATGAAGAATCAAATTTTTGAGCTGTTTGGTTTCAGAACAGATGATCAATCTGAAATAGCTGAATATCATAGGAGAAATTGCATATGCCCGTTTTACGACCGGACATGTGATGGTGGGGGAAACAGATACCAATCGTTCGTTTCTGCTCAAAAAGCGAAGGCTGAAGGAATAGATAATTACTTTGATGTAAGTTTGAAAGACTACCCTCCCGGTATATGCTCACTAACCGTAAAAGACAAAAATTGGGTAGTCTGCCCTCGTCGATTATTTTCCTTTGATGGTGACCATAGTTCAGGTGAGCATTTTGACTATATAAATCGGCTGATTTATAATTACTGTGACATACAGAAAAATAATTCCTTTGCTGTCTGGTCCGAAGTCAAAGTGAAGTATACTGAAAAAGGTGACGTTTTTGACAAGTCTTTTGACTATACCTTCGATTATATAGTCGCTGAGGTTGGACCAAAACCTTTGTTAGAAGTTAAGCGGGAAGTCGGAGTATCGGAGAAGAGACTACGATCTCACTGCGAGAAGGAGGGAATAACTCTATCTCGCCGCAATGGGGTTGATTATGTCGAGTATTATCCACTTGGTAAACTTCACATAATTGAGGTTATGACATCATCTACCTCTGGAGGAAATAAGAAAAAAGGAAACACTATTCAACAGAGTTTTATTGATGCTATTAAAGGTACAATTCATGAGTCCCCTGGAATTAATTATAGGCAGGTTTGGGCTAGGATGGTCAGCCAGCTGATTGTCAAAAGTCAAATTGGAAGACATTGGGGCAGTAATACGCTTTGGATTTTACAGGATTTATTAACTGACTATATATCTCTAAGTACTAATCTTAATCTTCACAAATTAATTTCTGATGTTCCAAAAGGAGTCAATCTTGTAAGTATCAGTTACAGCGATGAGGTTGATAATTTGGGATGCTTAAAGATGAAGGAGAATCATCTATATTCGGGAGAAGTGCCGACTTCGGATTCAGATACAGACTTCAATAAACTTCTACAAGCTTCAATCATTCCAGACGAAATTGTGGTTAAGAATAAAGTAGCTTTAAAAAAGCCGATAGTTGTAATTTAGTAACCATCGCCCAACACCGCGCCCACGTCAACCGGGGCTGGTGAATTTTGAGTTGGTTAGGTTCTATTGAAGTCCGGGTTCGTC
>CAYWYR010000045.1:0-2804 GCA_964462685.1 uncultured Hyphomicrobiales bacterium | reverse complement strand
CATGCACATTTACTACCGGCCCGGGTACCTCCGTTGAAGAAGCTGATACCGAAGAATACAAAGTAATCTCTAACAGCGGAATGATTGAAGTTCGTTCGGACAAAATGATCGAGTCACTTTCGTTGATAGATCTAACGGGCAAACAGGTCGCCCAATCGGATAACACCATTATAAATACATCCAATCTATCAACTGGTATCTACTTCCTGCTGATTGATGGGGAGCGATTTATGAAAGTGATGGTGGATTAAGGTATAATTTTGAATATCGGGGGCCGGGGGGCTTTATATTTATGAAAAAATACTTTTGCATAGCCTTGATCGGCCTTTGGTCTTTATCACTACTCGGTCAGACTGAAGAATTCGATGGTTGGTACTGGGTTAAAAATAATGAAGAATCTAGGGTTGCATCTGTTGAATATCAAGATGGGAGATTATATGTAGTGTTCCCTCGACTAGCAGAAGCTCATGTTTGGTCGTCCGATGACCTAGGCAGGACATACTATGAGGTAGCCACTTATGATTACTTCGATCACAAGGGTACCCCTGATGCTTTGATGAATCCCGCTGAGGGAATAATCTTACCCAATGGTACCTTGTACAATATGAGTAATGAATTTGCTGGTTTTTATACCCTGGAGCATGGTTCAGACTCTATAGTAACACAGACGATAAATCGGGAAGATCACTTCCAGACCTTTGATATGTATAATGGCGATATAGGTTATGCCGCGGGAAGGAAGTTCAACTATAGAACCTATGACGGTTGGAAGACCGTCGATACGCTGGAGAAGAACGAGAACTATCCAAGCGTCTTTCATTTAGACTTTCTAAATGATTCCATTGCTTGGGGCTGGGTAAGGGATATGGCTTCTAGTAATAAACTGCTGTTCGGTCAATTAAATATCAATACTGATGAGTGGTATAAATTTGGAAGGACTGGCAGGAAAGTCACAAACGGACATATTACCGAAAGAGTCAATGATAATCTTTTGTATATGGTATTCACTGAACTTATCCCGCTGAAGGGTCATCAGAAATTCGATATTATATATTTCAGTCGAGATGGGGGCTTGACCTGGGAGGAGCAATTGAGAGAAGGTGACAACCCTAGATCCTTTGGACTTAGGAGTATATCCTTTCATGACGAGATGAACGGTTTTGCCACAGGGAACTTGGGTAGGCTTTATATGACAAACAACGGTGGTTTGAGCTGGAAGTTTTTTGATGTGCTTTTGGAAGGCAAACATGAACCAAGCACCTCAAACGGATTCTTAGATCCCAAAACTGCATGGGTAGATACTGTGCCGATAATCGCTGTCGATAACGGATTTTACTATAAATATGAAGGTGACTTTTTCGACTTCGATTATCATAAGATAAAGGCTTCTGATCTCGTAAATCCAGCCGATGACCAATCCCTGCCAAGTAGTGGAAAAATTACTTTTCAATGGGATAAGAACTTAGATGATATCGAGTATTATAATCTCCAAATAACAAAATCAACTAGAGACTACGACAGGTGGTTAAACTTGGAATTGAACCAGAGAACACAGGAAACCAGTTTTACATTCGATAAACTTGATCCAGACACTACTTACTATTGGCGGGTCCTCACTGTTCGCGGTTCACAAATTAGAGAAAGTGAGGTGAGGGAGTTTAAAATATTAGAATCTTTAGAAATTAAACAACCTAGTTTTATTGAATGTTCAAATACAACAGAAAAAATGGTTGAAATCAAATGGAGAAAGGTTGAAGGCGTAGAACAGTATCAAGTGAGAAGACAAATTGGGTTCGGTGGTGTTTTACCTGATACCGTAGTAACAAAAGATACTTTTTACATCGCTACCGCTATCTATGGTAGTCCGAACTTGTTCTTAGTAGCCTCCGTTGGAGCGGAAGGTAAATTAAGTGAGGAATCAATTTGCGAAATGACAAGATTACTTGAGACACCCATAACTCTAACACCTGAATGTAACAATTCGGTAGACATAACTTACAATACAAAGTTTAGTTGGGGAAAGGTAACAAATGCTGATAGTTACATATTTGAAATATCTGAAGATCCGGATTTCTCTACATATATACATCAAAGAATTGAGGATAATGAATTGTACCTCCCTGAATATGTTGAACCGATGAAAACCTATTATTGGAGAGTGAGAGCTACGTACAACAATTTTGGTTTTCAAGCTTACTCTGAGCTATCCGAAGTTTGTTCATTTACTACAGTACCTTGGCTATCCGTTAAAGAAGCTGATACCGAAGAATACAAAGTAATCTCTACGAGCGGAATGATTGAAGTTCGTTCAGATAAAATGATCGAGTCGCTTTCGTTGATAGATCTAACCGGTAAACAGGTTGCCCAATCGGACAACACTATTATTAATACATCCAATCTATCTACTGGTATATACTTTCTGCTTATTGATGAGGAGCGATTTATGAAAGTGATGGTGGATTAAAGTATAATTTTGAATATCGGGGGGCGGGGGGCATTTTTGCCCCCCTTTTTCATTTCTTTTCAAAATACTAGCTTACCAAAAGCCATATCGAAAGCTTTTCCAAACCCTGCCACCGACATATTTCATCTTGAATATAACAAAGTGTTATTAAGTGCTAAAGCGGTAACAGTTGATGGAAGAAGTATAGATTTACAATTTTCAAATAATAGGATTGACGTAGCTATGTAGTTTGCCTAGAGAGAAGAGACCAAACTCTACCATCTATGAGAATTACTTACAATACAAGGCCGTAAGCCGGGTATTTGTCGGCGTTCACTACCCGCTGGATATAACCGCGGGC
>CAYWYR010000044.1:0-2885 GCA_964462685.1 uncultured Hyphomicrobiales bacterium | reverse complement strand
GGTCACCTTCAAAGTCATAAACAGTCCAGTTATCGCCGTTGTCGAATCCTATATAACAATGAACTATCTCACCTGAAAAGACCTTTACAAATAGCCGTTTCCAGTTCGTCACCTCTGTTTCAAAGAATAAAGTCACGGTATCTCTATAGCCTGTACTTGTGCTATCGTCGTTGCTGCGTTGATCTGTGCGGTCTTCTGTGCTACCGTCTGTTGTCTTGTAAGGATAGCCATGCCGTAACGCAATAGAAGCCCTTTAAGAGCGGGTAAAGTGATAGTGCCCGTACCGTCAGAGCCGTCTAAGGACCCTACATCTATATTAGATAAGGTATTGTTAGCACCGCTAATCGTCTTATTGGTCAGCGTTCCCGTGGCGTTATCCCATTCTATAAAGAATGTGTTTTTTCTTAGAAGCCTTTCCACACCTGAACTGTGCTTGTACCAGTCCGATGTGTAGTTCTCCGACATATCTATAGTGAAGTTCATCAGCAGTCCTCGAAATATTCAGATGAATAGTAATCGCTTTCTTCTTTAAGGGACTCATAGGCATAAGCCTTTATCGAGTCTCCTATAGTAGTAGCGTTTGGTGCTAAACCACCGTTCTCGATTTTTGCTTTTAACCCTGCTCGGTATTCGGCTTTTTCTTCCGTTTTCCCAAAACGATTGTCAAACGCTCCGTTTTTGAAATCCTGGCGGTCTGACTCGGATCGATATATAACAATTCTGATCGTTTCAAAATCGGCCCTAACGTTTGATACTCTGTGGTATTCTCCCACAATATCTTCTTCATCTTGTTTTTTTATTCTTTTAAGTGCCATTTATGCTATCCTTATATCTAATACTTTTGCTTCTGCAATCCAATACCAGGTTTCGTTTGGATTCCCAGTTACTCGAATCAAAGGTCTGTTGTTTGACTGATCTAATGTAATGTCAGCACTTACAGTACTTCCGCTACCGTCATTTCCTATTAGGTTTATTGTTTTTCCCACTATTCTGGTGTTATTCAAGTCGTCTCTTGCTATACTGAACTTAAATTCCCAAGACGAGAGTGCGTCACAGCCTGCTTTAAAAGCTTGTATAGTCCCTGAATAAGTCAGCATATTTCTTGCTTGGACAGCAGGCCCTGGGTCACTGATCATATTCATGCTGTAAGTCGTATCTCCGTGACCGCTTCGGCTCCATAATAATTCTCTGACATGCATTGCTGGGTGGGCCTGATCTGAGCTTGACCCATTGTTGCCAATTCTCCTTGTCAAAGAATTCGGATGTCTGCTATAAGCATATTCACCTAATGCTATAGCGTTTTCTTGACCGTTAGTTTCTGCTGTATAGCCGATAGCCAATGAATTGTCACTAGTAGCCTCGCTATAATTACCTATTGATATAGAACGAAGGTTATCAGCTGTGGCCCTGAAACCAATAGCAACTGAATGTCCCGCATTCGCATTGCTTTCGGCTCCTAGTGCTACCGACTTCGATGATGGTGCGTCTGCATCATAACCGATACCGACAGATTCACTTTGAACATTAACGGCAATTCCGAGAGCAGTAGACTTTTGTGCATAATCATAAATTTGGCTTCCAACATGAACGTTATTAACGCCATTTCTTATCCCTGTTCCAAATCCGATATAAAGATTCGAGAGGCTGTCATTATAATGCGGGCTCTGACTTATCAACCACTTGATACCATCAAAAACACAATGATGATAGGTACCGATACCTCTAATCCCAGGTGCACCTGGAAGATTAACAAAAATTCTGTTAGAAGTATTCTCCCTGCACACTATTATAAGTTCGTCTCCTTCTTCAAAACCATTCCCAATCGTAAGGCTATTGGAAGAAGAAAAACTGTTATTGCTCAGATATAAAAAATTGGCGCCTTCAAGATCTGACTTATTGTAGGTCACCGCTGATGATAGAGAAAGTTCTAATACTTTCCATCTACCGCCACCGCCAACTTCTAAATCTCCTGCACCTAAAATACTTTCACCGCCAACAGTCTTAATATTAGTGCCGCTGACCAAGGTATCTTGTTTACCACTTATATCAGTACCACTATCCACCCACGCAGAACCATCAACATCCCACACCCAAACGGTGTCTGTTTCTTGATTAATGATCACAGACTGTGCAGTTGAACCGTCGGGATAGGCTGCTATAATTGCGGCTTCATTGGCTAACGGTTCATAGGCAGGGGTCGCTACCGCACCGCCTCCTTTTATCGGATATGTGGTATGTCTTCCCATCAGTCGTGTTTCCTATATATATAGATTACCGTATCCAACCCGCCACCTTCTAGTATCATATTGGACTTTGCCCAGTACATCCACATCCAAGCGGTACCGTTATCATAGTGATAGTCTTGGTATTGAATGAGAGTATCTGTATCGATCAACTGATATACTGGTTCGAAGCTTATCACCATCGAATCGATCGGTGCTTCTCCGTCTTTTTTACCATAAGATATGTCAACCTGATCCCAGATACTTTTACCCGTTGCAAGCATATCAGCGGTTGTGCAGGAAGCAAGAAGCCATAGGATTACTGCAAACAGAACAAGCATAAAGTTCTTCATACCTCTTCCTCCAGGTTCTCTTCTGCTTTGGCGAGCATCGGGTCTTTCATGAACCTCGATCCGTTGTGATAGCCTACCCTATAGGAATGCCTATTGGGGAGTGTCCGCAATACCTTCCAATAAACGGAGAGTATGATACCCTGTATTTTTTTATTTAGAAACTTTCTTTGCTTAGGATCTTGCTATCCTTTGAGATTATTTGCATACTGATTAACCATCTATGAATATCGCTTTGGAATGCAGCTCTATTAGCCTCCTTAGCTCCATATTTGCTCAACTATATCCAGAACAGCTTGATTGACCTTCCACT
>CAYWYR010000043.1:0-2914 GCA_964462685.1 uncultured Hyphomicrobiales bacterium | reverse complement strand
GGTGCTATTGAATAAGCCCATAGTGAATTTTCAGCTTTAATGAATGCACTGACATAAAATGATACATTGTCTTCCCCTTCATATATTATGGGATATGTTTCAAATGAGCTATCACCGAGTTTTATTATGCCATAGCCGAATGTTGATACGAATATATCCCCGTTATGCTCAAATATATCGTTTGTTCTGAAATTGTCATATTCTTCGTTGTCAGGCTGGGCGGGCAATACGTCCCCGAACAGATTGCCGTAACTTCTCCAATCCGATCCCGATTTCTCAAAAAGTGTACCTGTTATGGGGCTTGTTGTATAATGGTTTATATATAGATTACCCGCTACATCCTGCATTTCTATTGGTGTGTAGGGGGCTCCGTTCTGGAACACATAATTGATTGGTTCCTCGGTCCATTGATCGGTTCCTGCAGGAAGAGTATAGACATCACCTTCTGTGATCTGAAAAGTACCTTGAGTTATCACTATATCCCCGTTATCTCTGAATACAATCTCATCAAAGACTGAACTACCACTTCCTTTAAAGGGGAATCCAGGCCGTGTGTCGTAGCCTGTCCATTTATCAGTAGTCTCACGATAGTAATTCAATATATTCCCTTCACGGTCAAGCACTAATATTTCTGTGAAACCATTAACGCTTACATCATTATCTTTTCTGACAAAAAAACCTGCTAATATGGCAAGTTCGCCATTAGGGCCAACACTAAAGTCCTCTATCCATCTATAATAACCAAACTCACTTATACCAGTAAAGTTGTCCCACGGGATATCTATGCTGTCAAGTTCCCTGTTATTATCTATTTTATAAAACGCACCTGGGAATTCTCTATTTTCAAAGACCGATTGCCTTGTTCTGTATAAATAGATATCATCGCCTGATACTTCTATGTCTGTAAACAAACCAGCGATCTTACCGTCGATATCGGCGAATATCTCCCAATCGTTATCAGAATAATAGTAGATACTACGTCGACTGAATGCCGCCAAAACTCCATCTTTATATGGGCTTGCATATTCTAATCCTGTGAACTCAGTACCATCGAAAAACTCCTCTGGCGGGCCAGAGGAGGATGGTATTGTACGGAATTCTATGGCAGATAGGTTGATAGAACCTATCACGGCAATAATTATTATAAAATATCTCATACTTTATTCCTTGTAGAATTTTGTCGATAGTGCATTCTGGTTTGTTTTGAACACTACTATATATAAGTCATTTTTCAATTTCTCAATATCAACATAGTGTTTTGAAAGCCCTTTATCTAACCTGTATATCGATTATAATAAAATAAGCCAACAGATTTGTGCATGTACAAAACCGCTGGCTTATCACGAATCATTAGATTTTGTTAACGTAGTACAACTTTTTGTGTAGTATTAACCCCGTCAACAACAATGTTTACATAGTAAATACCTTGTGTAAAATTGTCAGTTTTCACTGTTAGTCTTCTTGCAGTCATCAGTTGATCGTTTGAGTAAGTAGATACGATTTTACCTGTAACATCTGAAATGTAAACTGAAGAGACACTTCCCTTAAAACTATCAGATAAAGACAAGTTTAGTGGGTCACCTAGGGTAACTACATTCGGAACGATAACAAAGGCTTTCCCTTCATCAGTGGCATCTTCCACACTAGTATTCGGGTCTGGTAATTGGCTTTTTGGTATAAACCACAACCCACCTATTAAAGAACCGACCAATAGATTACCGCTTTTATCGTATGCCACTCCTGTTCCAAAACGCCATGTTGTTAAAGTTGGATCTACACCATCGGAATTATGTTTATGGTTTATATTGAATCTCATAGGTCTAATACCCTCATGTGTATCAGAACTATATCTGATAAATGTTTCATCGCCATCAAAGTATAATAGACCGCCACCTTTTTGAACGACCCATTCCTCTTTTATATCATATGCCATACTCATCCAAAACCCTTTGTTTTTTGCAGGGGTAATTATTTGTGCGAAGTTTGTGTAAGGTAAGTATTTACCATTCTCCTCATAAATAGCGGATGGAATAGGAGAAAAGTCTTTATCCGGGAAATTCTCTACGTAAGCAGAAGTGCCATAATGCTTCCATTTCTCATCTGAGGTATTGAAGAGACTAAAGCCCTCATAAAGGAAACCTATATCTTCTGGTTTGAATGATAATAAGTATTGATCCGTATCAGATGCAAAAGAATTTACCTGTACATCAATCTGCCCATCAAGGAAATCTTCAACTCTGATATTATCAAAACTATTTGTGGCTTCATTATAAGTACCTAGTGTTTCTGACAACCCTGATATGCTTAAGTCTTTATATTTTACAACAAGATTTCCATCATGTTTATAAAGACTATAGTTAATAATATCATCGTTATTCAGTTTATCTAATTGAGTCCACTCTCCACTTTTAAGCATCCATACTTCTGGTTTATTTGATAACCGTTCAGGCTTGGAGTTATACAGATCCCTATCAGTATAAACGGTTACACTACAGAACAAAGAACCAGTAGAAGTTTCTACCATATTTGAAACATCACCTTTGTTTATAACTCTAAATCCTTCGCCAAGTTGGGGAAGTGGATAATCCTGAAAACTACCGTCATCGTAAGTCTTTCTTATACCGTTAGCCGTAGCAAGCCATACACCCCCATCAGCAGAGGGTGCCATAGCCCTGACTACTCCAAAATCCAAACCATCTTCATTTGAGAATATCTTTAATTGGTTACCGTCCCATTTAGCAACTTTAGGTACTAAAGTACTAGCGTCGGACCATATTTCGTAACCAATCCAAACATTGCTTTGGGTATCATTTTCAAGGTATCTTACAGAATTTATTATCTGTAATGAATCAGCCTTAGTAGTCCAAGCGAAATCCTGACTATTAACTGATATAAGACATGAGCAAATTGCTGT
>CAYWYR010000042.1:0-3234 GCA_964462685.1 uncultured Hyphomicrobiales bacterium | reverse complement strand
TTATACTCCAGCGGTTTAGCGGTGGTGAAAAGTTTCCTTTTAGCCCCTCAATATGAAGAGCGGTTTGGGGTGAAGTGTCTAGAAAGTGCGTGTCCAACACTTCGTGGCAGGCTCAGTGTGACACATACCCCCACACCCCCGTTAGCCTCGCCGTATCATATTAAGCCTTTCGTCGTTTTCTGTAAAGCCTTTGATTGAGCCTTAAGGTATCACAGTCAGAGTATTCTCTTATTGTCTTCCCTTGAGGGAAGTGCCCATCAGGGCGAAGGGTGATTTTCTCTTTCTCCCGATCATCTACATCACCCCCAGTCAATTCGTGACTACCTCATCACCCTCTTTTCCACTTTAAAACCGCCGTCTTTGAAGCGGATGACTTTTAAGTGGGGGATGCCGCTCTGGATATCTTCTTCGCTTAGCTCGTTGCCCATGGTGTCGTAGTATTGGGTGGAAGTGGCGATGCGATTAGACTTGATATCTTCATCGATAGAGCTGACTTTTTCCACTTTGTACCACCATTGTCTACCCCAAGTATGTGGGGTTGTGATCCATGTGGATGTCTCTGAGATCAATATGTCAGATACATTATCGATATATTGATTTTCTTCGCTATTGAATACTTTTATTCTTTCTATGTTGTCATTTTCATCGATTGTTAGTAATCCTTCCGTAGTGCCTACATATAATTTATTATTGTAACCTGAGATATTACTTATCCCAAATACATCATTATCTACATCATCGGCTATTGGGATATCTGTTTCTGCTGAAAAATAACTGGTCCAGTTTACTAAATCAGTACTTGAATGCAGGGTAGAAGGGTTTCTATTCCGTCTTTGGAGTATCCACACCCTGCCGTTTACTTCTATTATATCCTGACACTGGAAGGGATTATCCCGATTGACAACCTCAACATCATCCTCAAATCCTATATTTATCGGTTTTATTACTCCATCAACTAAAGAATAAACCGCAGCTGGATAAACTAGTGAATCAGGTCGGAAAGATAAAGCCGTGAACAGTATATCGCCATTATCCCTTACAAGAAGCTGGTCGTAAGAATTGAAAAACTGGTTTGGGAGCGTATCTCGAATATTATAACCTTCGTAATATGGATCTTCGGTTCTTCTATACATTATAATATTCTCATTTTTATCGAATACAAGAAGTTCTCCACCCGCCGAAGCTTGATATTCTACTTTTTTTATATCATCATCAAGAATAGCTATATGATCATTGAGTACAACGATATTGGATTCCTGATCAAAATCTAGATCAAGAACTCTTCTATCTACCTCAAAGGGTGATATATTTTCAACATCTTCATAAGTATCCCACGGTATATCTACCTTATCCCAGTTACCGTTATTATCATATCGGTGAATTCTGAAGGTTTCAGTTTGCGTGGAAGCCCTGACATAAAGGTTACCATCCCTATCATAATGATATGTTGAAACTCTACCGTCTAAGTCCCAATCGAAAAAACTGTGCGTTATCCAAGTCGATCCGTTGTAGTAGTATAAGCTGTCAAATATTGATTTAATATTTCTGTCATATTTTCGGAACTGAACTAAAATACCATCTTCATATACCGTAGCTCTATTAAGAGTTATATTCCCTTCTTCAAAATCAGAAGGGGCCTGTGAGCCCTCTGGAACTTCAAAGGGCACAGTCCTGTATTCGGTAGATAGCAATATGGTGCAATTTAGTATCAGCAATATTGATATCAGTTGCATTTATTCTCCGTTATAGTGTTTTGTAGAAAGACTTATTCCATTGACTTTCATATTGATAATTAGTCTGCCAGTTGGAAGACCTGTCAAATCGATAAAGTGTTTTTTATCACCTTCAGTTAACTTTATATTATCTTCAATATACAATACTTGTCCTTCAACAGTAGTAATACTGAATTGAGTTTTTGTAGGCTCTGGAACTTTAATATCAAGTATCAAGGCGTTACCCACCGTTTCTCTTCCTATAGTTAAACTATAATGATTCATGTATTCTCTGTACTGGGTGTCATTAATGGTTCTATTTGGTTCAGTAGATACATGGCCAATTTCCGTAATAGTGGTTGAATTAAACATCCCGTATTTTATGCCATCGATACTCATTTGTATTTGCCCGTCATACGGTTCAGTTTCCTTATAAACCGACCAATCTCCCGAACCCGCAATCAATTTGAAATTAAGACTGTTTGGGCTTTCATATACTGATCCGTCACTATCGTGGAAAATGATCGTTCTCTTAGGTTTGATATCTTCATCCGCATAGCTAATATGTATTGACAATAGTACTATGCTTAAAGTTAAAAATATTATTCTCATTATTAACCTCCACAGTAATTATAGCACTCATTCTGAGCACCTTGTGGCTTAGCTGAACATTCTCCATATTGCGTTGTAGCACCTTTTGTTACCTGAACTATATCACTATCTGGTTCTCGGCAAACAGTATATATCGTTCTGCAACATGTTTCACCGCATGGTATATGAGATGTTTCAGTAATCTCACGTCTAGTTGTAGCATTATTGGGTTGTATGGACGGCGGATCACAATCTACATCTGTAGGGTCATCGGCAAACGTATAAGTACAACTAGCCTCATATATACATGCAGCTGTAAAAACCTCATACGGTTGATCTGGAGCGGTGCAAGGAGGTACAGAGTTAGGGCCATTAAAACCTTCTAAAATAGTCAATACAGCTAGCTCCCGTAGGGTTTTAGCAGAAAGATTATTACAATTAGACCCACTAATAACTGTTATGCTTTCAACCCATATTTGTATAGGCGTACAAAATCTCACCTTAAATATTACTTTTAATTTACAGTCCGCTCCGAATTCAAATTCGGTGAAGCCAGGTCCTACTGGAACCCAAGGTTCAGTACAATCGCTTTGATCGCACAATGGAGAAGGTGGCCCTAATGGGGGTGCCGCGTTTAAACTACCACATAGCATAAGAAATGTAGCAGCCATCATTATAACAAGTTTTTTCATAGTCATTCGTTTCCTTTCTTTCATATATTGTTGGATTTCAGATTTTTAACAGATCTGATAACTGGCGAAGTGCCATCGGCGATGTTGTAACCATTTCCGGTGGCTTTTTTATGTATTGTAGTTATGGTGGCATGGTAATCCTGGTATAAATATAGGTTCGTAAATCGTGCGGCACATCAAACATAACCGCTTCTTTAATTTCGAACGCATAAGGGGGAGGGGTAGTGTAAATTATTGTA
>CAYWYR010000041.1:0-3588 GCA_964462685.1 uncultured Hyphomicrobiales bacterium | reverse complement strand
GGGTCTGGGCCACCCTGCTTTACCGCTATAGCAATCTCTTTACCTATTCTGGTAAAAGCCTTGGCCATCTTGTCATATCTTGCAAACATCCTGTGCTTGCGCTTTTCAAACATTCTTCCCATAGTGTGTAAACCCCGTATTCGGTATGATTCTGTATTATGAATCTACAAAAATAAGCATAGAGAGGGAAACGGTGATTTAGAAGGTATTTTTTTTTACAGTAATTGGAATTATACTGTATAGGTATTGCAATTCTCCACACTCTATATTATATTTGTAGTCTTATCAAAATACGATGCAAATAATTTCCGGATATCAAGATGAAAAGAACTTATCAGCCTAGCCGCAAAAAGAGAAAAAACAAACACGGCTTCAGAGAGAGAATGGCTTCCAAAAACGGCAGGCTTGTACTGAAGAGAAGGCGCGCCAAAGGCCGCAAGAAGCTTTCTGTTAGCGACGAAAGAAAAAAATACTAAAGCTTTTGGGCTTTACTTGATACTTTTAGGTAACGGCCTTGCTTTATGCGGATATATTTTAAAAATGGATAGGCCTTATAAGTCTATCCATTCTTGTTTATGGCAGATAAAATCATAAAGCTAAAGCCACTTAAAGGCCATAACGCATTTGCGGAGCACTTCCCTGGCGGTAAAAAGTTCTACCACGGTGATATGTCTCTTAGTTTGAGGCTTAGGGACAAGCCCGCGGAAGATGTCCCGGTTCTGTACTATGGTGTATCGGTCAGTAAAAGGCACTGCAAGAAAGCAGTGGTGAGAAATAGACTGAAACGGCTGATGAGACAATCCCTAAGGCAATATGTAGCGGAATGTCTCAGCATCGCTGAGATGACAAATAGTCAGCAAAATGATGACAGCACCATTAATGGAACGGATATTGTGCCTGATAACATTGAAGCCGTTATCATAAAACAAGATATCATGAAATGGGAGTCGGTGATTCTGTTCTGGAAGAAAAGCATTGCTATGCAGAGCCTTGTGGATTATAAAACAGTGAATGATCAAGCTATTGAGCTATTCCATAAAGCACATGAATTCAGCCAGAAAAGAAGCGAAAGCCTTTATAGAAAATGATAGGATCAAATTATATCACAGATGAAGAGCCGATGCGGATAAGCCAACTGATATCCGGTGCACTGATACTGCCTATCAAGGTCTATCAGAAAGTAATTTCTCCCGTATTGCCGAACTCCTGCAGATATACGCCTACTTGCTCTCACTATGCCATAGAATCTATCAAATTACACGGCCCGCTGAAAGGTGCATGGCTAGCCACTAAAAGGATAGCGAGATGCCATCCATGGGGTGGCCAGGGGCATGACCCCGTCCCCCCTAACTCAGACAATTCGAAATAAATATTTAATTCAAGCCCATAAAGCTAAAGAAAGCTCTCAAAAAATGAACTTAGATAAAAACACAGTCCTTGCATTCCTACTTGTAGGGCTAATCGTAATCGGCTTTTCTTTCTTCCAATCCGTTGAAGAAGTACCGGTTGAAGATCAATTCGTAACTGAAGAAGTCATTGAATCGGACGAAAAGATTGCCGAAGATATCGAAGGCCAGAGCAGCAAAGCACCGGATCCTGTTCTAGACGCATTCACAAAGAAAGACCCGTCTCTAGAAGGCATACCAGCTGATACAACATCCAGCTCATTGGAGGATATTGACGGCAACCCTATGAACGCAAACGCCACAGAAGGCGAGTCACTTCTCGGGGAGCCTGGCACAGCAAGAATAGTAACCGATAAATATATCGCATATATATCAAGTAAAGGCGCATCGCTCAAGAAGTTCTTCCTTACCGAATATACTTTTTGGGATCCTCAGTATCAGTCTCAGCTTGTATGGAGCGACCAAGGATCACTATTCTATGAATTCAATACCCATAGCGGCAGTTTCGATTCCAGAACCGTTGACTTTGTAATGGATACGCTCGGAACAGTAGAGCTTTCTGGAGACCAGGAGTATAAGCTGAACGGTTATCTAAGGACAGCCGAGGGCGGCGAGTTCCGAGTTACCTATACTTTCAAAAACGGTAAATATGATTTTGATCTGGAGTCGCAGATCTCAAATATGTCCGATCTGGTCACAAATAACGGATTCAGCCTTGTTTGGGATGAAGGACTGCGCTACCAGGAAATGAACTCGGTTGATGAATCAGGCGAAGCAAGGGCATTCTTTGTTGTTGACGGTGAAGAGACCGAAATAGATGCGGACGACGATGAACCTGTAATGGAAAGCATTAAAGGTAACGTTGATTACGCAGCTATCAAGACTAAGTACTTCCTTTTAGCGATCAATCCTTACGAATTTGACGGCAGGGTGCAGCTTGATGGTAACAACAGAATGGTAGCAAATGACGGTATGATTGAAAAATACGGTATCCGTTTCAGCAAGCCATACAAGACATCTACCATAACCGATAAATATAATATCTATCTCGGCCCGATTGATTTTGCGGTACTTGAGGAATATGGGTATGATGAGGCGGTAGAATTCGGTTGGGGTTTCATCGGCAGTATCGGTAGATACCTTATGATGCCTTTATTCAACTTCATACACGCATTTGTGCCTAGCTGGGGCTGGACGATCATAATATTCTCGGTTCTGATAAAGATTATTCTTTACCCGTTATCGCGCAAGCAGATGCAGTCCACACAAAAGACTAAGCTGCTTGCCCCGCTTATGACAGAACTGAACGAAAAATATAAGGACGACCCAACACGCCGCCAGCAGGAGATGATGAAGCTCTACAGCGAATACGGGGTAAACCCGGCGGGCGGATGTCTTCCGATGCTGTTGCAGATGCCTATATTCTTTGCGCTATGGGCTGTATTAAGATCCAATATCGCGATTCGCGGTGCTGATTTCCTTTGGATAAACGATCTTGCCAATCCAGAGTATATATTGGATTGGGGCTTCCCTATCCTTGGTATTTCCGGTTTATCAGGTTTAGCTCTGCTTACCGGTTTCTCGATGTTCTTTATGCAGAAGATGACGATAACCGATCCGCGCCAAAAACAGATGGTTTATATCATGCCGGTCATGTTTACATTCCTGTTTTCAGGATTCCCGGCTGGTATCAACCTTTATTATCTCGTTTTCAATATTCTTTCGATATTCCAGCAGTGGTACCAGAATAACCACAGTAAATCGAAAGTATCGCTTGAAGACCTAAAGAACGCGCCAAAGAAAGAAGGATGGCTTACCAAGAAAATGGCAGAGGCGCAGAAAATGGCTGAAGCCCAAGGCAGAGTACCAAAAGGTACCTACACCGGTAAAGGAAGCGATCAAAATAATATCAAAAACCGCGGTGCACAACAGCGCAAAAAGAAAAAGAAGTAAATATAATATTCTATATAGCCTCTGCCTAACAGCAGAGGCTTTTTTTTGTGGTAGTAGTCAAAGAGGGGCTGTGCCTTCGGGGCAGGCTCAGGCACCGAGACGTGCCGTCATTCTGAGGGAGCAGAGCGGCCGAAGAATCTCTGGTGTGTTGTTCTATAAGCACGGGATTCCTCGGCATGTCTTATATTTCGACGGGCTCAATATGACATGCTTTCGGAATGACGGGGGG
>CAYWYR010000040.1:0-5006 GCA_964462685.1 uncultured Hyphomicrobiales bacterium | reverse complement strand
AATGATCGCTACCAAAGTAACTTAATTTCTTTATCCTTGATATCTTGAAATGCCAGGAATGAAATATATGATCAAGCGACCATCTCATCCAAGGGTATTTCGCGTGAAATGTATTAAAAAAGCCTCTGCCTTTGCGAGGATCCCTAAGGCCGGATAGAAACTGGAATATCGATGTCGTATCACTCCATGCCACATCGTTCATATCACCGAATACTAGAACTGGAAGCTCCTGCCTCCTAACCAGATTGGCTACCACAAGAAGTTCTTTATCCCTGGGTATCGAATTGTCAGCCTCTGTTGGAGAAGGCGGTTCCGGATGGACACAAAACATTTTGAATGTCTGGCCATAAGGTGTGATCACATCTGTTTCGATAGACGGGATATCAAGATCAATAAAATAGTTAACCTTTGTTTCGGTCAGCCGCATTTTGGAAAAAAGCAACATTCCATAAGTATTATCCATAGGTATGGAACACTCATACTCATACTTGTCGTAAAGATCATTCATACCTTCCTGCCATATTTTATCTGTTTCCACAAGCAGTATGATGTCTGGGTCTCGCTTATCTATGATATTTAATAACTTGTCGTGTTTATCATTGAACTGTAGGACATTGGCAAACATCAGCTTGATTATCTCATATCCTTCCTTACTTTTAATCGATTCGGTATCTTTCGGATAAAACGGTGTATATGGCAATATACTAGCGCCTTGTATAAAGAGCACTACGGTAAGCAGAGTATTCAGAATTATTTCCCTGTTGCCGACTGGCAAAAAGGATACACTCAGAATCAGGGCTATCAGCGATAACACAAAAACCTGCGTACGGGGAAAATCCCACACCCTAACAGCCCAGTGTTTCAAACTGAAGAAAGGAAGTGCAGTCACAGTTATCAAAAAGATCGCTGCGAGCTCTAAGATTATTTGGAATATGGAAAGCTCTTCAATAGGCATCCTCAGGAAAAAATTTTTTATGATAATCAATAATTCGATTCTGTATATAACTTTTAATAAGATGAAGTGAATAGCATATTATTTTATATGATGAGAGAAACTATTATTTTGCAATCAATCAGGATATAAATAATACTACAATAGTATTAATTTATCATCTTCTCATAGAATAAAGATCAACAAATAGAAGGTATTGAAAATGAACAAGAAAAGCGGGCTATTGATTGGATTGGGTTTACTACTGATAGCGACACTCTTTATCGTATTCGGTGGGATTGTTACCGATCAGGATAATCTGACTTATGAAGAACCGAATGTGGCTGAAGAAGACCTGCTTCCTGGGCAGGAAATGGAAGTAGAGATAGAAAAAGACTTTGTTGCTGCTTCTGACTTAGACCTCGAACTTAACGACAACCCGGATGCCTATCTTATTGATGTGAGAAACCCAAATGAACTGGATGCAGGATATATAGAAGGTATGGTAAATATACCGCTGCCTTCCCTGAATGAAGAAAGCTTGCAGGCTACTCTCCCAAATATTGATAAAAACGACAAGATATATGTCTATTGTAAGTCTGGCGGCCGTTCGAAAAGGGCAATGGAAAAGTTGATAGAAGCTGGATATACAAACGTTACATCTGTTGATGGTGGATTTTCAAGCTATGACGGCATGCGTGTTGTGGGAATGTAAGCCGAAAATCCACTAATAAAATCACTTAGAAACCGATCTGTGGTCACCTTTAGGCTCAGATCGGATAGATCTGTGTCCGATTCCTTTTTCTATACTGCATGGAAATCGGTCTCTTCTGAATTTTTGATAGCCCTGAAATGTTCTTTAGTAAAATCATAAACTGAGGTAAGGCCAAGCGATGACAGCATTTCGTTTATCCCTTTAAGAGAGTTAATGTGGAAGTTATAGACTTTCTGGCCTTTATCAGATGGTACAAGAGCCTTCCTTCGTGACTTATCCATAGTTGTGAGCCCTACCGGGCATATATTTTTATTACATTTCAGCGACTGTACACAACCAAGGGCAAACATAAAACCGCGGGCTATATATATACCGTCTGCTCCGTTGGCCACAGTTCTAAGCATATCGAATGAGCTTATCTGCTTGCCGGAGGCTATGATCTTTATCTGGTTTCTTAAACCTTGATCTTTTAGTATTCTATGGCAGGAATTAAGAGATAAAGCAAGCGGCATGCCCGTAAAGTGCAGGGCTTCGAAATGAGCCGCCCCGGTACCTCCTTCGCTCCCGTCGATTGCTATATAATCTGGGCCGTCTCCTGTTTCTTTAAATGCTTTTACCATATCAACGAAATCCTCTTCCCTACCCAGGCAAAACTTTATTCCTACAGGCTTACCGTCCGAAAGGTCTCTCAATCTTTTGATAAAACCGCAAAGTGAATAGGGGTCATCAAATTCTGCGTGATTGGGCGGGGACTCAACTTTTTCACCGGCGTTGATGTTGCGAACCTTCGCTATCTGGGGGGTATTCTTTTTAGCTGGAAGTATAGCGCCGTAGCTTGGTTTAGCACCTTGGCTTACTTTTATCTCAGTCATTTTTACGTTTTCAAGCTGTGCTATTTCCCTGAATTTGTCCGGATCGAAATTGCCTTCCTCGGTTCTGCAGCCAAAGTAAGCCGTACCGAACTGGAAGATAACATCATTGCCTTCATCGCTGTGGAAATCCGCATATCCACCCTCACCTGTGTTTAAGGCAAAATGTGCCTTTGCAGCACCGATTGAAAGTGCTTTGATAGCCTCCTCGCTAATAGAGCCGTAGCTCATCCCAGCAACATTGATAAAGCTGCTGGAGTAAGGTTTTGTGCATTTTGGGCCGCCGATATCGAAACGGTGGTCGCGGTAAATGTTCTCATTGCTTTTCGGGAACATTGAATGCCGAGCATACTCCATACCTTCTTTATAAAGATCGTAATCTGTACCGAAGGGTTGGTTTGTTTTCTCGCCCATGGCCCTGTGAACCGCTATTTCCTTATGGACTTCATCGAAAGGGGCACCTTCTTTCCGATTCAGCAAAAGTATTTCCTGAATAACATGCTTCTGTTCTTCCAAAAGCCTTGATAGCCTGCCAAGCACTGGATACTGCCTGCGTATAGCGTCCCCTTTTTGGAAGGCATCCCAGAATGCAAGAAACGCGAATAAGGGTAAAGGTGATAAATAAAGTATCGCCCAGGGATTGAAAAGTGAAACAAGTAGGTACACCAAAAGTGCAACTATGGCTATAAAAAGTATGGTTTTTCTCATTTATACTATTACTGTATCTAATATATCGTTACATAATTAACCACGGTTAATGCTTATAGGTATTGATAACTATCGAACTAAAGAAAAGGTGAGCTGTCTATTTCGTATTTTTGCAGTTCTGATAATATCAGAATACCCATTAAAGCATAGAGTAATAAAGAGTAAATAATGTTTGAGCCGCAAAAAGAAAGAGTAAAAGAGTTAAAAGAGAGAATTGATAAGCTTCGGGGGTATCTTTGACTTAGAAGGCCGTCAGAAAAAGGTTGATGAGCTACAGGCTTTGTCTGAAGAGGGTTCTTTTTGGGATGATGCAGATTCTGCAAAAAAAACTATGCAGGAAATGTCATCTGAAAAAGAATGGATCGATGAATGGGAGAAAGCACATTCAGCCGCTGGCGATTCCGAGGCTATGATCGAATTGGCGGAAGAGATGGAAGACTCCTCAATGGAGCCTGATATTGAAGGTGAGATAGACAAGACCACTACACTTGTCGGGAATCTTGAACTGCGGAACATGCTAAAAGGCAGGGATGACGAAAAAACGGCTCTACTTACCATTAATGCTGGGGCTGGCGGTACCGAGGCCTGCGACTGGGCTTCCATGCTGATGCGCATGTACGTGCGTTGGGGCGAGCGTAACGGTATGAAAGTTACCCTGATGGATGAAATAGACGGCGACGTAGCAGGAATCAAAAGCTGCACCCTGGAATTTGTAGGTAAATTCGCTTATGGATATCTAAAGGCAGAAAGCGGTGTGCACAGGCTGGTAAGGATATCGCCTTTTGATTCGGCGGCAAAAAGGCATACCAGTTTCGCTTCGGTTTACTGCTTTCCAGAGGCGGATGAGGAGGTAGAGATTGAACTGAACGCTGCCGATCTGGAATGGGATACTTTCCGGGCGGGCGGTGCCGGCGGCCAGAACGTAAACAAGGTGGAGACAGCCGTAAGGGTTAAGCACAAGCCTACAGGGGTCGCAATCGCCTGCCAAAAAGAACGCAGCCAACTGCAGAACCGAGAGCACGCCTTGAAAATGCTAAAAGCAAGACTCTACCAAATGAAACGGGAAGAAGAGGATGCCGCACGTGCCGAAGAGGAAGGCAAGAAAATGAAAATTGAATGGGGAAGCCAGATAAGATCCTATGTTTTCCAGCCCTACACCATGGTGAACGATCACAGAACTGAGACAAAGATAACCGATATACATTCCGTAATGGATGGCGACTTGGACGAGCTGATAAAAAGCTTTTTGCTGAGTATGGACTGATAAAACTACTCCCGGTGTAGCCAACTACAGGAGAATGGCAGACCTATCGAAGAAATTATCCAAAATATCGATCTGACGCTTTTCAGGTTTATCAATGGTTCGCTGTCGAATCCCGTTACCGATTGGCTTATGCCTATAGCAACGGAGTTCAGCAGTTGGGTGCCGGTATATATATTGGGACTGTTTATCCTTATTAAGAACAAGAAACGGGAAGCTATTTGGATAGTGATGATTATCCTGTTAATAGTCGGAATAGCCGACCAGCTATCGGCACAGGTAATCAAACCTTGGATAGGCCGCTCCCGCCCCTGCCATATATTCGAGGATATCATTTTATTGGTTAATTGCGGTAGCGGCCGCTCGTTCCCTTCGGCACATGCTACAAATAACTTTGCTGTCGGCACATTCCTTACAGGTATGTTCCCAAGGAAATGGTGGCTATGGCTTTCCATTGCCTTGCTTGTGGCCGTAAGCCGGGTATTTGTCGGCGTTCACTACCCGCTGGATATAACCGCGGGC
>CAYWYR010000039.1:0-5311 GCA_964462685.1 uncultured Hyphomicrobiales bacterium | reverse complement strand
GCTGCAGGAATGGTCACGGGATTCCTCGGCCACAAGTGACTCTCGGAATGACGGGCGGAAGACTTTTGGAAATGTCACGAGCTTCGTCCTTCGACAAGCTCAGGATGACATTTCCTTCGACAAGCTCAGGATGACAAAGCTTGCCGCAAGGAGGACATAACTGGGCTCAGCATGACAAAGAAGTGTGTACCCTTTATTCGTATCTTAATGCTTCGATTGGGTCGAGTTTCGCGGCTTTGCGGCTTGGGAAAATACCGAATACAAGGCCGATAAATGTACAGAGCAAAAGTGATAGCACGGTTATATCCAGTGGAATGGTTATACTGATATCAAACGCCAAGCCGAGCAGTTGGGCTATACCAACCGAGCCGATAATGCCAATCAGGCCACCTACCAAACACAATACAATCGTTTCTATCAGAAATTGGGAGGTGATTACTCTCGGAGTGGCACCCATAGCTTTTCTTACTCCTATCTCGCGGGTGCGCTCTTTAATGATCACAAGCATGATATTCATTATACCGATACCCGCTACTATCATCGAAAAAAGCCCAACGGTAATTCCGAAGTATTGAATATAACCAGTAAGGGATGCGAATTGCTCGGTGATAGATTCGTTTGTCTGGATCTCGAAATTATTTTCATCCCAAGGCATAAGCTCCCTAATACCTCTATAACTACCAATAGCTATATCAAGTATATCTGAAAATGATTCTTTATCAGGGGCTTTACCTAGAATATCAAGTGATTCCCAATAATCAAGGAAAAACTGCAAATAGTTAGTAATAGGAATAATCATCAGATTATCCCTACTGGAACCCAATAGAGGCCCTTCATATTCCAAGACTCCAATTATTTCGTATCGTCTGTTCCCTATCTTAAAAGATTCTCCGAGAACATCTATCCTTTTGAATAGCTGAAACGCTAAATCCATCCCTACAACGGCGTAATCATTACCTGAAATTATATCGCTTTGAAGTAGTGAACGCCCGTAAGCTATCTCTTTATTTGCGATATCAAAATATCCGAGAGATGCACCTATTACCTCGACGTTATTATCGGTCTCGTTAAGCCCAGCTTCAGCTTTCTGGTTTCCTGTGGATGAAGTAACCGCCATATTCACACCTGAAGGCATCGCGGATTGCAATTCCTGAAACTCATCGTAGGTTATTAAAGGTCTGTTGCGGTACTTACTCCAATTGCTACCACCGATATTCACGGAAGGTCTTCTGGTGAATGAAAAGCTGTTTTCGCCAAGTGAGGCGAGCTCTGTAGATAGGAGATTGTCTATAGTTGATATGAGTATGCCTGAAACCATGATAGCAAATACTCCTATCACTATCGAAAGCAGTGTAAGCCCAGAGCGGAGTTTGTTCTGGGTGATGGCGCTGAGCGCTTGCAGGATTGTCTCCATGAATTGCATCAGTCTGACCTCAAAGCTTCAACAGGATCAAGATTAGCGGCACGGCTTGCCGGTATCAGGCCTGCCAAAATACCGACAACAGCTGATACCACAACAGCTATAACAACTATCTCATTGGGCAGGGTCGGCAGTACGAACTCAGTTATATTGGCTACGGTCTCATTAGCAGGTGCAAGTTTATCCAATACAAATGAGATAAGATTTACTAAACCAATACATATAGTGATTGATATAAGCGAACCAAAAAGGCATAGAAGCATTGATTCGATAATGAACTGAACCAATATACTCGACTTTTTTGCGCCGAGTGATTTTCTGATACCGATTTCTTTCGTTCTTTCGGTAACCGATACGAACATAATATTCATTATGCCGATAATACCAACCACAAATGACAGCCCTGTCATGCTGATACCGATTACATATACCCATCGTTTGATATCGGCAATAGTAGATTCAAACGCCTTAGTTTCGTTGATTGAGAAACTATCATCTTCACCGGGTTGCTGTTGCCTTATAGATCTGAATATACCGCGTGTCTCTTCCCTTACAAAATCCACGTTATCAGGGGAACCTGTCTTAACGGCTATCCTATAGCTTCTGCCATAAGTACCGAGAGTTTTCTTGAAGGTATTGATAGGAACAAAAACCTGATTATCAATCATTTCGAATATTACAGTACCACGCTTCTGAACCACACCTATAATATTGAACTTCCTCTTGTTGATCTCAATATCCTTACCTACAGCATTACCCTGCGGGAATAGGGTCTCATAGATTTTATGACCGATTATCACCACATTGGCATTAGCATTATTCTCCAAATGAGAGAAGTATCTACCCTTAAGCAGATTACCGGCCGGGGTTTTAGCGTTATCAGGATTTACCCCAACTATCGACACCCCATCCATAGTACTGCCATCATAGGCTATTTTACCACCCCACTGAGAAATCTCGGGAAGAACTAACTCTGCCACTTCCAGTCTTTCTTTGAGTAGCTCATAATCATCAAAAGTAATGTTTTTTCTTTTCTGAGCCTCACGCCAGTCAACCCGGCCGGCCCAATCCCATTTATCAACAAAGAGGATATCAACTCCCATTATTTCGAATGTTTTCTGGAAGGAGGCATCCAAGCCGTTGATAGCCCATCCGATAAGGATTACTATTGATATACCTACCACTATCCCAAGCGATGCAAGAAAAGACCGCATCTTGTTCCCCATAAGGGATGATACGGCCATCTTGAAAGTCTCTGATATCTCTGAAGGTGAGAGCAAACTTTAGAAAGCTACCTGATTATGGTTTATGGTATCGGATTCGATAAGCCCATCGCGTAGTCGGATGATTCTTTTAGCATATAATGCGATGTCTTCTTCGTGTGTTACAAGTATGATAGTGTTACCGTTTTTCCAGAGCTCGGAAAATAGCCTCATGATATCATACCCCGTCTTCGAGTCAAGATTACCTGTAGGCTCATCGGCTAAGATTATTGATGGGTCGGTTACAAGCGCCCTTGCGATAGCTACTCTTTGTCTTTGCCCGCCAGAAAGTTCATTGGGGCGGTGGTCTGTTCTATCACCCAGGCCTACGTGATCTAAAATCTGTGCGGCTCGTTCTTCCCTTTTGCTTGCTTTAACGCCGCTATAGATTAGAGGTAACTCTACATTCTTTAAGGCTGACTGACGCGGCAGAAGATTAAAAGTCTGGAATACAAAGCCGATCTTCCTGTTCCGGATACTTGCGAGTTCATCTTCATCCATTTCCTCTACCTCTTCGCCCTCAAACCTATAGCTCCCAGTGGTCGGGGTATCAAGGCAACCGAGAACGTTCATCAAAGTAGATTTGCCGGAACCCGAAGGGCCCATTATAGCCACGTATTCGTTCTGTTCTATCTTTAATGTTACACCGTCCAGAGCGCGTACAGTCTCCGTACCCATTTCGTAAACCTTAGATACATCTTGGATATCAATCATCTACCATAACCGAGGTTATCTGTTTTCTCTACCTTCATGCCGTCTTGGATGAGTTGAGATACAGCAGTGTATGGCCCTGTAATAACCTCTGTACCGACTTCAAGCCCACTTGTTATCTCTCTGTATTTAGAATTTGATATACCGATTTCTACGCGTTTTGCATCAGCGGCACCACCATCATAAACAAAAACGAAGGTAGGTGGGTTATCAGATATTCCAGTTGCTGCAGTTTCGGTTGAAAGGCTATCTGCACTTGTAAGGTCATCTCTTGATATCAAGGCTCCGTGCGGAACGGCAACGATTCCATATTTTTTCTCAGTTTCGATAGCCACATCACAACTCATACCCGGGCGGAGTTTTGGATCCTGCTCAAGCAGCCTTACCTTTACTTCGAAATTTATTACCTGCTCCTGCATTTCAAGATTGCCTTTTGCAGAATGCCCTATCTCTACCACCTCTCCCATAAAGTTTCTGTTTGGGAACGCATCTATGCTAACATTTGTGGTATCTCCTAGCTCGATTTTCACAACATCATTCTCATCAACATCCACAACCGCGTTCATTTCATCCAGATTAGATACTGTCATCATATCAGTACCTTGGAACTGTGCTGTACCGAGAATTTTTTCACCTAATTCAACGTTCATTTTGGTAACTATACCGTCGATTGGAGAGAAGATAGTTGTTCTTTCCTTGTTTCGCCTAACCTCGTTTAGAGAAGCCTGAGTCTGGTAGAACCTTTGCTCACTTGCTTCTACCCTGGCTTTAGCTTGCCTAAATGCGGCTGTAGCCTGATCAAGCTGTTGTTTGGGTGTGAACTCTTTCTCAAAAAGCTCCTGTACCCTATCGAGATCAAGTTTTGCCCTTTCAAGCTCTGCTTTTGCTACCTCTATCTCAGTACTGGCAGATCTGGTTGCAGCCTGTAATTGCTCAAGTTGGGATTCGATGATATCAGGCCTTACCCTTGCAAGCACATCACCCTTCTTAACTTCAAAACCTTCCTTTACACCGAGGAAAATCAGCTCACCAGATATCTCGCTACTGATTTTCACTTCCTTTTCTGGTTGTATCCTACCGATAGCCTTAACAAGTTCGGTAATATCAACTTGCTCGACTTCCGATACGGTAACTTTAAGCGTTTCTTCTTTCTGGGTAAGCAGAGAGTATGTTATACCTACCGCCACTAAAAGAATTACTATGAAGATTATCGATTTTAGTTTACTTTTCTTTTTCTTTTTAGACATTCTGTCGGTTCCACTCCAAAGACTCGTCATTAAAAACAGCCGTTCCGGCTATCATATCATGCAGTGCTTGTTTTCTTGCACCTAAAACAAAGAAGCAGCCGATAAATAATACAAAACCTAACAGACCAGTAATAAAACCAACCGCGGTCATCACTACAAAGCCGAAAGGAATTGCCAGTAAACCTATTATCGAATAACTATGCTTTACTAAGAATCTAGTCCATAAGGCTTTTTTGTTATGACGAAGATTTACGTCAGCGATCTTGATTTTAAGTAATTTCTTACCTACTGTAAATCCAAGAAGAGCTTCCAACGCCCAGTAAAGAAGAATAATAGTATTTGCTATAAATTCGGGTATCATATTATCCTGAGCAATAGCTAACGCATTTTCTTCCATTCCCTGCAGTGATTCCAAATCCCCAGATAATATAGCCCCAAAAATTGAGTCTAGACCCTCATAAGGTAAAACCAGCATCAGTAAACCTGATAATAGCATCACTATTATCACATCAATTACAAGCGCCCCTAGCCTTTTACCAAAACCTACACGGAATCCTGTTTTCCATTCAGGCCCGTAAGTCTGGGCCATATAAGCTTCATATTCCTCTGGGTTAGAATAGCCCGCTGGGTCGTTTAGATTACTTTCGTAAGAATTTTCCATGCTTTTTACC
>CAYWYR010000038.1:0-6030 GCA_964462685.1 uncultured Hyphomicrobiales bacterium | reverse complement strand
TCCCTCGCTTTACCTTAGTCGTGATGGGAATCACTCCTGTAAAGCGGTCCCTCCTGGGACAATTGGAGACTTGGCTTGTATTGCCGCCGTCATTCCGAGTGGCCAAGCCCGAGGAATCCCGCCCGCCTTTTGTCATTCGGTGGGCATGTCACACTGAGCATGCTCCGGAATGTCGGCATGACCATATGCAAAAGGAAGAACTATACTTTAAATATATGTAACAAGGGGTTGCAACCCCTTGTTGAGTGATGCTTGGCCATTGCTCGATTGCCCGAGGATGACTTACATTTGTCTTGAAAATAATCGTAGTATATCTTGTGAGTCACTCCTTGTTAACGACCACTACCCCCTTAGTTCAAAGACATATCCTGAGGTTCGCTGGCATGTTCAGGTATTTCGCCCGTTAATGCTTTAAGGAAGGTTACAATACTCGCTATTTCTTCATTAGTCAATTTTTTTCCTGTCTGCGTTATCGCCATGATTTCAACTGCTTTCGATAGCTCCTCTACACAGCCGTCATGGAAGTAGGGCCAAGTCTTTTCCACGTTTCTTAGCGAAGGGACTTTAAAGAAAAACTCATCCGATTCGTTGCCTGTTACCTCGGCACGCCCACGGTCATGGTTTTCGCTTCCGGTATATTCCCAGTATGGCCCATTTACCAATCCGAACTTCTGATACATACGGCCGCCCAGAGTATTGCCTATGTGGCATGAAATACAACCAGCATCTATAAAGGTCTGCATGCCGTCCTTTTCTTCAGTTGAAAGTGCCGATATATCACCATTTATATATGAATCGAATCGAGAAGGAGTTACGAGTGTTTTCTCATATTCAGCGATAGCATCTGCCATATTATCAAAACTCACGGCTTCATCGGAATCAGCATATACCTTTTCAAACAGATCTTTATAGCCTTCTTCTTTCGCGATTTTATTTACAGCATCTATATCTTTAGCCATACCCATTTCAATAGGATTGGTTATCGGGCCTTTTGCCTGCTCAACTAAATCCATTGCTCTGCCATCCCAGAACTGGGCAACATGGTACACAGCATAATATACGCTCGGAGAATTTCTCTCCCCCACAGAGCCATCGTGCCCCGGGGAGACCGGAAGATTGTCCACCCCGTATTGATCCAGCATGTGGCAAGAGTTACAGCTTATCTCATCATTGATCGAGAGTTTGTTTTCGTAATAAAGATGCCTGCCTAAAACAGTTTTATCACTTCCATATTCTAAGGGTTCCGGCAAAGCACCAAATAATGCAACAGCTTTCTCATGTAGCTTTACATCAGTTGAATCAATTGAGCCAACCTCATCCTGAGCCTCATTATCGTATCCGCAAGAGCTTAGTAAAATGGCAATTACTATTATGAACAAGTATTTCATCATCTTTACAATCCTTATTTAGGTTACACTAAAATAATAATTCATTTAAAATCTACCAATAAGTTATTCAATCTTCAATATCACTATTACTTATGTAGCATTTATGATCACACTATATCCTCCGAAACAATAGCTTTAAGCAACTATGAAGCTCTATAAACGTCATTTGTGTTGCTGATATTCATCTGAATGCTATTTTCTATATCCAATTTCTCCTAAAAAGTGATTCACAAACTCCTCAAGTTCTTAACTGTATCCTTTATATTTTTTCTATCATTTTTTGATACTTACGCCGCGTCTATTTCAGGAATCGTTCGAGATTCAATAACTAAAGAGACGATAATCGGAGCGACAGTAATTGTAGAGGGAACCAAAAAAGGGGCTAAAACAAATACAAATGGCTATTATTCCATCAGCGATATAGAACCTGGTACTTATAATATCATAACCCAATCAATCAGTTATGATAAAGATACTATTGGAATTACCCTGAAAAATGATGAGACCCTTCGGCTGGATATCGAGTTATCAGCTGGCGGCAGCACAACAGACGAAGTATTGGTTGAGGCCTTCCGCGACAGCGATAAAGATCAGATCACTATCTCCAAAGTAAATATACCTGTAGAACAAGTAAAGAAAATCAGGATAGGCGGAGAGTCAGATGTTTTCAGGACAATTCAGCTGCTGCCAGGCGTCTTGACTTCTTCTCAGATATCAAGCGGACTGTTCGTAAGGGGCGGTTCGCCTGATCAGAACCTGGTACTGCTGGACGGATCAGCAGTATATAACCCGACCCACCTTTTCGGATTTATCTCTACTTTTAATTCAGAGGCTATAAAGGATGTGGAACTCCTAAAAGGTGGTTTTCCGGCAGAATACGGTGGGCGTATGTCCTCTGTCCTCAATATCACACAAAAAGACGGTGATAGATCAGAGACGAACGGCATGGCATCCATCGGGGCTATTAGCAGTAAGATTTCCTTGGAGGGGCCGCTAGGAAACGGCTCCTATTTTGTAGGCGGAAGGCGTACCTATTTTGAATTAGTTAAGGCTGCTATTGATGGAAACGTTGATATCAACGTTCCTGACTTCGGCTTTTATGATCTGAACGCAAAAATAACCCAGAATATAACAGACAGCGATAAACTCTCCGTTTCAGGCTTTATATCGAATGACAGGCTTGAAGCATCCGACCGCGGGGTGGACTTTGCACTCGATGTGGGAAATAGGCTTGCTGCTTTGAGATATACTCGTATTTTAGAGAACAATATGTTCTGGGATAACAATCTCAGCTATAGCAGATACCAGACACAGTTCGGCGGTGATAATTCAGGATTCGAGTTCCTTATAAGAAACAGCATAGAGGATGTTACCTTCAAATCAGCACTGGAATGGTTTGAATCCGAACAGCTGACAACAAAATTCGGTGTGGAAACCAACTTCTATAATTTTGGATATCTTCAGGACTTTGACGGCACTACAGGCGAGGATGATGACAGCCAGGTTGAACAGGACAATGAAAACGGACAGAACGGTGAACTTGATCTGAATATAACAGATTTTAACGCAGCGGCTTATGCCCAGGCAAATTACAAACCTTCTGAGCTCCTTTTTATACAATTGGGCCTGCGTGGGGGTTACTGGCAACAAGCAGAAAAAGTAACACTTGATCCGCGGTTCGCAGTTAAATATACCCTCACCGAAAACGCCGCCTTAAAATTCGCAACTGGAATATTTCACCAAAACCTCAAGCTCGCAACCCTACCGGATTTCACTTTCTTTGATACCTGGCTTCCTACCGATACAACAGTAGCACTATCGCGTGCTTATCATTATATCCTGAGTCTGGAAACATCCCCTGTTAAAGGCTATAACCTGAACTTTGATGTGTATTACAAACAACTGGATAATCTGAGTGAGCTTAATACCATACAACTGGAACAAGGTACCAATACCGGCGATTATTTTTTCCAAGGGCGTGGCGAAGCTTACGGGGCAGAGATATTCTTACAGAAGAATATGGGGGATTTTACAGGTTGGATCGGATACGGGCTCGGATTTGTAGAAGCACAGTTCGATTCGGTAAACAACGGCACGCCCTTCAGACCGAAATGGGATAGGCGGCATGATCTTAAAATAGTCGGTAGCTACAGGCTTAGCGAAGCTTGGGATTTCGGAGCACAGTTTATATTCCAGAGCGGCCAGTCATATACAGGTGCTAATTCATTCTGGTACTCACGGCTACCGAACGATATAAAAGGCCAGCCAAGGGTATTCCCTACCCAAAGATGGGGCCTGAGGCTTCCACCTACACATCAGCTTAATATTTATGCTAGCTATGGATTCGATCTGGCAAAGGATATACCCGCAAAAGTAATCTTAGATGTATTCAACGTTTATAACCGGAGGGATGTATGGTTCCGCCGATTCGACGAGCGTGGAGATGCTATCGTACAGGAGGATTTTCTCTTGCTACCTATCCTGCCCACCATATCATTCGAAGTTAGATTTTAATACTATACCATCTAGATCAGATTATGGATTTAGCGGCTCCATAAAAAAAACCTTCCACCACCATAGCTTTGATAATGAAAGGCTTTTCGTTTCGTAATTCAAATATTACTACTAAAGGGCCTTTGTGCTTCTGAATCTGTAAAGCGCGTATATAAGCAGTCCTATTCCTAGAATAAGTGCTATAGGTGTGTTTATTGTCGGTATCCCTATAAGAATCAATATCACCGCTAGTCCCAAAATCAACCAATTCGTCATTCTTCCATCCTTAACTTGTGTAAATAATTTAGCCGATATTAATTAAAACGAAATCGATAACATATAATTGCAGTTGAAATGAATCTATTTTAATTAAGATTCGACCAATATTATTCTTTTTGAATATTCCATTCCATTCTTGTTTGGCATAGATAATGCCCCTACCAGACCGTTAAGCCAAGGATGGCTATAATCATACATCACGCAGATCTGAATCTACATTCTTAGATTGATTTGCTATCACAGGGAAGTGACAAAGATGGTCTTCAGACAGCACATGTTCAAAAAAGGTCTGCCGCTGATGAACAGGGCAATGGATGCCTATGCTCTTAGGCAACAGACTACAGCGAAGAATATCGCAAACGCAAGTACGCCGCACTACCGCCCGGAACGCGTTAAGTTCGAGGAGCTTTTCCATAAGCAGAATGTAGTGATAAGCGGTACCGAGACTTCTAGCGGAGGCGCCAGCATGAACATCCCTATAGGTAAAACAACAGGCGATGCTGAAGAAGGTATCAAAGCCGAACGTAATATCCCAGAACCTGATATTTTCTTTTCAGGTGAGACCCATGTAAACATCGACAAGGAAATGAGTGAGATGGCTCAGAACCAGATCAGGTTTAGTTTTGTGTCTCAGAGGACAAAAGCTTACTTCAGGGGCATGTCGAACGCTATTACTGGTTCATCCCGTTGATAATGATTATATCTAAACAATAGGCAGACATAATGGTTGGCTGATATAAACATATTGGCGTGATATGACCATTCCATTCTATCATAGCTTTATGCTGATAGAATTAAAACAGAATATTGACGATAAAGGCGGAAATTATGGCTGAAAATATTTTCTCATCATTCGATATCAGCGGGCAGGGTATGTCCGTTCAGCGTATGAGGCTGAGCTCTGTTGCCAGAAACATCGCGAACGCCAACACTACCAACGGTGTTGACGGGAACCCCTACAGGCGTGAAGTTGTAGTTACAAGGCATATACCCGGTAGCCCATTTGATAATGAGATGGACTATTTCATATCAATGGACAGAACTAGCACCGCACATGCCCCTACGGCAAAAATGGGTGATTACCCGCCTAATTACGATGTTCTAAAATCCCGCGTAGCTTATGATGAAACCCCACCCAGACTTGTTTTCAACCCAGGGCACCCGGACTCCGACGAGAACGGCTACGTCAAACTTCCTAATATCAACGTAGTAACAGAAATGGTGGAGATGATAACGGCACAGAGAACATTTGAGGCCAACACCCAGGTAGTGGATTCCGCTAAGAATATCGCCCGGAACTCACTTGAAATATAATTTACTTCACATAAAGCTATGATATATATAGACTTACCTATTGGCACGGGCTTTGTGAAGCAGAGTCAGCACATAAAGGGGTAATTCTACTGAGGAAAAGAAACCGTAGATTATTAATTTTGTATTCATAATCAAAGCTCGAAAATGAGAATCAAAGGATACGACATATACGGATTACAGGACAAATCCTTCCAACAGGAGAAGGGTTTGAATGTAGGCCGAGACCCCGAACAGGAACGCCCCCAGCTTGATCCTGAAGTTGTGCGTTCATTCCAACAGAGACTTAGTCAATCTAAAGACCTAATATCAAACTCAGAGAAAGAATACTTCAAAGAACTATTCCCTGATTCAAGCCGCCAGATAGATTCCCACGTGGTATTTAACAGCCGCGGCGGATTGCAAGCCAACAACGTGCGAAAAGGCATAATACTCGATACAGTAGTATAACTTATATCACAACCAAGTGACAAAAGGTGGGCGGGATTCCTGGGCCTTCGGCTATCAGAATGACGGCGGCAATACAAGCCAAGTCTCCAATTGTCCCTTAGGAGGGACC
>CAYWYR010000037.1:0-7761 GCA_964462685.1 uncultured Hyphomicrobiales bacterium | reverse complement strand
AGAAAAACGTCAGAAAAAACGGTGAAGAAATCTGGATATTGCTTGTTATATCCGCCATAAGGGATCAGAACGGAAACGCACTGCATCTGATAGGCCAGATTTTCGATATTGACGAGCAGAAAAAAACACGTGAGCAATTAAAGTACAGCGAAAGAAGATTCAAAAGCGTTTACAACAGTACTTTCCAGTTTATCGGTTTCCTGAAACCAGATAGCGTTATAGTAAGCCTGAACAACACCGCCCTTGATTTCCTCGGGAAAAAAATGGAAGATGTGCAGGGCTTGAAATTCGCTTATGGCTTTTGGTGGAACCATACAGTAGAAGAAAGCGATAAACTAAAAGACTCCCTGGAAAGAGCGGCTCAAGGTGAGTTCATAAGGTATGAAACCAAAGTATTCAACAAAGATCTCAACTCATTCACCATCGATTTCAGTATTACTCCAGTATGGAACGATGATGGAAATATAGATATACTGATCGTCGAGGGCAGGCAGATAAACGAACTTGTTGCTTACAGACAGCAAATCGAGGAAACAGCGCTCCACCTAAAGTCAATTCTTGATGCTTCCACCAGCATAGCTATTATAGAGGCTGACCCCAGCGGTAAGATATTGACCTTTAACAAAGGGGCGGAGAACCTTTTAGGCTATTCGGAGGAAGAGGCGCTCGGTTCTCTAAGAGTAGCAGATCTGCATAATAAAGATGTATGGAACCGCTGGGTGAGCGATATAGAAGGTTCTGATAACATAAATGCAGATAAATACAGCTATCAAAAAGTCTTTGAAGTGATTAATAAAAAACCTGACAAGACTTTCGAGATCGAGTATCAGAGAAAGGATAAGTCCGTTTTCCCTGGTCTTGTTTCTCGTACCACTATCAAGGATACAAGCGGCAGCCCCAAAGGTGTACTTGTGGTTGTTTCCGATATCACTCAACTGAAAAGATCTGAAAACGATCTAAAGAACCTGCTGAATATAACTACTGAACAAAACAAAAGGCTGTTTAACTTCGCACATATAGTCTCGCATAATCTTCGCTCCCACGCTGGCAATCTTACAATGCTTCTGGACCTGATGATAGCCGAAAACCCGAATGATAAAGAGTTGGAGTATATACCTTACCTTAAAAAAGCAGCCAGCGGCCTGATGGAAACTATAACCCATCTCAACAAAATTGCGGTGATGAACGCAAATGAACTTACCGACTTAGAAGAGGTAGATCTCTCCGAGTGTGTGATAAAGAACATAAATAACCTCAAAGCCCAGATACTGGAATCGAATATCGAATTGGAGGTAGATGTTCCCAAGGGTATGGTAGTCCGTGCGGTACCTGCATACCTTGAAAGTATTATAATAAATCTTCTTACTAATGCTATAAAATATCGAAGTGAGAAAAGAGTCCCTTTAATTGCCGTAAATGCGACTATTAAAGATGATTATATAATAATCAATATAGAAGACAATGGCATAGGCATTGATTTAGAAAAATACGGTACTAAGATATTCGGGCTCTACAGTACTTTTCATGACGGCAAAAAGGTACGTGATTCCAGAGGTATAGGGCTTTTCATAACCAAAAATCAGGTTGAGGCTATGGGTGGTAAGATAGAAGTATCGAGCATTCCCGATATAGGCACCAGGTTCTCGGTAAGACTACTAAAGTAACAGATATGGTCGATATAACTTGTATTATCGATGATGATCCGATTTTTATATTCGGAACCAAAAAGTTGATGGAGCTGACTAATTTCAGCAATGGTTATATGATATTTCAGGACGGGGAAGAAGCCTACGATATGCTGAACGGCCTGGTGACAGGGGGTACTATCATACCTGATATCATTTTCCTTGATATCAATATGCCTAAGATGGACGGATGGCATTTTCTTGAAGAGTTCCAAAAAATACCGCTACCAAAAAATGTCAGGATATTCGTTGTCAGCTCCTCTATCAACCCAGAGGATGTCGAAAGAGCAAAAAAGATACCTATTGTCAGCAAGTATATAGTCAAGCCTCTTTCGATTCCAACGCTAAAACAAATCCTCGATGAAATAGAGGGTTGAGGCCCTATCGGTATGCATCAATAAGGTGACCCACCTGCATTCGATTATACTGACCAAATCCTAAAGAATTCTATCATTTTTACGATAACCGTCTTATATTTGCACGGCTAATCAATACGGTCTATCAAAACAATGCAGAAAAATTACAGGATTCTCGGTAGTGTTCTTATCGGTACACTGGCTCTCGCCATTATCGGTAGTTATTTTATATACTCCAATACTATATCCAAAATAGATGACAGCTCTACTTTGATCAACATAGCGGGAAAGCAAAGAATGCTTTCGCAGTCTATCGTTAAAGAGTTTCTTTTGTCAAAGTATATCTCACCTACAGAAGCATCTAGCCTTGATGCCCAGATCACGCTTTTCAAAAACTCTCACAGAGCGATTCTAAATGGTGACCAAGATCTTAATATCGGAGAACTTGATAGAGCATATATTCTTGATTTCCAAACACTTGACGCCAACTACAGGAAATTCGTCAATCTTTTCCCTGATGACCTTTCCTCGGCTTCTGAAAAAGATCTAATAAGACTGGCGGAAGAACAAAGGGTTTTTCTTAAAGAAATGAACAGATTTGTGGGTGTATTGGCAAATGGAAGCAACCAGGTTATTTTAGATCTAGCATTTAGGATAGGTGTAGCAACAGTAGCCTTATTGCTATTGGTGATTGCGATCTACTTTATATTAGTAACTCCTTCAAGCAGAGAACTGGAAGAACGAAGACTGTTGAATAAAGAAGCAAAGATCATTCTCTCAGGCGAAGTAATAGCCAACCTAGAGGAAATGGTACTGAAGGCTGACACGATAAACTACCATAACCTAAGCAGTACCGAAGCTGACAAGATAGACGGATTGAGATTAGGAGGCAAAAACGCCCTCAAAAAAATCAAAAAAGAAATCGAGAAACTCTAACCGTAAAAGTTAAATAATACTGCCCCCAACAAAGATATTCCGCTATAGCGGTAAAGGCCGGTTCAAAATACTTGCCATCAGTGATTGCCATCTTCACTTTCGTTCGGTTTGAATCCTGGTGGAATAGTTATTTGAGATCCATCCCGTTCCGCCCTGTAATGCGGCGACATTATCTCAATATCTTCCCTGGCGAATATATCCTGAATATTCGAATGAAGCTCAGAGTATATTCTCGGCGTAGCGGTGGATTCAAAAGTATAACAGTTTATCTGATACGAAACATAAAAATCATCCAGCGAGGTCTGCAGTACAAAAGGCTTTGTATCCGGGCTTACTCCTTCGGTGGTAATGGCGGCCTCTATAAGCATTTCATGAACTTTCCTCCACGGCACATCATAACCTATGGTGATAGTGGAATGCAGAACTAGGCCCGGGCTTTCGTTCTTCTTAGTAAAGTAAGTATAATTAACTGTATGATTGCTCAGTATCTGAGAGTTTGGTATCGTTATCTCCTCGTTCTTTGGGGTCCTGATTCTGGTAACAAGTAGCGTCTTTTGTAATACATCACCGGTGACCTCGCCTATCTTAACCCTATCGCCTAATCTATAGGGTCTCATGTATGTTATAACCACGCCGGCTATCATGTTTGCTATAGCCGATGAGGAACCAAGCGAGAAAAGTACACCCAGAAACACAGTAACCCCTTTGAATACTTGGGAGTCCGAGCCTGGCAGGTAATTGAATATCACCACAAATGCATAAGCATAAAGCAGTATCCTTACGATATTAAAAGTCGGTTTTGCCCAGTCTGGATAAAATCCTGGAAGGTTCAGATTCTCTTTCTCTATTTCCAATGTGATAAACTTCAGGAACTTCACTAGCGACTTGACCAAAAAGAAAACTATCGCTATTGTTATCAGATTCGGGATATAGTTGAGCAATGCCATGCCTATTTCACTCAGCGGATCAAGCACATAGCCGAAAAGTTTGTCAGCCCACCCGCGAGTCCACGGGAATACAGAAAGTAAAATCGGTATAGATATATAAAACAAGAATATCAGGACTGCCACCCTCAGTAACCTGAGACCGGCCAGTAATATACTTACCTGCCTATTACCGTTTACAAGCTCATAGCCGCGGAATGAGAAACCGGTAAAAAACGTACCTTCGAGAGATGCTGTTTTGGCCGTTAGTTTGTTAGTACCCCTGTTAACCAGTTTAATCGCAGCTATAACAGTAGCTATCACAAGTAATGCTAAAAGAATTTCCAAAGCCAGGGAAATCAGTGAAAATGAACTGTTGTACTCACTTACATGATCCGATACCCTGTCAAGATATATCTGGGCCAATACATCGGGGGGCGCGCTCTCCCAGTAAGAGTCCTCTGATGTAACAGCAAATAGTATCTTATTACTATAATAAGCCCTTGCTAAATTAGAACTAACCGGCACCACTGAAAAATTCCTGCCCGTGAAATTCTCATCAACTGCTATCTCCGATATTCTCTCGCTGATAGCTTTTGACCTTTCCTCTGCGGAATATGCGCCTACACCTTCGAACAAAGTGAAAAGAGAATCTTCCTGAAACATCACTGAATACCCGTAACCAGTGGCTTTAAGGCTGTCTATTCTTGATCTGCCGGCCAGAAGTGATAAAGAGTCTCTCTTTTTAAGCTCGGCCAGCTCTTTAAGTAGGCTTTCCCTTTCTTCATCACCTGATAAGGATTCGCTCCTTATCATCTCGCGAATTCTTATCTTCCTTACCGAATCAGCTGTTCTTAAACTGTCCGCAAGCCTGATAGACTCTCTTAAACTGCTTTTCAATTGCTCAACATCCGATATGCCGGTACTATCTGAACCGTCAATAGTATCCTGAGAGTATATATTAGTGCCGAGAAAAAGAACAAGAAAAACTAACGCTCTTCTAAAAATCATGTATTTGCCGATTTTATCCATCTACCAAAAATAGTAAAAAACCTACCTTTTGCTACCTGCATCAACATCAATCAGAAATTTAATGGTGAATCAAATTAGCGATACGAAGGCTATGATTGGCATTTGAGCTTTTAATGGTTTAGTTTTGCATCAGACGAATCACACGGAGAAAAAATGAAGCAGTTCAACAAGTCGGTAGTTGATGTAATAGGGAACACACCTATCATCAAACTGAACAATATAGCCCAGCACATAGAATCCGATATATATCTGAAACTTGAGTACATGAACCCAGGCGGTTCCATCAAGGAACGTATAGCGGTGAATATAATCGAAAAGGCTATCGATAGAGGTGAGCTCAAGCCCGGCGGGACTATTATCGAGGGTACATCAGGCAATACCGGTGTAGGCCTCGCTATGTATGCTGCAGTCCACGGATACAAATGTATCTTCGTTCTGCCCGATAAACAGTCTATAGAAAAGATAAATAATCTCCGTGCGTTCGGTGCCAAAGTAATAGTTACCCCGACTAATGTAGCGCCCGATGACCCCAGATCATACTATTCGGTAGCAAAGCGCTTAGCTGAAACAACACCTAACAGCTTCTATGCTAATCAGTATTACAATCTCGATAACCAGGAAGCCCATTATAAATCAACAGGCCCTGAGCTGCTTGAACAGACCGGCGGAGACTTCGATACTTTTCTGTGCGGTGTGGGTACCGGGGGTACAATCTCAGGCACTGGTAAATACTTCAAAGATCATGCTCCCCATATTAAAGTAGTTGGTGTCGATATTGTAGGTTCAATATTAGAACCATTCTGGAGAACTGGCGAGGTTGTGGAAGCTCACAGCTATGTTCTCGAAGGTATCGGCGAGGATATTTTCCCAAGCAATCTGGACTTTAGCGTAATAGATGACTTCGTGGTGATCGAAGACAAAGAATCCTTCATCATGACAAGACAGCTGCTTACCAAAGAAGGTATCTACACTGGGGGTAGCGCAGGGGCAGCGGTTGTAGGTGCTATTAAGTACGCTGAAAAACTTATGAAAAACGGCCAAAAACCAGAACGCATAATCGTTATTTTATGCGACAGCGGAAACCGCTATACTGGTAAGATATTCAATGATGACTGGATGCGTGACAACGGCTATATCGATAACTCATTCAACGTTCAGATAAAAGAGGCAATGAAAGAGCTCGGCCGTAACAAGCAAGAACTTTTCACCCTCACAGATGAAAATAATGTAGGCGATGCCGTTGACCTGATGAAAAAAGAAGGTATATCCCAAGTACCTATATATAGTAAAGGCGAACTTCTGGGTGTGGTAAGCGAAGAAAAAATTCTTCGCCCATTATATGACGGTGATTATTCACTTACAGATAATATAACGATAGGTGTGAGCCGGAATGTACAGCTAATCGATGAAAACGATTTTCTCGAGAAAGTATCCAGTGCACTGCTCGGCGGTAATACGGTTATGATAACTCGTGAAGGCAAAGTAATAGATATACTGACTGATATCGATGTGCTCAACTACATGCAGAAAACACGTAGCTATTGATAGATGAGAGCCCATAACAGAAGGTTCTCTGTATCAAAAGCCGTATTCAACAGAATATCCTCTAACTCTTTAATATATAATACATCTTGGGAAGATCCCCGGGTAGATCTCGGTCTGTTGGATATCAATACCAGTAGCCGAATACTAAAGATAGGTGGGGCGGGATGTAATGTACTCAACTATCTGAATGAAACCCCTGAATCTATTACGGCTATAGATCAAAATCCTTATCAGTGTGCTTTGCTTGCCATAAAAGCGCAGCTTATCAGGTATGGCGAGTACGATCTGCTAAGATCACTTTTCATGCAGGGCAGGACAAACCCAGAACTACTAGCTGATATTGAAAAACTTATTGATGAGCTGCCTGAGCCTGGGCTAAAAAAGTACGCACATAGTATCAGTAATTTTTTCTCATCAGGGCGATCCTTTTACTACCGGGGTTCAGCTGGCTTTGTAGCCCGAATGATCAGAGAAAAGATTATTAAGGGAAGTCTGGAGAACAGTATATACGAGCTTTTCGAGTCAGATGATATCGGCTCCCAGAAAAATATCTACATAGATAAAGTAGAACCTCTCCTTTTCGGTAAAAAACTAGTTAAATATCTTTCTTCTGACTCCGCTATGTCCATGCTTGGCGTACCTGAGACACAGCTCGTTTCAATTAAAAAAAGATATCCAAAAGGTATTTTCGGATTTATCAAAGAAAAACTGAGACACGTATTCACTACCATACCGGCAAAGGAAAACTACTTTTGGCAGGTTTATTTTTTTGGTGGATATGTTTACTCAGCTCCCGATTATCTAAAGGAAGATAATTTCAGCATTCTACAAAAAAGCATTAATTCACTTGAGATATTGAAAGGTGATATTTATAATACAGATTATAATAAAATATCAGATAAAATAGGGGAGGGTTTTACCCACGTCAACTTGCTTGATAGCTTAGATTGGTTTTCCGATAAAGCAAGGGATTCCATCGCCTTTCCCACTATCGTGCATCATACCGCAAGTAGTGCCAAGATACTGTTCCGGTCGTCCCACTTTGATATCAGCAGCCTAAAAAGCTCAGTTCGAGACATATTTGAAATCCAGTCCGACAGCGATGGAGGAAAAGTGGCTACCCATCATCTGCAAGATAGGGTAGGCACATACTCTTCGCTCCACCTAGCAGAAAAACTATAGTTACGGGACGCCAATTGCCCAACACCCGTCATTCCGAGCTCCGTAGGCCGAGGAATCCAGTGCTTGCGCCAAAGCCCTGTCATTCTGAGCGAAGCGAAGAAT
>CAYWYR010000036.1:0-7833 GCA_964462685.1 uncultured Hyphomicrobiales bacterium | reverse complement strand
TGGCACCTCGATGTCGGCTCATCGCATCCTGGGGCTGGAGAAGGTCCCAAGGGTTTGGCTGTTCGCCAATTAAAGCGGTACGTGAGCTGGGTTCAGAACGTCGTGAGACAGTTCGGTCTCTATCCTGTGCGGGCGAAAGATACTTGAGGAGTCCCGTCTTTAGTACGAGAGGACCGAGATGACTATACCGATGGTGTATCTGTTGTCACGCCAGTGGCATTGCAGAGTAGCTATGTATAGAAAGGATAAGTGCTGAAAGCATCTCAAGCACGAAACCTACTCCAAGATTAGGTATCTCACTCTTCGGAGGTAAGAACCGTAGGAGATTACTACGTTGATAGGCTCTACGTGTAAGTATGGTAACATATTTAGCGGAGGAGTACTAATTGTTCGAGGTCTTATCATAAATAACTGACATTCTTTGTTCACGCTTTTTTAAGAACGCCTGACTCTATGACCCGGTTTTGATATTAATGACTATAATAAGCTTTCTACTTAAAACAAATCTATCCCAATCTAGAATCCAAAAAGATTCTTGGTGTCTATTGCGCAGGGGACACACCTCTTTCCATTCCGAACAGAGAAGTTAAGCCCTGCTGCGCCGATGGTACTGCCGGGGCGACCTGGTGGGAGAGTAGGTCGATGCCAAGTTATATATTTAAAAGCCTTCAGCTATATTTAGTTGAAGGCTTTTTTTTTGATTTTTGCTTATTGCCATAACAGATAATATTTATATAAGTGATGTATTTTGGTTATCCGATTCCGGTCATTATATTCAAATAACTTCTTAATAATTGGATCAACTCTAAGATTCTTGTTTACTGTTTGTTAATCGGCTGCAAGAAATTAATGTACGACAATACAGAAAATACAATTTACCTTCAGATAGCAGATCTTAATGATCAGAATTACGTGATTGAATTAGATCTTCAACTTAAAGATCATGTCGATTTAGAACAGAACAGAGAGGAAAAACTTGCTTTATCAATACGTAATAAAGATTGTTTCATAGTTAAGAGTGATAAACAGAACATTGGTTTTGTACTTTTCGATTACCGCTTCTTCGGAAAAGGCTGGATAGAGTTAATTTTAATTTAAGAAAGTTATCACGGTAATGGGATCTGCTCAGTTGTTATTGATCTATTGACTAAACAATCTAAAAGTGATAAACAGTTTACTTCAACTAATAGATATAATGTTCGAATGCAAAATGCATTATCTAAAGCAAATATTATTTTTCTCTGGGTAGCTTAATGAACTTTATGATGGAGACCTTGAACTATTCTATTATATAATGGTATCTTCTATTGGAATATCGGTTTAGGTCACTGTTTAAGTAGAGGTAGATGAATAACCCGCTGAACCACCAATAAAAAAAAACTTGAATCTATCTTACTTTAGTTTTTGCTTGGACTTATATCAAGGTATAATTCTATATTTGACAGAACTATCGGTTAATTCTATCCGCGTCTCCTATTCTTTTTACGAAAGCTGTCAGATTCTCTGTTTTAAGTATAAGAACTTTATCGTCTCGTTGAATATTCTCATCAGTATTTATCGCTTTCCAGTTCTCACCGTGAAATCTTATCTTGCCAGTTTTGCCTTCCGGTATGTCGGTAAGTGCTCGGCCAGTTTCTCCTTGCAAGGATTCTTTTCCAGATACTTTTTTCTTACTTTGTGATCGCACGGCAAAAAAGACAACAAGGCCCGCTGTTACTGCCAGCAATGCGGTCAGTGATATTATGATATCCATTGATATATCAAATGCTCCGGTCGGGGAATCAAACAGCATAGTAGATCCTATAAAAAATGTGACTACGGCGCCGAGCGAAAGCAGCCCGTAACTGGTTATAAACACTTCTAGTAATATAAGTATCCCTGAAGCTATTAGTAGCGAGAAACCTATCCAATTTACCGGAAGCATACCTAAGGAATAAGCCGCGAGAAGTGCTGATACTACACCTATTGCTCCTGGGAAAATCGAACCGGGATTATAAAGCTCTATCAGAAAACCGTATCCCGCCAACAGTATAAAGATATAAGCGATATTTGGATCGGCCAGCCATAAAAGAAACTCTTCGTTCCAGCCTAGTTCTCTTTCTTCTAGTTCTATCTTTCTGTTTAAGGTAATTGTTCTCGTTTCGTTATTGATCGAGAAACCGCTTAGCTTTTTAACGAGTTCTTCATCGTTTTTTGCTATAAAGTCGGCAATACCCACATCAAGTGCTTCATCTTCAGATATTGAAGTGGATAATCGTACCATGCTCTCGGCCATTTGAACATCACGTCCCTTTTTCTTGGCAAGCGATCTTATTAACGCAGATGCGTCGTTGGTGACTTTTTGCGTCATAACATCAGTTGAATCGTCCGATTCGCCTGCTAACCCCACTGGGTGTGCTGCACCGATATTCGTTCCAGGGGCCATAGCTACTATATCCGCTGACATACTTATAAACGCCCCGGCCGATCCTGCTCTAGCGCCAGATGGCCCGACATATACCACGGTGGGGATCTCGCTTTCCAGAAATTCCGTTGTTATGTCTCGTGTGGACTCCAGTAAGCCACCGGGCGTGTTCAGCTTCAATATGTAAACTGAATAGTCGCCTTCCTGGGCTTCATCAAGTGTTTTGGTAATATAATCTGCCGTAGCCGGCGATATGCCGCCTGATATCTCAACCATCATCGCTTTTTCAGCGGAAGCAGATCGGATTGAGAAAAATGAAAGGAGAATTATCAACAGTGAGGATATAGAAAGTTGTTTCATACAATATATGGTTAATGTTCGGAGTTATATATTAACGGTAATATTTCATTCTTAAGTACCGTATGGGTAAATTGCAAGTTCCAATAAGATACATTTATTTAGAATATTATTTGTGCTTCTCCGAAAAATTAATGATTGAGGAAAATTTTGATCAAAAAGATATTAAACGAAGAAAGTAGATACGACCTTGTAAACTGGGATAAATTGGGTTTCGGAAGATACTTTAGTGACCACATGTATGTTTCTGAATTTGACGGATACAGATGGGATAGTGGCGTAATTAAACCTTACGGGCCTATGGAGATAGAGCCCGCTATGTGTACGCTTCATTACGGGCAGACGATATTCGAAGGGTTGAAAGCCTATGCGACTGTAGATGGAGGTATCAACCTTTTCCGGCCTGACATGAACGCTAAAAGGCTGGAGAACTCGGCTAAAAGCCTTTGTATCCCTCCTTTTGATAAGGATCAGTTTGTCGAAGCGGTAAAGGAGATCGTAAGCGTTGACCAAAAGTTTTTGCCTAAAAAAGAGGGTGAAAGTCTTTACATTCGGCCTTTTATTTTCGGAGACGGTAACTTTCTTGGTGTCCATTCTTCGGTAACTTTCAAGCATATTATAATTACTTCCCCTGTTGGTTCTTACTATGAGGAAGGCTTGAATCCTATAAAAATCAAAATCAGTGATAAGCATGTAAGAGCGGTAAGGGGTGGCCTTGGTATGGCCAAAACCGCTGCTAACTATGCGGCGTCTCTATACGGCACTCAGGAGGCAAGAAAAGAAGGATACGCGCAAGTACTTTGGCTGGATGGTGTTGATTTAGAATTTATCGATGAAGTGGGTGCAATGAATATTATGTTCGTTATCGGCGATGATCTAATCACACCGCCCTTATCACAAGGCTCGATACTGCCCGGCGTTACTAGGGATACGGTACTCAAACTCGCACCAGAACTTGGGCTCAACCCTGTGGAGAGAAAACTAAATATCGACGAGGTATTAGAGGCTTCCCATAACGGTACTCTTAAAGAAGTATTCGGTACCGGCACCGCAGCTGTTGTTTCGCCAGTAGGCCTACTGAATTACAAGGGCGAGGATCTGCATATAAACGGTGGCAAGATAGGAGAGAAAACGCAGCAACTATATGATCTCATTATGGGTATCTACACAGGCAGGGTAGAGGATAAGTGGGGCTGGACGGTTTCCGTTCCTACAAATGAAACTGTAAACGCTTGATATATTGTTGAAATATCTCTAAATCGAAGCACCTCTATTGGTGCTTTTTTTATTCTAAGACGATATCATTTGGGTCTATTAATATGGAAGATTATAAAAAAGTAAATAATATCTATGAGTTTGATGGTTACAAACCGGTGATACACGAGTCGGCTTATGTTCATCCCAATGCAACAGTCACTGGCAATGTCCATATCGGCCGTGATGTCTATATCGGCCCTGGCGCGGCTTTAAGGGGGGACTGGGGTGAAATCTTAATCTCTGATGGATGTAATGTTCAGGAAAACTGTACGATTCACATGTTCCCCGGGGTTACGGTTGTGCTTGAAGAATCAGCACACATTGGCCATGGTGCTATTATACATGGTGCTAGAATAGGAAGGAACTCTTTAATCGGTATGAATGCCGTTGTGATGGATAATGTAGTTATCGGTGCTGAATCTATAGTAGGGGCTTTAGCCTTTGTACCTGCTGATACAAAATTTGAAGATAGAAAAATTATAGTGGGGAACCCTGCTAAAGCTATCAAAGATGTATCTGATAAAATGATTGACTGGAAAACAGAGGGAACTAAACTTTATCAGGCTTTACCTGAGCTTATGAGGCAAACTCTAAAACCATGTGAACCGCTCAGGGAAAGACCGGTAAATCAAAAACCTATGTCCTCAAAATATCAGACATGGAACGAGAAGAAATAACTATCAAAATTTACTTTAGTGGTCTATTAGAATCGCCAATACGAAAGAAAGCCACTCTATGAGCGGCTTTCTTTTTATAAAATATTTAACTTATAGGCTACAAATCATTAATCTACCAATAGCTTATAAGTTCCTGTTCTTCCTTCGTTGTCTGTAATGCTGATAATCATGTGGCCTGAAATACCTTCAAGCGTTAGCTCTATCTGGTTTATACCTGCTTGCCACTCGATAGTCTTCATCAGATCGCGGCCTGTTACGTCAGATATTCTTATTCTGCTGTCTCCATATATCTGATTCTCGGTAGTGTTTCTTTTAATGAAGAGTAGTTTGTCAGCTTTAGAGTAGAATATATTGCTTTCGACCGGTAGCGGAACGCTACTTATAGGATCGGATGACGCGAATATATTTTTCGTTATAGGTTCTGTATTCTGATCGGTGACTATAGTCATGATTGTATTATAGCTTTTATCGATCTCCAACGGGGTGAAAGCTATATCAAGATCAGCAGTTCCATTCGGCTGAATCTCAATAGGTAGGTCGTTCATACCCAGATCAAATACTTCAGAATGTTCATCCACGCTAAGCCCTGTTACTGTAAGCACGTCGTTTCCGTTTGATTCAACACGGAAAGACTTTGTACTGCTTTCGCCTACTTTTATCCTTCCGAACGGCAAAAGCCCTGAGCTGGAACCGCTGCGGATAGGTCCATCGCTTGATGCTGTAAGACTGACCTCAGCGTTAGGTGTATTATAAGCGTTTGATTCGATTATGGCTGTTGCGGTAAAGTCACCTAACCTGTCGGGTGTAAAGGCTAATTCAGCATATCCAGTTTCCCCAGGAGCAAGAGACACAGACTTATCAACCACTGTAAAAGGAGCGGTTGACGGCTGAATAGTAATTTCTCCAAGAGCAAGTTTTGTCTCGCCTGTGTTCACAAAGGATATTCTTTCTGTTATCGTTGAGTCTATCCAAACTGGATCAAACTCCAGAGAGACACTTTCCATTGCTATCATAGGCTGTATCTCGAAACCGAAAGCGGTTGCATAAAACGGGATATTTGTCCCGTTATCAAGTTCAAACTCAGCGATTGCAGATACCGTTTCGCGCCTTTCTGGGGTAAATGTAACGTTGAATTCTAATTCTTCCCCTGGCTTGATCTCAACTGGTAAACTCGGAACTTCAATACTGAACAGTGGATTATTTATAATGACTTCGGTAAAGTTGATTGTGTAAGAGTCATCATCATTTATCGCAAATACTTCTATAGTTTTGCTTTCGCCTACATTAACTGTACCCAGATCAGCTTTAGGTATAGAAAAACGTATTTTTACATCACTATTGGTTGAGACCAGATCCTCGGTCAGATCCAGTTCATTATATTTATTGATATAAATATCTTTGAATACTTTTCTAGTATGTGATTTATTTGGGAGTTTTACCACAACCGAATCGATAAATGGCAGGTCACCTAATCCTATCAGCATATCATGATCGCGCTGCCCCCCGAAATGCCCTTGGGAATTATGAAGCTCCCTGTGTTGAGTACGGTCTCCGCTATAAACCTGCACTCTTGAACCTATAGCGTAGCTATTTATATCCGATGGTGAGTTTTTTAGGGTAAGGCCCACCCAGCTATTTCTGTTGCCGATATCATTCCGCAACATTTTAAGTGAGCTGTATTCAAGTGTTTCTGTATCGGTTGTATCGCGGAATGTATATGAGGTGAGTATATCGTAATCCCCGTCTTTATCATAATCTACAGCTATAGGTGAATGCGGGTCAAGGAGTATAAAAGGCGTACGTGTTTCTTCGGTGATATCAGTAAATTCATGGTCTTCATCCTGGTGGAAAACAAATAGTTTTACGTTTCTTATATTATTCCGGTTAAGGTAACCGCTTTGTGCCACAATAAGATCTTGAAGGCCATCATTATCAAGATCGATCCATGAGGATCCCATGTCTGATACGTGAGCGGACATTGGTGTTTCTCTATTCAATTTACCGAGGCGTGGTTCAAACCTGTAGTTCTGTTCCGCACCCATATTCTCCGATATGAATGAACGCCCTTCACCGCTGTGCATACCCCCGTGAACGACGGTATGAAAAATATCAAAATCCCCGTCATTATCATAATCTGCTGTAGAACCTTCCCACTGGCAAAGGTTTTGGCCGTTGTCTCCCCCAAGGGGCTGGCTATTGAGATTTGCTGGCCCTGAAACCTCATTAAACTCTAGGTCTCCCATGTTTGCAAAAAGGTATCCGCCAGACCTGCAGTAGGCTGATGTAGCTATATCGGTAAAGCCGTCATTGTTCCAGTCAAGAACATTAACTCCATAGTTGGCTTCTTTATGGTCTTCCAATCCAGAATCATACTTTAAAGAAAATTTACCCGTACCATCATTTTCAAGTATCAGGTCTTCGAACTTAAATAAAAATGGATTTTCAGTCTGATTTTTTCTGTAATCTTCAAACCACTGAGATATAAAGATGTCTAGATCGCCATCGAGGTCAAAGTCCACTGTTGCTATCCCTGTTGCATTGGTTAGGCCTTGGCTGTTTTGATCGGGTATATCCATATTCCATGTACCTGCGTCCTGTTTTAATGTAAATACTCCGTTACCATCATTTAACAGGATTTCAGTTCTGTCGCCAGAATCTTCTTCAGGTCTGCTATTCAAGTTCCCATCTATTTGATCATAATATTCCCATCGGTGATAGTATATTGTAGTTATCAGATCCAAATCCCCGTCATTGTCGATATCGGCAAAACCTGCTACATCAGCGATACGGTCACCATCACCAAACCTGCGTGCATTTATTCCTGATTCCTCAGTTCTATTAACAAAGATTCTGTTTCCGTTATTTTCTTCCTCATTCATATATAATGTATAGGTAAAATCCACACCTAATGTGGGTCTGTTTGACTTGCCTACAATGAAATCCGGCCATCCGTCATTATTAAGATCAGCTACTGAAACCCTTGATCCCCGAGTTACATCAAGCCCTAATTCTTGGGTGGCATCGCTGAACCAGTTTTGGTAATCCTGAGCAGAAGTTTTTTGCATACAAACTGCAGCTAGTAGTACAATCAGAATTAAACTTTTCATATATTCTCCATTTCTTAACATATCCTTAAAA
>CAYWYR010000035.1:7740-7885 GCA_964462685.1 uncultured Hyphomicrobiales bacterium | reverse complement strand
GAGCGGGAGACGAGATTCGAACTCGCGACCCTCAGCTTGGAAGGCTGATGCTCTACCAACTGAGCTACTCCCGCGGGCCGCTACGCCTGGGGTGCAGAGGCGGGCTGCACGCACCAAGGCGTAGCTCGCGCAGCCGAAGCTGCGC
>CAYWYR010000035.1:0-7730 GCA_964462685.1 uncultured Hyphomicrobiales bacterium | reverse complement strand
ACCAACTGAGCTACTCCCGCATTAAAACCGAAACGCTCCGGCGAAAATCGCCAGAGCTTTTCAGAGTTGGTATATAGTGGGCAGGGAAGGATTTGAACCTCCGTAGGGTTGCCCCAGCAGATTTACAGTCTGCCCCGTTTGACCGCTTCGGTACCTACCCAAAAGTAATATTATTTCTTATAACTAAGCCATATAATAGCCTTGTGCTATAAGGGACTGCAAAAATAAGAAATAGAATGATATCGGCAAAACAAAATTTTGCCATTTATCAGATAAACTCGAAAATAAACACAAAAAACCGGTTTCAACTTAAAGTAACTGGCTCAATGTGGCATCTGGATACTATCTTGACTTGTCAATGAACTGGTGTTTTCAGTAGAATATTTATTCTCAGTACAATCTACCAAAGACTTGCAATATAAGGATAATCCCGATATAATTCAAATATGAAGAAATTTTTTAAATTTATAGTGCCTACAATTCTCGTTATGCTGTTCTCATCATGCGGCGAAAAGGATGCGCTTGACTATTATAACCCCCAGAAACTGATACTGGACAGAGAAGAAAAGGTATTCTACTTTCATACCAGTACGGACTCTCCCCTTCCGCAAGCGGACAGGAAAGCGATGAAGCCGCTTAAGTTTTATAAACCAGACAGCAGTTATGTGGTAAAGGCTGTGCTAGTGCCTGCCACAATTAAGGATACAGTTGTTTTCAAGACTACAAATGATACTATCGACAAAGAAATGAAGTTCATGGGCAGGATGCGTTTCGCGCTTAACGGAGAGCAGAGGCTTCTGAATGCATATCTGCCTATGAGGCAGTTAAAGGAGAATCCGGAGGGGCCGCATATTTTATTCATCCCCTTTACTGATAAGACAAACGGTGAGGATACTTACGGTGGCGGGAGGTATATTGATATCCCTTTATCAAAAGACTTTAACCACATAATCGACTTTAATGAGGCATACAATCCGTATTGCGCATATAATGATGGATTTGCATGCCCTATCGTACCTGAGGAAAACTATCTAAACACTGAGATCAAGGCAGGAGAGAAGAATTATAATTGAGAATAGATATCATTAAATATTTGAAAGGTCGCCCTTTTGTAATCAAACGAATCAGAGGCTCTAAAAGATTTCTTAAGAAATTCAAGAGTTTATCTGTATCGGTTGTACTTATCACGGTTTTATTTTCAATCCAGTCGTGTATAGTAGTAAAGCGGGATAAACCCCAGATAATAGAGGTTACGCCCCCCCAATACACCAAAGCCGGCAATATTCCTTTATCGGGTGATGTACTTTTGTCGATCAACGGGGATTTTGGAATGCAAGTACCCAAAGACTGGAGTACCGAGGTAAAACCGCCTGGCCGTGAAGACATACAGGTAATCGCTACAGATCCAACCGAAACGCTGTATCTTGTAATAACGAGCGAAGGTAAGTTCAACGGAGAGGTTTCTGAAATAGATAATAATGAAATCAATGAAATCTCCGAGAGTATTTTGAAAGAAAGGCTTTCTCGGGGTAGCGCAACTAGAATAGGCGATACGGAGGCGAATAAATTCCAGGATATCATCTACTCTACTTTCCAGACTACAAGCACTGGCGGCGGCACGAAAAGCCGAAACGCCGTTTTTGTTACTCCGGGAAACAACATATACGCAGTCTCTCTATTGCCAATGAACGACATACTGAACAGTATGCCCCCCGATGAGATACTGGATCAATTATTCGATAATCTTTTACTAACAGTAATGATGTAATGAAGGAAATATCAAAAGACACCGAAAATGTCGTAAAAACATTAAAAGCATATACCAAGAACGGGCTAAAGAAAGAAAACGATTTTGGCCAGATACTTGAGTACTGTGTAAGTACCGGGGAGATTGAGGTGCTTCAACATTTTATGAGGTATGGCAATGCCCTTACTAAACTGTCACTAAAATTAGGTGATTCTTCTCTCCCTGAGGACGCGGTTATACTGGTACAAAGAGAATTTAAGGATCAACTGGAAAGGGTAAGCTCAATAGTTGAGCATATAGTAAATTCTGGATGGGATAAAGATTATTCAGACAGGCTTGAGCAGGTTTACCTTGACAAAACGAAGGGTTCGGTGCTGAATATTATCGATCTATCGAGCGACTTTGCGGCTTTCAAAACCATGCAGACTGAACATCGAGAGACACAGAAAGATTCCTGAAACGCTTTGGGAATCTTTTGATATCAACTTCGTGCATAAGTTCTTTACCACCATATAGATGATCCAGCAGGTGCTCCGTAAAGTATGGGGCAAGCATTACGCCTTTGGATCCCATTCCGTTAAAGATGACTGCTCGTTCGTAGATGGGATGTTTGCCCTGGAAAGGTCTGCGATCGGCAACTGTGGGTCGGATGCCTGAGCGATGATCTACTATTGTGTGAGTTTTATCACCGAAAAGTTCCCGTAAACCTGATTGTAGAAACTCCAGCCCTACTTCCGAAGGCCTGTCGTGGGTAAATTCCCATTCATAATTAGCGCCTACCCTAAATAGGCTGTTGCCCAGTGGTAATACGAATATCCCTTTTGAGATAACGGCTTTGTATTCCTCGATTTTATCAGAGAAATCTTTGTCCTCAAATTTAATTGTGATGACTTCCCCCTTGGCCAATTTGAACGGTAGCCAACTCCATAATGGGTTATGGGCGGCATGGTATCCTTCGGCGAATATCACATATTCATAATTGATTCCATTGTAAATCACTGCTTCTTTAGAGTGGCTTATATCATCTAAGGCTATTGGACTGTCGTTAATAATTACTGATCTGAAATGCTTTCTGGCGGTATCGAGAAATATACTGGTATCAAGCCAGCCAGAGCGGCTTACCCTACCCGCAGCGGTTGAATCGGGGACGACTGACAGTCTGTCCTCTATGATATCCTTAGTAAAGGAACCAGTTTCTTCATGAGATCTTTTTTTCCAAAAATCAACTTTATCTTTCTCGTTTATCGGCCTTAGAATATCAATTTGATGCAAGAACTCTATTCGCAGTATTTCTTCCCATGTGCGATAAAAATCTTCGAGCTTTGGAATAAGTTCTTTTGCTTTCCAGCTAAGATTCATGCGCTTGAAAACAACTGGATTAATGAGGCCTGCAGCTGTTTTACTGCTTTGATTTGGTGGGCTTGGCGCGATTATGTGGAAGCTAAGGCCTTTTGATCTAGCCTGCATAGCGAGTATAAAACCAGAAAGACCGCCACCAACTATCAGCAGGTCACGGTCTTTAATATCTTTTCCAGAATCTGTATTATTTATCAGAGGGCAAGCCTATCTGCTACATTGTTAAGGAATGCTACTTCAAAATTGCCGTTGGATTCCCAAAAATGTATAGTTTCTGTAATATTACTTTCCAGGCCTGAAATCTCTCCTCTGACCTCAACACTTGTTGGGCCTTCTTCGGACTCTCGCAGGATAAAAGTATATTTCATTCTACCTGTTTCCCATATACTACCGCGGATAAAAGGAACTTTTACGCTATAGTAATCAAGGCTATCAACTATGCCGTCAACATTGTTTACAAATACGCAGTAATCGGACTTGATAACACCTTTGAAGAAACCTTCGTCTGTCATACTCTGTTTATCGACAACTGTTCGGCAAGAAGTCTCATTGAGATTTTCGATAACAGCATTGAATACATCCTCAAAGGGAGCGTCGAAACTTTGAATGTACTTCATCCTGTAATTCTTATAGCGTTCGGGGAGATCCTCGGCGGTATAAATTGTTTTCATTTTTGATAGAAGGTCTTCCCTATCGGCATCGGTTTGCGGACCTACGGCAAAAGCAGAGACGGCTAAAAAAGATAGGACAGCAAGAAGTAGAGTGTTTTTCATAATTTTGTTCAAATTTTCTGAATTGTTTATTTCGGTTAAAGTGGATTAAGGACTATCTAATTATCGCACGTTTTGAAAAAAAGTTTCTCATAGCTTTATCAAAAGACATATCTGTGGTAACAAGATTATAGTCAATTTTGTTTTTATAGCAGTCGTCTTTGATTTTGGAAATATATTCTTGAACTTTTTCGGAATAGGCTTTTTGTATCTGGCGGGGCTGTGTAACTATAGTCGCTCCAGATTCCATATCGACTAATTTACCTACGTTTCCGAGATCGAGATTTGTTTCGGTGGGATCAAGCAAATGGAAGATAATCACTTCGTTATCTCGGTATCTGAAATGCTTTAGAGCATCCGATATCTCATCGCCATCATCCAAAAGATCGGAGATGATCACTACGAGCGAACGTCTTTTGACGCGTTCTGCCAGTTCACCTAGGGCATTTGAAGTGCCTGTTTTTCCAGTAACCTCCGAAGAATCCATTTTCCTTATAAGCTCGGAAAGGTAGGACTGTTTGGAAGCCGGCGGCATGTAAGTATCAAGGCCATCGGAATACAAGGCGAGCCCAACTGCGTCACGCTGTTTGAAGAGCATCATTGATAGGGCTGCTGTGAGATATATGCCGTACTCGTATTTTGATATTCTGCCACCTGCGGAATATGCCATGGAACGGCTTGAATCAACGGCGAAAACGCATCGAAGATTGGTTTCCTCTTCGTATTGTTTGATATAATACTTACCGGAGCGGGCAAATGCCCCCCAATCGATATGGCGTATATCATCCCCTGGGCGGTACTGGCGGTGTTCTGAAAACTCTACAGAGAACCCATGAAACGGAGACTTATGAAGGCCTGTTATATAACCTTCGACCACCATACGGGCTTTAAGCTCCAGCCCTCCGACGGTAGAGATAAATTCGGGGTCGAGATATTTTCTGTAGTCTTCGTTCAAGTTGATGAATGGTTTTTTATTATTTCTATGATTTTATCTGCGAGTAAATCGGGGCTTACAGTTTTACCGGTAGAAGTTTTTACATCAGTACTCGATTTTTCAAGTAGGCTTCTGAAACGTAATTTCTTTTCTTCTGTTGCTGAATCGCTGTCGCCATCGAAATCCATATACTCACAGATATCATAATGGCGTGGCCCGAGAAGTATGGAGCCGTGCTGAAGAAGCACTTTACCGAAATCCCTTTGGGCTGATCCAACGAGTTTTCTGCCGCCTATTGTGAGTTCGTACCGTGCGCTGCTGGTAAAGCATGACTTGGCGCCTGATGTGGAGTAGTGCTGTCTGAGGTCGGGGTTTGCTTTTACGAAATCAGTTTCGATGCCGAGCTGGGCAAGGGCAGTGGCTATAGCTATATGGAAATCCCTGTATATTTTTCGATTTTCATCCGGGCCAGAGGTAGGAGTGGTTATGCAGTACGTAAGCTCTTCGGCATGGAAGACAGCCCTGCCGCCGGTGGGGCGTTTCACCAGATCGATACCATCGTGAATCATATTATATTTACTGAATGAATCCGAGGACTGGTTGAATCCGAGAGAAACGGCGTTAGGCCTCCAACCGTAAAACCTTATATAAGTATTCTGATTCTTTGCGGAACTAACAGCGAGCTCCGAATCGATAGTCATGTTTTCGTGGCCACGATAAACAGCGTAGGGTGAGAATCTGATCGGACAGGACCCGAAGGGAGTTTCGTTAGATATATTCATAACGCAGTAATAAAGCGGTTATTCCGCTGTATTTTTTCCTCTATAATTTACCCTATCATAATCTGTATGTAGCTCGATATATTCTTGTGTCCAAATATCATCCTGCCATTTTGTAAATGTAAGGTTATCATCTTTTTTCCAGTAGCGGTAGAAACTCTCTATAGAGGACATAGCTTCAGGGTATTGCATGAAAGTGCTGTAATCAGATACATCCAGTGAGCGGAACTGAGGATCGCTAGGCACAACTACTGGCACAACTATCTCATCGCCAGAACCGCTTATGTAGATAGCGGATCCGAGCGGCTGTATTTCGATAAGGGTTGTTTTAGAGAAGGTGGGAGATACTATGAAGACATTCAAGGGGTCGTTTATATCTTTTGAGCCTGAGTCCTTGAAGGTGGAGGGCAAGAACCCATAATTGACTGGAAACGGCAGATAGTCAACGGACTCATCTTTTTTGCCGTCGTTCTTTACCTTGAATACGCCTGCTGCGGGATCGTATTGATATAGCTCTACCGTACCTGCTGGTATAGATATAAGGGCATGATGGATACCGTTTTCCGAAACGGGGCTTAGCTCATAAAGAGTTTTGTTTTCTTTACAAGCGAAAAAGAGAGCCATGCTGAAAAGCAAGGCGATCATATATATACGCATCGATTTAGAACCTTAGGTAGGTTTGCTGATATTGGCTTACTGATTCTACTTACTTATTGAAGCATGACGAAATCAGAGCATGTAGCTTTTATTGCTTTAGCAAACCTACGAGTTCTATATCGAAAGTCAAAGTCTTTCCTGCGAGAGGGGCATTTGCATCCAAAGTAATCGTATCCTCATCGATACCAGTAACTTTAACTGTAATGGGATTGCCGTCCGGAGTCTGCATTTCCATATACATATTAAGTTCGGCATTGATATCCGGAGGTAGTTTGTCTTTTTCCACGCGGAGTACATAATCATCATTGTACGGTCCGTAGGCCTGCTCTGGTGGAAGTACAATCTGTTTTTTCTCGCCCTGCTCCATTCCGAGCACACCTTTTTCAAAGCCTGGTATCATCATACCTTCGCCGAGAGTGAACTCCAGCGGGTCCTTGCCTACAGATGTATCGAACTGCTCGCCATTATCTAAAGTGCCGGTATAATGTACTTTTACCCTATCACCATTCTGTGCGTTTGGCATATCACTGACTGTTTTAGTGTTGAAAATTTGTTCATTGCGCATAAACTGCAATTACTGTGCCGTTTTAATAGAAGTATAACAGGATGAATAGAAGCCTTTACTGATAAGGGTTTACAAGGGTTTAGATTTTAAAGTTAAGCGGTAATATTGGAAGAATAAAAATGGTTTTAAGATAAATGTATTGTATCAACTCTAATTCAAACACCTTTTTCAACATGAAAAGTGGAAAACTTAACGCAAGGGCACAACTGTATTACCTCTGTTTGGCACAGTAAGTGTACAAGGTTGGATATGATATGTTAAACGAATCCCCCTATTTACATGGATACACTTTTATCGGACTGCATAAAAATGGATACTGATCTTTTAATGCTCCTAGATGAGAAAGCTTACAGACTTGAGGAAGATAGAGACCGCTATTATTTAGTAGCAGTAAACGGAAACTCGATGAAGAAAGCGGGAATCGAGTGCGGCTCGGTACTAGTAATGGATGGATTTGCAAAGCCCAAAAGCGGTGATATAGTAATCGCTAAACTTTATAGCGGCTGGACAGTGAAAAGATTGTTTATAGAAAAGGACCACTATCTGCTTACCCCTGAAAACGACGCTTACGATAGTATCAGGGTAGATAAAAACGATTATATTAAGATAGCGGGTGTTGTTAAGGCATCTATCAGCGATATGTGAATTTGTAGATAGTTATTCAGATTTCATTATTCCGAGGTTATGTTATACTTAACCTGTCGAAGGGAGATTATAGGCAGAGATGTGGCTTCGACAAGCTCAGCCACCGAATTTTGTTTTCGTCATTCAGAGCGAAGCGAAGAATCCAGTAAGAAATTTGTCTTAGACTGTGAAAACAGCAAGGGGTTACAACCCCTTGTTGATTGATGCTTTATATTTCTCGACAAGCTCGAAATGACACTTTCTCCCTGTTTCATTCGGAGGTGATGTTATACTGAGC
>CAYWYR010000034.1:0-8131 GCA_964462685.1 uncultured Hyphomicrobiales bacterium | reverse complement strand
AAAAGCAGAAATTGACTACCGAAAATCATGGTTGTATAAAAAACTTAAATAAAAACTATGAAAAAACTTATATACATACATTTAGCGCTGACCTTTCTTTTATGTAGTGGTTTTACTGACTATTACCTCTATTATGATGAAGCAGGTAATCGCCAAGAAAGAACAATTACTAAGCGTTTGAAAATTGGTGTAATGGAAAATCATATTGAGTCTGATTTAAATTTGCTTTATGACTTAAAGATATCACCTAATCCTACCCATGATTTTATTAATGTTAACCTAAATAATTATGATGGTGAAAGCATCATAGAATGTGAACTTGTAGATATCAATGGTAAGAAAGTAAAATCTAAATCTAGGAAGAGTTCAACTATAAAACTGGATGTATATAATTTAACAGTAGGTACATATTTTTTAAGAGTTAAGTCAACTAATAGTATACAAACAGTTCAAGTAATTATTAAAGAATAATATTCATAAACCGATTGATTATATAATAATCAACAATCAATATCTAACTTATTGTATTCTCTATTTATAATACTCACATTGATGACATATTTATAGTTTATCAATCCATAATCTTTCAAATAGGAATTAAAATATGAAAGCTATATAAATGGTGGTGCTCTCATTACTCCCTTTCTTTGCGATAGAAGTTGAATATACTTTAAGTGCTGACTCAGAAAAGTTGAATTAAGTTAAACTCTTTTAGAAGGGTCATGCACTGTTTGATTCTACATAGCATACGAACTCTCTCAAGAGTCATAAACGTAAAAATATCCTTGTTTTATTTAGTATCTTACAAGTAAGTAAATCGAATGGATCATTAATTAAATGCTTCCTCAGCATAAAGTGTCAGCCTTACTGCTGCATTGGTCTTTATTGCAGGTCCTAAAAAAGTTGTTATTTTTACCTTCGAACTCATTATATATTTTGGACAATTTATCTTTTGTCGTCTCCTGCCTTAAGTTTTACCGTTTTAATACCGTAATTGACATTAGAACATTCAATATTAGTTTTCAAGATGTTTGTTAAACAATACATCATCTGTAAATGTACTTATGATGTTGAAGATTGGTCGTAAACTTTAGGAGCGAGATTCATTCTATATTTTTCTATTTTTTCGTTTCTTCCGAGTATTTATGCAAAATAAATGTTTTAAAGTGAGCTAGTTTTTAAGCATATTGCACATTCAGTCAAGATGCGAAGCATGGATGCTGAACGTTTAATTACTTCCAAGATATTAAAAATCCAGCAACTATTATCTAACTATCTACATATCAAAGACTTTAAGTTGTCGAATCACATTTCCTCGGCCAACATCCAGTCTGTAAAAAGCCCACTGGATATTATGCAATAACCAAAAAAGCCACCTTCTATAGGTGGCTTTTCGCTGTTCAACTGCGTCCGATTCCCCTTTTTATCCTCTTCTCTCGCCGTAGTCGCTCTATTTCTTTGTCTTTGAGTACTGCTTCATAGCAGAAGATGAAGAGTTCCTCGCCGATCATTTGAGCTGTTTCCACTATCAAACGGGGTTTGACCAGTGACAAACGCTCACCCTTTGGCGAATAAGTGTGATACCAACCGCAGGTAGTGAAGTAGCTTTGTGATTTATTAAGCCTTCTATTGAGATCAGTCAGCTTAAAGCCAGCTCTCCATATCGTTTTTGTGAAATCATCATACTCGATTTCGCCATATTCCTTCAAATCAATCATATTCTTTTCCTTTTAAATGTTTATTGAATGCTAAATAACCGCAAATCGTTTGATCATTGAACGCTATCCTATGAAAAACTATGTACTTATATGTAGTCCTATGAACTACAGACTGTAGCTATGAGATTTAGGGCGTTTTAGGTTAAGTTAGCAATGGTATTGCGTTAGTAGGGGGTGTCCCACCCGTCCCATCTGTCCCATAGGTGGGACAGGTGGGACACCTGGGACAAAGTACTTTCAGTTTATCGTTCCATATTCTGGCTTAGGATCAATCCCTTTTAGCCATCTTCCGACTGTTGAGTGAGCTAAGTTCAGTTCATCAGCAATTTTTCGTATTGATTTGCCTCTCCTACGTAACTCTATTGCCGTTTCTTTCCGTGGATCATCGTCTTCTTGGGATAAATGACCCGCTTCGTCTTCCAGCCCCACCAAGTCATAGGTAAGGATATTATCATCTTTTTTAAGTCTACTGACTAAGACTTCGGTTTCAAAGTGGTTTTCATCCGATCTGCACTTCAGTTGTTTTATATACCTAAGGTTTTTATCGGTTTGCGACCGGCCAAGGGCGAATACAGCATCACTTAGGTTGCTGAATTGTTTGGTACCGGAAAGGTGATTGATGGTAAGTTTCTGTCTGGTATCGATTTTCGGCGTGTGAGCTATCACAATAACGGTGATTTTATACTCATCCCTAAGCTCTCTGAACTTTTTCAGAAGATACCCCGCTGTCTGGCTTTCTTTGGGATTCTGATTGGATATATAGCTGATGTTGTCAATCACAACTATGTCAGGATTGACTTTTTCGATGGATGCCTTCAACTTGTCAATTACTTTCTCAGCATACTCAGTGCTTTCAAAATCCTCTGCTGGGAGTTCAAAACTGTCTATATGTAGATTATCCGAGAAGCTATAGATGCCGATATCGGAACTATACCGTTTATAAAACTGTTGGTCGCTAAGCTCAAAGTCTACTATCTGAACGACCGGGTTCTTTATCTCACATTCCAGCCCTAAAAACCTCTTACCCTTTGTAATCGCATCAGCCCAGGCGACTATGAAAGCTGATTTACCAACGCCTGTATCGGCAAAGAATATCGTTTGCTCGTTTTCAAAGACCAAAGAGCTTAGTAGTTTCCTAGATGGAGGTAATTTTGAAGCGTCTTTAAGGCGTTGATTAGCTGTTCTGAAACTGGATTGAGCTTCAGTCTCCTGTATTGCGCGGCATTTCTTGATATACAGGTTCGCTTTGTCTCTATTATATTGCTTGACCCCATGATCTATACCGTTACGTACCGTTTTCTTTGCGGCGTCTATGTCTTCTACAGAATCTATTTGATCTATGTAGTTATCAAAGTATTCAAAAATGACAGTAGGTGAGATAAGGTTTTCAGCAATATACGCCGAGGCCTTGTTGCCGGCTTCAAGTAGAGTATTATGTTTGGCCCCCTCAATACAGTTTTCGTCTAGATAGGTGCCAATATCTTCTATAAAGAGTGCAACAGCATTACTTACAGTTGGCTTATCGCTTAGAATGGTATTGTTGACTACAACTGCTTCCTTCTCCATTACCATATCTTTTGGGAGAGATATCAAATGATCGCTTATATAAGCTTTAGGATCATAGCAGCAGAACCATCTTCTAGAAACGTCATAGCAACCATCAAATTCTACTCTAAAATCTCTTTCTAACTGCTTAGATAGATTTTTTAATGTAGGCGTATAGGATTCTATAGTCAGTTCCGAACAATAATAGATAAGTCTCAGGCCCTCGCCACTAAATGTCCTATAGATTGCGATAGGTTGAAACTTATCATGAGCTAGTGCCTCATGCCATACTTGATTCATACGCTTTTTGATAGCTTCAGGGGTTAAGTCAGTACGGTGTTTGAAATCAAGATCTAGGGGAAGTAAACCCGAGCAAGATACTATGCCTTCTTCGTTTACTTTCTCAAATCTACCCGCCAGTAAGTATACCGGCAGTTTCTTTTTGAATTTAGAGTTATCGGATCCAGGTTTAGGCAGATGCTGGACATTACATAAAGAATTGAGAAAATCAGCGAAAGTAGCATCTTTTGGCGATGTATCTTTTACAGAGTTTGCTTTGGATACTTGAATGTTACGGAAAGAATCAATCATGTACGTACCCTCCTTCCTTTTTGGAACTGGGCTTCGTATTGTGATTCACTATTTGATTTGACCCGCTTTGACTCAATGTAGTCAATAACATCTTTGTACTTATAACGGAGAGTCTTTCCTATCTTATGGAAAGGTATTTCACGCCTTAAGTTAAGATTATAGAGTGTACTAGGTTTTATGCCTAGCATAATTGCGGTCTCCTCAACCGAAAGGTAGACTTTCGGAGCTGGATTCGCTGCACTGTATTGTTTGAATTTCTGATCTAATAGACCAGATAAACTAGATACAATCTTATTATCAATAATTGTATCAATGGAAGGCATGCTGTTTTGCATACAAACTCCTCATTAAGTGAATGAAATGTTTGAATGCAATGTAGAGGCTAATTGTACCTATCTTGTACAAGAACTATTCTAGAGATGTTATATCTAGAACTTTTTCTAACAATGGTTTGACTGAAGTCCCGTATTTATCAATAAGATCCTTTCTATTTTTTTCTACATCATCGATTGTGAGTTGTTGCTTGTTGCCCTCAATATAGAAGAGTTTTGAAGTATGTCTATTTAAAGTTTCAATACTGAAACCAGTGATAGTGCTTAATAAGGAGTTCAGATCTTTCATTTTGACATTATGTGAATATCTATCTGATAAAAGTTCGTACATCAACAACAAAACAAGTTTGGCATTCCTTCTTGATGATGATTTATTAATTGTTTTTTTGTCGTCCTTGAAAGATTCTTTGAGATTATAAGCTTCATTATTATAATTCCTCCTTAGGTAGTTGAAAATATACTCTACTTTATGTTTATCATTCAAATTAAAGCCTATGGTATCTTCATAAGATAACAATTGAATTACGTATTCATTCGACCGATTTGCTGATTCGTAATATTTAATCGTATTGGTTAATATTTCGGTTATAAGCTCGTAAGAAGAATATTTAAATGTACGCTCAACAGTCTTAGGAAATACTTCCCAATTAGGGAAAATAGATATCAAGTCTTTTATTTTTTTGATATCGTTGTTGTGTGTAGAAAATCTACCACCAACAAAAGCCAACATCCCAGAATTTTTTATGATAAATTCATCAAGAGGTGCTATTTTATTTGTTGCACCTTTGTTTTCTATAATCTGGTGAATGAATAGTATCATATAGTTAAATTGTTTCCTTGTTATGTCGTGTAGGTCAGCATTGCAATAAGCAATAGTTATCAATGAACATACAAGGTTTAGATTTTTATACTTATGGATAAATGGAAAGTATTTCAAATGTAATTCTAGACTAAGAACCTCTTCTATAAACCAGTGAATAAATTCATATACTATAAATGTTGGATCCTCAGACAAATAATATTGAAAGGTATCATAGGGGTATTTAGTATTAGAAATCTTATCGTATATATCTTTAAGACGTTCTTCCCTTGATGAATTTTTTATTTTAGATTTTATCACATCAAATTCAACCATTGAAGACACATCTTTTATAAAGGATTTTTCACTTTCAGTTAACTTTTCATTGTAAGTAGAATCCATAAATAGATCAACCTAATAGTTATTAATATTTTCTTTGTAAAACTCTAAACATGAAACTTACGCTTTGTTATAAAGTTTGTTTGTACTAAACTAGATTGGTAGTTAGATAAGATAGAATATACTAAATATGAGATAAGCCATATTGGCAAAGGCCAACTGAGGTATTAATTCGAAATTCGGCAAAAGTATAGAAATATATGGGGTTATGTTTTAGGTATTTACATGAATTAAATCGTATAATGGGGTATCAGTCAGTAACTAATACTTGGTATCTTTAATGTGAAGGTAGAATGAGAGCCTAGATGTTTAACAACGAAAAACCAATACCTATCGTATGGTTCTTAAAGAAGGAACTATTACACAAAGAACTTCCTATACATTACATAAGAACCCATAACACTTTTGTCCCTATACTGTCCCCCGCCTAAAAAGCAAAAGCCCCAGAAACTTAGTGTTCATGGGGCTTTGCGTGGTAAAACAGTACACCCGTAGGGATTCGAACCCCAAACCTCCTCATCCGTAGTGAGGTGCTCTATCCAGTTGAGCTACGGGTGCATGCATATAGCATACTGTGCCATAATATAGCTATGGCTAATTATTAGGAAATGTGTTAGGTAGTATTAACCTTGTAGGGCTTTTACCTGTTTCCATAGAGATGATTTTACTCTTGCTGCTTTATTTTTATGGATAACGCCGCGTGCGGTAACTCTATCCACCACAGAAGTCGCTTTCTTGAAGCTCTCTAGTGCTGATTCGTAATTTTCTGCTTCTACTACAGAGCGGATAGCAAGCTTCATATCGCGCTTGTTAGTTCTGTTATAGTATCTTCTTGTTCTGGTTTGGCGGATTCTTTTGATCGCCGATTTACTGTGTGCCATTACAACTAAGTATTGTTTGTTCGTATTTTATAAGACCGCAAATATAACCAACATATCAATACAAAACAAGTCTGATCTATCATGCTCCATTGCTTATTTTTGTCTGGGCTACATCCGAGTTAATACGTTTAACTTCATACTTCGGCACATAAAATAATCTTGGCTTATCCATGCTTAAAGAACTACTTAAACCAGACATACAGCAGCTTATAGAAAGAAAGTCCTGGACGGCTATAAAGGAAGCGCTTGCCGACTGGCCACCAGCTGAGATCGTGGATCTCATGGATGAGTTCGATAAGGAGCAGATGGCGCTTTTGTTCAGAGCTCTGCCTCGGGATATAGCAACAGATGTATTCGTCAATCTGGATTATGAGGAACGGGAAAATCTGATCGGCGCGCTTACCCGTAGGGAGACCAAAGAGCTGATCGACGATATGCAGGCCGATGACCGCACATCGCTCTTGGAAGAGCTGCCCGCTAAGGTTCAGCAGTATATACTTAACATGCTCTCGCACGAGGAGCTGAAGATAGCCCGAACGCTTCTCGGTTACCCTGAGGATTCTATCGGCAGGCACATGACACCCAACTTCGTAAAGCTTAGGAAGGACTGGACAGTCGGCCGCTCCTTGGAGCATATACGCCGCTTTGGTAAGGATATGGAGACGCTTTATCGGATGTACGTCACTTCTGATAAAAGCCAGCTACTTGGCGAAGTACTTTTGCGTGATCTTGTTCTATCCCCTGAAGATAAACTGATAGGCGAGATAATGGATGATACTGTTAATTATCTCTCCGCTTTCGATGATCAGGAAGAAGGTGTTCGCCAGTTCGAGAGGTTCGATGTATCGGTGATGCCCGTGGTAGATTCCCAGGGGGCGATGGTAGGTATCGTCACGTTCGATGATATTTATGATATCTCCGAGGAAGAAGTGACGGAGGATTTCCAGAAATTATCTGGTATGAATCCTGTAGATAAATCATATTTATCGGCATCGAAATGGCTGCTTTACAAGAAACGTGTACCGTGGCTGATAGGCTTGTTGGTCGCGTCATTCCTTACAGCTGCGATCATTAACAGTTATGATGGGGTAACGGCTCAGCTTGTTGCACTTACGGCGTTTATACCGATGATTATCGGTACGGCTGGCAATACCGGCACACAGTCCAGCACGCTGATGATACGTGCACTATCCACAGGCGATGTAGAAATAAAAGATGCTTTCCGAATATTCAGAAAGGAATTGATAGTCGGGCTAGCTCTTGGCCTTACAATGTCCGCAGTAGCATTTATTGGTGGATTTATCGATGGGGGATCGGGACTTAAAGTATCCGCTATCGTGTCGATATCAATGATACTTACAGTAACCCTGTCGAATATATTCGGGAATTTAATGCCCATGCTAATTCACCGCTTTGGTCTTGATCCCGCAGTAATCTCATCCCCACTGATAACAACGATTATGGATATGACGGGCGCTGTGATCTACTATAATACTGCCATGTGGTTTCTAGAAGCCTGATTAAGTATTACAGGATTGTATAAATAATCGGTTGGTGCGGCATTAAAAAAACTCCGTCACTGCATGCCAGCTGCCGAAAGGGAGCATATTTGTGTATATGGTCCCATGTCTTCACTAAGGGGTGCCGGTCGTCATAAACGACCGCTGCAAGTTCGGTTTATGGGCGATGGGTGACTAGTTGATCGCCATAGCTTTAATAGCTTTTATAATCCGATAAGCTATATATGTTGGCTGTAAGTGATAATATTTCAAAGATATTTGCTTATCTTGAGTAAACCTAAATTACTTCAAGAGTTCCCCATGCTTACCAACCGATTACCGAAAATTATAATTTTAATGGGGGTAG
>CAYWYR010000033.1:0-12383 GCA_964462685.1 uncultured Hyphomicrobiales bacterium | reverse complement strand
GCATGTCTTATATTTCGACGGGCTCAATATGACATGCTTTCGGAATGACGGGGGGTGGTATGCCTACACTTCGGGCCAGGCTCAGTGTGACATTTTAAGAACACCTCACCCCAAACCCCTCTCCACATGAGAGGGGCTTAAAGAATACGGGCTTCGTCCTTCGGGGCAGGCTCAGGCACCGAGCAAAAAAAAGCGACCCATGGTTAACATGGATCGCCTTCATATCAATCAGGTGATAAGTCCAGAGCTTAGTTTTGCTGGCTTTGTACAGTAGTCATATCAATAACGGGGAGTACCGCGTTGTGAAGGTAGGTACCTTTAAGGTTAGCGAAAAGTACGCCGCGAGTAGTGGATAGTGCTATAGCGTTAAGATCCTGAGCTAAGTTTTGCTCAATAGTAATCTTACCATCAGCATCCTGAGAAGAGAACTCGGGTTTGTTTACAACAAAACCGCATACAGTCTGTATTCTGGCAAGAATTGTTTTTTTATCGCCTGTAGCAACTGATACAGTGCTTAGAACATTAACCATGCTCTGCTCTACATTAACGTTGTAAGCGAAGTTTACTTCAAAATTGAAGTTTTCTGTTCCTTCAACTTTTCCTTGTGGGGCCACCAGAGCAAATTCGTTAATGGCAATATTTCTGATTTGTACAGTGTTAGATTGTGACATTTGTCAGTATATTTTAGATTTGTAACAATTATTAGTTAACAAAGTTAAGCATTATAGCCGAGCTGTGGCAATCCAGTGAACTCTAATAGGCGGATTTATGAATTTTCTTACACCAGACCCGAATGATAAATACCACCGAAAGTTTAGCTTAAATCATATCGGTGTCATTATATTAGCCATCAACCTGTGCCTTATAGTGATGCATATACTCATTATGCTATCTGTTCTGCCACCCGATATTGTATGGGGCGGAGAATCTACAGGCATTATGGATAGCACATATTTTATAGCCATGGAGATTTTAGCGATAACTTTTATCGTTTTGTTCAGCATACCTGTGATGGCAAAGATCAATTTACTGGCCAAAAGATTATACTACGTAAGACCTCGTTTCGTAAACTACTGGCTTTATTTTATCTGTTTCTATTATCTGCTGAATACGATCGGCAATATTGCTTCCAGTAGCGATACAGAGCGTATGGTGTTTACACCGCTTACTATAATACTTAGTATTCTTCATCTGGTTTTCGGTAAAGCCAAAACTGTTTTGGATGTTGAAAGGGAAAAATCTACTGCAACTGCAAAAGGTATAAAAGGTTAGCTGTCCTTCTTAATAGTATCTGGCATCTTAACGTCCGCGAAGGCCCATCTCTTGCCTTCATCCCAATCTTTGAGGCTTGTACCTTTTCTATCATAACCGCCTGCTGCTTTTAAGGCTGTCGCGGCATGGATCAAACTGTAGGTCATAATAGTGGTATTGCGGTTGGTGAAATCATTTTCCAACCCACCTGAACCTTCATCCAGATAGCTTGGGCCTGGGCCAACTTCACCCAGCCATGATGTATCGGCTTGAGGAGGTATCGTGAAACCTACATGCTGGAGGCTGTAAAGTACACCCATCGAAGCGTGCTTTGCGCCGTCCTCATTCCCGGTGATAATACAGCCGCCGACTTTACCATAATATACTATCTGCCCTTTATCATTATACTTGCCGGACATTGAATAAAGTCTTTCTATCAGTTTCTGGCACTCAGAGGATTTTTCGCCTAACCATAAAGGCGTTCCGATTATCAGTATATCGCTATCTAAGATTTTACTATGAATTGATTGCCACTCATCTTTTTCATAGCCCTGTTCAGTCATATCTGGCTGTATTCCTGGCGGTATGTCACAATCTACCAGCCTTATAATCTCAGCCTGATGCCCCTCGGCTTCAATAATCTGTTTAGATATATCGATAAGTCCATTGGTATGGCTACTTTTTGGTGATTTTTTGAGGGTACAGTTTATATAAAGAGCTTTTAACATGATATTATATAATTGATTATTCTTTGAATTTATCTCTATCTAATAGTCGAAACAGAATAGTTTTTCCTTTAAAAACAGATTGTTTAATTGTTTAAGATAAATATTTAATTAAAACTTTCTTGATGCAGAATGTTGATTTATCACCTACCTATTATTGTATTTAACGGCAAAATAATTAAATAAATAATTCAATAATTACCACGTTGATACAAAAGGAAATGTGGATTAAGGACAACTAAGGAAAGGGATTATGGATAATTATAAAAGTACAGGAAAAGCATTAAAGCAAAGGGCTAAAGTTAGCTATTATAATAATCAACAAAAAACAAAAATCTATCAAGCTCCATCTATAAATACAGTAGATACCCTAAACTCATTTATCATAGAAGATAAGCATCCATGTGTAATGGCTGCCTCAGCACATAAAAACGAGAATATAACAGCTAAAGACTACGGAGAGCTCGGCACGATAAAAACTGCTTACAGGATAATGACCGATCTAAAAAACTTTGGGGATATGCCACTTGATAAAAAAACCGATTTCAAGTCGCACCTAGCGATTTTTTCTAATACAGTTATAGATAGCGAAAAGGATTTTGAAAACTTACTCTGGAGTCAGCTAAAGATTATCAATTCACTTGATGAAGAAGATTGGGACAGCTCTGTCAGTAGCGACCCTGACTCTGAGAATTTCAGTTTCTCTATTTCCGGTACAGCTTTCTATATGGTTGGGATGCACCCGAAGAGCAGCAGAAAAGCCAGACAGTTCCCGTATCCCGCAATCGCATTCAATATGCATAAACAATTTGAGAAACTGAGAGATTTCGGCATCTATGAAAAAATCAAAAGTACTATCAGGAAAAGGGATACTAAACTGCAAGGCAGCATCAACCCTATGGTAGAAGATTTCGGGAGTAGGAGTGAGGCCAGACAGTATAGCGGCCGTAAAGTCAGCAACGACTGGAAATGCCCTTTTTCTAACACGCATCAATAAAAAAATATGACAGCTGAAACTATCCAGAAACTACATACGATAAAGCCGCAAACCGGTACTGCTTTTACGCTTGATAAAGGGCAGCTACTTACCATTATCGACCCCCAAGGCGAACAGGTAAGCGACCTTGTGCTATTTAATGCTAAGGATAAGCGGGAAAAACTATCCTCCGGCAAATCTTTAGATTTCGAGGAGACTATTTTCCTTACTAAAGGAAACTGGCTATGGAGCAACCGCAGTAATAAACTAGCCGAGATAGTAGAGGATACCAACGGCAGAAATGACTTTTTGCTCGCCCCGTGCAGCCCGGAGACTTTCAAGATAATGTATGACAATCATGATTATCACCCCAGCTGTTTCGAAAACCTTTGGAAAAATCTGAGCAATTATAATATCGAACCGGATGAAGTACCAACTGCCTTTAATGTATTTATGAATGTTCAAGTATCAGAAAACGGTAAATTATCGGTTGATCCACCCACAAGCAAAGCTGGCGATAAACTTGTTATCCGTGCGGAAATGGATTTAATCGTGGGTATGACGGCCTGCTCTGCCGAACAGAGCAATAATTACTCCTTTAAGCCGATTCAATATCATATTGATTAATAAAAATCCTTCAACATTGAAATACTTTTTCCTATTATTTATTATAACGGCTGGCTACACGGCCCAAGCTGAAATCACAGTAGATACCGAGTTATCCTATATCGTGCCTTCTAAGATAGAGGTAAGGATACCCGGCGACACAGGTACATTGTTTGAAGCTTCTGAGATCGGTGAACCCAGAGATAATGTAGCAGACCGCATCACGGCCCGAATACGTGTAGGGTGGCAGTCTGCGGATGAAGACCATGAGATTTTCGTTTTGGCCGCTCCCCTTATGTCGGTTTATGAGGGTAGCTATAATGGTGAACTAGATTTTTTCGGTGAGACTTTTTCAGCCGGGGAGCAGCTTACCTTTAATTATGTATTCAACTCCTATAGATTGAACTACAGGTACACATTCTATCATGATGACAGCTGGAAACTTGCCGCGGGGGCTGCGGTTAAAGTCCGCGATGCTTATATAGAGGTTGTAGGCGATGGGGATAAATCCGCCAGAAAAGACGATCTGGGTTTTGTGCCGCTTATTTCTGTTCTGGCTCAGTATAACTTTAACGATGATTTCTCATGTATAATCGATGCTGATGGGCTAGCTTCCCCACAGGGCCGGGCCTTTGACATAATGGCTGCTTTCAGATACAGCCTAAACAAGAATATAGGTATCAGATTGAACTATAGATTTCTGGACGGCGGTGCGGATAATGACGAGGTCTATAATTTCTCTTTCTTCAATTACTTTTCACTTGGCTTCGATTATAATTTCTATGATTGATCAGCTCTGCCTCCTATAATAGGCATTTTGTAGTATATTCCATATATTGAATTGTTGTGTTGCTACCACGGCCAACTATATTGGATCAGCGGGCAAGATAATATTATTATTCAATTGTTAATATCGAAAGAAATACGACCAATATATGGCGATGTCAAATCTTACGAAGCGTGTACTTTTTTCAACTATCGCAATACCGATAATACTGTTTCTACTGTGGCTTGGGGATATGTGGTTCGTAACCACAGCTATGCTCATATCAGCCATAGCTTTAGAAGAGTATTTCAGGCTGGCTAGGATAAAGGGTGGGGCAACAGTAGGTATCCCTTCCTACGTAGCAAACGGGCTTATAATAGGGAGTTTTTATTTTTATCTATCCCAGGATCATTCCCAGGGTAATTACCTTATAGCGATGATATTGGTTCCGGTATTGTTCGCTATTTTCTCTGTTTTCCTTATCAATATAACCTCCATTTACAAAAAGAAAGGTACGGCACTTCTCGGTAACTCTGTGAGCCTTTCCGGTTTGATATATATAACTCTTGCATTTTTAAGTCTCGTAGGCATTCGCGAATTTGACAGCGTATATTTAGCGATGCATCAGGCCGGCATACTTACAACCGGTGAAAACAATCTACATATTATCAACACTTTATCAACTCCTATGCAGGATATGTGGGGCTTTTGGTTTATAGTCTCTATCTTCGCCGGGATATGGGGATGTGATACAGGAGCGTATTTCATAGGTAAAGCAATTGGAAAGAACAAGCTTTTAGCCAGGGTAAGCCCCAATAAAACATGGGAAGGTGCCATTGGTGGTGCATTTATCGGGCTTGCGGCATTCGCACTTATCGTAGGGAATGTTTTGCCAGGATTCCCGACGGAACACGCAATCGCTATTGGCGCTATCTTGGTTATCGGCGGGCAATACGGTGATCTGTTTGAATCACTATTAAAACGCGATGCCGGAGTTAAGGACAGCTCGAATCTACTGCCTGGCCATGGCGGAGTACTGGACCGCTTGGACAGCCTGATTTTCGTACTTCCATTGATATTCGCATATCTGCTTGTAATAACAGCTAGATAAAAAATCTATACCCTTTTTACCTGACCGAATATCCTTTTATCAGCTATAATCCACCCAAAAGGTATAAGTGCGGATATGAATAGTATGATAAAGACTTTAAGTGATAAAAACCTGTTCTTGACAGACAGACAATAGCGGCCTATAAGTAGCATAAGGACTACAAATAATGCTCCGTGGATCCAGCCAACCACTTTTACAGCTTCAGGCGTATCAAATAGATATTTAAGCGGCATCGCAATGATAAGCAACACCAGCAGAGAAAGACCTTCAGCAAAAGTAAACTTTTGAAGTAGCCCATCATGTGGTAATGTATATTGGTTGTCAGTCATTTTCTCGGGTATGCTTTTATTGAATCGATTGTCTATATACGATTAAAAACGAAATTACTTTCAAATGACGGAATGACATCCGCTACCCAGATGCCTGAACCTGACCCGAAGGTACAGCCTTTCCCCACTCTTGTCTATATTTCGACAGGCTCAATATGACAAGAGAGCCCTCTTGCCTTTAAAAACCATAAGCATATCACAATGAGCTTGCCCCGAAGTGTAGGACATGCAACCCACCGTCATTCCGAGGGGCAAAGCCCGAGGAATCCCGTGCTTATAGCACAACGCATCAGAGATTCTTCGGTCGCGGTGCTCCCTCTGAATGACAGGTGGTTGAGAAGAAGACACCTCACCCCAAACCCCTCTCCTCATGAGAGGGGCTTCAAATGGAGATTCTTCGGTCGCTTTTTTCCAGACTCTATCATTAAAAAAAGCCCCTGCTTTTGGGCAGAGGCTTTCGGTTATAATACTATGTTCTTACTATCAGTTGCTGGCTGCGTTTTTCCTGATTAGGTTCAGTGCTGAGCCAGAGCGGAACCACTCTATCTGTTGCTTGTTGTATGTGTGGTTAGCTTTTATCTCATCTGTAGTGCCGTCTTCATGCTCAACTTTTAGAGTCAATTGTTTGCCTGGTGCGAACTGGACTAAGTCAGTAAAGCTAAAAGTGTCTTTTTCTTTGATCTTGTCATAATCGGCTGGGTTATCGAATGTTAGGCCGAGCATACCCTGCTTTTTGAGGTTGGTTTCGTGGATACGGGCGAATGAACGCACAAGTACCACCCGAACGCCGATATTTCTTGGCTGCATAGCTGCGTGCTCACGGCTTGAACCTTCCCCGTAGTTTTCGTCGCCTACAACTATAGTAGGGATACCAGCTGCCTTATAAGCTCTAGCAGTATCAGGCACGGTACCGTATTCACCTGTATTCTGGTTTAGTACTTTATTAGCTTCGTCATTAAAGTAGTTTATAGCTCCGGTAAGCGTATTATCGGAAATATTATCCAGGTGCCCGCGGTATTTAAGCCATGGGCCAGCCATTGATATATGGTCTGTGGTACATTTGCCTTTGGCTTTGATGAGAAGTTTCATACCCTCGATGTTCTTACCGTCCCAAGCATCAAATGGTGTCAACAGCTGCAGTCTATTGGAATCATCCTTTACTTCTACCGTAACATTAGAACCGTCTTTAGCTGGCTCTTGGTAACCAGCATCTTCTACGTCAAATCCACGAGGTGGTAGCTCTTCCCCGGTAGGGGCTTTCAGCATTACTTCCCTTCCGTCAGGGGTTTTGATCTTATCTTTTTCTGGATTGAAATTCAGAGTACCCGCTATTGCGAAAGCCGTTACGATCTCCGGTGATGCCACGAATGAGTGAGTATGCGGGTTACCATCATTACGCTTGGCAAAGTTTCTGTTGAATGATGTCATTATAGAATTAGCTCTGTTCGGATCATTTGTGTGGCGAGCCCACTGGCCAATACAGGGGCCGCAGGCATTTGCGAGCACAACGCCGCCCATATTCTCGAATATGTCTATATACCCGTCGCGCTCTATAGTGTAGCGTACCAGTTCCGAGCCTGGGGTCACGGTATATTCAGAGGCAGCTGGTATGCCAGCATCCAGGGCTTGCTTTGCTACCGAGGCGGCACGTGTAATATCTTCGTATGAAGAGTTTGTACAAGAGCCTATCAGGCCAACTTCAAGGGTCATCGGCCAGCCTTCTTTCTTGGCTGTCTCCCCAAACTCTGATAGCGGCGTGGCAAGATCAGGAGTGAAAGGACCGTTAATATGTGGCTCTAACTTATCAAGGTCGATTTCGATAACCTGGTCGAAGTATTTCTCTGGATTATCGTAAACTTCCTTATCACCTGTAAGGTGCTCGGCTACAGTATCTGCGGCATTGGCAACGTCTTGTCTCTCGGTCATTTTCAGGTATCTGCTCATGGAATCATCATAACCGAAAATAGATGTGGTAGCGCCGATTTCCGCACCCATATTACAGATAGTACCTTTACCAGTACAAGACAGACTTTTCGCACCCTCTCCGAAATACTCGACTATAGCGCCTGTACCACCTTTTACGGTGAGGATTCCCGCTACTTTAAGAATCACATCTTTGGGAGAAGTCCATCCGCTTAACTTACCTTTAAGGTTAACACCTATCAGTTTAGGAAACTTCAGCTCCCATGGCATATCCGCCATAACATCCACGGCATCCGCACCACCAACACCTATTGCAACCATACCAAGGCCACCGGCATTAGGTGTGTGTGAATCCGTACCGATCATCATACCACCGGGAAATGCATAGTTCTCCAGCACGACTTGGTGAATAATACCTGCCCCTGGTTTCCAGAAACCGATACCATATTTATTAGATACCGATGCAAGAAAGTCAAATACTTCCGCATTGGTGGAATTAGCTATAGCCAAATCCTTGGCCGCCCCTTCTTTTGCCTGTATCAAGTGATCGCAGTGTACTGTTGAAGGTACCGCTACTTTGTCCTTGCCGGACATCATAAACTGTAAAAGAGCCATCTGAGCCGTTGCATCCTGCATCGCTACGCGATCGGGAGCAAAATCCACATAGTCTTTCCCTCTTTCATACTTCTGTACACCGTTTTCATCAAAAAGGTGGGTGTAAAGTATTTTCTCAGTTAAGGTAAGTGGTTTACCCACCGCTTCTCTTGCCTTGTTTATCTTAACAGGTAGTTTTTCATACACCTGTTTTATCATATCAATATCAAATGCCATACTGGTATCTAGGCTCCTTTCATTCAATTTTTAAAACTCAATTATACAAAAATACAAAACGTTTGAGATTGACTGTTAAGTTACATCAGACATCATTATATTACCTACTTACAGAACAAAGAAAGATTAGTATTATACTGTTTATAACTAAACGCATTTTAATAGATATTTATTTTGCTTCTTTTGCAATCAATTTCCCACATCAACGTTCATATAGATGTAACAATAATGACAATTAACTTGGAGAAACGAGAAATGGTTAGAGTAGTAGAAAACCAAAATGATACAAATGTTCTGGGATTCCAGATCAACGGCAAAGTGACTGGCGATGACGTAGAACAAGTAGAAAACACGATAGAGCAGAAATTAAAGACAAATGATAAAATACGTGTTTATACAGAAATCAGAGATCATGACGGATGGTCGTTCACTGGATTCTGGAAGGATCTATCGCAAAAAATCAAATATGCTGGCAAAATTGAAAAAGCAGCAGTAATCGGTGATGAGAAATGGGACATACCGCAGGACGTAGCCGATATGTTCGCAGACGGTAACGTTGAAAGATTCACGCTAAACCAGTCCGAGCAAGCTAAGGAGTGGGTCAAAAGCCCAAACTTTTCAGACAGGGATAGTAACAGAAACACCGATTCATCAAATTCAAATGGATCGAATAGCTATAGTGCGGCATCAAACTCCAGCAGTTCTGTCCAGACATTGAACAGCACAAACTCGAGTAGTGGCACCAGCCCAATAGGTTCAACTGGCACTAGTAGCGATTATGAATCAAAACTGAATACGCCTTCTTCCGAGCAGGCACGTTTCAAATCCAATGACAACGGACTAAGAAGCGAAGAGCAAAGCTATAGCAGCTCAAGCTCAAGTGCTGGATCAACAAGTACGAATATCCAGAACAGTGAAAGCGACTATAATACTTCTTCCAACGAAGACCTGACAAACAGACCGAATTCGTATTCAAGTCAAAATTCGACTCAGGATAAGGGCAACCCTTCTTCGTCGAATTTTAATACGAGCAGTGATTCAAATAATGATAGCAGTAGCTTGCAAAATACGCAAAGCGACTACGGAAATACATCCAATGATGAGTTGACAACTTCTAGCAGCCAAAGCTCTTTATCATCGAACAATGATAACGACAGCGATTTGAACAGCAAGAGCCGCCAGAATCTGACAAAATCCGACTATACAAACTCAAATGATCTGTCATCGACTGATAGTGAAAGTCTGAGCCAGACAAATATATCGGACAGGCAGTATAGCGATACATCGCAATCAAGGACTGACAGGGATTTTACGACATCTTCAAACCCTGACGCTTCTTATCAGAACAAACGGGACAGCGAAGGAGAATCGCTGAGCCAGTTCAACGCGAATGATGAAAACAACGGCGATCTGGATTCTACGTTCTCGAACGAGTATAACGAATCAGACAACAGAAACAACAGCAGTAAAACAGGCTACAACTCTGGTACATCATACCAAGGCCGCTCGTAATACTGCTTAAATATGAGACACACAAAAAAGACCCCGATTATTCGGGGTCTTTTTTTTATATTGGAAATTGATCAATTACACAATATAACTGAAAGATTAAATGCTATGATACGATTTATCGAAGGCTACGAGAACACTAATATAATAGGCGTTGAAATCAACGGTACAGTATCATCGGAAGATATCGTAATTCTGGAAGACGCTATAGAGACTAAACTCGGCGTATTCCCGAAGATAAGAATAATTACCCACATGGTAGATCACAAGGGGTGGACTTTTACAGGTTTAATAAAAGATTTTTTCAATAAATTCAAACACGCTAAAGATATAGAGAGATCTGCTGTGATAGCAGACGATTCCTGGGATGATTCGCTACAACTGGCCGATCAATTAACTAGTGGTGAGATGAAACGCTTCAGCCCTAGGCATGATAAAAAAGCTGATGAATGGATAAGATTTGGTGCTTTGATAAACGATAGCCGAGAAGAGGTATAACACAGCTGAACCCTAAAGTACTTTTCATTGTCTTTTCGGATATAAATTCCGATAGCAGGGCTCTTTTACTTGCCAAATCTATAGCAGAGTTCGCTTCAATAGATATTATATCCTTATCAAATATTGATTTTGGTGACAGTCATCTAAAAATCGATATTAGGGATGATCAGCGAATGCTGTTCCGATGGATAGTATTTATCAGAAAATCCGAGGAATGGTTAAGTAAACAGTCAATATCAGATAATTACACCCATATCATAGCTTCTGATCTTTACAGTTTACCGATAGCTGCTAGATTAAAATCGGTATTATCTGAAAAACCCAGACTCATATATGATTCCCGTGAGATATATTCAGCTCTAGGGTCACTATCCGGCAGGCCTTTAGCCCAAAAAATCATATCCTTAATAGAAAAGAAATATGTAAAGCAAGTAGATACAGTACTCGCTTCCGGCCAGCGCGATATAGACTTTATAAGTAACAGATTCCCTAAAAGTATAGATTATCACGTACTCTTAAATCTACCTCCTTATAAAAAAACCGAAGTATCCAGCTACTTAAGAGACCGTTTCAACATATCAGGGGATAAAAGAATAGCACTATATCAAGGCGCTGTAAGCCTTGGGCGTGGTTTGGAAAAATCGATAGAGGCTTTTTCCAAGCAGGATAAATGGTCACTTTGTATAGTGGGCGGCGGCCCGGAACTAAGTGATTATAAGGAATTATCCCGTGGACTTGACAATATCCATTTTACGGGTTTAGTCCCTTATTCAGAGCTTCATAATATTACCTGCTCCGCAGATATCGGCTTATCGCTGATAGAGCCTATATCGCTATCCTATAAATATGCGTTGCCAAATAAACTGTTCGAATACTTTATGGCTGGCTTGCCCGTCATGGCTACAGATATGCCTCCTATTGAAGAAGTGATTGAAGAGGCGGGCGGCGGTTTGCTTATCTGCGGAGAGCTAACGGCTGCAAAGATATTATCGAAACTTGAGGAATTTGAAGAAAAGGATATTTTCATTAAACTCAAGAATCAATCAACTGTAGCATCGGAAAAGTATTGTTATCAGTCCCAGCATCAATTAGTCCAACGCATTATTTCCTAAAAGAGGCAGCGAATAGATGACCTATCTATCGCTAATGCTTCAGCAGCTGATCGCCTCGGGTACACATGTTGTCGGTAGCGATCTGACGCAATATGTAGAGCCTGCCGTTGTACTATTCCTTCGCGCCGGGCTTGTAAGTATCGCCTACTCAATTATTCTGCTTATCGGCCGCAAAAGATTCCCCAAGCCTACATTAAAAGATTTGGGAGTTATAACTATACTTGGCCTGCTTAATATACCGATCAACCAGTTTCTTTTTCTTACATCGCTAAAGCTTACGACTGCCCCGCATGTAGCACTCGCCTATGCTATGACACCCGTTTTCGTGCTGATAATAGCGTATTTCTTCTTAAAGGAAAAGATAACGAAACTGAAGGCATTAGGAGTAGCATTGGCTATATCCGGGGCGGCATTGATAATAGCCAAAGACGGGCTAAGCTTTACAGGCGACGGCCTGTTGGGTGATGGGCTCGCTTTTACCGCCTCTCTATCCTGGGCCCTATATACTATAGTAGGCAAAAAACCATCGCAGAAGCTCGGCGCTTTCTACACTACAGGTATGGCTATGATAGTCGGCTTTATACTTTATGTTCCGATATTCGCGTTCCTGCCGAATGAACTCACTCTAGAAGACTATTCCATGAAGAGTTGGGGCCAGATATCCTATCTCGCATTCATGACATCCGGTGTTGCCTATGCGCTTTGGTACCACGCACTAACCAAACTTGAAGCAAGTAAGGTAAGCG
>CAYWYR010000032.1:0-13761 GCA_964462685.1 uncultured Hyphomicrobiales bacterium | reverse complement strand
CTCAGCTTCGCCCAAAAAGACCGCCTCGAATACATCCAGCACCAACACCAAGTCTACGCCACTCCCAAAATAGGCAAACAAACCACCCCAGATATTGACATAGATATGAACAAATATGAACGCCACCACCGCCCACCCCAACTTATCCGCCACAAAACAGCGTAATGTAATACGCCGCTACATTGAGGTGTGTTTTTTGGTAAGAGCCACTCCAGCGGTGCTTATGGGCAGTAATGCAATATCATTCTTATCAACCCATTCGTTATATTTGGGAAATGAAAATAAGTTAGGAGTTGAAAGATGCCGCATTACAGAAAACTTGGGGAGATGCCCCGCAAGAAGCACACTACTTTTTACAAGAGCGACGGTACGCTATATAAGGAAGAGTTGGTATCGAGCAAGGGTTTTTCGGGTATCTACTCGAACAAGTACCATATCAATTCGCCTACGAAGGCGAAGAGCATACGGGAGCTAGACCCGCAGGAGAATGTGTTCTGGGGGGAGGCGCCGATGAAGCACGTGCATTTTTTTACTGAGGATATCAGGCGGGAAGGGGATCACCTGACGGCGCGCATGGCGGTTCTGGACAATCCTGACTGTACTGTTTATACGGCGAAGCCTACGCGAGATGCGGATTTTTTCTATAAGAACTCTTACGCTCATGAGTATGTTTTTATCCACAGGGGCCAGGGTTGGCTGAAGAGTGATTATGGTAATATCAGGTTAAGGGATATGGATCAGATCATTATCCCGCAGAATACTGTTTACCAGCTTGAGTTCGATGATTATGATGATGTGAAACTTCTGATTGTGGAGAGCAGCACCCCTTATGAGATACCGAGGCACTACAGGAACGAGTACGGCCAGCTGGAGGAGCACGCACCTTATGAGGAGCGGGATTTCCGTGGGCCTGAGGAGCTTGAGCCTAAGAATGAGCGCGGTGAGTTCCGTGTGGTGCATAAGGCGGCGCTGAGGTATTTTGAGTATGTGATGCCTCACAACCCTTTTGATGTGGTCGGTTGGGACGGTTATCTTTATCCTTATGTGCTGAATATGCGTGATTATAATCCGAAGGTGGGCAGGATCCATCTGCCGCCTCCGATTCATCTTGCGTTCAATACCAAGAGTTTTGTGATATGCAATTTCAACCCGCGCCCGTTTGACTGGCACCCAGAGGCGGTACCGGCTCCTTATTATCATACTAATGTGGATTCGGCTGAGGTTCTGTATTATGTAGAGGGAGATTTCATGAGCAGGAAGGGTGTGAAGGAGGGTTCTATAACTCTGCACCCGCTGGGGATACCGCACGGGCCGCAACCCGGCAAGACCGAGGCGAGCATCGGAGCCAAGTTTACTGATGAGTATGCGGTTATGATTGATACGTTCGCACAGCTAAAACCTACTAAGTGGGCCCAGAAGTGCGAGGATGTGGATTATTGGAAGAGCTGGCTTGAGCCCGGGGATTGATGGAAGACTTGACTTCTAAATACATCTCTTAGGTGGAGGGGGTTAAAGAGTATGACTGCGAGGTGGGTGTGGGGAAAGTACTATAATTCTTAAAATGCCATTCCCTATATTTGGGCGACAAGGTAAATCAAAAAAAGGAATTGTTATGCAGTTATATGTTGACTCGGCGAATATCGATCATATTGAGCATGCGGCATCGCTTGGGATTATCTCCGGGGTTACTACTAATCCTTCGCTTTTGGCTAAGGAGGATCCTTCGGTTGATATCAAGGAGAGGATCAAGGATATTTATACTAAGGTGGGCGGTCATCTATCGGTGGAGGTTATCTCTACTAAATCTGACGAGATGCTGAAGGAGGCTGATGAGATTCTGGAGTGGTTCCCAGAGGCGACTATCAAGATACCGATGATAGAGGAGGGGCTTAAGGCTGTAGCGAATCTATCGAAGCGTGATATACCGACTAATGTTACTTTGGTGTTCTCCCCTACTCAAGCTATAGCTGCTGAGCACGCTGGGGCGACTTATGTATCGGTTTTCATGGGCCGGCTTGATGATATTGCGATGAATTCTATCGAGACTCTGAACGATGTTTGTGAGATATGGGATATGAACGGTTACCGATCGGAGATTATCGCTGCTTCTATCCGCAATCCTATCCATCTTACTGAGGCGGCTAAGGCGGGTTGTGATATTGCTACTGTTCCTTATAAGACTTTGATCCAGAGTCTGAAGCATCCCCTTACTGATAAGGGTCTGGAGATTTTCTTGGCAGACGCGGCGAAGATCGGTAAGTAGAGTATTTGGGGGGGTGAGAAATGTCCTGGGCTTCGTCCTTCGTCAGGCTTTGAGTTACATCTGATTATATATGCTTTTATATGAGTTGCATGTCGCGGCCAACTTTTTCGAATGCGGTGAGGGCTTTTTGTATGTGCTGTTCGGTGTGGGCGGCTGATAGCTGAATTCTGATGCGGTCTTGCTTTAGTGGTACTACAGGGTAAGAGAATGCGATGGCGTATATACCTTCTTCGAGTAGGCGGTCGGCGAATTCAACTGCCACTGCTGAGCTGTTCTCGTATTTGCGGAACATGATTGGTGTAATCGGATGGTTGCCCGGCAGAAGATCGAAGCCCAGTTTTTCCATTCCGTTGCGGAAGAGTTTGGTGTTATCTTCGAGGCGATCTCGAAGTTCAGTGGACTGTGTGATTTTATCTAAAGTGGCTATGGTCGCTGATACGATAGCAGGTGGTAGTGTATTGGAGAAAAGGTAGGGGCGTGCTTTGTTTCGGAGCCATGCTATCATTTCTTTACTGGCTGAGATTGAGCCGCCGCTCGCGCCGCCAAGAGCTTTACCGAATGTGGTTGTTATGATATCAACCCTGCCCATAACGTCATGGTATTCGTGAGTGCCGCGTCCTGTTTTGCCGATAAATCCAGAAGAATGGCATTCATCTACCATAACGAGAGCGTCGTATTTGTCAGCGAGGTCGCATATTTCGGGCAGTCGGGCGATATCGCCGTCCATTGAGAAAACGCCATCTGTGGCTATTACTTTGAATCGAGCACCATCTTCATCTGCTTTTTTCAGAGCTGCTTCTAGGCCGTAGGTATCTTTTCCTTTGGCGTTCTATTTTATGTCATCTGTCATATCTGAGTGGCGGTAGATATAGCGTTTGGCTTTGGAAAGGCGAATGCCATCTATGATGGAGGCGTGATTAAGCTCGTCTGTGATTATAGCATCTTCCTTTCCGAAGAGTGGCTCGAATAGGGCGCCATTGGCATCGAAGCATGCTACGAACAGGATCGAGTCTTCCAATCCGAGGAAATCGGAGAGTTTTCTTTCTAGTTCTTTGTGGTCATCTTGTGTGCCACAGATAAAGCGCACTGAAGAAAGGCCATAGCCACGGCGGTCGATGCCATCGTGAGCTGCTTTGACTATATCGGGGTGTGAGGATAGGCCAAGGTAGTTGTTTGCGCAGAAATTAAGTACTTTTTTGCCGTTAACGATAATTTCGGCACCTTGCTCTGATTCTATTATTCTTTCGTGTTTGAAGAGGTTCTTTTCTTCAAGATTTTCTAGTTCAGCTGTTAGAAATTTATTTATACTTCTGGACATAATAGTTAGATTAAGTATTTCACAAAGGCTTTATGTAGTGTTATTAAGTTAACACATATTGGATAAGATGTCAATTGTGACAAAACGCGGCTAGGTTCAATTGGACACAATCAGCGAGTTCTTATGGATAAGGAACGATAGTAATCGGATCAAATTATTCATTATCTAAAGAACTTTTCGTACCATAGGTGAAGTACGAGCAAAGAGTAAATCTGATTTCCATGGTCTTTTTTACCGCGTTTATGCTGATCGAGCATTGAGTTTATCAGTTTGCTATTAAAGTATCCACTTTTTGCCAAAGGTGAATCGTTGAGTTTTTCAGAAGCGTATCTATGCAGCGGCCCTTTTAGCCAGTTGCTTATAGGTGCGGCGAAACCCATTTTTTTTCTGTAGATTATATCGAGGGGCAATACTTCTTCTGAAGCTTTTTTGAGTATTACTTTGGTAAGCTGTTCAGCATATATCTTTCGGGAGGCGGTGAGGCCAGCGGTGTATTCTACAAGTCTATGGTCTAGGAAAGGCACTCTGGCTTCCAATGAATGAGCCATTGTCATCTTATCTACCCGCATTAACAATAGCTCAGCAAGCCTTTGTTTTAATTCAACAAAGAACATTCTCTGTATATACTCTGCTTGGTGGCATTCATTTATTGCTTCATTATGCAGTTCATGGGCGTAATTTGCAGGTTTTGATAAATCGATATTAGAATCCAACAATAAGATACTTTGAAGTGTTTTGGGTATGATCGGTACACCGCCCCAATAGAATTCCTCGTTATATGAAGCTTTTCTGAGATACTCGGCGGCTAAATACTGCCCCGCAGATGCCAATAGGGGTGAAAAGGTATTATAAATAGCCCTGCTTGCGAATCCCGGTAGTTTGTTGTATAATTTCCAGTATGTATTATAGAAATTAAAATCACGCATCATCCATTTATATCCGACGAACTGTTCATCGCTTCCTTCTCCAACCTGAACTACTGTAGTACCTATTGATTTGGTAAGTTTACTGAGGAAGTATAACGGTATGCAGACTGGATCGGCATTGGGTTCATCCTGATGCCAGATAATATCATTAAGAGCTGGCAAGGCATCGTCATGATCGATGAGTATCTCATTATGGTTAGTAGAAAAAAGATTCGATACTTTATTGGCGTATTGCAGCTCGTTAAACTGGGATAATTCTTTGAATCCAACTGTGAACGTATTTACTGGCCTATCCATCAATTCTGCCATAAGGGCAACATTAAGGCTAGAATCCAAACCACCACTTAAAAATACGCCAAAAGGGACATCTGACATCATTCTTGATTTGACTGACTGACGTAAAAGCGATAGGACATTTGTTTCAATATCCCTGGGTCTGATATCTTTGGATGGAGGTTTACGATCTAGCAGGTGCCAATATTTTTGCTCGTGTTTCAAGTCCTTACTTATGCGAATGAAATGCGCAGCTGGCAGTTTAGAAATACTTTGGAACATGGTATTGTTCCGTGTGCTGGATCCATAATTAAGATAGTTAGGAAACTCGCTGAAATCAGGTTCTGGAGAATAGTATGGATGTTGAAGGATAGATTTTATCTCTGAGGCGAAGATAAATTTACCGTTCTTATAATGATAGTAGAAAGGTTTGATACCGATTCTGTCTCGTGCTGCAAATAGTTTTTTCTCATAGTCATCCCATATTGCCAAGGCCCACATACCGACCATTTTAGTGAGAATCTCTTCCCCATACTCGATAAAACCGTTTAGTATTGTTTCTGTATCTGTATGGGATTTATAGGAATATCCTTTAGATATGAGATCCTGACGAATCTGTTCGTGATTATAAATCTCGCCGTTGAAAACAATGGTATATCTACCATCTTCTGATCTCATAGGTTGATCACCTTTCTTAGAAAGATCAACTATTGACAGCCTTCTGAATCCAAAACCACAGGTATGATCATCACTGATCCATTCCCCGCCTGAATCTGGGCCACGGTGAATAATCACATCGCTCATTGATCTGAGTATGTCTTGATCGACAGCCCGTTTATTTGACGTAAAGTCTATGACACCAGCTATACCGCACATTTATTATTTATCTCGTTGATCTAAGATTTCCAATATTTCATTGGATTTTTTGAGGGCTCTGTCTTTTAGATGTCCTGCATGATCGAGTGTTTCTGATTTGTACTTTTGATCTTCTATATCTTTCATATTGATCAAGACATTCTTGTAAGCACCCCATATACCTAATTCCAATGCCCTTGCACCTATTTCCATATCTGATTTAGAAGCTATGTTTATTACTTTAGCGGCTTCAATCATATTATCCCATATAGAATCCGAAATTTCCATTACCTTCAAAGGAGTATCGATAGCTTTTTTCAGTCCTTTCTGCATTGATTCAAATCTAATTATCTTTTCAGCTTCTGTATCTTTTGGGAGTCTCATCGCTTCTACATAGTCTTCAAAAGCATTGGTATCCTCATCGATCAAAGGGATTAGTTTTTTGACAGAGTCCGCAATATCTGGAATAATATTTCTTAGAGTTTTATCATGTTCTTCGAATTTACGGATACCAAAAGTAAGCCAAGATGTCATTGATCCGAGGCCAGCACCAAGTGATGCTATAAGAGCAGCTACAGAACCGCCACCCGGGGCTGAGGTTCTTGAAGCGACTTCTGATACGAAGTCTTTAGTGCTCATAGAAATAAGCGGGCCGTCGTTACTTTCTGAGATAAGGTATTCTATTATTTTTTCTTCTGGAACGAATTGAGATACTGAACTGAGCCCGAGTCTATCTATCACAAGTTTTATTTTTTGTGATTCTTCATAAATAAAGAGATGTTCTTTTTCTATATAATAATCGGCGGCCATTATCATTGCTTCTAAAGGTATCAGGCCGACTAACTCAGAACCCGCGAGGCTGATATTAAGTTGTTTTGCTTTTATTCGGGCTTCTTCGAATGCAATATGTGGGGGGGAAATATGGTAATCGTTCAAATTCATTGATATTTGGGACATGCCGTATTCCTCAACATGCCATCCTAGGCCTTTAGTAGCTTTGAGTAAACCAGGCTGGTTTTCCCCTCTGCCAGCTTCTCTTAGATCGAGTGCTATTCTGTGTGCTTGATTATAAGGTGCAAGTACATTAATATTATAAGCGATAAGGAATTTACGGGCACCAACGGCAGTACATCCCCATTTCTCATTAAAATGCCCTGACCAGAAGTCTGGTTCCCAACCAGACTCAGTAACTTTTTTAGACATATTCTCATATTCGCCTTTTCTGACGTCGGGTAGTTTTTTCCGGTAATCTAAATCGGAAGATTCTTCATAAAGGTATATTGCTATATCAAGTTCACTGGTAATTCTTTCAGCGAATTTCTTTGATATTGCGATACACTCTTCCATAGATACATTTGCTACTGGGATGAATGGACAGACATCCATAGCGCCCATCCGAGGATGTTCACCATCGTGCTTTGTCATGTCAATCAATTCATAAGCTGCTTTTGCTGCACTAACGGCACCATCGATAACTGTATTTTCGTCACCTACAAATGTATATACAGTTCTATTTGTTGATTTGCCTGGATCAACGTCTAAAAGCTTTACACCCGCGGTACTTTTTATCGCCTGGGCAATTTTCTCTATAACTTCAGAATCTCGGCCTTCCGAGAAGTTGGGTACGCATTCAATAATTTTTTTCATATAGCAATTGTGTTGATTTAGACTCGGCAAAAGTAAAAGAAAAAATCAATTTATTGGTTACAAGGTAATTATAATTTAATCTTCTTTATGTAGATTCAAGTCTCGGATTCTTCTTTCAATATCTGAAAAGCCTATTTGGGGATTTTCTTCTTTTAGAATGCTATTAAGTTTTTCATGTTTGTTTTCACTGTCAACTTCGTTATCGCTTCCTACAAGCTTTACAGGTTGAACTATGGTATTGAACTCTTTAGCTTTTTCTCTATATAGATTTAATTTTTGGTTAGCGATATCAAGTAGGCTTCCTTCTGAATAGGTAATTTTCCCTTTATCACCGATATAGGTCTTACCCCAATCCAGTCCTAAAAGGATATCACAAGCATCTGATATATGCTTGACTTTCCAGATATGGAACTCACCTTTTTCTATTGAAGACGATATTTCTTTGCCCAGCATCAGGTTTTTTACATTCTGGTAAGGTACAATAACACCTTGATTTCCGGTCAATCCTCTATCTTTACATACTTCGTAGAATCCAGTGATTTTTTCGTTTACCCCCCCGATAGGTTGGATATCACCCATCTGGTTTATCGATCCTGTAACAGCTATTTCCTGATTGACGGGCACTAGGGAAAGGGCAGATAGTAGTACGTATATCTCAGCTATTGAAGCTGAATCCCCGTCGATCCCACCATAATTCTGTTCAAATGCGATAGAGCCTTCAACAGACATAGGGTATTCCTGAGCTAAAATATCCTGAAGAAAGGCAGTGATAGTCATCAGTCCTTTTGTGTGGATACGGCCGCTCATTTGGGCTTCGCGTTCAATATTTATGATACCTCTGCTACCCGCTGAAACAACTGCGGTTATTCTGCTTGGCTTACCAAATGATACAAGGCCTGTGGACAATACTGATAGACCGTTGATCTGTCCGATTCTTTTTCCAGAGGTATCGATGAGGGTGCTACCAGATAGGATTTGGTATTTGAGCTTTTCATCAATAAGATTTGATCTTAATTCTCTCATCTCACATGCAGTTTCTACATCTTCTCTGGTGATGTAGTTACCTCGACCTTCTTTTCTGTGGTAGTATGCAGCTTCTCTTATTACGTCAGCAACATCTGAAAATCTAAGGGATATTCTCTGCTGGTCTCCGGCGTGTTCCGCTGCCCATTCTAGAATAGCGGCAACTCCTGTATTATCGGCATGCGGGAGTTGTTCTTTGTTGCAGATAGCGGAGATAAATGCAGCATAATCCGACATCAGTTGTTCGGTACGTGCTGTTTCATAATCGAACTGGGCATTTACTTTGAAAATCTTCTTAAAGCCTTTTTCATTATCATACAGGAAACGGTATAGCGTGCCGCCACCTATAATGATTACTTTTACTTCTACATCTATAGGTTCTGGTTTCAGGTATGCTGCCGGGCCGTTATTGCTTGATGTCTGTATATCAAGTTTTCCATATAGCAATACTCTTTTTAGATTATTCCAAACCCCTGGTTCGCTGAAAAGATCCTGTGCGTTGACGATTAAATATCCTTTATCGGCGCGAAGAATCGAGCCAGCACGGATTTCAGTAAAGTCGGTTCTCCAGTTGCCTTTTTCGTCGTAATTCCTTTCGAAACTACCGAAAAGATTACTGTAGTTAGGATATCTTTCTATTATTACTGGAGGGAGTTCGGTTTCGGAATTATCCAACAGGATATTTACTTCATACTTGTTGGGATGGCGGCTGTTTTCTTTCTTTTTCTGATCATCGGGTTTAGTAAATTCTGTGAGGTTATCGAGGGTATATTTTACTAGCTCGTCGAGATAGCAGTTGAGTGTAGATGAAACAAACTCTTCTTTAATCTCATCATAAACAGAAGTAACAAACATTCGAGCTGATTCTTTTTCATGGGTAGCGATTTCCCTTCGGTAATTTTTCATCAGCTGCATACCGGTCATCGATAGTTTCTGCACCTCGGCATGGAAATCTCCGTACTTGGATTTAAGCTCATCAGCTTTCTCTCTGGTGATAACTTCATCTTTGACAAGCTCATCTAAATCTTCGATGCGAGTGGGTTTCTCATTGATGACAGGGAATACTTCTGGGGAGACCTGGCCTTTGTCAGATTCTAAAGTGCCGCGAACAAATCCTTCTGCTTCAACTCTTTTATCAAATTCCCCGATAATAGCAGATTCTTTTTCTTTGAAAGTATCAACTATCTCCTGTCTGCGTTTTTGGTATTCGCCTTCTTCAAATAGTTTGGGTAGTTTGTTTTCGAGTAGGCCGTAGGCTTCTTGCATTGTCTGTTTGAAATCTACCGCCCTTCCGCGAGGTAATCTGATTAGATGAGGTTTGTCGTGTTCTTTGAAGTTATTTACATAGGCGTAGTCATAAGTAATAGGGCATTGATCGGCGATTCTCTCAAGCAGACGCTTAACGGCTGTCATGCGGCCGGTACCGCTGATACCTGTAACGAAGATATTATATCCTTTAGAATCTATCTGAGATCCCATCTTGATTGCCTCTAAAGCTCTGGGCTGGCCGACAATCTCATCAAGCGGTTCGACTTCAGAGGTATCATTGAAACTGAAAAAGTCATCAGGGCAGTGCCAACGCAGTTTATCCTTTTTTACAACTAAAGAATCAGTATCTACGGGTACATATTCGCTTTTAAGCTTTTCCATTCTATTCGATTTCTCTTTATGTTCTATTCAATTGCCGTTAATTTACGTTGTCGAAACTCAACTACAAAGATTGTGGATACTGTAGTTAAATAATGGATAAGTTATCAAATATCGTTTTTGATCTTACTGATCATTATTTATGATCGGTAAACGCTTAGAAGCTATTTTTGTAATACTAAATGATCTATTCTAATAATCAAGATTCTCAATGAATATCCTTTCTATCGATTCTCTATCTAAAGCTTATGGTGATAAAGTCTTATTTGAAGAACTTTCTTTCGGGATGATGGAGGGGGAGAAGGTAGCAATAATCGGTAAGAACGGATCGGGTAAATCGACACTGCTAAAGATTATCGCGGGTGAGGATTATTCCGATGATGGTAAATGTGTAGTAAGGACTTCGGCAAAGATGATATATCTACCGCAGGAGCCTTTGATCAATCCAGAGCAGACACCTATGGAATATGTAATATCTGCTAAAAGTGAGTTGGTTGAAGCTTTAGATGATTATGAGTTGATATCAAAGGCTTTTTCAAAGGAGTATGATGAGGAGAAAAAAAGTGATCTGAAATCAAGATTGGGTAAACTCCAGGATTATATCGACTCTCAGGACGGTTGGAATATCAGACAGAAAGCTGAGAAGTATCTGGATAAGTTAGGAGTCGATCTGCCGAACTCACCTGTGGCGACATTTTCTGGTGGGGAAAGAAAGCGGGTAGCTATCGCAAAAGCATTAATCGCAGAGCCTGATTTTTTGTTATTAGATGAGCCTACCAACCACTTGGATGTGGACACTGTACAATGGTTGCAGGATGTTATATCTGGGTTTAAGATGACTATTCTCTTTATCACCCATGACAGGTATTTTTTGGATAGTGTAGCTACCAGGATACTTGAGCTAGATGAAGGTGTAGCGACATCATTCCCTGGTAATTATGAGGCCTATCTGACAAAGAAAGCTGAGATGCAAAGGGTAGAGGCCGCCACTCTTGACGCTAAACAGAAAAAACTCAAGACCGAGCTTGAATGGCTTAAGCGAGGTGCTAAAGCTAGGAGAACAAAAGCTAAATCACGTATCGACGATATATCAATACTCAAAGAAGAGACTGTAAGAAGAAGAGAAGAAGGACTTGATATTAGGCCGGGCGCTACTTATTTAGGCGGGACTATACTTGAGGCGCACAACCTGGTAAAGGAGTTTGGCGGAAGGAAGCTTATCGACAAATTCAATTATGTAGCACAGCCGAATCAAAGGATCGGAATAATAGGGAAGAACGGCTCTGGTAAGAGTACGCTTCTGAATATGCTTGCTGGGGAATTGGAGCCGGATAGCGGTTATGTAACTATCGGCCAGACGGCTGTTGTAGGATTTTTCAGGCAGCAGGTGCGGGGTATCGATATGGAGAGAACAGTAGTAGATAATGTAAAGATGATTGCCGATCACTTTAAGTACGGTTATAAGCATGAAGAGAGGGTGACGGCTGAAGATCTTCTGGACAGGTTTATGTTCTCGAGGAAGATGCAGAGGTCAAAGGCGAGCGTGCTGAGTGGGGGAGAGCTAAAGAGGCTTGCACTGCTTAGGGTGCTGATCAAGAATCCGAATGTGCTTTTTATGGATGAACCTACGAATGATTTTGACCTGCAGACACTTGCTGCTTTGGAGGATTATCTTGATCTTTTTGAAGGTGTGCTGATTACGATAAGCCACGACAGGGCATTTTTGGATAGGTGTATCGAGTTTGTGTGGAGTTTCGAGGGGGATATTATCAAGGAGTATCCCGGTAATTATTCCAGTTATCTTGATAAAAAAGAGGAGAGGAGGCAGGAATCGGCAGATAAGCAATCGGATAGCACGAGTAATGATAAAGCTCCGAAACAGAAGAAATCAGACCCACCGGCGAAAAGAAAGAAGCTAAGTTACAAGGAGCAAAGAGAGTATGACGGGCTCATGGAAAAGATTGAAAACCTAGAAGCTAAGAGGAGCGGCCTGAGAGCCGAACTTGCGGATCTTGACCCCGTACAGTATGAGAAATACGGAGAGATAGCAGATAGCATTCAAGAAATCGGTGACGAGCTAGATGGTTTAGAGATGAGATGGCTTGAGCTAAGCGAGATTGTTGACGGGTGATGGGGCGGAGGGTCTGTGGGTGAGCTTGTAGAAGCCACATCATTAATCAATCTCTATCTTCGGCTGGTTAAGGGAGCATTGAATATTCGGCGTACCATTCCAATCAAATTGATGTTGTATTGGTGGATATGTTTGGCTCATAAGTGGCAAAAACAAACTTAGATTCAATAATATTGTTATTTTAATCCACATAGATCCTTTTAGCATATTTTTTCCCTCCTACGGTATAAACTATATGATAGATACCCTTTGAAGGTATTATTAAATTAGTATCCTTATCGTAAATATTATTTAATCTATAAATTATAGATCCTTTTATATCTGTAACATGGAGATCATCAATTACAATAGTTGATATTATTTTTAATATACCATGTTCTGTATAGAAGCTGACTACATGATTAATTGGGGATTCTTTAATATCTGACTTTATAAGCTCGTACATATTTGCCTTATTTTGAAACGTTGTTATTATGAATCTCGCATCAGCATACTCAGGCTTCCATTGTAACCCACCTGAATAATATATTTCGTTATTTGTTTTATAGTTATAATACCTAATTGCCGGCCATTGATTACTACCACAAAAATTTACAGCTATGTTATCATCTAGTAGTTCAAAAGTTTCATTTTGATCAATTTCTTTTTTTTCAAAGATCAATGTACCTGTTTGTAAGTCATAAACGTATGCTGTACCCAATTCTGAGTTTGTTCCTAGCATTGGACTGTCAGTTATAATAGAATATTTATTGTTGTCTTCACTCAAGTGAATATATTTGATATCGATTGTATTAGCTTCACTATCTATATCTTTAAACTGCCTAAAGTATAAGAGCGTGTCTTTAGTGTGCATATCGGCGGTATTCATAAGGTAAAGCCCTTCTATATCCAGATTGGCAGCCATCTCACCTTTGCTGTAGAGCAGGAAATCTCCTTCTGGTGTGATATTGGATATTACCAGATCAGGAACCCTTTTATCAGGCATGTGAGGGGGGTTCAATTTGGGATACCTTTTTTCTTCGCCCGTAACGGGATTCCAGCTATGGAGTACTATTTCTTCCCCCTTTATACCTGCATAAACCACTACATATAATAAACCATCCTCATAATGTGGTGTACTTATTTCAAAAGAGAATTCTTTATCTCGAAACTCTCTTGTCATAATTATCTGGCCTGTCTCTAAATCCCAAGATGTCAACCCTCCAAGACATCTTGCTACAACAACCCCCTGTCTTTCAAAAATATAAACATCTCTGACCAGACTAGGGCAGTAGCCTCTTTCGAACTGTTGTACTGAATCACCGTTTTCAGCACTGACCTTTAGTAACTCTCCGTTCTCCCCACCTAGATATACAAATCCGTTTTCATAGTCTAAAGTAGCTTCCTTTGGCCTAATTCCATATTCTTTTTCCCAGATAGGCGTCAGTTCCTGTGCTTTGAGACCTATCGAGAACAGACTCATCGATAGATATAGTAATATCTTCATTATAAACTCCTATTTAGGTATATGAATTTTTGTGTTATCACAACTTCGATATTGCTACCCATTTAGCTATAAACTATATAGCTATCTTTAACCAAGTGTGTTTAGTTACTTCTTTAATAACACTTATGCGGGGGATTAGTCACGGGGGGGACTCGATATCGAAGGGGAGATCAAGAGTAATGAATGGTTTAA
>CAYWYR010000031.1:0-14900 GCA_964462685.1 uncultured Hyphomicrobiales bacterium | reverse complement strand
TCGGTATCCGCTGAACAACGAAATCGACATCTTCTGGCACATAACCGTTGCCGCTTGTTGTTGCGTAAGTATTAAAATCACTTATAGATTTTAATTTATCGCCGAAATATTTACTAAACTCTACAGCCCCTTTATCCTTCGATATATTACCATGAACCCCTATTGCCATCAGAGATACGTTATTCTTTAAGGAACTCACGAACCTTTCGGCAATATTCTCTGTCCTTACTCTGAAATTATCTTCTGTAAGCATACTGCTCGGCACACCGTCTGCTGGAAGATCAACCATCATAAGCAGGCCAAACCTATCACAGAGAGAAGAAAGGTAAGGGTGCGGGGATGTTTTGTTGAACAGAATAAGATTAGCGCCCAGAGACTTCAGCATATTCACATCGTTTTCAAGCAGAGTAGGCAATGAGATACTATCGGTTCCGAAGGGTAGCGTATAGTTCACCCCTTTCGGCATAAAAGGCTGCCCGTTGAGTACAAAGCTATTGCCTTCGATAGCTAAATCTTTAAAGCCGATTTTTTGCCTGATATTATCTATCGGGTCTCCGTTTGGCGATGCGGAAAGCTCGAGGGATACAGTATAAAGATTAGGCTGTTTCGGATACCACAGTTCAGGATTGCTTAGCTCCAGCGTTGTATTCTGCCCGATAGTCCTATCGGGATCGATAGTTACCTTTACTGATTCTGACTCTGAAACAGTACCGCCGTTTTTATCAAGTAGTTTAGCCCTGAGATAAATCTCTGTGGCAGATCGCGTATTGGCCGGGAGGGAGTCGCCTTCAGAAGGTGAGACCGAATCATTGGCAATCGCAGAAGTGTTTTGCATTTCTCTTAGCTCTGTAAGGTAATCCCCTTTTTTGGAGCTGATACTGACATTGAGACTTACCTTTGCCGCAGAATAGTTTGGTGAAAAGTCTGCGGAATATGTAAAATCACTTATCCATATCTTAGGTGTGCCCACAAGGAAGATATTTCTTTCCATACCGGTATAAATCTCAGGCGCATAGATATTCGACCCCATAGCCAGCTTAGTCTTTTTGGTGACCGGATATACTTTCAGCCTGAAAGTATTGACTTCTTTATCCAAATACTTCTCAGGCACTGTAAGGCTGAACGGGCCGCCCCCGCTGAAGAATTTCTCGATAAAATTACCGTTTACAGATATTTCCACATCCTCGGTAGCACCGAGAAAGTGCAGACCCCAAACATACTGTTTAAGTGCGGACTTTTTTAGCTTTATAGTTTTTTCAAAGTATATCGGTTCGCCAGAAAGTGAAGTATAGGGCAGATCCACTGTTTGCCAGTTCTTCCCATCCATTGACATTTCCCAGCCCGACCCCAGATCGATCACTTCCCTAGTATCACTATTATAAAGTGATCGTTTTTGTGAGGGCGTAAAATCCGCAGCCACTGCCTGTATAAGAGAACTGGCTATTACAAAGACTGTTATCGTGAAAATTTTTATCAAAGTATTTATCTTCATGCTTTTCTATTTCTCAAGTATGATATATCTCAGAATGCAAAGGTAGGCATTTAAGGGATTTGGTGTTTAACCAAAAATATCTATTGGAGGTGATTAATGCAAAGAGAAGCCGTACTTTACGCTCTCACTGATAATTCTCCTATTCACCCACTATATGAATATCACAGACTAACAGATATTGTTGCCCCAAAAAAACTAAGAGAAACACAATCTTATACTATCATAATTTAGTTATTGCATATAACTCAGGTTTGCATATCTTGTATTGAGATAATGTTCACTATACCATTAAAGGGGAAAAAGTGATTAGAGGAAACAGGCGGACAAAGATATTATGTACCATGGGCCCTGCCGTGGCCGGAGTGGACAACCTTGTTAAACTTATCGAAGCCGGGATGGACGCCGCGAGAGTCAACTTTTCGCACGGAACACACGAGCAGCATAAAGATACAATATCAAATATACGAGAAGCAGCAAAGATCACAGGGAAGCCCATACCAGTGCTGATGGATCTACAAGGCCCAAAAATCAGAACCGGCAAAGTCAAAGACGGCGGCGTCATGCTGGAAGATGATGCTCAGTTTATCATTACTATAGATCAGATAGAGGAAGGCGACAGCAAAAAAGCCAGTACCAATTACCTGAATCTGGTAAAAGAAGTAAGGGCAGGCAATACTATACTGCTTGATGACGGTTATATCATCCTGCATGCCGAAAAAGTAGAAGGCAATGATATTTATACCAAAGTAGTAAAAGGCGGAAAACTAAAGAACAATAAAGGGATAATCGTGCCTGGCAGCTCTTCTCAAGCTCCTTCCCTGAGCTCGAAGGATATCAATGACCTTAGGTTTGGGCTTGAAAACGGGGCAGACGCAGTGGCCCTCTCATTTGTACGCTCCCGAAAAGACGTGCTTGAGCTGAAAGCCGCAATGAAGATATTCGGCAAAGAGATACCAGTTGTATCAAAGATTGAAAGAGAAGAAGCGGTTGAAAACATAGAGGAGATTATCGAGGAATCCACAGGTATAATGGTTGCCAGAGGTGATCTCGGCCTTGAGATGCCCGCTGAGAATCTTCCTATCATCCAAAAAGAGATAATTCATAAATGCAACCAGTGGGGCCGGCCGGTAATAACCGCTACGCAGATGCTGGAAAGTATGATTAACAATCCCCGCCCAACCAGAGCCGAGGCTTCGGATGTGGCAAACGCTGTATTGGATGGTACCGATACGGTCATGCTATCGGCTGAAACAAGTGTTGGCCGTTATCCATTTGATACCGTTGGCTATATGAACAGGATCATAGTAAATACAGAAACTCAATATCCTTACTTTAATCTCAAATATCGCTCAATCGACAAAAACGACTCTATCGCCGACGCGATAGGCCAGGCTTCGTGTATTCTTGCCGACCAGATAAACGCCAAGGCTATTGTAACATATACCACCTCGGCATATACAGCCAAAAACATAGCCCATTACAGGCCTCGCGTACCAGTAATCGCAATTACAAGTGATAGCCATGTATTAAGGAGACTTTCTCTGGTTTGGGGCGTTTTTCCGTTAAGGATTAAAGAAGAAAACAGTACAGCCGCAAACGTTTTCGATCACCTGAGCGAAATACTTATCGACGTAGAGTTTATCTCAAAAGATGACAATATTGTTTTTGTGGCAGGCCTATCTGAAGGTAATGAGATATCAGATAATATTATCAAAGTGCATAAGATTTAATATGAAAAACTAATATCAAATCCAGATAAGAATAAACCTTGAACTACTATAAATTTACTTTAACATCAGTTTTCAAAAGTGAGAACACCGTCATGTTTCATTCTGGCTATGATGGATCTATCTACTACCGTTCTGATTTTTTCCTGTAACACTTCCTTAGAGAAAGGCTTCATCACGAACCCTGAGGCGCCGTCACCGTAGGTCTGCCTAATTAGATTCTTGCTTATGCTTGAGGAGACAATAACAACTGGTGGATCCTTGCTCTCTTCATAAGCTTTGATGAATTTAAGAACTATATCGCCATAGACATCTGGCAAGACTATATCTAAAAAGATAGCCACTACATCCTCGTCCATAGCTTTCTTTAGCCCGTCGGTACCTGTCATAGCCTCTACATGGGTAAAGCCCCACAAACTCAAGTACTGCCTGAAAATTTTTTGAATCCATTTATCATCGTCAACCACAAGTACTTTGTATGATTTACGCGGCTCGGCCATTTCGATAACAGGCGGAGCACTATCATGCTGCTGGGGTTCAGAGCCAGGCTGAACCTGGTTCGGATTGGAACCGCTTTCCTGATGAACGGCCTCAGAACCTGAGCTGGAAGAATCTACATTTTGCTGAGCCTGCTTATGCTCACCCTGCTTAGCTTTAGAAACAACGGAATCATTCCCTCCCGTTTCTTCTTTTGCTTGGCCAGAGGATCGATCAGCTTCAAACTCCCATGTTTTCTTTTCTGTATCTGCCACTTTTCTAAAACTGTGTTTGATGATACAAATGACTATCAATAGCTTTAATAGTCTTGATAAACGTGTTCTCTACATTTTTAGCATCTTCTAAGCTGAAACTAACATTTTTTATAATCACTTCGATATCAGAAACTGAAAGAAATTCAAACTTACCGTCAATCAGCTTATCAGATACTACAATATATACGATACTACCGGATATAATGTGATCGGATTTATCAGAAAGATTCCACAATAGATAAAGATAATATTTTAATTGGGATAGATGGCTGTCAACTTGTGAATTTGAAGGAACACCAGATACTATTTTCCAATCATAAGCATATAAGCTGCCGTTTTCTTTATCAATATGATAAAGGTCGATCTTACCACCTAAAATATCCGGCTTTTTATCCGCAGTTTGTGTACTATCTATTATAGATTTATAAAGGGTTTTCTCTTTTTCTCCGTGGAATAAGTGAGTGGAAGGTACAGTGGCCAACACTTTAGATATGATATTGCTGTATAGCAGTATATCACTCTCAGAATCAAAAGCAAAGTCATCAAGGTCTGAATCGGAGTTGTCTTTCAGTATCTCAATCCCATTCGAATTCAGCCACTTCACAAGCTTCTCGGTATCAACTGTATGTTCTGCCGGTTGGTCAATATCCAACATCGTAAAATCAGTTATTCGCTCCAATACCGCGTGTATAAGAGTGCCATAAGCCATTCTTGGTAGTTGTAGTTTCGATATCGAATCAAATCTATCGGCATGTGTATGTTCATGGATATACCGCATAGGCTCTAGATTTCGGAGAGCAGTTGAGTTATTACTGTCTCTATCTGTATAATTCTCAGTAATGTAGTCCATTTCATGAAATCCAAGAATATACTTTTCGATATAAGCCTCTGGGTCTTTGGCCGCAATTATAAGATTCGTTGGGAAGAATATCCTCCCCCCTATCTGAGCCGTTAATTCTTTATCGCTTAGCTCTGTGCCTTTTTGGGTAGTTATTCCTGGATCATTATTATGGAATGAATCCGGGACCTTATCCGCATAACCTATATTCTTCATCCTGGCCAGCGATCTACTCGTATTGATCTCTATATCATATTTTAATTGATGATCGGTGATATAACTTTCGCTTTCGCTTTCACTATTCTCATAATAAACCTTTATTTCGGAGTTTATTTCTCGGTATTGTGTTTCTGAATAATCTTCACCATCTAAAGTGGATTGTAATAATTCGTCATCTAAGCCAAGTTTAACTGCAGAATGTTTTCTGAAAGGAAGATAACCTTTAAAATTAGACTCATCTAATATAAGGTATAGTTTCTCTTTAGCTCTAGTGCAGGCTACATAAGCCAGCCTTATAGATTCTTCACGTAATTTATAATCCTGATCTAACTTATATTTATGCTTAAGAGGGCTGGCAAAATCAGAAGATAATATACCGATCTGATCATTGCCGATATTTTTGTTGTAGTTGTTAAAGGATATTTTTCCATTATCTAAATATTGGATCTTGTTTTTAAATTTATTTTCTAGAATATTACTAGCACAATCATATAATACGACATTGTATTCCAGCCCCTTAGTTTGGTGAACAGTACTTATACTTACCCTGTTATCACTACTGTCGGTAGCTTCTTTTTCATCCTCCAGAATTGTCGCGCGCTGGTATAAAAGATCAACGAATTTCGATAAGTCGAAAAAATGATAATCCTGGAGGTCTCTCGCCTCGTCAATCAACTGCTGGATATTATCATAGGATTTTTCAGGCTCAAGGCTAGTTTGGAGGTAACTTTTAAGATCCGATCTATTGCATAGTATCTGCATAAGCTCGGAAGTGGCAACGCGTTGTATCAGTGGTAGTACCGTCAGGATCAGCTCATAAGCTTTTTTTGTTTTTTTATAAATAATATCAGAAAAGGTATCTCTAAATTTATATTCACGATAATTATCAACGAAAAAAGAAACCCTATCCCAAAGAGTGTCATTCTGCAATCCCGTATCGGTTGATTCCGCTATACTATCGCTAATATGTTTGATAGTTACCAGATCGCTGTTTACAAGCCCGTGATAGTACGAGGTAAGCACTGATGCCAGAGCGATATTATCAGAAGTATCAATTAGAAACCTCAGGTAAGCAATCGTTTCGATCACTTCCCGCCTGTAATAAAAGTTTCTGCTGCCGATAACATTATATGGTATACTCCTTTTGGCCAGCTCTTGGGATAGATCGTGGAAATGGGTTCGTCTGTGCATTATTACTGCTAAATCACCAGGTTTGTAGTAACTAACTGAGTCTGCATCCTTAGGCTGGGTGAGAAGCCTCTCACAAAGGTTTGCTATATCGATTATATGTTGTTTGGGCTCATTCGCATCTTTTTCAGCTTTTTCTTTAGCCTCTTTTTCCAGTTTCTGCACAATTACAACACCCAATGAGCCACGGTCAAGAGTATCTGACTCCCCTTTCCTCCCGTAAATCATTTCCAGATAATCAACTCCGCCGTATTCATTTTGTACCATTAAATCGGTAAAAACAGTATTCACAAAATCGATTATTACAGGAGGACATCTAAAAGTAACCGAGAGCGGGACTTTACCTTGCCATTGGGTTGAGATATTATTTAATTTTTTTCGGGTCGTTTTTATAGCATTGTTATCATCGTATTTTAATTCATTTTTTGATTTGATCCTGTCGATAAATTGAAGGAATACTCTGATATCCGCATTTCTAAAGCCATAAATACTTTGTTTGGGATCACCAACTATAAATAGGCGGTTGTCGGTATCATTTTCATCATCGCTGAAAAGCGAGAGTATGGGTTTAAGGATATTTACCTGCAATGGTGCTGTATCCTGAAACTCATCGATTAAGAATTCCTTATACATGGACTTGATGGTAAGTGCCACGTCAGGATGGTTATCGATAAGCTCATAAGCGAAAAGCATTGTATCATTATGGGTGATAAGCCCTAGTTCTTTCTTTTTTGAGATCAGTAGTTCCAATCCGATATTCAAAATCTCGACCAATCTTTCCAGCCTTTGATGGTCTTCCTGCTCGTATCTCACTGTGAGAGATTCTAATACCCCTTTAATCTTTTCCTTTTTTAAAAAACTACCAAAGCTAAATACGATGGAATTAAGGCTACTACGGCCTTCAATTTTTTGCCCTATAAGATTATAAAGGCTATTGCATTTATCTACAGCCTCATCATAAGTATCGGATGGCAAATTAAAAGCGGATGAAATCAGCCCACAGTTCTTTTGGTTCAGTTTAGTCTTATCTGCATTATCTAAATAATCGTTGTAAATACTATGAAAATCATTCAGTAACATTACTATGAATAATCTTATATTATTTAAAGTATTATCATAACTATCTAAATCAGTTTTGATACCGTGATCGATATATTCCTTGAAAATTCCCGCTATGGTTGCAGGGCTGTAATAGAGGAAGAATTCCTGAACTTCGCTATCTTCTCCTAGGCTTCCAAGTAGATTCTCTGCTACTTCGTCAACCATTGCTTGCTGTTCGATAGAGGTGGCGATACTAAAAGCTTTCGGCATATCGATGAGATCAGCAAAATCTCTGATAATCTTATTATAGAAACTGTGGAATGTAGATATCGAAGCGCTACCCAGCTGATATCTAACTTCTTCCAACTTATTAAGTTTATCGCTATCTGTTTCGGCAGCGATAAGCTTCTCAAGTTCTGACGATATCCTTTCCTTCATTTCACTGGCGGCTTTCTCAGTGAAGGTTATTGCGGCGATCTGTTTCGGCTGGTAAGGTTCACCGTCTGATATCGGCCTTGTTACCAAATCGAGGTATCTGTCAGTAAGTACTTTAGTCTTTCCCGAGCCTGCATTGGCTTCCATTGCCACATGCCGGTCGATAATCAGCCCGAACTCTTGCTCAATAGTTAAATTATGGTCTGGCATACTTTTCAGTTGAGATGAATTGATATCATCTCAAAATACAAAATACGAGTTGGTACAGTATAGAAGTGTAGAAAAAAAATGATTTGCATAAAATAGATTTGGCTGTCTCGGAAAACATCCTTATATTTGTAGTCTAATTGATCGCGGGGTGGAGCAATAGGTAGCTCGTCGGGCTCATAACCCGAAGGTTGCAGGTTCGAGTCCTGTCCCCGCTACAAATAAATAAGCCGTATTCTTTATAAAAGTTTACGGCTTTTTTTATGCCCTATACCCGCTAATAGGCTCAGCCCAACGCTCTTAAGTTTTGTTCGTTTTTAGTAATTCCCTACCACTTCTTCGTCAATGTTAATGAGCAAATCAATATTACGTATTTTTGTGATTACTCTTAAAAACAAAACATTAGCACTTGATGAACAAAAAAGACGCTTTAGATTATCATAAGTATCCCCAACCGGGCAAACTTGAAGTTATACCGACAAAACCCTTTGTTACCCAAAGAGACTTATCATTAGCATATAGCCCCGGTGTGGCGGACCCCTGCCGTGATATACACGAAGACGAGAGTAAAGTTTATGACTATACTGCAAAAGGCAATCTTGTTGCAGTTATCACTAACGGAACGGCAGTACTAGGGCTTGGTGATATTGGGCCCGCCGCCAGCAAACCAGTTATGGAAGGCAAGGGTGGCCTTTTCAAGGTTTTTGCCGATATCAACGTTTTCGATATCGAGCTGGACGCGAAATCGCCAGAGGATGTGATAAGAGCATGCGAAATGCTCGCCCCTACATTCGGCGGTATCAATCTAGAAGATATAAAGGCCCCTGACAGCTTTATTATCGAAGATACGCTCAAAGAAAGACTGGATATACCTGTATTCCATGATGACCAGCATGGTACCGCTATCATATCAGGTGCGGCACTGCTTAATTCTATTGAATTGACAGGCAAGGACATCAGTAAGATTATTGTCGTGTATAACGGCGCCGGTGCCGCCGCAATAGCCTCCGCCAGATTCCACATCGCACTCGGGGTAAAACCAGAGAACATACTGATGTGTGATAGCAAGGGCGTCATCTATAAAGGCCGTACCGAATCGATGAACGAATGGAAAGAAGAATTCGCAATCGAAACCGACAAACGTACATTGACTGACGCTTTCACTGGTGCCGATGTATTCTGCGGGTTATCTGTGGGTAATGTGGTATCAAAAGAGATGGTTCGCCTAATGAATGATAATCCAGTTGTGATGGCGATGGCCAATCCCGACCCTGAAATAACCTACGAGGACGCTACAGATGCTAGGCCAGATGTTATTATGGCTACAGGCCGTTCGGATTATCCTAATCAAGTCAACAATGTTCTCGGTTTTCCTTTTATATTCCGTGGCGCTCTTGACGTACACGCCCGCCAGATAAATCTTGAAATGAAAATCGCTGCGGCACAAGGATTAGCGGATCTTGCCAAAGAGGAAGTACACGAATCGGTTAAAAGGGCTTATGGTGATGATAATATAGAATTTGGAAAAGACTATATAATACCAAAACCTTTTGATCCGCGCGTTCTTACCAGAGTAGCACCGGCAGTGGCAAAAGCAGCTATGGATACAGGTGTAGCCCGCAAGAGTATCGATGACTTCGATGAGTACAGGAGGCAACTTGATATCAGGATGGGCAGAGCTCATAACTTTATGACTCTCATTTCCAAAAAAGCTAAGACCAAACCAAAGAGAATAGTCTTCCCAGAAGGTCATAACGCAAAAATCATCCGTGCCGCTCAGCTCATCAAAGAAGACGGTATCGGGAACCCTATTCTACTAGGCAAGCCTGATGTGATCAAAAGAGTAGCTGAGGAGTACGGTTATAGCCTTGAAGGTATAGAAACCGTATTCGCCGAAGACTACAAGAACACCAACGATTATATCAATACATACCACCAGAAAAGGCATAGAAAAGGAGCGACCCTTTATGACGCGAGAAAACAAATGCTGACCCAAAAGAACGCATTTGGTGCTATGATGGTTGAGAAGGGCGATGCTGACATTTATATCTCTGGCCTAACATCAAACTATTCAGATGCTATCAAGCCAGCACTTCAAGTTATCGGTAAAGATGAAAGATTCAGTACTGTTGCAGGCCTCTATATCGTATCAAATAAGAATGAGACATATTTCTTCGCTGATACAACGGTAAATATAGACCCAACGGCAGAAGAAATATCGGATATCGCGATTCAAGCCGCTTCTTTTGCCAAGTTTTTCGATATGGACCCAAAAGTAGCTCTTCTATCATATTCTAATTTTGGCTCTGCAAACGGCAAAAGCCCAGAGAAAATGCGAAAAGCCCTGCAGATAATTAAAGAGAAGCAGCCAAACTTAAAAGTTGACGGCGAAATGCAGGCAGATACAGCGATCGTTCCTAATATCATCGATAAGTCTTTCCCTTTCAGCGATATAAAAGGCGGCGCGAATATTCTGATATTCCCTAATCTCGATGCTTCAAACATCGCTTATAAACTGCTGGCTAAAATGGGCAGCACATCCGTTATCGGCCCTATCCTTTTAGGAGCCGCAAAACCTGTACACGTATTACAGTTCGGTGCGGAAGTAAACGAGATTGTCGATATAGCTTCCATGGCGGTTGTAGATGCCCAGGAAAAAGAAAGAATGAAGAAGATGTAACGCTTAATCTATATCGAAATCATAAGGACGTTCACGATTATGTAAGCGTCCTTTTTTTATGCAGTTTTTTAAATAATAAAATTTTTCGACTCTTAACTTCTCTTATCATATACTATCAATGAAAACAAATAGAATAACAAAATGGCGAACCTGAAAGTAAGTTATATAAAATCCATAATCGGTGTTTTAGCCGGAGTGTTCTGCGCTGCTATTGGGCTAAAGGCCATACTTCTGCCGAACGGCTTTCTCGACGGCGGTGTAACCGGCGTATCACTTCTGGTATCCTCCATTACGGGGTGGGATATCTCATTTCTGATACTGCTTATCAATCTCCCATTTTTGGCGATGGCGTATAAAACGATATCAAAGACTGTATTCTGGAAGTCACTTGCCGCGATAGTGCTTCTATCAGTGCTTGTACATATCGATTATCAATTACTACTTACAGAAGATAAATTCCTGATAGCAGTCTTCGGTGGGCTTTTCCTGGGGCTGGGGATAGGGCTTACCATACGCGTAGGTGCAGTGCTTGACGGCACCGAGGTACTCGGCATATTATTGGCTCGAAGGTATGGGGTCACCATCGGTTCTGTGATACTGACATTTAATATAATTCTTTTTTCGATAGTGGCTATCATCGCCGAGATTGACACCGCGCTCTATTCAATCATAACCTATCTTGTTACATCCAAGGTAACGGATTTTGTGATAGAAGGCTTCGACGATTACATAGGGATCAATATAATATCTAAGAAAAATACCGATATAAAGAACGAGATGACCGCCGATCTCGGGCTTGGGGTAACAGTATATAAAGGGTACGGTGGGTATAATTCCGATGCGGAATATATGGTATTAGCAACTGTGATCAACCGAATAGATATAAGCAAGGTTTACAGCATAATCGACAAACATGACAGCAACGCCTTCTGTTATGAGTTTGACGTAAATAAAATACGCGGCGGCGTTCTGAAGAAATATATTACAAACGTACATTAAAAGGGTATCTACCACTACTTTCTCTATATAGCAATCCTACTCCCAATAAAACGTTAGATTTTACAAGATTAATTAAGATATTAGGGAAGGAAAATGGGTGACAAGAATAAGAATGCAGGTAAATATGGTAAGTTCTTTTTGATGATCCTTACATCAATGGTAGCTATGTTTCTATTGATGTACACTCACTCATATCAAGTGATCGATCACTTTTGGTTCAGCGAAACACGCCTGTTTATGACGATCATTATGGGTGGATCGATGATAATCATAATGCTGTTATACATGCTATCTATGTATGAAAAGAAAACATGGAACATAGCTATTTTTTCTTTAGGTATAGTGATGATATTTGGTTCAATATGGCTTGTCAGAAGCCAGGAAACTGTAGATGCAAGTGATTATATGGAAGGTATGATTCCCCATCATTCCATAGCTATCCTAACCAGCGAACGCGCAAAGATAAATGATATAAGAGTAAGGCAGCTAGCCGATAGAATAATCAAAGCCCAGAGAAAAGAAATAATGGAAATGGAATGGCTTATCAATGATATTGAAAAGAATGGTAGAGTAACTTCTGTTTCAGGGCTCAACAACAGACCTATCCCTGATTTTGAAGGTAGTTTAAAAGAAGAAACATCAGAAATTGCAGACTAATATTATTTATCAGACTAACTTTTTAGTTTCGGTAGTTCCAATTTATATTTTACCGATACTATTCTGGTTATTATAACCACTGATACGGCGATAATCTCATAAAAAGGTATTAGCATCTCAAACTGATAGCAGATAAAATATACTATGCCACCAAGGATACAGGCAAGTGCATATATATCTTTCCTGAAAAGAAGCGGTACCTCGTTGATAATTATGTCCCTGATAACCCCACCAGTAGCCCCTGTTATCGCCCCCATCAGAATACAGGTCCAAAAGGGCATACCTACCGCCAGACTTTTACTTATACCTGTTATAGTAAAAAGGCCCAATCCGATAGCATCGAATAGGAAAAGCGGCCGGCCGAAATTCAGAATTTTATCTTTATAGATTATCACGATCAGTAAAGCAAACCCTGTAACAGTTAAATACGTAGGGTTAATCATCCAAAAGGGAGTAAGATCCAAAAGTAAATCCCTAATAGTTCCACCGCCGATAGCCGTTACGAGCCCTATTACATAAGCGCCAAACCAGTCCATATCCTGGCGGGATGCTAGCCTGATACCACTGATCGCAAATACGAAAGTACCGAGAATATCAAGAATCACTATTAAGGAGATGGTGGGCATTTGGGATAGGGTTGAAGAAAGTTCTAAATACTAATTATCTTTTGTTCCAAATTAAGCTTTTTTAAAATTGCAACTACCCCCTCTCCTCCAACTTACTCAATTTCTTACCTTTCCGTATCTTTGCATTATACATAAATAAGGCTATTGGATGAAAATATATACCAAAACAGGTGATAAAGGGCAGACTGGCCTTTTCAACGGTCAGCGTGTCAGCAAAGACTCCCTTCGCGTAGAGACTTACGGCACTGTGGACGAACTGAACTCCGTGGTGGGTGTAGCACTCGTAGGTTGCGAGAATGAGGTTCTTGGCAAGGATTTAAGCAGGATCAGCAATTGGCTTTTCAATCTCGGCTCCGATCTGGCAACACCGCTGGATCCGCCCCCGAAATGGGAAGTACAGCGAGTCCCGGCTGACTATATCACATGGCTAGAGCAGCGTATGGACTTATACGAAGAAGGCCTTGCGCCTCTGAAAAGCTTCATACTTCCAGGCGGCAATCGCCTATCGGCGCACCTGCACAACGCACGCACCGTTTGCCGAAGAGCCGAAAGGCTAGCAGTAAACCTCGCCGGACATGAAGAACTCAGCGAGCATTCAGTGATATTCCTAAACCGCCTATCCGACTACTTTTTTATGGCGGCAAGATATGCAAACCACTGCCTCGGTCACAAAGATGTTATCTGGGATAAGGACGCCTGATTGACATATATAAAAGCCATATTGATAGCCGCGGTTACTCTGGCTTTTTCAATAGCTGTGATAATAGCTATGCTGGTAGGCGACAAAAAGTTATTCCATCCATTTGCCAGAGTTTGGAGTAAGCTACTTCTAGTATTAAGCGGAGTGACAGTACAAACAAAATATTCGGAAAAGTATCGATCTTTTGTGAGCGAAAACGAAAAAGCCAATGTGGTATTTGCCGCCAACCACTCTAGTTTCTACGATATACCTGTGATACTAGCCACCGCCGGGAGAAACGCGAACATCGTCTATAAGAAAAGCCTTGAAAAAACACCGGTATGGGGCTGGGGTCTTCGCATGTCACCGTTTGTGGCAGTGGACCGGCAAAGCGGGCGCGATTCCATGGAGGCGATAAACAAAGCTATAGAAAGCATAAAGCAGGGCGATTCAGTAATAGTATTTCCGGAAGGCACACGCACCAAAACAGGGGAAATAGGCGATTTCAAACGAGGTGCTTTTCTGATAGCGGCTCGGTCGGGGCTTCCGATAGTGCCAGTGGCGATCAAAGGTACCTTTCCTCTGCTCAGCTTCAAACCGTTTAAGATAACAGGAGGCAAAATTATGATTAAATACGGTGAACCATATTATATTCAAGGTGAAGGAGCTTTAGCGGAGAAGAAAGCCATGAGCGAAGTACATAATACCATTTCAGAAATGCTTGAAAACTCAGAAAGTTGAGATAATGATTTGGTAGTTTAAAAGCCATTACCTATTTTTGTTGTCTGTTCCGCCAAGCGGTAACGGAAAATTAGATACCAAAAGGTCAAGTAGCTCAGTTGGTAGAGCAAAGGACTGAAAATCCTTGTGTCGGGGGTTCAATTCCCTCCTTGACCACTTAGAAAAGCCCCATTCCATGGGGCTTTGCTGTATCTGAACCAATGAATCAACCAATGAGCAATCTTTTATATTGATTTGCTTGCTGCCGCACTTTATGCTCTCAGTTTCTTGAAGGCATATTTTTCCTTTCATTCTTCCATTGAACTTGATACTTCTCTTCACGTTATATTTTGTGTTTTACAATAATATAACTAAAGAGTCATTATGAGTCTCAATCAAAAACAGTACTCTGAAATGAGTTATGTCTTACGTATTATCCCGAAACAGATAGACGATGTTGGTAAAATCTTGATTGACAGCTATAAAGTAGGCAAGGACATTGAAAATGAATTATCTAAGTTAAGTTACTGGAAAGAAGATTTACTATCGATACAAGCTTCCAGCACCGCTTACACTACCAAGCTCCATAGTTAACCAGTCATCTTTATCATAGGGGCAGCCGCATAGCAGATCACAATCC
>CAYWYR010000030.1:0-15188 GCA_964462685.1 uncultured Hyphomicrobiales bacterium | reverse complement strand
GACAGGGCTTTGGTTCAAGCACTGGATTCCTCGGGCTTGGCCACTCGGAATAACGGCGGCAGCCCCAGTCAATTCTTCAATTGTGTCAGCTTTTATTAGAATATGAAGTAAAAAACAAAAAGCCTTCAACTGCTTATCACAATTGAAGGCTTTTCTTGTTGATTTGTCTGTGTGGCTAACAGGACAAAGAGATCGTTTATCGTGAGTAGTACTCGACTACAAGTGGAATTTCACAGTTTACAGGTACTTCATCTCGCTCCGGTACATAAAGATACTTGGCGGAAAAATCACCTTTGTTAGTCTCGATGTATGGTGGTGGCTGTACGCCGCCTCTCCAAGCTTCCTGAAGCTGCTCGATATTCCTAGATTTTTCTTTGATCTGGATAACATCGTTAGGCTTAACCTGATAAGAAGCGATAGTTACTTTCTTGCCATTTACTAGAACGTGCCCGTGCCCCACATACTGCCTTGCGGCGTATATAGTGCGAGCAAAGTTAGAGCGTAGCACAAGTGAGTCAAGGCGTGATTCTATAAGCTGAACTAACAAATCCCCTGTATTACCCACAAGCCTTGATGCCTTAGCATAATATAGGCGCATGTGCTTTTCAGAAAGATTGTACTGAAGTTTTAGTCTTTGCTTTTCAAGTAACTGCTTACCATAATCCGACATCTTGCTGCGGCGCTTGTTAGGGCCGTGCTGCCCAGGGGTATATGGTTTTCTTCCGGCGAACTTTCGCGCCTTTGGCGTCATGTTTATCCCAATCTTGCGGGATAGCTTCACCTTAGGACCAGTATATTTCATTTTTAGGTTCTAATGAATTCATGTTTCAGTTAACTACTTCAGTGTTCAGCCGCGGCAGAACAAGCTTTCGCTATTCCGCCAAACACTAAGACTACAAATATAAGAATGTTTTTCCACACCGCAAGGGGGAGATTGATATATTTTATTGTTACTTATACCCTTACCCGATACCATTCTCTACCTATCTTTAGCGATATTGCATTTCTATAAAAGCATAAATCGCAGAACTTACCATAAGAGTTTAATGGCAGAAAAGATCACTATTTACACGGACGGCGCATGCACTGGCAACCCAGGGCACGGCGGTTACGGCGCGGTTCTGATGAAAGGCAATCTCAGAAAAGAACTTTCCGAAGGATATCGCTTTACAACAAATAACCGAATGGAGATGCTGGCTGTAATCGTAGCACTCCAGAGTATCAAGGATAAAGCTGCCGATATCACAATCCATACCGATTCAAGACTAATTGTGGACGCTATTGAAAAAGGTTGGGTTAACGGTTGGAAGAGAAGAGGATGGAAAAAAGCGGACAAAAAACCTGTACTAAATCAGGATCTTTGGATGAGGATGGACGGACTTTTATCTAAGCTCCGCGTATCATTCAAGTGGGTTAAAGGGCACGCCGGTATCGAGGAAAACGAGAGGTGCGACGAGCTTGCCACCACCAAAGCGGAATACGAGCCATTCAAGATTGATAATGTTTACGAAAGCGGCAACCCGCCCAGCAGGAAGATCCTCCATAGTTACGAGGCCAAATTATTAGAAGCTCCAGTTAAACCAGAAGCAGCCAATAATGTCCAAGCTGTAGAGACCGAAATGGAGAACGAAAAGGCAGAAAGCGATTCCGGAGCGGAAGAGCTAAAAATCGGCCGAACTGTCTTTTCCTATCAAGTACGCGAAGACGGAAAGATTGAAGTTTTCGCAGGTAGCCGTAAACTGCCTGTTATGTCTGATAAGCAATTAAAAGAGCTCGGAAAATGGTTGATAGAAAAATCGAATATATGAATAGAAACATTTCAAATAACAATACTGAAGTATTAGCTAGAAAACCGATACTACTAGAATTTACAGTGCTATTGGTAGCGTTTCTGTCTCTGCTTGTAATAACCACATCAAACGCTGTCTCAGCACCTACGCTCGACAGTATTATAGAGGAAAGCGAGGAGAATTCCTGGGATACATTGTCTGTTGGCAGCAGAATGGCAATGATAGGCCTTGAGTTTCAAGGCGTGCCCTATGTTGCCGGCACCCTAGAAAGGCCACAGAACGAAGTATGCAATGTACTTTTCAGCGAGCTGGACTGCGTTACATTTATGGAGCTTGCGCTTAATCTTTCCCGTGCAATCGAAAAATACGGTGACCCAACTGCAGAAGAGTTAACAGATGAAGTTACATTTACCCGATATCGAGAAGGCGAACTGGACGGATGGTCATCAAGGTTACATTACACCTCAGAGTGGATATATGATAATGTAGAAAAGGAGGTAGTCGAGGATATTACAGAAGAATTAGGTGGTGAAAAAATCGATTTCGCACTTAATTTTATGTCCAAGAATACCAAATATTACCCAAAACTAATAGGTTTGGATGGCGAGGATAATTTAGAAGTAATAGAACAGATAGAAGACTTTATCAATGAGGAAGACTTTTACTATATACCCAAAAACAAAGTCGCGGAAATTGAAAGCCAGCTACAAACAGGCGATATAATCGCGATTACATCTAAAGTCCCTGGGTTAGATTATAACCATGTCGGTATGGTATATATAGATGAAAATGGAGTAAGGCGGTTTCTCCACGCAAGCTTAGGCAAAAAAAAGGTAACTCTCGATCGCAGGCTCAGTGATTATCTGGCCTCTGTTGATAAGCATACAGGTATTACCGTACTTAGGCCCTTGCCAGCTCTCGGCCTAGAAGCCGAAGACGATGAAGGGGTTCAAATCTATTATGAGGATTAAAGTTTTTTTTGTCCTCAACCTCTCTAATTGCTGGTATTAGACGTATTTTTATATGTTATAAACTTATTTATTTCGCTTTATTAATACCAAATTGATGACCCCCTCCTACTTTCTTCTACTATCGCTTCAAGCTCTCGAAAGGCTGGCCTGGTGGATGGTACTTGTCCATATCGCATTATTCATAACGGAAACCGACTATCCTGGAGGTTTGGGTCTCTCCCATACCGAAAAAGGAATCATCTTTTTTGTCTGGGCCATGGCAAAAAACCTTGTTCCCATTTTCAGTTCAAAAGTCGTAGTTAGCAAAGGGGCTGGTCTTGTACTTTTTGTGGGCAGCACCATAGGGTGCGTAGGATATGCGGTGCTTACAGCAGTATCAGGTCTGTGGGATATACTCGGCAGCGTAATGCTAATGGGCTTAGGCATAGGTGCTTTCCAGAATGCCTTGCAGTCCCTCATTGCAAGATCCGATGTGTTTGAGAAAATCAGGCAAAGGCGTGTTATGGGCTGGGCGGGCTACCAATGGATAGTCAACATCGCCGTACTTATCGGCGGGTTTTTATCTGCTAAACTGATCGCCGGCGGAATCAATCAGGTTTTTACAGCAAGTACTATGATAATGGCTGTTGTTTCGCTGTTCTCCCTATATCTATATAAAAAAGCAGATGGGCATATTGCAGAAACAAAAGCTGTAACAATCGGTTCCAGCTTTACAGAGCTTAAAATAAACAGGGCGTTCAGATACTCAGTACTCTCCTTTGCTATGTTTACCTTTGCATATATGCAGTTCTACGAGACACTGCCAAATTATCTCGCTTCTTATGCTGACTCATCAAGCCTCGGCAATGCGATGCAACCTCTAGCCAATCTTCTCGGGGACAACCTAAGCCAGTTAGGCTTCAGGATTGAGTACCTTTATAACTTGAACGCCGCTATTACACTCATAGCGATTATTCCTATGGCTTTTGCATTAAGCAAAGTAAAAGCCCATAAAGCATATATTATCGGTATGGTGTTTATAGCTCTTGGGCATATTTTCCTATTTTTAGGTGGGGGCGCGTGGCAGATAAGTATGCTGTTTTTAGTATATACAATTGGGGAGGCGATTGTTAACCCGCAGATACTTACAATCGCTGAAACCACAGCTACCGAAAAAGATAAAAAGCCCGTATATCTCGGGCTGATGTATCTTGCATGGGCATTCGGTCTGGGGTTTGGGGGGCTGATAGGAGGCTGGGCTTATGACCAGTTCGTAAGTATGGGTGGGCTTGCCTTCGGATATGATCCAGTCTTGTTTTGGCTGTTGCCTGTCACAGCCGTAGCTATCGGTATAGCTTTGATGCTGAAAGGGCAGAATGCAGAAAATTATATCAAATAATCTAGAATAGTATGTCTCAGAAAACATCGATTTTCATAGCAACTAGTATTGATGGATACATAGCTGATAATGGTGGTGGGCTAGATTTCTTAAGGTCAGTTCCGAATCCAAATAATGATGATATGGGGTACGGCGATTTTATCTCTGGTATGGATGCTCTGGTTATGGGGCGCAAAACCTTCCAAACAGTCTTGGGGTTTGGTATTGATTGGCCATATAGTTTACCCGTTTACGTACTATCAAATATCCTAAACACTGCTCCAGATAACCTTTCGGGAAAAGTATCAATATTAAATGGAGATTTTAAGAATATTCTCGAACAACTTTCGTCCAATGGGCTCTCGCATATCTATATCGATGGTGGAAAGACCATCCAGACTTTCCTTAAAGAGAATATGATTGACGAGATGATTATCACTACTGTTCCAGTAATTTTAGGCTCTGGGTTTAAGCTTTTCGATCAAGATATAAGCAGTATAGACTATGATCTAAAAAGCTCAAAAGTATTCTTAAACCAGATCGTACAAAACCATTATGTTAATGGAAAATAACATATATAGAATAACAGCTATATTTTTAATATTAGTCAGCATGATATTATTTAGCTGCTCCAGTGGTTTAAGGACTCCTACAAAATATAAGTCTGATAATCTATCAATAGAAAAGATAAGTGAAAATGTATGGCAGCATATCTCTTATCTGGACATACCGAATTACGGTCAATTCCCATGTAACGGTATGGTATATTTTTCAGGAGATGAGGCTGTAATAGTTGATACTCCTATAGATTCAAAAGCTTCTGAAGAGATTATAGCATTGGTGCAAGATACTTTAGGGTATAAAATCTCAGCAGTAATAGTAAACCATTTCCATGTTGACTGCCTTGGCGGCTTAAAGGCATTTCATGATGTAGGGATCGATTCTTATGGTAGTGATAAAACACTACAACTAGCAAGTTTGAATAGCGATAATGAAATTCCTAAAATATCTTTTGATAACGAACTGAATATTGATTTAGATGGGAATGAAATCATTACCCGGTATTTTGGTGCTGGCCATACCACTGATAACACAGTCACATATATACCAAACGAGGACATCCTTTTCGGTGGGTGTTTGATAAAAGCAATAGGTGCGGGGAAGGGGAATCTTGAAGATGCCGATACAAACCAATGGTCTGGCACTGTTAGAAAAATCAAAGCTCGATATCCTAATCTTAATACAGTTATTCCAGGCCATGGAAAAGCAGGTGGCACAGAACTGCTCGAATATACAATTAAAATGTTCGAGCCTGAAAAATGATATGACTAAGAAAAGCCAGTATCTGCGACTCAAATACCTTTCCATACTAAGACACAAAAAAACATATTATTGATTGTGATCTGGAGACCAACTGATATAGGCAGTAGCTATATCCAAAGCCTGCCTCATACCATTTATTTATCTTGATAGTTCGCCTTATGGTAGTTGAGATAAGAATCGTTATTTTTGCTGAAAGCCGATTGTGCAGATTAGAGTATAGATAATCTATCTACTCTCGGCAAATTGTGTATTTACTTTCTGAATGCAGGCGGGCCCATTACTATGGCGAAAAAACTTAATGTACTATTCTGTTCTTGCGAGGTTTATCCATTTTCGAAAGAAACCGGTATTTCCGATTTCTCCTTTTCGCTGCCCTTAGCATTGAAAGAGCTGGGAAACGACCTACGGGTAATGATGCCAAAGTACGGTAATATTTCTGAAAGAAAAAACCGAATTCATGACATTAACCGATTGAAGGAAGTAACCATACCAATGGGCGATAACGAGGAGATGGCTGCTATCAAGTCATCCTCTATGAGTAATACTCGAAACAAAGTACAGGCTTATATCACGACAAATGATACCTTTTACAACTCGATGAAAGGTATCTACCACGACCCCGAAACGTGGGAAGAATACAAAAACAACGACGATCGTTTTATATTCTTCTGTAAATCAGTTATCCAGACTTGTGTTCTACTCGAGTGGTTTCCCGATATCATACATTGTAACGACTTCCCTACTGCTCTCTTGCCGGCTATGGCTAAAAAACTATACCCAGAAGAATTCAAGAATACTAAGTTTGTTTATACAATTCATAATTTCAACTTCCAAGGTAGATTCCCACTCAAATCAACCTTCAAAAAGACTGGTCTGCCCGAATCAGAAATTGAAAACTTCACTCATAAAGGTAAATTCAACTTTATGAAGGGAGGTATAATGTATGCCGATCACCTTACTACAGTAAGCAAGGCACAAGAAAACAAAATGCTTACCGACAAAGAATATTCCAACGGCCTGAACAAGCTTATTGAAGAGCGCAAAGATCAATTCCAAGGTATTTTGAGCGGGATGGATCCTTACGCGTGGAATCCCAAACGCGATAACCACATCAAGTCCAAATACGAGGACGGTGAGTTCGAAGAATACAAGTATGACAACAAAGTAGAGCTCTGCAACCGCTTCGAGCTGGAATACCATCCAAAAAGACCTATTATCGCAATGGTTTCCCGTATCGATGAGCAAAAAGGTTTTGATCTGCTAATAGACGCTGCCGATAGAATCTTCAAACATGATATACAGTTCATATTGCTTGGGCAAGGTAATGCCGATATCAAAAAAGATCTAAACGCCATAGCTGAAAAATATCCAGATAAATTCAAGTTCAAAGTTGGCTTTAACGATGAGCTTTCTCACCTGATGACAGCCGGTGCTGATTTCTTCCTGATCAGCTCCCAGTATGAGCCGATCGGTATGAATTATATGACAAGCTCGGTTTACGGCACAGTTCCAATTGCCAGAGTATCAGGCGGTATGAGTGAGTATGTTACCCCGTGGGATCCAGACACAGAAGAGGGTAATTCGTTTATTTTTGAAGAGTTTTCGTCAGATGCTCTTGTGGATACTATTGAGCGAGCTTTAGAAGCTTATAAGGACAGTCTAACTTTCGAACAGATAGCACGTAACGGGATGTACGAGGAATACGGATGGGAAGAAAGAGCTGAAGAATATGACAAGATCTACCGAAACCTTCTCAAAAAGAAGTAATAGTTATTTCTTTTGTTAAATTTTTGATAATGATCCCTTCTGAACGGCTTGCCTTTCAGAAGGGCTTTTTTGTTTATTGATATGTTGTTCAAAGATAAGATAAATATTGCGGTTAAGGTATTGGTTATCGCCTTCGCTGCACTTACATACAGTGCGTGTAATGATTTGCCCACTGAAGTCGGGTTGCCTACTGATACGCTTGAGCTTACAGCACTCAGTTCACTAGACGATCCTGGGATCATACTCCGAAGTGAGAACTTTTCGGTAGAATTGCCAGTAGTGTTCGGTACTGGTAGCGCTCTGCTCGGCAATACCGATCTTACCTCCTCAACTGTCTTTTTAGGGTTCGCCACACCGCCTGATACCTTAGGCAACCGCCCAGTAGATAATATAGTCGGTCCCAAGCTGGTTCTCTTCTTTGATAGATATGCATTTGGGGATTCACTTTCCAATTTCGCATTCGATATAGTACGCACTATGTATGAACCGCCCGAGAACGTAACCTGGAGCTGGGCATACAGAAACAGCGAATGGCCAGCCTCCGACCTATACGATATCTCAGATCCTATACTCCAGTATAGCGGCAATATCGGACTGCAGGATACATTTACCTTAGAGCTTGATTTCCCTGCCGAATTAGTAAAGGAATATCTTGATATCACAGCCGAAAGAGGTGATACATTTGCTTTCCCACAAGGGGAATATCCTTTCGGTTTGGCGCTTGTGTCCAGCCCGCAGAATAATCAGTTCCGTAGGCTGTTCACTTCATTCGCATCCCAAACTGATCTTAATCCAAAAATCAGATTCGGCTATCAAACCCCTGATTCAGTAATAGATATTGAGATGGATGCGGCGATCTCCGGGCAGTTTCTAAAACCTACAGCAGCAGAGCAAGGCAGCATAATAGTCGGTAGCGGTATTAGAAGAAGAAGCCAGCTTTATTTTGACCTAAGCCAAATACCAGATGAAGTCAGTATTATATCTTCTTCTCTCTGGCTTTACGAACAGCCTGAAATGAACCAGTTCGGCAACCTCTCACCTGATACTATAATCGTTGTGGACTCTCTAAGAGACCCGAGGGATTCCCTTGTAACCGTGAACTCATATATCGGTAGAATCGATAACGGTGTTCTCAACATACCTACGATTTCCGCATTTATAACAGGCTGGAATCTAGCTGACAGGCAAGACACTCTGACTTTGCTGCCAATCAGACCTGTATCAAGATTAGATAGGTTCGCCTTTCATAGCCCTATATCACAGGATATTGATAAAAGACCAAAACTCGTTGTAATATATCAGACGAGGCCGCAAATATGATAGGTTTAATAAGTAGAAATATCTATTCGTTTACTGTTTTGATATTATTGGTTTGTGCGAGCTACTCTGTTTACTCGCAAGGCGGTAGTAATTACAGCACGATCGGTATCGGAGATATCAAACATGCTGGCGGTGCCTATTATGATGGTGCTGCAGGCGCTGCTACAGCACTCCCTTCTGCCACTCATATAAACCTTTCTAACCCGGCGATGTGGACTTATAATAAGGATACTCGCCTACAGTTCGGCTACCGCTTCAATCAACAGCTTGTTGAAACAGGTTCTACCACTGGTGAAGCTTCCCTATATCAGAACAACGGTATGGTCGATAATATGACGGCAATGTTCGCACTTGATACGACTCGGGGTATCTCAGCATCTCTCGGTCTAAGCAGAATATCAGACATCAACTACTACATAGCCGAAGGCTTCGAGGTTGAAAAGGATGGACTTATAGCATCGGGTAACACCTTCTATCAAGGGGACGGCGGGATCAATAATGCTCACTTAGGCGCTGCCTTCAGAATTTTTGATATCATATCTATCGGAACGTCATTAGGTTATTACTTTGGTGATGTACAACAATCGGTAGAAACTGTTTTCAACGAGCAGACCGGTACCCCAACCGACTATATACGCGATGTGCGTATATCCGGCGTTAATTATAAGCTGGGAGTTGATGTTGCTGTAACACCACAGCTCAATATAGCCGCATCACTTGCCAGCGATTTTGGAGTAGAAAGAGAAAACCGGTTGATCAGATTATCAAGATTCACCCCCCGGGGCAGAACCGTCGATACACTCGAATCAACCAGCGGGGACGGTTCCCTGCCTACAAGAATAGGCTTAGGGGCTAGTTATAAGATCAACAGGCTTCGTTTCGTAGGTGATTTTCAATTCCTCAATATTGAAGGTTTTGGTTTCCGCCCACCTAGCGAAGGTACGCTTGAAAACGGTATCTCGCTGGCATTCGGCGTGGAAAGAACCCCAAGCAGGTTCGCGGGTGCCAGATTTGGAGAAAAGGTGTCATTTAGATTGGGCGCGGGCTACGAAGATCTATATTATCAGGTAAGGGGCGAAGATATCAGTGAGTTTTTCGTTTCCGGTGGCTTGACCGTACCAATGCCAGGCACTGCTCTACTAGACATGAGTATAGCCTTAGGCCAAAGGGGTACACTTGAACAATCGCTTGTGCGCGAGTCATTTATCAGGCTTAACTTTGCTGTATCCATAGGCGATACATGGTTTATACCGTTTGAAAGAGAGTTTGATTGATACTATCATTAAAGTGATAAGAAAGTTCAATCTTTTATAGATATGCAATTGTTTCAACAATAAGTTTCCATATATGAAAAAAATAGGTATTATCGGTAGCGGAATGGTTGGGCAGACTCTGGCTAAAGCCTTTGTGCAAGAAGGCCATGATGTAATGCTCGGCACTAGAGATATCTCTAAGGTTGAACCCATAGATGGCGTGAAAATAGCCGAAATGGCAGATGTAGCATCATTTGGCCATATACTCGTACATGCTGTTAAAGGCCGGGCAGCAGTAGAATCTCTCCAAGGGTTGGATATTGACGGAAAGATTATCATTGATGCAAACAACCCCATTGCTGATATTCCCCCAAAGGACGGCGTTCTTAGGTTCTTCACAAACCAGAACGAATCACTTATCGGGCAGCTGCAAAACACATACCCAAAAGCAAAATTCGTTAAAGCTTTCAATTCCGTAGGTTCTGGGCTTATGTATAAGCCAGCACTGGAATCTAAGCCCACAATGTTTATATGCGGCAATGATTTAGAAGCTAAGAAGGAAGTAACATCTATACTTGATACTTTCGGTTGGGAAGCTATGGATATGGGCACTACAGAAGCAGGAGCCGCCATCGAAAGCCTATGCATGCTTTGGTGTATACCAGGCTTTAAGGATAATACTTGGGGGCATGCATTCAAAATGCTACAAGCCTAAAACAAAGTAAGTTAAAGTTACTTTAGTTTGTTTACACATTAATAAAAAGAAAAAGCCTGAGCGAATAAACGTTCAGGCTTTGTTTTTTCTATCTTAGTAATAAAGAGGTTAAAGGTAATAAAGAGGTTAAAGAGTATCTACCACTTCAGTATGTTGATCTCATCCACATAAATAGTACGCCTACTTCTGTATAGTGCAAGTACTATTGCCAGGCCAACCGCGGCTTCCGCAGCTGCTACCGCCATCACAAAGAAAACGAATACCTGGCCCGTAGCATCACCCATAAAACTACTGAAACTGATAAGCATCAGGTTTACCGAGTTCAGCATAAGCTCTATCGACATAAAAATTATAATCGCGTTACGCCTTGTAACTACGCCAATAGCGCCGATCACAAAAATTACCGAGGAAAGTGTAAGGTAATATTCAATAGGTATAGATGAAATAGCCTGCATTACCGCTGTTGATTCTTCCATTGCTTAAGCTCTGTTTAGAGTTTTATATCTTGATTTTTATAAAAATTGAATTAAAGGTATCAGCTCTGTAGCTGCTTTTGTTTCTCTTCCGGGGTTTTGCGACGTGCCAGTACCAGTGCGCCCATCACAGCTACCAGAAGAACAAGCGTAATAGTCTCAAACTGGAATAGAAATTCAGTATATAGCACTTGACCTAGATTTTCAACTTCACCTACTGCGTAAGATTCGGTTGAAGACCCAAAATCTATATCTGCCTGAACCAACCATAGTATAATAAACTGTAGTATCAATGCGCCCGATATGATAAATGCAACTACCTTACGGACATTGATTTTCTCGGATACCTTCTCCTCCTGCCCGAGATTCAGAAGCATTATCACAAAAATAACCAGTACCATAATCGCCCCAGCATATACAAGTACCTGAAGCACAGCCATAAACTGGGCTTGCAAGGTTAAGTATAAACCTGCCAGCATTACAAAATGCGCTACAAGAGATACCGCCGAGGTAACCGGGTTGCGACTAGCAACTGTACCGACTGCCGATATCAGTGCGAGAGTGCCGAGAACGAAAAAAAACAGTGTTTGTAGTTCCAAAACTAATAGCCTGTTAGTGAGATTACACTATTGTCAGAAAACAAAAATATCCATTTATCGAGTAATCACAAAAATTATCACACTTCCGAACGTGATTAATTTTCTACGCTCTCTATAAAAGCATGGATAACCTGAGACAGACCTTCTTGCAAAGGTAGGTTCGGGTCAGTGTAAGTAGCAAATCCCGCGTTAGGATTTTCGGCTGTCTTAAGTACGTGGGTCATCTTAGGGAAATGGACTTTTTCTGTTTTCGAAGCCTCTGCAAGTATATCTCCATGCTTACCTTCTACTTGAATATCATTACCTGCGTCAATTATCAGTACTGGTACATTTAAGCCCGCTACTTCTTCCTTGGGATCGTAAGCGAACCATGATATTAAATATGGCTGAACAGAAGGCCTGAACAGCGGACCTAACATCGGGTTAACTTCCTTCACCTGCTCACCGCTTTTGAGTGTATCCAAGTAGGCTCTTGCCTGAGAAAGAGTAGCAGGTGCGATTTGCTTCTCTAACTGTTCGTATATAATCTGATCTGCAGGAATACCGCTTCCAGCAATTGATATAAACCCGTCCACCGCAGTCATTTTAGCGGCCAGCATACCTAGCAGAGAACCTTCGCTATGGCCGATAATAAATATATCAGAAAAGTTACCTGATGTCCTAAGAGCTTCAATCATAATTACCGCATCTTCTGCAAGTGTTTCGAATCTTAGTTCGCTTTCTGACTCAACGCAATTCTTATCACCTTGATTTAGTAATCGTTTATCATATCTAAGTGTACTTATACCAAGAGAGCCAAGTGAATCGGCGAGCATTTTAAGGCCATTATTCTTTGTCATGGCACTATTTCCATCTCTATCGGTTGGGCCCGATCCAGCTATGATAAGTGCTACGGGCGACCCCTTGCCGGCATTCATCAAAGTCCCTTTAAGCTCGCACCCACTCTCAGTTGTCGCTTTCCATTCGGAGCTTTTTGTTTGTGAATCTGCAGTTGCATAAGCAAGTAAACCTATTATTATCAAGCAAAATGAAACTATTTTCGACTTCATTACATTAATACCTTATATTGGTTGTTATGGCTTTTCGCGATCAGCCACATAAACTTAGCTGAATATACGTTATAAACCAAAAACAGTATCAGCACTTACATAAACCGATCTCCATAACCGATCATCTAGTAATAGTATTATGAAAAATCTTAAATTACTTATTTCCATAGCAATTGTTTTAGTTCTTGCTTCCTGTAGCGATAACGGTAACGACAACACATCTATCCAGCCGGGTAACAGTGCCTCAGCTTACTACCCGCTTGCGGAAGGCCATACATGGATATACTACAATACATGGGAAGACGAAGACGGGAACGAGATACAAGACGATGAAGACTTTGAGCCTTATTGGGATACTGTTAGAGTAGTAGAAGCTAATAATTTTGAAGGTAGAAATGCTTTTAGAGTTGAAACCACAACTTCAAATGATGATCAACCATTCGATCAATGGTACTCTGTCAGTGATGATGCTGTATATATTTACCAAGATGCCGATAATGGTATTCCTTCCGGAGGTTTTGATGACATCTTACCTGATCTTAGCGATATAATCGAAAGCCAATGGGCGAAAATTTTCAAAATGGATAATAGCCGTGAGAATATTGATGAGATAGAATTAAAAGATTTACCTTTTTTCGTAGCGACTATAAACGGTGAAGTTGATATCGATCTCCGTGGCTTAGGATATGGTGCTTACAATTATAATGGCCGGGATTATGATTCGAGGCTCATGATCGGGGAATTACAGTTTGATGGTAATGCAGATGCATTTGGTAATACATTCCCTCTAAGCGGTTCTACAATTGATGAAAGCATATATTCAAATGGAATCGGGCTTGTGGAAAGCAGAGTCGAAAACGTTTTACCCGTAATACCGTTTCCCGGTTTTGAAACCCCAGAAAACTTTATAAGCATCAGAACACTTGTTTCTCATAATTTCTAATTTTAGCAGTCAATATATAATAGATATCGGGTTGGTGCCTCTATTTTTATATGGATATCCATCATTTGATAGAGAAAGTCGCTATAGGTATTGAAGTCCTTGGTATTGTGGTAATGACGGTCGGTATAATTTATGCCTTTATCGCAGCACTGAAAAAAGAAAAACAGCAGCGATACCAGATGTTACGCCAAAGAGTAGGCCGTGCAATACTCTTAGGTTTGGAAATACTTGTAGCGGCTGATATCATTCTCACAATCACCACAAAACCCACATTCGAATCAGTCGCTGTTCTTGGGCTTGTGGTTCTCATCCGTACTTTCTTGAGTTTCTCTCTTGAAGCCGAGCTCGATGGTGAATGGCCATGGCAAAAGAAAAACAACAGTAAAAGAGACGCTCTTTAACACTATTGAACTTTATAAATAAGATAAGCTACTAGATTTTTATTTTTCAATAAGATCTGTTACTGCTTTCATTATGGAGAGCATTCTAGAGTAATCCATACGCTTTGGCCCTATCAATCCAATCGCACCAGAGCCGTTGCTCAGCCTGTATCGTGACATGACCACAGAATAATCCTCAAGCTCAGTATTACCTGATTCGCTTCCTATAATAACGCTCGGCTTTCCATCTGAAATTTCGCTCTGGTCTATTAAATGCACGATGGCATCCCTGTTTTCTACCAGCTCGATCACGCCCCGTATTTTTGATACGTCCTCGAACTCCGGATGGGTAAGCATATCGCTTACACCAGCAGTCACAATTTCCTGCTCGCCAACGCTTGCCATAAATATCTTTTCTACCGATTCGGTGAATATTCTTATAAGCGGCATCTCTGTATCGGCATTCCCCACTATATCGTTAAAATGTTTTTTAACAAAGCTCAGGGTTCTTCCAGCAATCCTTTCATTAAGCAGAACACTCGTATTATCAAGATCCGGCTTCTCTATCTCAAAATCTGCTTCAAGCGTAACGGTGCTTACAATATCTGAATCAAGCTGAATTACGACAAGTATTTTTTGGCTAGATAAATGAACCAACTCAATCCGCTCAATAATAGCATCATCTATCTGCGGCATTCTTACCACGGTTAGATATTTCGAAATAGCACCGAGTACCTTGCCGGCCCTCTGAAGTCCTTCAGGTGCTTCCTTGGCAATACTCACTGCATCAGAAAGCGATTGATACTCCCCTCTGGAAAGTCTTGACAGTTTATTTAAGGAATCTACGTAAAACCTATACCCTTTATCAGTTGGAACCCTACCTGCAGATGTATGAGGGTGCGTGATATAATTCATCTCTTCCAGATCACTCATAACATTTCGGATAGTAGCCGGTGAAAGGCTCTCCTGCTCTAATGACTTTGAAAGGGTTCGGCTACCCACAGGTGATGCGTTTAGCACATATAAATTAACTATCGAACGGAGTATATCTCTTTGTCTTTGTGATAGATCGGTCAAATTATCATAGATTCGTTAAGAAAGGGAAATTTATTTATTAAACGGAAAGATATAAATAATAGTTATGCCATCGCGATATATATTCTGATAAATATATAGAGTCAATCCCGCTCCATCCGTCATTCCGAGAGCCGAAGGCCGAGGAATCCAGTGCTTGAGCCAAAGCCCTGT
>CAYWYR010000029.1:0-16571 GCA_964462685.1 uncultured Hyphomicrobiales bacterium | reverse complement strand
TGGCATTTCAAGATATCAAGGATAAAGAAATTAAGTTACTTTGGTAGCGATCATTTTCCGATGTATGTAGAGTTCGCACTGAACCAGAAAAATATCAACAGATCAGATCAAGACTTATCTGACGAAGAAAAATATTAATAAAAAAAGCCCGATAGCTGTATGCTAACGGGCTGTTACCTTAATAACAATAGCTTACGGTTTATTCACCTGAATAAAAGAACTGCTCCATATCTATCTTCCCTTCTTTATTTGTTCGGTAAACACATATCTCGTCCATATTATGCCTACCTGTTTCTTTAAAAGTAGCGTCCATATCCATACCCAAGGTAAAGTAATTATCACTTATGATAGGCTGAGTTACTTTTATCGAATGTACCTCCTGAAGAGATGATCTGAAGTTCTCATCTTTCTCTTTTTTGGCTTCTATACCTTCCACTTTTTGTGGCGTATTTGGGTTGCCATCTTCCAATGAGATTATATCGTTGGCATATAGCTCTTCCCTGGCCGTGTCAAAATTACCATCTTGGCATAGTTGTCTTAATCTGTCTGCTGTTTGTTGAGTGGTATTCATCGTTTTCCTTTTTAGAATCATTAAATTATAGTTTCAATAATTATGACGGGTGATTCTATCTAAGATTTTGATATTAAACTAATACTTTGTTTAGTTATCCATATCTGCTCTTTTGCTCTGTACTGACTCAGATAGCTCTGATAAACTCGAGCACATCTCTCGGATCGACCCTTAACCTATAATCGGGTAGGAAAGACGCGTTTCTAATAATACCGTCCGTGTCAATCACATAAGTTCCAGCTATAGGCAAGGTACCGCTATCATCACCATTGAAACTCTGCATACCGAAGCTTTTATCATACCACTTTTTTACCTTTCCGGTTAACTCGAACTTGAGCCCGAACTTTTCCGCGGCTGTATTGCCGTTATCTGAAAGGACTTCAAATGGAAGACCTAGATCATCGGAGGTAGTATATGCTTTATCTACCTTTTCAGGAGATATCGCAATCACTTGATATCCTTCTTCTTCGAATTGGTTATTATAGCGTGCATATTCCTGAAGAGTCATATTACAGTATGGACACCATCCGCCCCTGTACCATACCAATACAACAGGTTTTTCCTTTAACTCACTAAATAGAGATACTTCTTCTCCCTTGGTATTCATCGCGGTAAAGTTAGGGGCTTCATTGCCTTCCTTCAAAATATCGTCCATCTGCCCAGATGATATAAGAGCCTGTATGCCTTCGTCGTAATCAGTTTTTTTGTCTGCTGGCATTTTAGCTAGCGATCTGTTTTTTATAGCTTCTAACTTAAGTGTCAGAGATGAGTTAGGGTCATTCATTATCTGCTCCGGAGTCAATTCGAGTTCAGTATCAGCATCAATAGTGCCATTGGCCTCTAGTTCAGCGGCTGTTTCGATATCGGTTGTAGTACCATCGGGTACAGGTTGAGGTTTTTGATCGCAGGCTGATAAAGCCAAGCCAGCGCCTATAATAGCGGTTAATATTCTGTTCATACCAAGATCTCCATTATTGATAATTATTTTCCCGAGTTCAGATTGTCTCAACTCTATCCAATTCTATACTTACAGGCATATCATACGCCTGTTCCATCATTTCCTTACGCATCTGTGCACCCCAAAGCTCTATCTCGGGATCGGAACAGTTATCCAGTGGGTGTACCATAATCCCGATTTTTTTCTTTCCAGCGTTTACAGTAATATCCCTGATGCATTGTTTCTGCCTGCGATCCAGCCCTTCGGCTATCCGCAGAATGCAGCCAAGCTTCCAAACGATATTCTTATCTTTTTCGGGAAGATCACCAAATCCAGTGTGTTTTTTCTTTGGATGCGATTTTCTGTGGTATCGGGATATAAGTGCTATGAGTAATGTCTCGTTATAACTGAACCCAGGTATATTGGAATTACTTATTATATAGAACGAATGCTTGTGGTGGCTATCGGCTGCTATCATAGTTCCTACATCATGCAGATATACGGCAGCCTCAAGTAACTCCCATTCCTTATCTCCGAAACCGTGCTGTTTTAATAGTCCGTCGAACATCCTCTTAACTAAGGCGAGCATAAATAGTGTATGCTTTTTATCGAAATTATACTTTTCGGCAAGCGACACTATGCTTCGTTTTCTCAGTGATTTTAGATGCTTCCAGCCATCTTTACCGTTAACTTTATTATAAGTATCAAATACGATTCCCTCTCTTAGTGCATATTGGGAAAGCGTTATAGAGCGTGCGGCTGACTGTTTTACATACTCGCACATAATCAAAGCCCCGGCGAGAATAATATCGATTCGATTGCTATCCAGCCCAGGGAGTTCATTAACATCGCCGTTTACAGCTGCTTTCTTGATAATATCAACTGTTTCAAAAAAATCTTCCGCCGATACACTTGCACCATTTTTTTGATCAGGTACACTTCCTTCTACTCTTAGTTTGGTTATATCAACTAAATTAGTAATTGTACCAGATGTTCCCACAAGCATATCAAAACCGTACTTATTGATGCCAAGTGCCGTTCTGGCGACAATAGTTTTGATATGTTTTTCACATTCTTTTATCTGGTCTTCACTTACCTTTATCTTTCCTTTTTTCTTATCGGATTGTGACGCTTCCAGCCTCTGAGGGAAAAACCTTTGAGTAAGCCTTATCGCGCCGAGTTTATCGCTGTGCACGTGCATAGTTTTTCCGCTCTGGCCGACAACGGTCTCAGTTGATCCGCCGCCGATATCCACCAGTAGAACTTTTTTATCATATATAGGCAGTCCGTTCACAACTCCTATGTATATTATCCTAGCTTCTTCTACGCCGGATATTACCTCTACATCTATGCCGCTGGCCGCCTTTACCTTTGCGAGAAATTCTGATTTATTATTTGCTTCCCTCGTTGCTGATGTTGCTACAGCCCTTACTGTTGCCCCTTCTGCATGGGCTATCTTTGCGAATGCTATTAGTGCCATAATTCCGCGCTTCATAGCTTCATCGGATAGTTTTTTCATGTCTCTGCCACCCTCACCTAGCCGCACCATTACCTTTTCTCTGTTTACAACATTCAGAAGCCCCTCTTCCCCTACCTCGGTAACCACCATGTGGAATGAATTGGTTCCCATATCAATGGCGGCTATTTTTTGGATCATTTCACTCATCTATACAATTATCTATATGTTATCACGGAATATGCAGAAAGATACGCATGTAAGATAGTTAGATTATTTTCAAACTTTTCAGTAGTATGTGCTTTATGGATTTATTGCCTTAATTTTGTCAAGTTCCGATAGCCAATAATCGGTTGTTTAAATTCGGGTTTACAGGGGGGTAGCCGATATGCAGACAGATGGATATTTTTCCTTTCAGGATCAGAAAAAGATATATGATATTCTTGACGAGCTTTCTTTAAAAGAATACAAGTCCGAAGAGGACCTGCTGGTTTCTACTCTCCGGCGGGTAATCGATAGCTCGATACTTGCTATTACAGATGGGAGGCTTTGGGTACTGGATAAAGAAGATCAAAGCTACAGATTGGCATATCAATATGGCAATCATTCCTCACTACCTAGCGATTACAGGATCAGTATAAATGATAAAGAGGCAAGCTCTTCCCTCTTAGAACTTTCCAAAAAGAAATCGGTGATCCGCAAGGAGACCGATCAGACTCTCCTACAAAGTGGTATAGAACATTACTCCCTAACAGGTATCGGTGATACCGTCAGGTTCAAAGGTGCTCGTTATTTTCCTTACGCATTGGGCTTTAACGGTGATAGCCTTAGCAATGAGTTCTACGATACCATAAGCGTTATCAGCAGAGTGATAAACGTAGCGATCCGCCATCATATCGATGATAAACTGATATCAAAACAGAATAAGGATATGGCTCAGGCAGCCAAAATCCAGGAAACACTTTTCCCAGACCATCATCTGGAATATCTTGACTACGACATATACGGTCTCTGTATCCCAGATAGCCAGGTAGGCGGGGATTATTTCGACTATATCTCCAGTACCGATAGGTTGGGCGATGAACATTTGGGGGTAGTGATCTCCGACGCTTCATCCAAAGGTTTACCCGCGGCTATACAGTCGCTTTTCGTATCTGGTGCTTTGAAAATGGGGATGGCTTTCTCCTCAAGGATATCCAATACGATGGCGCTTCTCAATAATCTGATATTTGAGGCTTTCCCTTACGAGAGGTTCGTAACTATGGTATATCTGGAACTTACAAAATCCAGTAATAGGCTTGTCCTTTTCGCCAATGCTGGGCACTGCCCACCTATACGCTACAAAACTTCTACCGATGAGATAAAGCTTCTTCAGCCCACCGGAGGCTTACTCGGGATAATGGAAGATCAGCGGTTTGAGGTCAATAACACAAGAATGAACTCTGGCGATGTAATGCTATTATATACAGATGGCATCTCAGAGGCGATGGATAAAAACGGTAAGGAATTCGGGTCTGAAAGGTTAGGCCAGCTTATAAAAAAATATCATGAGTCAGATGCCAAGACTATCTGTATGGAAGTACTACAGGAAGTAGAGACTTACTCAAAAGATAGCACATACAATGATGATAAGACCCTTATCGTGATTAAAAGAAAAAAGAAGGATAATGCTTAGCACGGTAATATTATGAACAAAGAAGAATCGCTATACTATATAGCCCTATTGCTGCTGGTTGCAATTAATATCCTATTCTTTACTGAGTCTGAATGGGCATGGGACATGGTACAGTACCAACCCGATAGAGCTATGGAACCGAATGCCGACGGCGTAATACCGGCTGATATAGCCAAGGCGAGTTTTGGATATCTGGCAATTGCCTCAGTTCTTATCTTCGGGGGTATAGCGATGTTCGCTCAGCGTACCAGGGTGGCAAGATTCATATACGGCATTTCATTGTTCCTGATATTCGTATTTTTCAGCGTAGATATGTGGTATGTTTTCGCACTTGATTTTGTAGGGATATCAGCTCTTTTTCTTTACAGTTATAAAGAATCCTTCATAGATTCGGTAAGAAAAAGATAAACCCACTATCTTTATTTAATATATATCTATCAGATAGCTGATCTGAGCCATGTGCTTTTAAGCAGTACAGATAATACTATCAAAAATATCGATATTATTAGAAAAGGCGGAAAATGCTCAGAATACTTTCTGAAAGAGAATGTCTCTATCTCTGTTTTTTCTAGCTGATCTATTTCCCTGTATATGTCAACCAGTGACTCCGCATCGGTTGCCCGAAAATACCTGCCGTTGGTGTTTTCCGATATTGTCTGGAGAGCTTTTTCATCAATCTCCACAGGTACGTTCTGATATTTTATCCCGAACCTTGTCTTAAAGGGATAAGGAGCAGTACCGTTTCTGCCGACCCCGATTGTATATACCTTTACCCCAAATTCCTGAGCTATCTCGCTTGCGGTGATAGGGTCAATACGCCCGGTATTGTTTACCCCATCGGTAAGCAATATCACAACCTTACTTTTCGACTCGCTGCCCTTAAGCCTGTCAACAGCGGTAGCCAGCCCCATCCCTAGTGCTGTGCCATCTTCTATAACACCGGTTTCCAGTTCATTTATCAAATCAAGTACTACCCTGTGGTCTATCGTGATAGGGGAGGCGGAATAGCTTTCTCCCGCAAAAACCACCAGCCCTATCCTATCGTTTTGCCTTCCTATATCCTCTACTTGTTCATCCTCACCCTCCAGACCTTCTTCTGATTCATCATCAAAACCGGAGATAAACCTTATGGCAGCTTCCTTGGCCGCCTCTAGTCTGTTCGGTTTTAAGTCTTCGGCAAGCATAGAGCTCGATACATCCATAGATAGTACTATATCAACACCTTCAGTTTTTATCTGCTGGGTATCGGTGGAGCTTCTAGGCCTTGCCAATGCGAATATCGCCGCGGTAAAACCTAAAAGAAATAATAAAAACGGAAGGTGAAAAACGCGCTGCCGGAATGTCTTCGGCAGGGAAAGTGCAGATTCCGCTGTTGGCAGGTTCAATGCCGCTCTTTTCCTGTATGTCTTCCTATAATAAAGCCAGATCAGAAAAGGAATCAAAAACAAAAGATAAAAAGCCTCGGGACTAGCGTAAATATGCCCATCTTGAAATAATTCCATATCAGTTTACGCCTCCTTCGCTTTGCTTTATCTTATCATTACCATCCATATCTGTAATGATTGCAGTTGCGAGTACAAATTCCCTTGATGCTTTAATTGGCTGGGTGTTTTCTTCGGGCAAAGGTTGATATTTGGCGAATTTGATCAGATCCCCAGTACTCAGCCAATGTATAAGCTGATTTGATGCTTCTGTATCAGCATCTGAACGAATAAGCCAATCCGAAAGCTCGCCCGTTGTCATATCAGTAGCACCGATTTTGTATCTCGATTCGATATATTGTTTCACTGTATCACTGATGGCGGTATGGTGGTCTTTATACTTATTTTCTTTCCATACCGCTTTCTTTTCGATTTCATCGAGCCTAGCTAGTGCCCTTTTATGTGGTGGTAGATAATCCTTTTTGGTTAGTTTTTGTGCCGGTTCTTGCTCTTTGGCCTTGCGGAAGATAAAAAATGCTATTATCAGCCCTAATAAAATCACGCCCCCGAGTATCCACCAAGTATAATCAGTATATTCAACACTTTTGATATCCCTGATATCCTTTATGGGCGCGGTCGTATCAACTGCTACCGTGGTAAACGAGAGTTCAAACCCGGGTGCCTGAAGTGTATTTGGTGCATCTAAGCCTGGGCGGGTATAGAATAATGTAAATCCTGGCACTACAGCGTTTACCGAATCATAAGCTGATACAGTATAAAGCTTTGTGATTTTGATTGATCCGCCAGATAGCGACGTATCTTGTATCTGCTCTGTAATAATCTCTAAACTGCCAGTAGTATCGGAAACTGCTGGCCATTCAACGAATGAACCCTCGGGTACAGTAGCCTCCATCAAAATATTTACAGGATCACCTATCAGCCCACCATCGGAATCCTTGGTAACAATTAGCTCATCAGATATAGCTACGGTAGCCGATATCATCAGTAATAAAAAAGCTAATCTGTTCATTCTAATATATAAATTATTTTTTATCAAATTCTTTTTAATTATTTGTTTGTTTTCTTAGCTCAGCCAGAAAACCCCTAGAATCCTTTGTATTTATTACATCTTCTGCTGTTAACCAGCCCTTCCTTGCGATTTTTACACCATATTCTACGTGAAATATACCCAGCGTGTTATGCGCGTCCGGATTAATACTGAACTTCACCCCTTTTGTCTTTGCATCTTTGATATATTCCCATGGCAAATCAAGTCTATGAGGGTTAGAGTTTATCTCTATTACTTTTCCGTATTCAGCGGCCGCATCTATTATCCTGTTCAGATCCAATTCATAGCCAGGCCTTCTGAGTAGCAACCTTCCAGTACTGTGGCCGAGTATATTCATATATGGATTACTCAGCGCGTTTACTATTCTATCTGTCTGTGCTTCAGCGTTGAGTTCAAACTGCCCATGCACAGAGCCTATTACCGCATCAAAAGATTCGAGTACTTCATCTTCATAATCGAGACTTCCATCTGGAAGAATATCTGATTCGATACCTTTTAATATTGTGAATCTTCCTTTGTATTCTTCATTCAATTTATTTATCTCTTCATGCTGTAGGAGTATATCTTTGGGTTTGAGTCCCCCGGCATATCCGGCAGTCTGGCTGTGGTCGGTTACAAGCATATAGGATAAACCCCTGGCCATAGCTGCATCAGCCATTTCCCTAGTTGTATTTTTGCCGTCACTCCATGTCGTATGCATATGTATAAGGCCTTTTACATCCGATAGTTCTATCAGTTTTGGCAAATATCCGTTTGCGGCGAAGTGTATTGTCTGGGATTCGCTTCTGATTTCCTGCGGTACATACTGTAAACCTGGCTTATCGTAAACATCTGCCGCTTTGTTGAAGCTTATTTTCTCGTTGCTTTTAAATGGCAGCCCGTTATTTATTTTCCATCCCGTATCAAGAAGAAAGCTATGGTATGAATCCGCGAATTCCTTATCCATTGAATGTTCGTTCATCACCCAGAAAAAATCATCCACAGAACACACATACACAATAATCTGAGGTTTCTTTGATGATGAAAAAATTTCTTTTACACCTTCTATTTCGCTGTCTATTACTTCTCCTTTAATATCTATACATATATCGGATATTATATTTTCACGGTCTTTCACGTTTTCTATTCCGGCAACTATCTCTATACAGCCTACAGTATCATTGGCAAGTGAGATATCTCCTGTGATGCCAACTTTTGATACTCCCTCCATATCAAATATTCTCTTGGCGTTCCTGCTCGCTATCTCTGTTCCAGTCGATAGCAATACATGTCCTCTTCTTTTCTTTACATAGTCCAGATTTTTCTTTATACCAGCTACTGTTTTAGCTCCGAACCCTTTTTCCTTCTCAAGTAAACCGTTTTTTATCGCGGTATCTAATTCCTCAAGGGTTTCTACCCCAAGAGATTTCCAGATCTTTGCCGTCCTTTTCGGTCCAAAGCCTTTAAGCTTAGCAAGGTCTAATAAAGTGATGGGGAGTTCAGCAGTCAGATTCTCATACAGCGGTAAGTTACCTGTTTGTTTAAACTCTAAGATCTTCTCGGACAAGGCTTTTCCGATTCCCTCTATTTCAGAAAGCTTATCTAAAGTACCAGCGGCTTCCACAGTATCGGTCTTTCTCCTGATGATATCCGCGGCATCGGAATAAGCTTTAGTCTTAAACTTGTTCTCACCCTTTAGCTCCATAAGTAGAGCTGAGTCCTCAAATAATCTGGCTAATCTGTAAAGATCGATAGACATTCTGTTTTCCGTATCTGTTTAATTGTGTCAGTACAATCTAATTAAACGATACTTCCATATTCAGGTTGTAAGATATTTAAATCTAACCACTTGCCGTTCAGTACCGTATGATGATATATTAAGATATGTTCTTGATTACCTTCCAAATTATACACGAGATATGAACAGACTTTTCCTATATTTTACCACTTCATTTTTGATACTCATGACAGGCTTCGGATCAGCCAGCTCTCAGCTAAATATGGGCATACCCGATTCCGTGCTGGATAAGCCTCTATTGGCTTATCAGAAAGACAATATGTGGCATTTCCTCAATCATAGAGGGGTGGAGATGTTCCCACCGATGCCACTGGTTTATTTATTCGGTTATTCCGAGGGCCTATTCGCTGCTAGGGCTATAAATCCACAGACTCAAAAGCCTACATGTATTTACTTTGACAGCGACGCGCAAGTAAGGATCATTACCGACGCTGATATAATCGATCCTTTCACCAACGGTATGGCTATAACAGCTAAAGTGCAGGATAATGAGGAATTACCTTACCGAGCTGGATTCATTAATACCGAAGGCAAGCAGGTTGTACCAATGGACTATGTGGACTTTACAAATTACAACAGCGGGCTGGCGTATATTATGGATACTTTAGCCAAGGAAGGCTGGAGAGGGTATGTAGATAAAAACGGTGATCCTAAAATCGAGCTTCCGAATAACATAGTAGGTTATAAATTCAGTGACGGCATAGCCGCAGTAGGGGATTCCAAACCGAATATAGGCTTTATAGATACGACAGGTACTTACGTACTACCCATGATATATGATAGCCCAGGCATATACAGCGAAGGATTAATCGCTACTTCGGATGATAGTTTTTTGGGATATGTTTCTATAGAGGAACAGGGATTTGTGATAGGCCCAGCTTTTGATATCGCTAACCCATTCAAAGAAGGTAGGGCTTGGGTTGGTAGTTTGGATTCCAAAGGGAAGCTTCGATATGCCTTGATTAACAAGAAAGGTGATTACATCAAGGATTTCTTGTTTGAGGATGCTATGGATTTTTCCGAAGGTTTCGGAGTTGCGTCGTTAAACGGTAAATATGTATTTGTTGACAAAGACGGAGAATTTCCAATTGATAAATATTTTAGCTCAGCAATGCCTTTTATCAACGGCCTTGCTTGGGTTGCCGATAAGGAAGAAATGACTGCTGGATTTATCAATAAAAAAGGTGATATGGTAGTAAGCGTTCCCATGGCAGATAAGTATATGGATCTCCGCTTAAACAGAGAAGTTAGTTTTATGCCGGTGATTCCAGAGATGCAGCAGGAAAGTGTGGAGCCAGATGTAGAAGAATAAAAGTTAAATCTGAAGCCTGCTATGTAATACTTTTCAAAATGATACATCTCTATTGATATGAAGATTAATATGATATCAACCATCGCAAAAGCAATCATTGTTCTGATCTTTGCTATCGGTATGAATACTCAGGCAGAGGCTAGGATAAACAGACTGCCGAGATTTCATGTTGGTGTCAATATGAGTACAATGTCTGGGCCTGGGTTGCATGTGCAGGCTGATATTAACAGGCTAATATCAATAAAAGGTGTAATAGGCGGATACTTTGAGGATTATGAACCCCCTGGCTCATCCGATATAGATCGCCAGTTTTATGATGATCTTACTGATCTTTATATTATACCCGGTGCAGAACTTCAGTTTTCTATCGACCGCTCGGACAAAAGAAAGCTGTATGCTTTTTATGCCTTTTCTTTTTGGGATTTCAGCCAGATCGAATCTTTTGATCTGAGGGTGGAAAATGATATACCGATAAGGTCTTACGAATCTAAAGAAACTATTTCCAGAAACCATTCCATAGGCTTGGGTTATGAAATGATATTCGATAACGGGCTTGTTATCCAAGGATCGCTGGGCTATCAGTATCAATATAGCACCGGTTCTGGGTTTGGATACTTAGTTGATAGATCACCTGATGGAAACATAGATAACGGGCTCGGATTAGGGGTAGCTATCGCCTATACGCCTGATTAAGTTTGATCAACTGGTTTTAGTTTTCTTTGTTCTGCCTGAATATCCAGACTATCTAAACCTATAACATATAGATCAATTCCCCTGATAGCTGCGGTCTCGGAAAAATCTTTAATCAACTGGCTCGTATCATAATCTATACTTCTGGTTGATTCCCCGTTCAGTATAACCATTGAACCTTCTGGTAACTCAGAGAACATTTTATGTAGGCTTGCTTTGTTTAGTATGGTAAGATTTTCTGATAGACAGATCTCGATCTCTTCCCGCTCTGATACCCCATCGCTTACCAGTCTTCTTTTGATCTTGTAGTCTGATCTGTAGTTTTCTTTAAGTATCAAGAATATAGCCACTATTACCCCTATTATTATACCTATAAGCAAATCGGTTAGTAGAATAGCTACTATCGTAATCATAAAATTTATAAATCTCGGTTTACCGGCTCTATACATCTCCCTGAAGAGACCTACCCTTGCTAACTTATAGCCGATTTTGATAAGGATGGCGGCCAAACATGCAAGTGGTATCATATTTAGGGCAGATGGGATTAGCAGTACACTTGCAACCAGTAAAAAACCGTGTACTATAGTAGATAATCTCGTTCTCCCGCCAGCGTTGAGATTCGCCGATGATCTTACTATTACTGCTGTCATCGGGATCCCCCCGACTAATCCGCAAAGCATATTACCGACACCCTGAGCTTTTAACTCTCGGTTCTTATCGGTATATCTTTTATAAGGATCCAACTTATCTGATGCATCAACGGAAAGCAGGGTTTCCAGACTTGCAACTCCCGCTATCAAAAAAGCTATCAGATATGTATCATACATTTTGAACGCTGACATATCCGGGAAGGTCATAAGGCTTGAAAAATCTGTTGATACTCCAAATATATTAGGCAGTATCACTAGATGGTCACCATCTAATGCAAGAGCGGAACCATTTGATATAAATATCTGGTTGATAATTATTCCAAGAGCCACGGCAACTAACTCGCCAGGCAACACTCTGCCTATAAGTGAGTTCTTTATATTTTGTATCTCCCATAGTAGCAATACCAGCATCGCAACACTGAATATAATTACGGCACCATAGGATATGTAGTTAAATGCAGCTACTAGATCAATAAAGATGTTTGTATGGCTTCTGGCAATCAAGCTGTCTTCTATATAAGATATACTGTCATACCCTACGGCATGAGGTATCTGGTTTATAACGAGGGTAATGCCAATTGCCGCTAGCATCCCTTTAATCACAGCCGATGGAAAATACTCGCCGAATATACCGCCCTTAAGATAACCTATGGCTAGTTGTATCACACCCGATAGCAGTATCGCGGGCAATAGCATCTCGAATGATCCCATTGTATCGGTAGCATCGCCAAGTATAAGGATAAGCCCCGCGGCCGGGCCTGATACAGCTATTTCTGATCCGCTTAGTATACCAACTATCAATCCGCCTATCACACCGCTTATAAGCCCTGCGATGGGCGGCGCACCAGAGGCCATTGCTATTCCTATACATAGCGGCAGAGCCACAAGGAATACAACAACGCCCGCTGGTATATCTTTATGCCAGCTATTTGATATTAAGGGTTTTTCCAACTGTCAGTGTATTGTTTTGTTTTTTCTTAAAGCGGTAGGATACAAACTTATATTATCATATCAGATGTTCATACATATAGTAATTTAATTTCCAAACTGATTGTTCTCTGTTAGCTTATTCTTCCTCACTCTCTTATAATATATATGTTCTATACTTTCTTTATTAATAGTGTTTACTATGGGGTGTGGATTAGTTGATAAGTATAGTTATCCAGCTGATTTTATTACTGCCACAAACGCCTCCCGGGGTTATCCCCATACACTATCAACTATGGATAATAGATTGGAAAATACAGCCATATCAACAACATTGTGGATTAGTACTGTCAAGTAAATCTTTACATATCTTATGCACGGGAAAAAGTATGTATAATCTACATTTCCTTTCCACTTATTCTACCATATCTACCGAAAACTTAGATTGCTTTTGTTGATATCTGTGGGATATCATCTTTGCTTTTAAGTTATGATTTTAATAAGGGATTTAAGTCTTAGAATTTAGAACGTGATCCTACTCATTATTAAATCATGTTCTCTCTGTTTATGCTTAACTAACTATATTTGATAATCAAAAGCTACAAATAAATAATATCCTTTTCTATGAAAAACTACAATGCACTGGTATGTGGAGCCTCGGAAGGTATTGGCAGAGCAACAGCTATCAAACTTGCTGAAAATGGATTCTGTATTACCATTGTTTCCCGTTCAGAAGATAAACTCAAAACTCTTATAAATGAATTAAAGAGCATTAGCAATCTTAATCATAACTTTAAAGCTTTGAATCTGAACGATCCGGATGCTGTAAGCGGTATGGCCAAAGATATATCAACAGAGAGAAACTACTCTGTTATTATCAATAACAATGCAGGACCCAAAGCTGGTAAGCTATACGATGCCACACCGGAAGAACTTATCAATGGTTTTACTGGACACATCGTTTCAGCTCACATTATAATGCAGAATCTCCTGCAAGGTATGATAGATTCAGGTTACGGTAGGATTATCAATATTATTTCCACATCTGTTAAAGCTCCTATCCCTGGCTTGGGTGTATCTAATACAGTTCGCGGCGCTATGGCAAACTGGGCAAAGACACTTTCTATCGAGTTAGGAGAACATGGTATCACTGTTAACAACGTATTACCGGGTTTTACGTCAACTGGAAGACTGGATTCGCTCATTACCGGAAAGGCCGATAAAGCCTCCAAAAGTCAGCAAGAAATCATAGAGACTATGCAACAGTCTATTCCGCTTGGCAGGTTTGCGTCACCCGAGGAGACAGCAGGTGTTATTGCTTTCCTCGCTTCGGAATCCGCAGCTTACTTAAATGGGATTAACGTGCCAGTTGATGGCGGTAGATTGCAGTCTCTTTGATTCATTTTATAGAAAATACAATATCAGGATACTTTTATGGATAGGCTAGTTATCCAAAATTATATTAACGGTGAATTTGTTAACCCTATCGGTGAAACATATTTAGATAATTATGACCCCTCAACCGGAGATATTTATTCCGACATTCCCGATTCCGATGAAAAAGACGTTGCCGAAGCGGTAGCAGCAGCAAAAGCCGCATTCCCTGAATGGAGCCGAACCGCACCTGAACAGAGGCATGGCATTCTGGGGCGTATTGCAGCCCTGATAGATGAGAATCTGGATATGTTAGCCCGTACCGAGTCTGTTGATAACGGTAAACCCCTAAAGCTGGCCACAGTTGTTGATATTCCTCGTGCTTCAAGAAATTTTTCTTTCTATGCCACGGCGGCCCTTCATTTTGCCAGCGAAAGCCACCACATGCCCTCCCAAGGTGCGATAAACTATACACTTCGCCAGCCGATAGGCGTGGTGGGATGTATTAGCCCTTGGAATCTACCCCTATATCTTTTCTCTTGGAAGATAGCACCCGCACTTGCAACTGGTAACTGCGTGGTAGCCAAACCGAGCGAAGTAACGCCAATGTCGGCATATCTGCTTTCAAAAATATGCGAGGAAGCGGGTTTACCTAAAGGAGTTTTGAATATTGTTCATGGGCATGGCCATAAAGCTGGTTCAGCTATTGTAAACCACCCGGATGTGAAAGCGATATCCTTTACAGGCGGTACAGATACCGGAGCTAAGATAGCTGCTGATACTGCTGGTCAGTTCAAGAAAATGTCACTTGAGCTTGGGGGCAAAAACCCGAATATCATATTTGAAGACTGTGATTATGAACTGATGCTGCGAACTACCATTAATTCCTCTTTTGCCAATCAAGGACAGATTTGCCTCTGCGGATCAAGAATCTTAGTACAGAGTAGTATATATGATAAGTTCAAAAAAGATTTTGTTGAGCTCGCTAAGAAAATGCGAATAGGCGACCCTTTGGAAGACGGTTCAAAACTGGGAGCGATAGTAAGCCAGGATCACATGCGTAAAATACTGACGCATATATCAGATGCCATAGGAGCAGGTGGTAAGGTTCTCACTGGCGGAAAGAGAGCAAAAATAGAAGGTAGGTGCGAAAACGGTTACTTTATCGAGCCGACTATCATAGAGGGTCTGCCACACACAGCCAAGATTAACCAAGAAGAGGTATTCGGCCCACTGGTTACGCTTATACCTTTCGATACTGAGGAAGAGGCCATAGAAATAGCGAACTCCACTAGATACGGCCTTTCAAGTACGGTATGGACTAGCGATCTGAACAGGGCACATCAGGTAGCCGAGCAGATTCAGGCAGGCATAGTATGGATCAACTGTTGGCTACTGCGTGATCTAAGAACGCCTTTTGGCGGTGCTAAGGATTCAGGTATGGGTAGGGAAGGCGGCTGGGAAGCTATGAGATTCTTCACAGAGCCGAAAAACGTATGTATAAAGTACTAAAATCGATGTTGATATAAACATCATCTCATATTAGCTCTATCAAATACGGCATCACTTATCGGCTTATTGACTTTAAAGTTCGAGTAAATAAGAGAAGCAGAACCCTGACCCGGTGTTTTGCTTTTCTTTTTTTCCTTTTCATCATCGCTGGAGCGGTTAACATCACCCGTCATTGATTTGGGTAATTTGAATTCTGAAACTTTGAAAAAGACATCCATTACCTCTGGTAAGTAGATTCCATCTACTTTGATATTTTTAATGTCGATGTTGAACGTACCGTTCTTGGTTGTCAGTTCAGCCCTTTCCACGGAATTGGTTTTTTTATCAATATATAAAGATGACAGAAGCAGATCAGAATTTCCGTCGATAGGCAGCACTTTTACCAGCTCGTAGTTTTTTCCTTCATACATCTGATTGCCGATATATATCGTGGTTATGGCGCCGCTGTTGAGGATTTCATCGATAATCAGGCCCTGGCCTACTTTAGGTAGCATAGAAAAACCACCAATATCTATGTATGTCTTCCCCGGGGATTTGTAGTACATTTTACCGGATTTAGGTGGCATATCAACGTAAGATATATCCACAGACGCTTTGATATCACACTGAAGGGTTTTCAGCTTATCAAAATTACCCCTTACTTTATTAATGATAGCGTCACCCTGCTCGTCAGCATTTGCCGCGGCTATAGATGCAAACAGAATAACCAATATAGCCAAAAGCATAGTGATGCCCCTGCTATCCTTCCACAAACCCGAGACTGTATTTTGCTCTTTATATACTTCTTTCATCAATCCACATGTCAATAGTGTAAAACTCTACTATTTAAGACGAAAAAATATGCCAGATTGTTGGAATACGCGGTTATTATGGGTAGATTATTAGTTTTGGACGGGGTGGTAAGTCTGGTTAGATTTGCCACAGTAGAACTGGTGTTGTGGAGGGTCAACGCTTTGTGACATTGTTATTGTAGAACACACTAATAAAGAACAGATCGTAAATACATTATCCTCATCCTCAACCCCAAACTGATATTTTATGAGTTGATATTGCGTCAGCTATAACTTTAATATATTCAAATTTATGTAAGTTATCTCCCCTATGATAGATATGGTCTTTAAAAAAATATATATAGCTGTTCTTATTGGTCTGGTATTGTTTTCAGTTGGATGTACAATAATATGGTCAATGGATTTTGAT
>CAYWYR010000028.1:20199-21726 GCA_964462685.1 uncultured Hyphomicrobiales bacterium | reverse complement strand
GGCTATTTCTAAAACCAATATTAGTTCGGTTTCATTGATAGCATAAAAACCGTCTTTTGTTTCAATGGTGCTGTTTAAATCCTTACCACTTTTTAGCAAGAGTTCGTACACCATATTTTCAGTAGTGGCATTTTTGGCAACTGGGTCAACAAACAATTTCATTTGCTCTTCCAACGCTTGCTTGTCTTTGCCTGTAATTTGTTGCCATTGCTTAAAGTTACTGTCTGAAAGTTTTAGTACTTTGAAACCTAAATCTTGCTTCTTTAGTTCTTCAATTTTGGTTTTCAGACTTTCAATTTCAGCTTTTGTTTCTTCTGTTGGTAGTTCGCTTTCTAACTTCTTGATTTTAGCTTGCAATACATCAATTTGCTTAACTAAGTCCTTTTGTATTTTTTTACCTGCCCTTCTAATACGTTCCTTTGAAATATCAGCTATGGTTTTGTAACCATCCTTAAATTCTTGACTTTTTTTCTCACATAATTCGGGAAGTTGAACACAGACATACTTATGGGGTATTTGACTTTCATTTTTTAATTCCATTAAAGAATGTGCCGTAGTGCCTGACCCTGCGAAAAAGTCCATTATTACTTCAGGATTATCTGTGTTTGAGGATATTTTTATCAATCTTTTAATTAGTTCAACTGGTTTGGTATAATTGAAATAGTTGTGCTCAAAAAGTTTTAAGAAATCTAATGTGGCTGATTGAGTGCTACCTACGTCTGAATGTTCAAAGAAAGAACGAGAGACAACACGTTTAGCTTCAGATAAAAATTGTTTTTACGAGGTGATTTACTCTTGCCATCACTTCCCCAATATAATAGGTTGTCTTTGACGTGTTCTTGGTGTGTTTCTTTAGAATAAGCCCAAACAGCTGTTTCTTTTGGCCAAACTTCTTCACCATTATTGGGGTTTATTAATGGATAATATAGATTAGGTCTTTCATCTTTACTTTTGTTGCAAGTATAAGCTGCGGAATTCCAAGGTCCTCTCGAATCTTTATCTGGGTTTGTATAGTAAGAGTTTTGTTTTGCTGTTCTTTCTAACCTTTCAGGAAACCAATTGTCTTTATTCTTTGCATAAACAAGTATATATTCGTGGTCACTACTAAACCATTGTGAATCATTAGCTGGTGATACTCTTTTTTTCCATATCAATTCCGCAACAAAATTTTCCTCTCCAAAAACTTCGTTCAATAAAAGGCGAAGATTATGTACTTCGTTATCATCAATAGAAATAAATATTACTCCATCTTGCTTTAATAGGTTTTTTGCCAAGAACAATCTAGGGTACATCATATTCAACCAATTACTGTGGTATTGTCCGTTTTCTTTACTATTTTTTTTGAACATACCATCTTTGGTCATATAACCTTCTTCATCTTTGTCACCCACTCGCTTTTCGTATTCTTCTTTAGTTTCAGAAAATTTATCTGGGTAAATGAACGAGTCGTTTCCTGTGTTGTAAGGTGGGTCTATGTAAATCATCTTCACCTTACCGAAGTAACTTTTTTGAAGCACTTTTAATACT
>CAYWYR010000028.1:0-20061 GCA_964462685.1 uncultured Hyphomicrobiales bacterium | reverse complement strand
CACAAGTGTTTTGGTGGTTGGTGCTTGCAACACTTTAAAGGCTTCACTTTTTCCCGCCCAATTCAGCACGTAGCGTTCATTAGAGAAGTTAATATCTTCTCCAAGTGTAGCTTTTAGCTTTTCCCAATCTACTTTGCCTTCTGCAAATACTTCAGGTAACACTTTTTTTAAAGCGTTTAGTTTTTCCTGTTCTGGTGTTAAGCTTGTTCCAAACATATATTAACTTTTTAGTAAGACTAATAAATACAGTTTCTAAGTTAAGAATTTTTTATACAGCCTCATAAATGAAGTGAGAGAATAAAGGGAATTGATGTTCTCCACATTCGGGATAGCTCAGGCAGCGGATTATTATTAAGGCACTGAATTCCACGGGCTATCGCCGCTCGGAATGACATTCTTTTTCCACTCCTAAAAAAACAAATAAATGTATTCAAAATTGCATTCCTTCTGCAATTGTTTGTCAGTTGTTAGTATTATAATGATATTTTCGTTTTTTCATATATCTCTCTTGTAAGATCTTCCCTTACGTCCGGGTGCGCTATTTCTATCATCTGCCGTGCTCTCTGCCTAAGGTTTTTAGCATACATATCTGCAACCCCATACTCAGTTACCACATAGTGTACGTGTGCCCTTGTAGTAACAACCGAGCCCCCTGGCTTCAGCGATGCTACAACCCGCGAAATCCCCTTTCCTGTTACCGATGGCAATGCCATAATCGCTTTACCTTTATCCGATAAGGTGGCACCGCGTATGAAGTCCATCTGCCCGCCTACCCCGCTATAGTGTTTATATCCTATGGAATCGGCACACACCTGTCCGAAAACATCTATTTCAATAGCACTGTTTATAGCAGTTACCCGAGGGTTGCGGCGGATAGTTCGCGTATCATTTACATACGATACGTCCATCATATTCACAATCGGGTTCTTATCGATAAAATCGTATATCTTTTTAGTACCGAGCGCAAAACCACTTACTATCTTATACGGTTCTGTTACTTTTTGCGAGCCGTCCACAACTCCTTTTTCGCATAGATCGACTATACCGTCGGAACACATTTCCGTATGGATACCCAAGTGCTTATGGTTACCGAGATAATCCAATACCGCATTTGGGATCCCGCCAATACCCATCTGAAGTGTGGCCCCGTCATCAATTAGGCCTGCAACGTTCTGTCCTATCTTTTTCTCAATTTCAGAAGAGGCGCTCGGGGCTAGCTCAGGCAGCGGACTGTCGTTTTCAACTATCATATCTATATCCCTTATATGCACTATGCCATTACCGTGCACAAAAGGCATATTCGGGTTTATTTCGGCCAGTACAACCTTTGCGTTATCTACCGCTGCATTTGATATATCAACGGAACAACCGAGAGAGCAATATCCTTTCGGATTCGGTGGGGATACTGTAACAAGGGCGACATCAATAGGCATTCGGCCGCTTGTAAACAGCGATGGTATCTCACTGAGGAATATCGGTATATAGTGCGCACGCCCGGAGTTTACCGCAGGCCTGATATTTTTACCGACAAAGAAACAACTGATATCAAAGCTGTCTTTGTAATCTTCGTTGGCATAAGGCACTTCCCCCTCGGTATGTGCAGCGACTATTTCCACTCCTTTTAGCTCGGCATGCCTATCTGCCATTGCCTTTATAAGTTTTGGCGGGCTTGCGGCGGCTGTATGGATAAATACTCTGTCGCCTGATTTTATTAGCTCTACGGCTTTCTCAGCACTTACAAAATCTTTCATTTCGATAGTTTTTTTTGATTGATCCAAAACACTCATCGAACATAACTGATTATATTACAGTAACATGATAAAAACCAGAAGTGTGTCAAATTCTGTGTTTATTGGATAATTTGCGTGTCTTAAAGTTCATATATTTTAGATTCAGAACAAGCCTTATAGATATGGATAGATCAGAAGCAAAAGAAACAAATACGTTATTGACTGGGGTAACTGGGGAATTATTCAGCGATAAACGACTTGCCAGGCTCGGTTACGATGATATCGAATATGCCAAAAGCATCACAAACAAGGGTAATCCTTATTATAACCTATTGCCGCTTAGCGGATCGGCTATTAAGGAAAAAAAAGAAAACTCATTCGATTATATTGAACATTATACCCAGGATCACAAAAACTTCGATTACACTAAAAACAGCCCTTGCGCAGCACAGGTAAATGACGAAAGACGAGTTCACGAAAGAATTCTGAGCCATATCGATAAACCGATCATAGCCAATAGCAAAGTGCTTGATGTAGGATGCGGGGGCGGTTGGCTGTCACAAGCATTGATACCAGATGGGGCAGGTATTGTATCGATGGACTTATCCCCCGTTACGGTAGGGAAAGTACTGGATTTGAACGAGTCAGCAAACCATATTGGTGTGGTTGCGGATTCGATGAATCATCCTTTTGCAGATGGTTTATTTGACTTTATAATAGCTTCCGAGGTTATAGAACATGTTCCAGATCCCGAAGGTTTTCTAAATTCACTTTCTACAGCACTGAAGCCCGGTGGAAGTATTATTATCACTACACCCTATAAAGAGAATATCATATACGAAACATGCATACATTGCAACCATGCAACCCCCAGGAACGCCCATCTGCATAGTTTTGACGAAAAGATACTCACCAGCATTTCGCCTACTGGCCTTATAGCTAGCTATGAGATTTTCGGCAACAAGGCACTGATGAAACTGAGAACCCACAAACTATTGGGATGGATGAAGGCCGGACTTTATTCTAAGGTGGATGGGCTATCAAACAAGGTTTTCAATAAACCAGCCCATATAATAGTGAAGTATCAAAAGATTTAGCTTAAGCAAATATCCGTTGTGCCTATTGCCATAACCTCAGTTTGCCTCGGCATGCTTTTCAGGCTTGTCTTGATTTTGTAGATTTTTAATATCGCTTTTTTCGATAAAATCTTTTAGGGTATTGCTAAGCTGGGTAAGGTATATCTCTTCTATTTCCGGGATCACATCCTCGGAGTATTTCAGCAGTATTTCCAGTATGTGCTCTCTGAACTCATCATCTGAATTATACTCTATTTTAGCGAACTCATCTATGTATTTGGCCAGATAACCGTATTCGGCTAACTCTTCATAATAGGTCTTCGGCTTAATATTGCTCAGTATGCGCTGTAGCCTTTCTGATTTCTGTTCATCGGCCATTATTGTCTGTCGCTGTATTGAATTTTAATATAATCACTGGGCAATTTAAGAAATACTGTCAATATATGTACTCAAGTCGTATATTTGATCTATTATAGTATCAAATAACTACTCTGATTTATCGGATGGCCAAGAAAAAGAAAGACCTAAAAGATGCCCTACCTCAGCTACTCAAGGCGTGTAAAAAGAATATCCCCAACCACGATAGTACCTTAATAGAAAAAGCTTTCGCTTTCTGTATCGAAAAGCACGACGGGCAGATGCGCCTATCAGGCGAGCCGTTTCACAACCATCCTATAGCTGCGGCACTTATACTCGCCACTGAGATCAAGCTAGACGATTATTCCGTTGTGGCGGCGCTTCTTTCCCATATAGTCCGTAAAACTGAGACAACACTTGAGGATATCAAAGATAAGTTCGGTTCAACTATCACCGTTATTGTCGAAGGGTTGCATAAGATATCAAAGATAGAAACCTCGCGAGCTGATAAAATCACACAGCTTGAAAATTATCGAAAGCTGCTTCTCTCCTTATTCAAGGACGTTAGGATAATCCTGGTTAAATTATCGCTGAGGCTGAATAATATGCGTACCGCACAGTATCTGCCTTTGGAGGACAGAGTGCTAATCGCTCATGAGACAATGGAAGTATATACTCCTTATGCCAATCGCTTTGGGCTTAGGAATATAAAATGGGAACTCGAGGATCTGTCATTCAAGTTTATTGATCCAATTAATTATGATTCAATAAAAAGCAAACTAAAAGCAACACGCCAAGAACGCGAAAAGTATGTTAAAGACTTTATCAAGCCAATCGAAAACAAACTGGCAAACGATAAAAGGCTACAGGGTTTCGGGCTGAAACACCGGATAGAAGGACGAGCCAAACATATTTTCTCGATACATAATAAGACTATCGCCCGCAAAAAACCGATGGAGGAGCTTTATGATCTGGAAGCGGTAAGGATTGTGCTTGATTGTGATGACCCTATTATGTGCTTCTATTACTACGGTATAGCGGCATCGATATACCCCCCCGTACCCGAAACATTCAAAGATTATATATCCGCCCCTAAGAAAAACGGATACAGGTCTATTCATACAGCTCTTCTTGGGCCCAAGAACAAACCTGTGGAGCTACAGATAAGAACTGAATCCATGCATGAGATCGCGGAATACGGCGTGGCGGCACATTTTGAATATAAACGCGGCCTTGTACCTGCTACCTCTGTAATGGAAAGCGATTCCGCCCAACAATGGCTAAACTCTATCCGGGATATATTTGACAGTGAACATGGGGAATCCCCTCAGGTACTTCTGGAATCAATTAAGAAAAACGTATTCTTAGAAGAGATTCACGTGTTCAGCCCTAAAAATGAGATGATGACTTTTCCGGCGGGAGCCACTCCTTTGGATATGGCTTATGCTATACACATGGAGCTCGGCGATTCAACTATAGGGGCAAAGATTAACGGACAGATAGTACCGCTTGATACAAAACTGTCCTCGGGTGATATGGTGGAGATAATAACATCGAAAAAAGGCCGCCCTGAAAAAGAATGGCTAAAGATGACTATTACCCCGAAAGCCAAATCAGGTATCAGAAAATACCTAAGAAGAATGAAAAAGCAAGCTATGTCCCGCGGGCTGGATATAATCACGAAATTACTTTCCGAAAACAGAATAAGGCTGAGAACAAATGAGTTCGCCAAGCTTCTGCATGCTCTTGGCTTCAGCAAGAGGGAGGAATTATATCTTGCCTTAGGCAGAAACGAAATAAAGCCGAGCCGTATAATAGCCACGCTGATCAACAACCAGACAATCAGCCCGGAAATGTCTCTTCAGATCAAAAACTCCATACAGGCTGCTGAAAAAACAGAAGATCTGAGCGAGCGTTCAGAACAGAAGGATGGCTATGATAAAAATGATCATATTCTGAAAGCCGATTTCAAACTTGTGGCTAAATACAGGAACAATCTGATAGAAGACTTAGGTAACAGGATAGTAAACGTAAGTGGGCTTGGTATCATGACTATAAGCTATAAGCATGTAGAAGACAAAGTTGAAATCGAACTCGGCCTTCAGCTTTCTGAGCCGGAGATGCTGGATTATCTGCTCAGGGAGATGCACAGCACAAGGGGTATGATCTCGGTAGAGGAAACAGGACAGTTCGAACTGGAAGAATGACCCTCAGAATTGTATTCAGATCGGGTTCTTCCCTTCTATCTCCGTGATAAAGGAGCCGAAACTGTATCTACCGCCGGGCCACCATTTCACTAAATGCGCAATGGGGCCCCATTTTTTTTCGTATCCTTTCCACACATTATGCATAGCGATAACTTTAAAGCCTGCTTTCTCCAACGGTTTCCTGCCGTCTTCCCCCCATTTATAAACAAGTTCTGGATTGATTCTTTTAACCATAGGGTGAGTCATTTTCTGGCCTGCGCTACCCATTATCTCCACAACTACCCTACCGCCTTCACCAGCTAGATTTGCTAGGTCATCAAGTATTGAGATAGCTTTGTTTTTTTCAAAATACATAAGAGTTCCTTCGCAGATAACCGTCAGAGGGTAATTTCCAGTTTTTTCTCTTATATAGCCAACGGGTATGGGAATGGTGAGGTCGATCTTTATCTGGGACTCACCCTTACTTTTAAGGCCGAGTATCTTATTCCGGAAAGCCAAGCCAGAAGTTGAATCAGATTCATGAAAATTTGAAGACGCCCCCAGCCGATGCCCTCTTGTGCAAAGTCCCGCTCCAATATTTAAAACCTGACGGCTGGTTTCGGTTTTGAAATCTCTTCCTATAATATCGTCAATAATTTTAGTACGGATCGCTATTTCAGTCTGGGTAAAGCGCCTTACCAAGTTCTCGCTTTCCGTTACAATCGGTTTTCGAGGGCTTATATATGGGTTATTATCCCATATATCTGCCGCAAGCATATCATTGAAAAGGCTATGGTCCGATCTACCTTCTTCGGCCCTCGCCCACAAAGGGATAACAGCTGTAAGTGAAGCATCTCTATTTATTTTTTCTTTATCCATAATCCCTTAAAATACTCCCATAAACCCAGTTTTGATCGCCTGCTCCGAAATGACTTACATTCGTAAATCTTGTTTAAATATTCTATTATATTTACCCCCATACTTACTTTATGAAGATCCATATACTTACTGTAAAATGTACTATCTGTTTTGTGGAAGTCAACGACAGCGAGCATACCCTCAGCTTTTAGATTTTGCCCTAAACCGCTCAATAAATCTTTCCAATCCTCGGTAAGTGTAAGCAGATACGACATAACAACTACATCAAACTCACTTTTTGCCTGCTGGCCATCAGCCATCATGAAGAGAGATTTTCGGTTAGCTGACTTAGCTCCCTGCAGCATTTCCTGAGATACGTCTATTCCAAGATACCACCCATCGTAGCCTTTGTTGCGAAGAGACTGTTCTATAAAGCCCGTACCGCATCCCACTTCTAAGATTTTTTGCTCAGCCTGCTCAGCTGGCGCTGTACATGATAGATAATGAATGATTTCAGAAACAGTATCCTGCCTGCCGTGCAGGAAAAAGGGTCTTGTCAAATCATACCATTTACTTTCGCGTTTATAATATGACCTGTTCTGTCTATTACTTCTCAATACCGCTTCAACTGTTTTTTTGCTAGATCAGTGATTCTGCTCATCATAAAACGGGTAATCGATGTAGCCTCTGTCATCACCACCGTAAAAAGTCTTAAAATCCCAGTCTGTAGTCGGCAGATCTTCTTTCATTCTCCTGACAAGATCAGGGTTTGATATAAACAGTTTTCCGAAAGCTACGATATCCGCAAAACCATCTTCCACTATTTGTTTACCTTCCTCTACAGAATAACCGGAATTTGTCATAAGAACGCCATTGTAGATTTTCCGGAAGTACGGTGTTACTTCTCTGTCCTGTAGATACCTTTCAGGTGTGGTATGCTTGCTACCCGGCGGCATATAAGGCTCCATAACATGCAAGTATGAAAGCCCGAAGGCATTCAGTTTTTCAACGAGCGCGGCAAATGTCTCCTTAGGCGCGCTATCGCTCATACCGTTGAATGTACCGCTGGGTGATAGCCTAATACCTGTCCTGCCGCTCCCTATTTCATTACAAACGGCTTCGGTTACTTCCAAGGCGAACTTTATCCTGTTTTCAATGCTTCCGCCGTATTCATCGGTTCTGTTATTACTGCCGTCACAGATGAACTGGTCTATCAGATAACCGTTGGCGCCATGTATCTCAACGCCATCAAAACCAGCCTCGATAGAATTTCTAGCAGCTTTTACATAATCGTCGATCACCTGTTTTATCTCGTCTTTTGATAGCGAACGCGGCGCTACTCTCTGCCTTACACCATTATAAGTAGTAGCGGTACCGCCGGGCGAAACATCCCCCGAGGAAACAGGAAGCTCCCCCATGTGGAAATCTGGGTGCGAGCTACGCCCGCAATGCCATAATTGGCAATATATTTTACCGCCTTTCTCGTGAACAGCCTCGGTTATAGGTTTCCACCCTTCCACTTGCTGATCGGTAAAAATACCAGGAGTCGAGGGGTAGCCGACTGCTTGCTTAGATATAACTGTAGCTTCGCTGATAATAAGGCCCGCGGTTGCCCTCTGCTCATAATATATTTTATTGATCCACTGAGGTACTAAAGCAGTGGCAGCCCTCTGTCTTGTCAGCGGTGCCATCGCCACTCTATTTTCAAGATCGTTATCGCCTATTTTTATAGGAGTGAATATTTTATCGCTGTTCATCTGTTCTCGGTATTAATAGTGTAGCAATTTTCAAGTTAAGTAATCTAAAGCCAAAATATTTTCTGTTTTTTGAGACGAAAGTCGGACATCTTTGTTAATATATAATGTATATTAGAGCGAATATGATATTAAGGGAACAAAAATGAAAAAAGCATGTATTTTTCTTATCGGCTTATTGTTAACTTTCTTCGTTACAGGCTGCGATGAAGAAGCACCAGTGCAGGAAGAAAACCCGGTTCAGGAAGAAATAGAAGAGGGTGTTTTTACAGAAAGGATAGCGGGCCAACTGGTTGATGAGTTCAATAACTTTTATCCTGATACCGAATTGCATCTTATAAGTATTGAGAATGATCTTACTCCGGATGTCTTTGAGGTTATCTCAGTTGATACTACAGACAACATAGGCAATTTTGTTTTTGAGTTCAATAAGGAAGAGCTTAAAAAATTAGCTTACATGGTTATCGGGCACCCTAGTTATGGAGTGCAAAGCGATAACGCGGTATGGGGTTTTACCAGCTATGCCGATAAGATAGTGGCAGGTGAAAAAATCATTCTCTCACCAGATGGTTATAAAGAATGTACTACTAGAATGTACATGCAGATAGAAGCCCAGGGTATCACCCTGAATGATAATGACAGGATAGTGGTAGAAATAAAGGGTAAGAAGATTATATCACTGGCCAAAGGTGAATACACCAACAACAATAACTACGAAGCATACCTTTGCCCAGGGGAATACATGTTCATCTTGAAGCGTAACGAGACCATATATTCTGCCCGTTATACTCTGAAGGATTCTCAAGATGCTCAGAAAATCGTTCTTACATTAAAAGACAAAGAAGAAGAACCTGAATGCTGCCCAGGAGATCTTGAAATTACACTTAAAGATAAAGACGGGAACGAAATCAATGATACGGAAGTATGGCTGAGGAAGCACAAAGATTTCCGTGAAGTCAACATCAAGAAATATACTATCGACTCGCAAGTATTGTTCGAAAATGTCTGTGAAAGCACTTACGAGATTCGCATAGCCAGAGAAGGCTATAAGGTTATCGAAGAAGTAGTTGAGATAAAATGTGACATGACAAACTCATTAGAATTTACTCTGCAGAATAAAGAAGAAGGCGGAGAAAAGTGCTGCGATAATATAATCGATGTTTTAGTTCTGGATGGAAGCGGACAACCGATAAAAGGTGCTAAGGTTCTATTAAGAAAGAACGGTAAAGGTATATCCGATCCGAAAACCAATAATGATGGTAAGGCTCAATTAAAAGAACTATGTGAAGGCGAAGGCTATTCTTTTCTAGTTGGGGCACCGGGTTACAAACAGATAGAATCAGAAAATTTCGAGATCGAGTGTAATGTTGAAACTATGATGACATTCACTCTAGAGAAAAAGTAAGTCTTTTTATTAGTACTATCGTTAAGCCGGTGTTATAAGAATATTTTAGATGCCGGCTTTTTTCTGTTCAGTAGCTTATTTCAACAAACTCTAGTGACTCTACAGATATTTTATTAGGAAAAATCACTATCATCCCAGATAAAATCGTATAATTGAGCTCTCTGCCATCAACATCGAAACCACTGCTTTCTATAGGCTGGATATTATTATCGGGAAGAGCTACCCCGTTAATGGAAAGTTCTTTGCCACTCGCATTAAAAACTGATAACCCAGGCAAAGTATCGGTAGCCATAACCGTAAAATTCCCGAAAAGCAATTCGCCTGATAGAATACCAATATACTCACGATTCTGCTGAGTTATCACTGGGCCGGTAAAGTACGGGCCGTTATCGGAATCAATACTTAATATCTGCCTACCTGTTTCTAGTACCCCTCTGAACGGCTGTTCAAACCTTTCGGGGATAGAAAACTGTACTATATCAGCAATGTCACCAGTAAGTGTATGATTGCCCCCCGTTGCATCAACGACCATAATGTCAGTTGATTCAGTGGCCGTACTTATGCTATCTATATCACCCGATGTAGGGCATTCGCATCCTGATATGCCTATTAATAATAATGGCAAAAGCGATATAGAGGGTGCTTTCTCAATCAAAATGATAAACTATCCCGATAGAAAATCCATTGTTCATTGTATTGTATCCATCACCTTCAGCAGTATACCAAAGCATGGAACCTTCATACCCCACGGATACCGAAAGTAGCTCGTTTGTGCGGAAGTATGTACCAACTCCACCGCGCAGCATCGGCCCAAAAGACGACCCTCCGGCGGTTAACTTCACATAAGGCATAAGGCTATTAAATATATATCCCGAATTAGCCCTTATCCCAGCGGTATAGTAATAAACAGTTGGATTCTGGGTTCTTATAACCTCTCTGCCATTTTGCTGGAAGTTAAAACTCTGGCCGTAGCTTTCCATACCGAGATCGGCTATGACTGAGAAATATCCGTTGAGCTGCATTCCCGCATCGACAGACAGGGGCACATCTGTACCGTCAATTGATACATCGGGATTTGATACAGTCTGTACATAGCTCAGCATTACATATACATCGCCGAAAGCGGGATCGGTATAGATATTGTTCTCGCTGTAAACGGCATTGTCGGTATAGGTATCAACAGGTGGCTCTTTATCCATATTCATTATGGAGTTTTGATATTCATCACTTTGCATGATCTCACTTAGTCGGGTCTTTACACTGCTTGCAAGATTATTTATAAAGCTGTCGCCATTGCTAACTTGATCATCGCTCCCCAAAACCTCATCGATACTCAAATCAAATTGAAATAGCATACTATCATTATTTAAAGTATTGGTATTTGGATTAACTTCAGATTTGTAATCAGAATCAGAATCCCCCAAATTAGAGGAAGAAGAACCTGACCGGCCAGATCCAGCCGCTGTGAGCAGTTGTCTGTTCTGTGTTTTAAGCCAATTCAGTTCAGCCTTTAGTTGTGTTATATCAGTGTTTTGCTTTGTATACTGATTATTTTGCACATTAACGGAAGATTTATATTCATTCTCAACCCTAATTTGATCTCTCAATAGCTCCAAGGAATCCTGCATCAAAGCGATAACTGCTTTGTCTGCATTATTACCGCCGGCTAATTCATCTCCGCTAATATTACTATTTATATTGCCTGAAGCGGATTCCCCCTCAGCTACAAAAAGAAGCGATCTGCCCGATATGCCGTCAATATAGCCGCTATCAACTGCCGCTATATTATCACCGTAGTTCACAGATAGAATGCCTACAAGAAGCAGAGCAGCCATTGTGCCTAGAATAGGAAATATCTTGTGGAAGAATGGGACGGCACTGGCTGAAGTAGCCATACCGGCTGGTATCGCATAGCCTAACTCGCCAAATATAGCACTGGAAAGAGCCGCGGGCGGTGTTACCCTTCGGGATTCCTCTTCAATGATATTTTTAAGTTTCAGCTGCCTTCCGAATTCTTGCCTAAGCATAGGGTCGCTAGCGAGAGCTGAAAACAGCTCCTGCTCAGCCGATCCCTCCAGAGAGGAATCCAGATATTCATGTATTAAAAAGTCGTTCGACATATTCTTTTCTAATTGTCCTTATCATATAAAGATTAACATATGAAACTGTAAATCGTTCCAAGTATCAATCACTATTTTTCAGAGATGCTTATCGAGATCGATCATATACGGCTCTAAAGCATCTTTCAATTTCTGTTTTGTTCTCCAGAACTTATTCTTTGCAGCGTTTTCGGAAAGATCACATATTTTTCCGATCTCGCTATAGCTGAGCCCTTGGTAAAGCCTTAATACAAATACCTCTCTGCTGTTGAACTCCATTTGTGCCAGCTCATTATCAATAAGCTCCAGTAGCTGTTTTTTTCCGTAATCTTTTGGTTCTACAACCGTAGGTTCATCTTTGTAGCGGCTTCGTATCGCATTCTGCCTTTTGTGGTTCAAGCATGTGTTTCTGGCTATCATCAGCAGATAACCCATTATGTTGGCTAGCTCTACGCTGTCCTGCCGCACCGTTGTCACAAATTTCAGGAAAACATCTTGATAGATATCCGCCGCTTCTTCATCCGAATCCAGAATTTTTGTACAGTACAGATAAATTTTCTGCGAATAACGTGAATAGATTTCGGCAAAAGCTGTCTCTTGCTGTCTTTGGTCGCCCCTCAGCAGATTGGCCAGCTGGCCATCATCATATTGTGAGAGATTCTCACCCATCAGCTACCTACAACCATTTGATCTACACCGCTAAAGAGTATCTCATCAACTACTTTTGTAGCTGTATCAACAGATATAAGTGTTCTCTCGCCCTGGCTGCTTTCAATAATTATGTTAAGTCTTCCGTGGGAGTCAGTCGAAAAATCGGTAATAAAGTTGGATCCCGAGCTGTAAGCAGATACCAGTTCACCTTCCGGCGATACCGAATCTATGGTTGACGAACCTACTTCGCTTAAGTATAAACCGCCGTTATCATCTATATCCCCAATCACTTGTTCAGAATAATTTGTTGGCAAATCCATTTCATAAGCAATCTGCAGATTAGTTAGATTGATTACTATAGCCTTTGCTAAACCAAGCACTAAAAGGTAAACGCCTTTATCTGATATCTCTAAGCTCAAGGGGCTATCTGAATCGCCTATATCCATATCTGGTAACTGTATAACCTGCCCGATCATTACTCCCTCACTATCCAAAGCCGATATGCCAAAGCTCTTACTCAGATAATAAAACCCATCGTTTTCTTTGGAATACATAACAGGAGTGTTTGGTAGTTTTGAATCAGAGATCAATTCAAGATTTCCTGTTCTGTTAGTCTTATAGATAGTTGTGGTGTCTGCATTACCAAATAGAATTGGCTCACCGCCTCCGGTAATAGGGTATTGTACTGGCTTTTCATCGATAAGAGGATTAAATGCTACCGATATACTCTGGCCGTTTTCATACAGCCAAACTGTTTCGGTAGGATCATTTTCGATTGTGTAAGGAAGAATAGAACCAAAAAGCTGTTTTGGTAGAACAGCATTTTCTGTAGTTATAGTTTCTACTATGTTACCATCGGCTGAAATCAGCAATGTCTCGCCCATCGGTTCAGTTACTGATATGTATCGCTCTATTTCTGGAATGCCGGAAGGTTCGCAAGGGTCACAAGAAGAAATCAATACACACAGATATACCAGCCCAATCCCGTATAGGTAGGCTCGATTGTTTTTCAAAGAACGGAAATTCAGTATATAATCAATCGATATTCTACTTCTCATTTTTGTTTGTTTCTATCTATAAAGACACTTATGTACTGGAAAAGTCACGCAACACTGCCATTTATTTAAAATTTTTAATCTTGCTTTTCATTTCAGGTTGTTAGCCGGGAAATGATGTTGATCATTCTTCTGTGCAAGCCTACATTGTGCACCCTTATTATATCAGCGTTATTGTAGGTGTGGGCATGTATTGCCATGGTTTCGATATCTCGCTCCTCGGCGTTTTCAATACCGGTGATTTTTTTTATAAAGCTTTTTCGGGATATGCCAAGGAGAGTTCTATGCCCATTATTCCCCAAAGAGTCTATATTTCGGATAAGCTCGATATTATGATCAACAGTTTTGCCGAAACCTATTCCTGGGTCGAGTATTACTTCTACAGCTCCCTCAGATTCTGCCTTGGTAGCGATTTCCAATAGCTTGCTTTTTACATCGCTTACCACTCCTTTCTCGCTGTAGGTCGGATCAACCTGCATGTGTTTGATATTTTTAGGGCCTCCCATGGAGTGCATTATAATTATTGGTACTTTATACTCTTTTGATAAGTGTGCAAGCCTGATATCACTTAGCATCGTAACGTCGTTTATGTAATCGATGCCCAAATCCAAAGCCTCTTTTGCGATATTATACTTATATGAGTCTAGGGATATTTTTATATCAAAGTGTTTTTTGATCTCAGCTATTACAGGCATTACCCTTTCACGCTCTACCGATTCCTCTACTCTATCGCTGCCGGGCCTGGTGGATTCACCACCGATATCAATTATATCGGCCCCATCTTCGATCATCTGTTTGACTTTTTTCAAAGCAGTTTTTTGGTTGGGATACTTACCACCATCGCTAAAGGAATCCGGGGTAAGATTCAAAACACCCATTAGGGTAGGAGGTTGTTTTTTTGTTCTCATTATAATTGTTCTGAAGCTGTTACGTTAGTTATGATAATTTAATAATAACAAATATAGGCGAATGAAAAATGGAAACGACCACACAGTATCCTGCGCTTTCCAATATAAACGTAGAAGGCTACGAAAAGAAATATAGTGATAAAAGCTTTATTAACAAAGTATGGAATGTAGCTAAAAAAGTAGGTAGGGAATTGGTTGAAAAGGGATATACACTCTATTATTCTGCTAAGGATCAAGATACACCAGCCTGGGCCAGAACAGTTGTATTTGGCTCCCTTGGATATTTTATATCCCCGATTGATACTGTGCCTGATTTTCTTCCAGGAATAGGGTTCGGGGATGACATGTTAGTAGTAGGTGCCGCACTTACAGTAGTATCAGTATATATAAAGCCTATCCATAAGAAAATGGCAAAAGAAAAAGCTGATTCACTTTTCGGAGTCGAACCTTATGAATCTACTCATCTATACGAATCAGAATAGCACGATTAAGCTGACGCCCGTAAGGGTGATCGTTATCGAATAAATATTCATCGGGCAAACGGATAGATATCTGATCTTTATACTGATTACCAAAAAGCTCTACAGCCCTATCAGCCCTCCTTTTGGCGAGGGCTTTATTGTATTCTGTATCGCCCAAATCATCGGTAGATGCTATTACGGTTATATTCTTACCGTTCCGTAATGCTTCCAATGCTATATCCTTTACCCGCTGAGAAAGGAATGATATATTTGACTCATCAAACTTATTATAGCCTAGAAGATATTGACGTTTATTAGTCTTGGTCTTATCATCATACACCCTATATTCAAATTCTTTTAGCCTATCTTCGGTTCTGAAATAATATACTTCCGATGTTATAGTATCGGAATAGTTATCAGACAAAAATATCTCTGCTTTAGTAACACCTTCATTAATTGGCAACTCAGAGAAAAAGCGCTTTTTAACTATGGTTGGAATGCCACTTTCACCGTAACGAATAGAAGGAATATAAAACGATTCCAATGAATCCGGTTCTATAATAAGTGAATATTCAAGGTTGTTTTGAGAAATACTAGATTTATCAAGGCTTAGTTCTATATCAATTGGTTTTTCTTGGCCCGAAATCAAAATTTCAACCCTTCTATATTCCTCAATCAGCTCTTCGTACTGAAAATCATTGGCTATGGTGTCGATTACTATATCCACCATATTACTTGTGCCGATTGCTTCTGCAACCGTGTTTATATAATCATTCGGCTGGAAATCACTATAAGGTATAAAATAAGATTTTAGAGTTATTTTTTCATTTTCATTTTTGAAATATTCAACTATCTGATCTTTGATAGAATAAGCTTCAGGTGTTAGCTTTTCATACCTAATATCATTTATTGATCCATCTTTCCTGAAAAACAGACGCGGCAATACGGTATATCTGAACTGCGTTCTCTCTATATCCCTGTAAATCGTAATCGTATCACCTGGCTGATAACTATTGCCAGCTACGTTGAGTGTTTGGGATATAGTCGGTACAATAGGATCAGGGAGAGGCTCGGGTTCCGGCTCAGGAACCGTATCTATGACCGGTTTTGGAGGGTCAGGTTCTTCCTCAGGCGATAGGAATGAAATAGATACGCCTAACCTTATCTCCGACAGGCTGATATTTTTATCAGCTGCCATATCCGTAAGGCTTATGCCGCCTTCCAGTTCAGGCATAATCATAAGCGTTTCCGATTCATAAGCGGTGTACTGAATTGAAGCGCCTACAATTGGTAATAACCCTAAACCTTCTATCGAGCCTGATTCATTGATTCTAGAGGATGTTCCGTTCTCAAAAGTATAAGGCAGGCCACGGGCAACGGTCTCAGATTTTTCGAATCCTGAGATGATTGGATATGAAAGATCAACGAAACCACCGATATTGAGATTATCTATTATATCATATCTCAGATAACCTCGCAAGCCAAGATAATTTACCGATATATCGTAATTATTGTTTGAATATAATGAATCGAAAGAGTCGCCATTTATTCTATGTGAAACGAAATACTCGTCATCCCACGATAAATTGATATTATTGAATCCAAGTCTCAAATCCCAATTTAGGCCGTCAATCCAGCCAGTCTCGCCCATATTTACCCCAGCGAAAACCCCGAACCCCAATCCGCTGTTATCCCCAAAAGCTTCGCAGCATGGAGTTGTATTTTCAAACCCCATGAAATCAGCAGTTGCTATGTTCTGATTCAGGCTGAGGCCGAAATAAGTCCTGTAGTTATTTTCTTCTTGTTCATCTGCATATGCAGAAAACACACCTGATAGGATTACAGATAATAAAAAAACTGTTCGGGTTGATAATATCAAGATTCTATTCGATTACAAATTTTACAGTATGAGATAAGCCTTCTTTAAGCTCTACATCGATGAAATACTCACCCTTTCTCAGTGTAGATATATTTAGCTTATGGATGGATTCGCCGCCTTCAAAAGTAAAGCCTATATTTTTCTGCTCTAACTGTTGGCCTGTAGAGCTATAGATTCCAACCCTGCTTTGTAACTCATCCACATCGTCTTCTGTTTTTAATCGGATATTGATATATTCAGAGCTGGGGTTAGGATAAAGATCGACCGTTATATCCTGTCCTTCAGCGAATATCAGTCTTCCTGGTGAATCGTTGATTATTCTGAGAACGCCGTTTTCGAATGTTGTGGGTACAGTTGATGAAAAATTTCCCATCAAATCGGTAGGAATAATTTCTGCTTCAGTGATTTCTGTAAGTGCCGCAGGGCCAGTAATCCTAAGAACTGTATCAAACTCCCTGAAATCACCTTGTAGACTTATCTGCATCGCTCGCTCAGTGCCGTCTACAATATCATTTGTGGATATTATCTCAAAATCACTCTCATATTCTAGTGGCAGGAATGTCTCAGCGTCAATTCTAATTTCCAGATCTAACTTCAGATCACCCTTAAAATAGTTCTGGGTCTGGGTTCTCTGTCCAATTATGATAGTAGCATAATCTGTAGGCCTTGTTTCTGTATCAAAAGCTATTATCTGAGCCGTAGCTATATAAGGCCCTACTGTGATCCGCTCAAAATTGATACATGGCTCTGCAGATACACCGATGAAATCAGTCCGGGAAGGGTCTGTAGATACTACATCTATAAAAAGTGTATCACCAAACTGCAATGTTGTAGGCAGGCTGGCTGATAAACTATAATGAGTTCCATTGTCTAAGAAAACATCATTAACCTGTATAGGTGTTTGTTCCCGATTTACGATAAATGTTCTGCGTTCTGGCTGCTCAGGTGTAAAAGGCAGGTAAGTATGCTCTTGATTTATATCTGAACCCAGACCGAAGTATGTGAACTCAAACATTAGCGGAGGCCCTTCTCGCATATCGGAATTATAGAGAAGGAGAGTATCTGTTTGTTGTCCTCTTTCAGTTGGATTGAGAAAAATAGTTGCCGACCACGACTCACCAGCCCTAATAACGGTATCACGACTAAGAACAGCATTGAAATGGCCTCGTGCAAATGACACTCTATTTATTTTGATATCCGCGGTATCGAGGTTGGTAAAGAATTCTTCTGTTATCTCAATCCTGTCACCAAGGCATTGTTCTCCAAAATCAAAAGGTTCACCAGCCAACAGGACTGATCTCTCCAGTGAAATCCCTTCAATTGGTATGATTAAAGTATCCACACACGATGTAATATAAGCTGTATCCCTTATTTCGCCTATTGTAGTAGGATGGAATTCAAATTCCAGTGTAGCGCACTCGGCAGGAGGCAAAAACCCGTCCAGTGGGCTTATAATCGTCATATCTCTACCGCTCTTAAGCCACACGGATCTTATCGGGAATGGGGCTTCCGATGTATTGCAAACCTGACTGTTCGCTATCACTATACTAGTATCGGCTACCAGAGTTGATATAAGAACGATCGGATCAATCTCTATTTCAGGATTTCTGATTTTCACGTACCCGTCATTTATATCATATTGTGGAAAATCATAACTAAATCTGGATAATAGTTCGTCCTGCAATACAACAAACTCATTATCAGCTGTGGCATAATTAAAATCTAGCACCCTATCGCTACCCGCTTCGGTTGTTATTGTCTGTGTTAGGTCATTAGATGTAAGGTCTGTAACTGCCAATTTTGGAATAAAACTATGAGCCATTAAAAGCTGCCGGGAGTTAGGAGCGAACTCTACACCTACTGTTTCAGATGCCCACGCCTGTGGCACTCGCAGGTGCCTTCTTTTATTCACCAAATCATGAATAACTATATTCTGCACAGTACCATCGGTAAAGAATTTTGATACTGCTAATAGTTCACCGTCCGGAGATATCACTGCGTCGCTTGTCTGGGGGAAATTCTGAATTTGATAGTCATCTACCAATACTAAAGTATTTGCGTTATATAACTCAACTTTTCCTGAAATACTAGTTACTGCAAGAACATTTTCCTGTTCAGAATAGCTAACATCCGCAATAGGATAATTGACCTGTAGAATTAAGTCAAAACTCCCATCGGTATGATCGAAAGTGTAAACTCTATTTGCTAACTCAGGGGATAAAAGTAGTGTTTCACCTTTATATGGTTTCAATTTTCTAACAGCCACGGGGCTAAGATAGCTTTCTATATGCTGGCTTGACGCAACATCATATATGTCTAATGTATCAAACCTCATCCCGAATCTTTCTCTATAAAATGATTCTACCACTATATTTTCGCTCGCGAACTGTAGGTCAGTATTTTCCTTATTAAAAGGGGTAGATATTTTTGAGATTGCCCGAAGAATTTCCGAATTATTATTGTAGCCAAACAAACCGCTACCTTCAATAGCTATAGCACTATATATTCCCGTGGGTGATATTGCCACTTTGCGTGGGCTGGATACCTGAAGTATTCTCTGCCCGAACTCTTCTGTGGCAGATATCTGCCGTACCCGAAATACTACAAACTCTGAAAGGGTATCTGGTACATTCCATACGAATACTGAATCAAAGGTAGATATTATTCTTTCAAAATTCCTACCAGCATCAAAAGATACTTCAACTATAGAGGGTATTCTATCTGATGCACCTTTCCAGCTTATTGGATACTCTGTACAAGGCGCAATTACCTCATCATCTGCAGGGGTACGTAGTTCTATGTCAAAGTTTCTTTCTAGGGGGAATATATTCCCGGCCACATCTATCGACTGGGTATATCCACCATTAAAATGGAATGTGACAACTGTAGAATAGTACTCGAAAGTCGGTGGGCTAAATACTATATTAAACAGATATTGACCTGACTGGCCAAGATCTGAGGGAAGTGTAATAGATGGAAAAACCCTAAAAGCAGTTGAGTCATAGGTAATTGAATCTAACTGAACACCCACATTTTGATTTATATCAGGATTGTACGGTCCTTTATTCAATCTAAGATAGAACTGAATGGTTCTATTAAAAGTATTGAGTGTAAACGGGAATAATATCTCATCGATCTGCCTGTTATCGGTATCCTGGATTGACATAAGTGGCAGTCGTGTATCAATTATGAAACCTTCGTCACTGATTATCTCATCGAAACCTGAATATATCAATTCATATTCATATAATATTGTTTCATCAGCCTGTGATAAGCCTTGTATGTGCGGTACCCAATCTACTCGATATCTATTACTTACTTGGAATATTCGAGCTGGCTCTATAATATTATTACCTTGCCTAATAAGAATAGCTTGCAGATCAGGTGCTACGCTATTTCCCGAATCATCGATTAGTTCTATCTCAGCGCTCAAGAAGGGATATCCATAGCTACTGCTTTCGATAGATACTTCCTGTGCCGTACTCGCATAAACACCAACTACGAAAATAAATATAACCAATTCTATCAATCTCATGTTAGTCAATACAAGTTGTACTATATAATAGTTACAGTTAAGATGCCATACCCACAAAAAAAGGGCTCCCTTTATGGGGGAGCCCTTGTGTCATGTATCGTATGTAT
>CAYWYR010000027.1:12406-28766 GCA_964462685.1 uncultured Hyphomicrobiales bacterium | reverse complement strand
CTGTACTACGCTCAATAATATCTGTTGATGAAGGGAAGGGATCGCCAGCCGCACCAATTATATTAAGAGTATAATCTTCTATCTCTCCCATCGGGTAATAAGGATATCTACCTTGTGCAAATCTTCCGTATATACCATTCCAGCATGCATCCATAAAGTTTGCACCTGTTGCGTTGTTATTTGTTTGTGACCAACTTAATACTGACGTAGACATAGCATTTATTCTTAGTCTAGTTACACCCTGCCCTTTAGAGCAATCTGGTGAGTACTTAAAAGATACTTCAAATGGAGCTGTCCACCTAGATGTATTAAATGAGTAAAGGAGATTACCGTTACCGTATTGGTATTGATAACTAGTTAATCTATTAGGTATCATTCTTCTTTTGAGTGAACCTCTCATATAGCTTTCCGAGTACTCGTACTCTGTAACGTTAGGACGACTCCAATAGCTACTAAACCCTCTAGCAAAACCGATAAGCTCATCCCAATCTCCGTCACGGTAACCACCATTTCTTACGTCTGGTGTCCATTCTGCATTACGGTTTTCATCTAACCAAATCCTAATTAGCGGATATTCTGTTGAACTAGAGCCCCAGCCCCAGCCCCCCCAGAATTCTACATGGATTTCATAATTCACCCCGGCTACCATTTCCCAATCGTTACGAGCATCAGTGTATTCCCAATAGGTATCTCCTGCCTCGTTATTCCTGTTATTATTATAGTTCGGAGCAGGATCTGATGCATTCCTGTATACAGGACCACCTATTCTGTTATCATTTTCGTCAAGTTCGTAAACTTCAACAAGTGATGTATAATTACCTGAATTATAAACACCATACATCCAGCTTGGGCCAGGATTGTTAAACGGTGTCCACGGTTCACAGTAATCGCTCGGTTCCACGTTTGGCGGAAACTGAGCCTCGGCCGCTACTGAGCCGAGCATGAAGGCTGCCGCCATCGCTATCCATAAGCGAGACGACCAATTGCGTAATGACTTTCTCATTATGCGCTCCTTTTTTTAATTATGATATTGTTTGTTTCAATCTTTCGCATACACAGGAACAACACAAGTTCTGTTTTGTTACAGATAAACGTTTTATTTCATCCAATGTATATCAAAATAAGGAATTACTCACAATAATGAAATATAACAAGCAAATCTTATGTAGAAATTATCAGGACATTATCTGTATAAACTATATCTGCTTATATTGTTATTATGAATGTGATCAAATACGGGGGATCGGTTTTAGATAGATTCGAAGTCTTCGAATCTATCGGTGAAGAGTTAAGTCATGGTAATTCTATCGTGATATTCTCGGCTATTAAGGGTCTATCAAGATTGCTCAAGCAGATGATATCTGATTCAATAAATGGAGAATCAGTAGATTTATATCACTTAGAAGAAAGGTTATTGAAGTTCGGGCGGATTGATAAGACAGTATCGAAACATGTATCTGAGCTGAAAAGACTTCTTACTGGTATAAGATATACAAAAGAGGCTTCGCCGAAAGTAACTGATGTGATTTTGGTGAAAGGCGAGATCATAACTTCTGTTTTATTGAGAAACCATCTGGATGCTGTAGGAATCGAATATGTTCATTTCGATTCCTCTCAATACTTCTATACAGAAGGATCGTTTGGCATCTCAAAACCTAATACAAACAAAATCAAAGAATCACTCAGGGAGTGCATACAGGCTTCAAAAGGTAAATCTATTTTGATGGAAGGATTTATCGGTATTGGAGATACAGGTTTTCCTACCACTATGGGGTTTGAGAGCTCCAACCTTACGGCAATAGTTGTTGCATATATAGCTGGAACAGATTCGATATCATACATATCCAAAGTCAATGGTATATATTCTATTGATCCCGAATTATATCATGAAGCAAAACCCGTCGCCAGGTTGAACACTTATGATGCGATAAAAATGAGCAATGCCGCGGTAAGGATACTTCACAAAGAATCATTGGAGTTTGCCGAAAGAAATGGAATATCATTAAGGTACTGCGGACAAAAAGGTGAATGCAATACACTAATCACCAAGGGAATTGAAACAAGTTACCCATTGATATCCATCGCGGGATCAGGATTAGGGAGTACGAATCCTTCCTTCAATATATTGAGTATAATTCTTCCTAAGAGATTTGAGAAAAACTTATCCATTGTTCTGGATAAATTCTCAAGTAAAAGTTTGAGTTCGACTATATATACCGTACAGCAGACTAGATCCAAAGTAATAACTATACAAACTGAAGAGCTGACTTCGAATGATATCAGGATTATCCATGATATATTCGATAACAATATTGAATCCTGATATATTGTTCGATGTCTTACTTGATATATCACTGTCAATATCATATCCACTGAATACGGCTGTAAAAATATGCGAAATCGTTAATTTACCTCTTGGCTTGATGCCACAATTTACCAATCTATCTCAACCAGAATCAGAATAAATGAATATCACCGTTATAGGTCTCGGATACGTAGGGCTGCCACTTGCAATAGAATTCGCTAAGAAAGATCACAAAGTGTTCGGATATGATATAAGTGACAGAGTTGTCGAGAATATCAAAAATGCGAAGAATATTACTTTCGATATAGAGATTTCTGAATTGGAGGAGGTGCTGGGGCATAATAAACTGATACCATCCACTGATTACTCAACCATCGGGAAAAGCGATGCGATTATTATATGTGTTCCAACCCCATTAGACAACGCGAAGCAACCAGACCTAACTTATGTGGAAGATGCCAGTACTAAAATCGCAGAACACCTTAAAAACGGCCAGCTTATAGTGATGGAGTCCACAACCTACCCTGGCACAACAGATGAGATTATCAAGCCTATACTTGAAAAGGCCGGACTGCGAGCCGGCAATGACTTCCATCTCGCATTCTCACCGGAAAGGATAGACCCAGGCAACCAACAGTTTCAAGTAGCAAATACCCCGAAGATAGTAGGCGGCCACACGGCGGAATGCACTCGGAAAGCCGTTGACCTATACAGTACTTTTCTTGAGCACGTTCACCCGGTTAGCACTACTCGCGCCGCTGAGATGGTTAAACTGCTCGAGAATACATTCAGGGTAGTGAATATAGCGATGGTAGATGAACTCGCTATGCTGTGTGACAGGATGAATATCGATATCTGGGAGGTGATAGAGGCAGCCAAAACCAAACCATACGGGTATATGCCGTTTTACCCAGGCCCAGGCGTAGGCGGCCACTGTATTCCTATCGATCCGTTTTATCTATCGTGGAAAGCAAAGGAATTCGATTTCAATACCCGGTTCATAGAGATGGCTGGCGAGATCAGCGATAATATGCCCTACTGGACCGTTGACAAGCTTTTGAAGATAATGAATAAACAAAGCTTGCTTATGAATGGTTCTAAGATCACTCTACTTGGGCTGGCATATAAAAAGAACATCGCCGATTATAGAGAGTCTGCTACTTTCAAGATCAAAGAATTACTTGAAGTGCACGGCGCAAATGTAGTGGTAGTCGATCCTTATGTGGAAACAGCTTATGATGATGGCGAAACGATAACAACCACCAAACTGACAGAAGATCTTTTAAAAGGCAGCGATGCTGTCGTGCTGATTACAGATCATGATGAGTTCGATGAAAAGTTCATTACAGAAAACTCAAGCTTGGTATTCGATACCCGTAACCATATAAAAAGCAGAAAGCACAAGCACGTATATAGGCTGTGAGGATTTATTATACATTTAGCTATCCTATTCATAATCCCAAATTCTGAGTCTTACTCACTACATCATCTAAATTCAGATTGCTCAATGTATTAACAGCGTAAACTGCTTGATGGTTATTACTATATGGCAGCCATGGCATCGGGGCGTTTTCCCTATCAGCTATCGTATAGTAAGCCAGGATCGGAATATCTGCATCTGCTGCTATATGAACTGCCGATGTATCGGGGGAGATTAATATATCGCACGTGGTAAGCATTGCCGCATATAGATGGAAGTCACGGCTCATCGGGGCGTATCGCAGGTTTCTGATTCCACAAGCTTTTGCGGTTTCTAAAATCCATTCAAGATCATCTATTTTATCAGGTGTACCGTATATCACTTTGTCCCAATCAGCATACCCAGTATCAGACAATTTCTGTATCATTTCAAAAAATCTATCTTTTCCCAGGTATTTACTGTCATTACTGCCGCGGAGTACCAATCCAAGCCGCTTTTTATCTTTTGATCCCAACACCAGTTCGGCTTTTGTCACTACCTCATTATCATAATAGATCAGGTTACTTGTTTTGATATCATCTATACCGATACCTATATACGGCAGTAAGCTGTTGAGCCTATCTATAATATGAACATTAGATTTATTCGGTAGGGGAGCCAGATGTGAGTAAGCGTGACTGTTTTCTTTATCAAAACCTAGCTTTATCTTGGCTTTTGATCTGTTTATCAGAATGGTTGATGTTGTAGAGGAGTTATCCAAGAGATCAATCGCAAGATCATATCTTTTTTCAGATAAGGAGCTGATCGTAGCAAAAGATTCACCCAATGAGTTCCCATATCCTATAATATTATCGGTAAAGGGTTGGGCATATCTTGCGGCTGATTGGTTTTTGCCGAGAACTATATCAATCCCGGCATTCGGTAATGCTGATCTTAGTGCGTTCAGAAAAGGAAAAGTAATGATCAAATCCCCTAATCTATCTTGTCTGAGAAGAAGTATTTTCGGGTTTTCTGGTAGATCTATAATATTACCAGGGGTTAGATTAACTGATTTCCCCTGATGTGAAAAGCTTGCGGTTAGCCGTTTCCGTATAGCTTTCTCGGCACGCTTCAGTAGCGGCATCGTTTATCTGACCTTGAAAGTTGTAAGTACAAGGATAGCGAGGATAATCGCCACGATATAAAACCGTGTTACGATCTTAGTCTCATGGATTCCGCCTTTTTCAAAGTGGTGATGAAGAGGGGCGATCCTGAGCAACCTTTTACCTTCTCCATATTTCTTTCTCGTATATTTAAAATATGCTACTTGGGCCATAACCGATATAGCTTCGGCAAAGAATACCCCCCCGAGAATGGGTATCAGAAACTCTTTTTTGATCAGTATGGCAAGGCAGCCTATCGCGCCCCCCAATGCCAGTGATCCTGTATCGCCCATGAATACCTGAGCCGGATGGGAGTTATACCACAGAAAACCAATACCCGCACCGATCAATGCCGCTGTGAAAACAGTCAGTTCACCGGATCCCTCCAGATAAATGATATTGAGATATTCTGAGAAATTTGCGTTCCCGGTAACATAAGCCAGTATCGCCAGCGCTAATGCGGCTATCGAGACTGTACCGATAGCGAGGCCGTCCAGCCCGTCTGTCAGGTTGACCGCATTTGATGTGGCGGTAAGTACAAAAACAATAAATATAGGGTATATAACAACACCCAGATCTGGATTTATATTCTTTGAGAAGGGTAATGTGGTAGCTGTCGCAAATTCGGCGAAACCCGCACCGAAAGCTTCAGGATAAAAAGTAATCACTATTGCCAGCACAGCTCCCACGAAAAACTGGCCTAACATCTTATACCTACCTGGCAGACCGCCTTTTCTTTTTTTGATAACTTTTAGATAGTCATCCAAGAAACCAACAGCTCCGAGAGCGGCGGTTACAAAAAGAATCATAACGATGAAAATGTTAGTCAGATCCGCCCAGAGAAGGGTTGGCAGGAGTAGTGCGGTAAGGACTATAAGCCCACCCATTGTCGGTGTCCCGGCTTTTGTCATGTGCAGGCCATGCTGTTGTAGCTCGCTTTTATCCTGTTCCTGCATCTGCATGTCACGCAAAAGCTTGATGATTCTCGGCCCGATGATAAAACTGATAAACATAGCGGTGATAGCCGCCGCAGCCGACCTGAAGGTTAGGAACTTGAATAAATCAAACCCTGGAGGGTTGTATATATTGTTTATCCACTGTGTCAGCAGGTATATCATAAAAAAATGGCTTCTGGTAAATGTTTTAGTGGTTTAGCAATTATTGGCGGAAGGCAAGATAGCACTACAATTATCAATCATGGAAAAAGGAAAATTGATTGACGGTGATCCAATTTGATAAATCAACCGCTTCTGACCGAAAAGAGTAGGTAAACTGAGAATATAGCCGTACCGATAACGAGTACCGGCTCCAGTATAGTATCCCAAACTGAATCTTTGCCTGGTGGTAAAGGGGCTTTAGTGAATTCATATCTACTGGTTGATATATATTTATAATCTTCTATCTTTACAGTGTCCTTATAAGGATCATTACTGAAATCCATGCTGGATAGAATATGACCAGTTTCTTTATCCAGAGTATATGCCGACCAGGACGGATCAATAACCCTAGTAAAAGTATCACCGTCATCGTTAATGAAAATCTTTACCGGCTCGTTATCCCATCTGAAATCGATCAATACAGCTTCATCCACCTGATCGGCTTCCGGAAGGTCGATATCCTTCAAAAAAGACGATATCAAATACTCATCCCCTTGGAATCTGGATATACCTTTCATAGTAATTAGGTTCTGGAGTTCAGGCACGATTCTAAGCCTGTTATCCTTAATATAAGATTCCATAATATCTATATTCCTCAGTGGGGCAGAATCTGATGAGATAATCAACGATAGGGTTAAAAGTGCAGTTATCAAGATTCTGAATATCATCATTCTTCCTTCATATATTCCAAAAGCATGGCTGTAAGTTGCTGTTCTTCATAAAACATAGAAGGCCTTATCCTGAGAGGACGTTTTCTGTTTTTAAGATTTACTCTGATAACTGAATATAGATCATCTTCCCCAAAAGTCTTTTCCCTGCCAGCCTCTACGGATATGATATCTGATTTTTCTATTTTTTTCCGCCTAATCCTATTTTTGAAGATGATGTGATCGGGGAAGAATATGATGCGGTTTGCTTTGTACATAGCTATTAACATAGAAAGCAAAGTCAGCCCGAGAATGCCTATAAGCAATATTGAGATAGGATCGGTTAAGGAGACGTCAAATCCGTCGCTTTCCATCGCTCCGCTTATGAAAGACCACACCAGAAGCGTTATACTGAAAATCGCAAGAGATTTCCAATATATATCTAATCTGTATCTAAATTTTATACCTTCTGGCATATGCTGATGGTTGTGTGGGTTTATATATAAAATGTCTGACGGCAAAATAACAAAAACTATGTAACTATACCCGATTTAGATACTATCAGGGAAAATAATCACGCGGAATAATTTAATTTCCAAAAAAAAATTTGTTTTATTCAGGCACAAACCATATTTTTGTTTTCTCATTTGAGCAAGGCAATAAATAATCGTTGTTAAGTTCTTTTGATGCAAGTGCCACTTTAGCTCAGCTGGTAGAGCAGCTGATTTGTAATCAGCCGGTCGGCGGTTCAAGTCCGTCAAGTGGCTCACATAATTATAAAGCCCTACTTTTACCTAAAGTAGGGCTTTTTTTTGTCCGGATACTCTCTTCTTGATTCTCTCGCTTCTTGATTCTCTCGCTTAGATCTCCGACCTATGACCTCGGTTTCGTAAATTTGTGAAGTTTTTACATTTTCAGCCAATTATCATGAATATTCAGTTTATAGTTAATAATTCAGAACTCGGTGCGGGTACCAGAGGTTCATCTCTCGGCTTCGACGCTCTTCGAACCGCAGCATATAACGCTGATGATACTTTATTTGATTATAGAGAGTATATAAGAATACCAAATGAGAATGAATTACTATTCGAAGATGATCCTGCCCCGACTAAAGGTATTTATATCGATGCTATAGAAAGACTTTATGAAAAGGCGATAAAGATACTTTCACCGCGACTCAGGAACGCTAAAGACTTCCCGGTTATTATATCTGGGGATCATTCTTCTGCTGGCGGTTACATTGGAGCGATTCGTAAAGCATACCCTGATAAAAGACTCGGTGTTATATGGATTGATGCCCATGGCGATCTGCACTCGCCCTATACCTCCCCATCTGGTAATCTACACGGGATGCCGCTTGCTGCTGCTTTAGGGGTTGATAATCTAGAGTATAAAGTCAACGATCCGAACCCAGATACTATAAAGCATTGGGATAGTATCAAAAACGCTGGAGGGATATTTCCTAAAATCCATCCCGAGGATATAGTATTCATAGGTATCAGGGATCTGGAAAAAGAAGAACGGGCTATAATCAAAAGCAATAATATCAAAAATTATCTTGTAAGTGAACTGAGAAATATCGGAGCTGAGGAAGTTGCAAGAGAGTCTTTAGAGTATTTAGCGGGCTGCGACCACATATTCGTATCGTTTGATGTTGACTCTATGGATCCCGATGAGGTGAGCTATGGTACTGGTACGCCTGTACCGAACGGTTTGCATGAAAACGAGGCTCAGGAACTTCTGCGAACTTTTGTTGCTGACAGTAGAGTAAAGTTTTTCGAGATGATGGAAATCAACCCCTTACTGGATAAGGGCGGTAATAAAATGGCAGAGACTGCCTTTAGGCTTCTCCGCAACGTGGTTGACGTTATTGAAAAGCGCAAGTAACTGAATAGAATTTTTCTTCAATTTGATCTTCCGAGCTCAATAGCTTTCAGATAATCTATAATAACCTACCGCTGAAAATATAAAAAGCCGAACCATTTGGGGTCCGGCTTTTCTATTCGAGGTAATTTCTTCACGGTAATTTCTTATTCAATTCTCAGAATATTATTTGACTCTTATCTTCTGGCCTATCTTGATTCTGTTTGCTCTGATACCGGGGTTAAGTTTCTTTACCTTGCTAAGGCTGACACCGAATTTCCTCGATATAGAACCGAGAGTCTCTCCTCTTCTTACAGTATAATAAGTAGGGTTGTCACTCTGCTGGCCGCTGGAGCCCTTATCTGCTTCATCAAAAATAGTAAGGGTTGAACCCGCATAAACTGTGTTGCCTCTGATCTTATCATTGTTCCAGCTTTTCAGATCATTAACTGATACATCGTAGCGGTTAGCAATCCTTTTAAGGCTTTCGCCTCTTCTCACTTTGTGTTTGATTGCTTTTTTTGTAGCGGCAGCGGGCACTTCAACAACTTCCACGGCATCTGCTACTTCAACAACCTCTTCATTCTCTTTTTCAGCTAAGTTTTTTAGATCATTACCTGTAACGGCATAATCACTACCAGGCTTGATTGTAAGTTCCTGGCCAAGTTTTACAGCGCTTCCTTGAAATCCGTTGAGCTCACGAAGTTCTTCGAGCGTTGTGTCATATTTCCTCGCGATTTCAAGTAGGTTCTCCCCTTTTTTAAGAACATGTACAACAGTGAAGTCGCGGCTTTCCGGGCTCTTCTGTTTCTTAGTATTTTCAGCGATATTGTTTTCAGTATCATTGTTTCCTTCCTCTATTTTCAGTCTTTGTCCAATTTTCAAATATCGAGCTTGTCGCTTGCTCAAGTCATTTAGTCTTCTCAGCTCTGTGGTCGATTTTCCGTATCTCTTAGCTATCTTGCTCAGAGATTCACCTCTTTTTACCCTATGTACAACATCCGTCGTGCTCGTATTTTTTTTCTTTTCCCTGTTGCTGGCGAAAAGTGAAGATTCCTGGTGAACCGGTATCTTAACTGGAGTACCGTAAGTAAGCCTTTTATTGATCGGCTTTTCAGGGTTTAATGATACAAGCTCGTTTAACTTCACATCATATTTATCCGCAAGTGTCTCGAGGCTTTCAAGTCGCCTAACCTTATGGGTAAGATATGGAAGTTTGTCCTGTTTTTGCAGGGCTGCATAGGTGTTTACAAACCTTTCCATTTTCCCGTCAGGTACGCGAATCTCATATTCATCAACCGGCGGAGTGGCCGATTTAGTAAGTTCGGGATTATACAGTAGAAATTCTTCAGACGTAACGCCGGCCGATTCTGCAAGTACGTCGATATTTACCTGTTCCTTCAGATTGAATGTCTCATATCTAAAAGGTTGGTCTTTTTCCATATTATCAAAATCAAGCCCGTATTTTTTAGGGTCTTCCATAATTTTGCTCATCGCTACGAATTGGGGTACGTAACCTCTTGTCTCTCTAGGAAGATATTTCAGAATATCCCAGTAGCTGGCATCTGGATTGCCGCTTCTGCGTATCGCACCTCTTATCCGGCCAGGGCCGGCATTGTATGAAGCTAGGGCTAAATGCCAGTCGCCAAAGTAATTATACAAGTTCCTAAGATATCTCATAGCCGCACGGGTGGACTTTTCCGGGTCCCTTCTTTCATCAACCCATATCGAAGGCGGGTTGTTCAGCCCATATTCTTTACCCGTAGGATACATGAACTGCCATAGCCCGACTGCTTTAACTCTTGATACCGCATAGGGGTTAAGCCCAGACTCTATAAAAGATAGGTTCACTATTTCTTCTGGCATTCCTTCTTCTAAGGCGATCCTTCTCATCATCGGTAGCCATCTACCAGAGCGGTGTATCCATTCAGGAAGCCTAACCTCTCTCATCCTAGTGTTTGTCAAAAACGATAACGCCTTGTCCACATATTGATTATCAGGCATCGGTATAGGGGTTATCTCCCTATCTTCATAGTAAGTCTCGGTTAGGTCGAGATCTTCATAATCTTCCAGAAGACTGCCGTTCTCAGTAGTTAGATTACCGAAGTATTTTTCTTGAATCAGGAAAAGCGGGGTGTTTTCCGCCACTACTGCCTGTTTATCAAGAAAACTCTCATAATCAGCAAGTACGTCCGTAGCGATTTTCTCAAATCTCTCGTTCTGATTGATATAAGGTTCGGAGGCAAGAGAATTGAGTTCAGTTAGGGCAGATCGAAGATACCTTTCCGCAAGGTTTTTGTCCCCGCCGTTTTCGATAAGTATCAAGGCCTGCATGTGCTTTTGGTGGGCACGTAGCAGAGTATTATTGATATTCTCATTTTCCAGCATCATTATTGCTGCGTTATCTTGAGTCCCCTGCGCCATTGCCGTATTGGCAAAAGGAGTTGAGACAAAAGCATAAGTAGCAAGGGCAAGAGTTCCAGCCCCTTTAATGAGCTTGTCTAATTTGACCTTTCCCGGTCTCCGTTTTCGTTTTTCGTATTGATTACCTGATGACATACATATCCTCTTTTTCATTTTTCTTTGCTGCAGTATCAAATTACAGCTTATCTTTATATTTTCCAACGACTAATGCCTCAACAGATAAAATATTTTTATCTGCTGTTTATGTTCAAAAAGATATTAGTTACTAATTATAAAACTACTAAGTATTCGTTTTATTGGTAACCAAACCTTATTGCTTTAAACTAAGGGTTGTTTCTTATCTTTTGGACGTTTGGACGGAGGTAAGGTTTAATGATAAATCAGAAAAATTAAAAGAATATCATATCAAGCTGAGATATAACCGATATGTTTAGTCGGGTTAATTCAGGGAATACAATATGGCGTATAATCGAGATGGTTTTTTACTACTTCATCTCAAGGCGGATGATCCGCCCAGGGCTTTGCGTAGCGGCATAGAGATAGCCGTCAGGAGAACGCTGCACGTCCCTAAATCGGGCATACCCCTCTAAGCTGCGCACCGTTTCCACCACTTCGTAATCCTTAACAAGAATACGGTGTAGATGAGTACCGGCAAGTGTTGCGATGATAATATCAAGTTCATCTTTTTCTGAGTCATAGCTGATCATATCCATCCCGCAAGGGGCTATAGAAGGTACCCAGTAAGTTACTGGGTCTTTATATCCGGGGATAGAAGTCTGATCAGTAATCGGTGTGCCGTTGTAGTTGATACCATAAGTGGCGAGCGGCCATGCGTAGTTTTCTCCGGCTTCTATCACGTTTAGCTCATCACCACCGCGCGGGCCGTGTTCTATTGCCCATATCTCGTCTTTCTCTTTAAGATAAAACATACCCTGGATATTCCTGTTACCCATGGTATAAAGCTCTGGTTTGGCTCCAGGGGCATCAAGATACGGGTTATCCTGCGGTACAGAACCGTCCGTATTTATTCTCAAAACGCTGGCGTAATGGTTGGTACTGTCCTGACCGTTTTCCATTCTACCCCTATCGCCGATTGCAAAGTATAACTTGCCTTCATTATCGAAAATTATACGACTGCCAAAGTGCTGACCTCCGCTAAGCATAGGATCTCCGCGAAATATCTCTTGGAAATCATTTAATGTCGGCTGAGCCATTTCAGGTGAATATTCAAATTTAGCTTTTCCGATTGCAGTGGTAAATCCTCCGTTTCCACCGACTACATAAGCGAAATAAATCTCATTGTTGGTGGCATATTCTGGGTGCACGGTAATATCAAGAAATCCACCCTGTCCAACATCTGCTATAGGTGGCATTCCATTTACCTCAGTAGTGCTGTTATTGTTTAAATCATGTATGAAAAGGCCGCCGCTTTTCTCATTGAAAATGATAGTATTGGTATCTAGAAAATCCAAACTCCAAGGATTGCTCAATCCGTTAACTATAATCTCATCAACAGCTAACTCTCCGAAAGGATAGTCAATAATCTCGTTTAATTCGAATTGTATGCTTTTTATATTATTCAGTTCAAAAGCTCTATTGGTATTCCCGTTGGCGCCAACATTTCTAAATTCTATTTCGCCCAAAATGAAAGCGATTTCTGATTCAGCTCCAAGCTCGATTCTGCTTTGGTTATCCATATCATCGGTTACGAGAACAAATACACTATCGTCCAAATCGAATGTGATGTCTTCTATATCATCAAGGGAGTATTGGTTTTCAGTTCCATCGAGATTGATAATGCGTATGGTTTGTTCGGCTTGCATCTCGCATGAAAAGAATAGTAAGGCAGAAAGTATAAGAATTGGATATTTCATTTTTACTCCTTAACGATTGTTTGGCTTATATAAATACCATCACTGATTATCGTAATATGATAATTACCTGTAGCAATCCCTGAAAGGTCAATACTTTCAGTATCGTACGCTGATATAAGAATATTTCCCGTATTGTCACTTACCACAATCTCGTATCTGTTTAACTCCATTGATCCGGCCTGCTCTATATATATTTTATCTGAAGTAGGGTTGGGATAGATGTTCAGTGATAATTTGGATTGCTGTTCCACAGATTTAAAATCTGTAACTGTTAACTCTATCGAATCGCTAAATCCACCATCATCGGTAGTAGCTGTTATGATAGTAGTACCTAACTCGATACCTGTAACGTATCCGCTTTCACTTACGGTAGCAATGTTTTCATTATCGGATTCCCAGATAATTCTCTGATTTGTCGCGTCAGCAGGTGATAAGCTATAGTTTATGCGAACACTGTCACCGATAAGCAGTTCCTGGGGCTGACCCACAATTTGGAATCCTTCCACGGGTACCACATTAATATCAAATAATACCTCTCTGATCTGGGTGATATCATAAGTATCGGATACATCACCTGTAAGATTTACTGAAAGCATATTTTGAGAGTAAGCTTGCGGAACAGCTAAAAGAAGCGTTGTCACAGTCAATAAAATGTATCGCATAGGAAGCCGATATGATTAGTTTATCATTTACTTATTAAAAGACTAACAACAAATATGATTATTTGTCACAAATCTAAGCGCTTATATTGGCAAAGCGTTTTTTGCCAACCTTAAGCAGTCTCGGTTCGGTGATATCATAAGTATCATTCATACCTGATACCTTTTCGCCGTCAACCGATACACCGCCCTGATCGATCAGACGCTTGGCATCTTTCCGGCTGCCCGCCATTTTAGCAAGAGTAACAATATTAAGTATAGTCGCTTCTGTAGGATTTTCAACTTCGATTTTTATATCCTCGATATCATCTGGCACATCACCTTTCTTGAATATTCTTTCAAATTCTTCAAAAGCCGCCTGCCCGCTGCCTTCAGGATAATACATATCAACTACACGTTTTGCCAGATCGACTTTTGCGTCTCTCGGGTGAACGCTGCCATCGATAAGCCCGGAATCGATCTTTTTTATCTCGCTTTCTTCTGCCCACACCGCATATTTCAGGTATCTGCTGATCATATTATCCGGTATAGACATTGTTTTACCGAACATATCGCGTTCTGTATCTGTCAGCCCTATGTAGTTGTCCAAGGATTTACTCATCTTCTCTACGCCGTCGGTACCCTCCAGTATTGGCAGTGTAAGTATGCACTGGGGTTCCATTTCATAGGATTTTTGAACCTCACGCCCCACCAATAGGTTGAATTTCTGGTCTGTTCCGCCAAGTTCCACATCTGATTCTATCGCATAGCTGTCATATGCCTGTGCCAGGGGGTACATCAGCTCATGAACTGAAATCGGGATACCGTTTTTATATCTATTTGAAAAGTCTTCCCGCTCAAGAAGTTGTGCAACAGTATATTTAGCCGCCAAATTTATCACATCCGAAAAGCCCATACCGGAAAGCCACTCGCTATTATGGCGGACTTCTAGATTTTCTTTACTCAGCACTATCGTAGCCTGATCGATATAACTCTGCCCGTTCTCTTTGGTTTGCTCTAGAGTCAGCTGTGGCCGTGTCTTGCTTTTACCCGTCGGGTCGCCTATCATCGCAGTAAAATCGCCGATTATAAGCACAACCTTATGTCCCAAATCCTGAAACTGCCTTAGCTTATGCAGTACAACAGCATGGCCGATATGCAGATCCGGACGGCTGGGGTCAGCACCGAATTTAATCCTAAGTGGTACGTTCTTCTTTCTGGATTTCTCAATCTTTTTGGCTAATTCTTCCTCTGGCAACAGGTCAACCGCATGGCGGCGAATCAGATCCATCTGTTCGTTTAGTGTAGGGAAACTCATTTAATCTTGATATCTTGGTTGTTATAATTCTTATTGTTTGTACTTTCTCTGCAGGTCACGCTTAACGTCCCGCTCTTTTATCGATTCGCGTTTATCGTATTTCTTTTTGGGCTTTGCGAGCCCTAGCTGAACTTTTACGTGTGCATCCGCAAAATAGATAGAAACCGGAACCATTGTATAACCTTTGGAATCAACGGCAGCTTTCCATTTTTTTGCCTGATGTGAGTGCAGAAGTAGTTTGCGCTTCCTTTTATTATCATGGTTCATGATATTGGCTTGCTCATAATCGCTTATAAAAGAGTTCATGAGCCATAGTTCGCCCTTTTTATCGAATCGGGCGTAACTATCTCTCAGGTTACATTTTCCTGCCCTAAGTGCTTTTACCTCAGTTCCAAGTAGCTGAATTCCAGCCTCCAGTTTTTCCACTACTTCAAAATCGAATAGTGCTTTTTTGTTGGAGGTAATGCTTTTTAATGTTCTATCGTCTTGTTTTCCTTTCGCCATAACCTGTGTAAACGCAAATCGCAATTTAGTGTTTTATTGAATATTATTATCTTAGTTTATAGATGAGATTATTTTATATGATAAGCTTTATTTTCCAGAAATCTTTTCACAGACTACTAATAATAGGCGAACAATGGAAGAATTCATATCACTACTCAATAGCATGGCGAAGCTGACAGAACAGGAAGTAAGCTTTTTGAGAGATAATATAAAGGAAAGAGTTTTCACCAAGCGGCAAATGATACTTCGGGAAGGTGATATCGCTAAAAAATTCTTTTTTATCGCTGAAGGTTTTATAAGGCTTTTTTACATCAACGATAAAGGCGAAGAAAAAACCGCGTTCTTTTATCCGAAAATGACATTCGCCTCAGACTTTGAAGGTTATGTTAAAGGTACGCCAACAAATGTTAATATGCAGGCGATGGAGGATACACGGCTTATTATTATTTCTAAAGAGGAAGCTGAGTTCGGCCTAGGTCAACTTGAAAATATGAGTTTGCTAGCTGTCAGATTTATGGAAGAAGAAATGATACTTCACCAAAGACTGATAAAATCCATCCTAACAGAAACCCCTGAACAGCGGTATCTTAAATTGATTTCCGAATCGCCAGAGATAATACAGAAAGTGCCGAGCAAACATATCGCTTCCTATCTTGGCATAAGCCCAGAGTCACTCAGCAGGATAAGAAGCAAGATTATGTAATATTTGTCTTACTCCCTATAGCCCCGAAGCACCGACTCGGGTAAAAAAGATCTGCTATTCATGTCATTCTGAATGTCATTCAGAGGGAGCAGAGCGACCGAAGAATCTATGTTGCCGATTAGTTATATCATAAATTCATTAAGGTGATCCTTAGAGTCGGTTCTTTCACTGGATTCTTCGCTTCGCTCTGAATGACGGGAAGGATAGGATGGGTCATATCGGGTGTCATCCTGAGCCTGTCGAAGGATTAAACACCGCTATTCGCAAAACACTTGCCTACACTCCGACAGGCTATGTGTGACAAGTGGTTAAAGCAATCAGCCGTCATGTTTCGCTTTTGAGTCAACAGTAATAGAAGCATGGCT
>CAYWYR010000027.1:0-12306 GCA_964462685.1 uncultured Hyphomicrobiales bacterium | reverse complement strand
CGGGAAGGATAGGATGGGTCATATCGGGTGTCATCCTGAGCCTGTCGAAGGATTAAACACCGCTATTCGCAAAACACTTGCCTAAACTCCGACAGGCTATGTGTGTGACAGATGGTAAATGCAGTCAAGGGCCAGGTCATATCGGGTGAAAAACGGCGTAATGTATTACGCCGCTACGAATAATTATAAGAAGATGTCAGTATGTAAGATACAACTCCCTATTTCCAATCTTCTATTCGCGTGCTCATATCATATACAGGGGCGGTAAGTTTATCATTTAAAATACTGGCGGCGGCGGCCGAACGGTAACCGGCAGCACAGTGAACAACTACTGGTTTACCCGTCGGGATTTCGCTCGCCCTTTCGCGAAGTTCTGGAAGAGGAATATTTATAGCCTCTTCAAAGTATTTGCCGTTTGATACCTCACCTGAATTACGAACATCTACTATGGTAAAACTATCTTTATTTTCTTTGAATTTACTGTAATCAAATTTCTGCATCTCTTTATCACCGATCGCATCTGTAATCAGTACTTTATCGATCAGAAGTTCATAACCGATTTTTGATGCCTTGTTTAGCAGTGTTTCAGCCTTTTCTTTGGATTCGGCTATCAAAGAAATCTTCTCGGAAGGGCTGACAATACTTCCCAGCCATGTCTCAAATTTATCTCCATCCTGAAGGTTTATAGATCCTTCAATATGGACTGCGGCGAATCTTGCAGCATCTCGGCTATCAATAATTACCGCTTCTTTATCAAAATCTTTTTCGCTATCTATATATTCTACTTTATGTAAAGTCTCAGGGAAATCAGGTGCACCTTTTTTATTCAGATCTACATCATAACCGAAATATTTAGGTATATAGGGCTGATCTTCAAGTAGTTTGCCTACAAATTCATTCTGGCTCATATCCTGAAGTGCATAATTCGTTTCAAGCTGTTCAGCGAGTGTTGAATAATGCTTATCGCTGAGTGCCTTGCCGCATAGCGATCCGCTACCGTGTGCGGGATAAACCATAATACTGGGGTCAAGAACCATAAGCTTTTCCCTAAGGGAAGAATACATTTTCTTAGCCAGCGACTCTCTCTGTTCTTTTATATTTCCAACGTTCTCTCTCAGGTCCGGCCTACCTACATCACCTATAAATAATGTATCACCGGTGAACACAGCAAGCTGATTACCCTCTTTGTCTTTTGCCAGTATTGATATCGAGTCTGGAGAGTGGCCAGGCGTGTTTATCGCCTCCAATGTTCCGGATTCCAAGGTGATCTTATCCCCGTCATCAAATGTCTCATGTGGGTATTCCGCGCCGTAAAGCTTGGATACATATATTTTAGCGCCGTCTTTAGCGAGCTCTTTATGGCTGCTTATAAAATCGGCATGCGGGTGAGTCTCAATTACTTTTGTGATCTTTGCGTTTTTATCAGACGCGTATTTTTGATAAGGTTCGCTATCTCTGGCGGGGTCAATCAATATAACCTCGTTGCCTGAAAGTATTGAATAACTTGAATGGGCCAGGCCCTCATCGAAGTAGTGTTTGATTTCCATTTAGACTAACTCTTTGAATAATATGAAACATGATAATGCTATTACAAACCAACCGAATACGGTTTTGAGGTTTTGTCTGTCGATCTTTTTGGAGAAATAATCTCCGATGAAAACTCCAGCGAACATAATCGCTATAAACGGCAGAAGTATCTGCCAATTATAGCTTACGCCTTTTGCTAGATCAGTCAGCACTCCTACACCGGAATTTATGGCGATAACACCAAGTGAAAGAACGATAGCTTTTTTGATATCAATCCCCAGGGCCAGATTAAGCGTGGGTACGATCAGAAATCCGCCGCCAGCACCCACAAATGCCGTCAGTATGCCGATGATGAGACCAGAAAAACCTGCCTTGGTTTTACTGTTCTCTTTTGGTGTCGGATCATCACTTTTCTTACCTATAATGCCAGTCATCTTCAGCCCCGCTGAGAAAGTAAGCAGCATGAACACGAATATGATAAGAGCATCACGGCTCATATCTATACCCAGCAACTGAAACTGTATCGGTATTGCGGGCAGAAAAAGATACCTGCTTATAAAAACCCCCACTGAGGAAGTAAACGCTTGAACCGCGGCATCGGATATATCAACAGGCTGATGCCGTCTTTTTTTAAGGAAACTGAATACCGCCCCGAACATTACCACTATAAGCGAGTATGAGGTAGCGCTTTCAGCCCCGATACCAAACAGGTAGATGAATATCGGTACTGCCAGTATTGAACCACCGCCACCCAGTAGCCCTAACAGAACCCCTGTAACAACAGCACTAATATAACCAGCGATTATCAGAACAGATCACAGTTTTCCATGCAGTCCAGTAAGTTCAGCATGTTGCGGTCGGTTAGGGAATAGTGCATTGTACGCCCTTCGCGCGAGGCCTGCAGTACGCCTTTGTCCTTCATTTTCCCCAAATGGTGTGATACGATAGGCTGCTGGACCATAAGTTCGGCGGCGATCTCGTTCACGGTGATAGTCTCTTTCACCTTGAACATCTGAAGTATAGAAAGCCTGGTGGGGTGAGCCACTGTTTTCAGTATCTCGGCTATTCTTTCGATCTTATTTGCTTGAATTGTATTTTCCATATCTGTACTACATATATTTATATAGATATGTTTCGATGTGCCAGATTCTGTTTTGATTATGGCGGCAGTGCGGATGAAATCAGCTTATAACTTAAAAACCCCACCGAATCAGATCCGATGGGGTGCTTGTTTGAGAAACTAAATATGCGGCGTCAGTTGTTCGGCTCTATGAATATATCATATTGTTGATTATTAGTAAGAGAATAAAATCTAAAACCAACAAGTTTATTATTTCTATCTGTATCTACGATTCTTTGCAGGTAGTCGTTACTACTATTATAGTATACATAATAATAATCTAGTTCACTGGGGGTATATTGTATTTTGTATGGATCAGGCTGATCATATGATATGACATAAGATTTTGATCCACCAAATCCAAAATTATTATTAGTAAATGGTTTTGCAGTAGTATCGACAGAATATCCATCAGCTGTGTTTATACTATCAGTAAAACTAATCAAATCCAGAGTGGCATCAATCACCGATTGAGGTATAGTATCGGTTGTTTGGAAATTCGGTGATGAATACAAAAACCCATAGCTAATACTAGAATCTATAATTTCAAGCACCATTCTATTGCTCAAGTTACTCCCGCCAATATTAAGTTCTGTATATCTCTTTACAAGGTCATAATCATATAAAGGCAAAGTATTACTACCATCATATACATCTATATCAGCCCCGTAAACATTTGATGAGATAAAGAAATTATTATTGGAACCTAATATATTGGTATTATATTTTCCAACCCCTAAACTATCGATTATAATAAGGTCATAATCATCACTCCCTGAACTATTATAATTGATTATCTTGCCTATATCAGTTGCAATTAAGATTCCTTTACTTAGAATAATAACTGCTAAAATTATTATTTTTTTCATTTTGACTCCTTATTAATAATCTTGCTGTGTATTTTTTTTCCATTAGATTGAATCAAACAAAAATATATGCCAGATTTCAAATCTGAAATATTAACATTGTTAGAATTACCTTGTTTGTCAATCTGTAAGACTCTTTGTCCCTGTATATTGTACAATAATATTAAAGATTCTGAGATATCTTCAGAAAAATAAAGAACATCATTATCAACCCATAATTTTGTATCGTTGAAGTGTGTGTTATTTATTTCTTCAAAAAAAAGCCCTTTTTTTAGATTATTATCAGGGTTTTGCCAAACAAAAGTCAAAACACCATTCGGATCAAATACTGCAACTATAGTAGTTATAGGCGGGCCAAATAGTGGAAGCAATTGTCTTATTTTTAATGTATGACCGTTATGAACAGTTTCAGTCCATTGATAAAGTTTACCATTTATATGTTCGCGCGTAACCTTTGGTTTAGCGGTCATTATACTGGTATTGATTAATATGATGGTAATTATAAAGATTACTTTCTTCATGTTTTACCTCCATACATGCAAAATGTTACATAAACCATTTCTATCTCCTTATGAATGTTAATAAAATTACAAATACAATCTACCCCCCCCCATATCACTTTTCCAAATAATATAGAAGCAACTTATCCACACACTTATAAACACAAACCCCCCTACTGCGTGTAAGCATTAGGGGGGTATTATTTATAACCAAAAGTTGATAAAGGTTAGTTGTTCGGCTCTATGAATATAGTATAGAGCTGGTTATTCAGATCAGAATAATATCTGAAGCCGACGAGCTTATCACTTCTATCGGTATCCAGTATTTTCTCCAGATAATCGGTAGAGGAGTTTTGATAAACATACTCATAATCAAGCTCCCCAGTTGTATAGCCTGATTGGTAGGGGTCGGGTTGGTCAAAGGAGATAGCATAATAACCTACACTTATTATTCTTGGACCTGAAAAATCAAGTAATGATGCTGGGCCCATATGTGGATTATCGGCAGCAAATGCACTATCTAAAAGTGGTTTGTATGAGTTCAAGGTATCTAATTCAGCTTGAGTTAGAGGGGTACCTAAACTATCCTTAGGTAGATATATTAATCCAAAGGCATTTGCATTAGTAGTATCTCTAACTTCTATGACGTATTCATATACTTCAAGACCCTGTTCGAAAGTCCTATCAATAAAAGTGCGTTTATATTTTAGATTTTCTAAACTGATCGTATTAGTACCACTCAGAAAACCATTCAAACTATCCAATGATGATCTAGAAATAAAATAAGTATCTGTCATATCAGACACTAATGTAATATTAGTTCCATATTCATCATCTTGAAATATTAGCAGACAGTAATCATCACTATCAAGAGGATCATTTTTAATTACTTTTGGGTTTAAGCTGACTAATATTTGTTGATTGATCAAGATGATGAAAAAGACAGAGATTATAGATTCAAATGTTTTCATTAATTATTCTCCTCAATTAGAAATTTTTCTACTTGCACATAAGTTTGTGTTTCAATAATTATGATAGTTTTACCATAAACAGAAGATGGTATATTAATTTCATGTTTATCGGTTTCAATCGATTCAATTAATTGTCCAATATCATTGAAAAATAATATCTTGAAAAAATCATCTTCAGAATTAATAATCAATTTATTCCCTTGAAGAATAATATTGTAATTATTTATATCTTGTACAACTTCAAATAGCCCTTTTTTATTCCAGTTCACACCCCAATCAGCAGGTAACTTTCTTCGTACAAAAATACTACCAAATGCAGAGATTGTATAATTACCAGCAATAAAAATACTTTGTTCTCTTGTTCTATATTCATGAAATACATATGTAAATGGCCAAAGGTCAACAGTTGTTTGTACATAATAACAATTGCACCCTTCTGGACCGTCGACTACTATACTAGGTAAACTATATGATTCAGTTGTTTGCAATAAGGCAGTTATAGCTATAAGTAGGGCTAAACAATATCTTGCTATTACTTTCTTCATGTCTTACCTCCATACTTGCAAAATGTTACATAAACCATTTCTATCTCCTTATGAATATTAATAAAATTACAAATACAATCTACCCCCCCATATCACTTTTCCAAATAAAGTTATCCACAATCTTGGTATATTTTAAATGCATCTCGCCATTGGCTATATTATATATTTGTATGTTGAAAACTTCTCTTGCTTCCTTTAATACTCTAATTACTATATCTTCCGTTATATATGTAGTGTCTCCAGATTTTAATCTTGTATAGATAGCCTGATTTTTTATAATTTGCGAGATATGAATACAGTAGTGGTGAACAATGAAATGGGACTAGATTCCCTTTTTTTGTCTCTAATCGCTGTTTTCGTTAAAAAAGTTTTCGATAATACCTCAAAAGCACCGAACTAATCCGCTTATGAAAAAATCATACTTCTCGCTTGGGCTTTTTCTGGCACTGGGGCTTATCATATCTACTATAATCCTGAGCGATACTTATCAGGATACCAGAACCCTTAACACCATTACTGTTAAAGGTTATGCGGAACTGCCTATCGAATCCGATATGGCTATGTGGACTATCACCGTAAGGGCAAGGGCCAACGATATCAGCCAGTCAGCGAGCAACCTATCTGCCGATATGGATAAACTTGAGAGGTTCGTCAGGGGTTTCGGCTTCAGCAGCGATGAGATAACAAAAACGCCCGTCAATACGAGCTTTGTTTATGCCACTGGCCCGAACGGATATTCTACTAACAGTATCATAGGAACAATCGCATCCCAGACTGTAAGTCTTCAATCTCAGGATGTGGTGAAGATTCAGGAATTATCCGTTGCTATCTCGGAACTTCTGGAGCAAGGTATCGAACTTGAAACATATAGCCCGCGTTATGACTTTACAGCACTCAACTCCATTAAAATGGAATTGCTTGCCAAGGCTACCGAAAACGCTTTTCAGCGAGCCAAAGTAATAGCGGAAAACGGCGATAGTGAAGTAGGTGCATTAAGATTCGCCTCGCAAGGGGTGTTTCAGATTACATCATCCGGTTCCAACGAAGTATCGGATTACGGTATTATCGACCAAACATCGATCGGTAAACTGGCAAAGGCAGTAGTTACTGCTGAGTTCGCCATCGAAGACTGATCATAAAGGATAATCTCAGCATTATCCCCAAAAACTGAAAAACATTATATTATAGCTTAACGAGAGGCCGCCATGAAAATAACCAAAAAGTTCACTAAGGACAGCAGCAATCCTTATGACATGTTCAATTACAAGTACAGGAAATCCGTACTGAAAAACCCCGACGGTTCAACCGTATTCGAAATGGATGATGTTGAAGTGCCTTCTGGCTGGTCTCAGGTAGCTTCTGATATCCTAACCCAAAAGTATTTCCGTAAGGCGGGTGTACCTCAGTTCGATAAGAACAACAACCCTATTATGGATGAGAACGGCCAACAGGTTACCGGCTCTGAAAAATCGGTGAAGCAGGTAGTTCACAGGTTAGCGGGTACTTGGCGTCACTGGGGAGAAAAATACAATTACTTCGATAGTGAAGAAGACGCACAGAACTTTTACGATGAAGTAGCATATATGCTGCTTAACCAGTCCTCTGCTCCTAACTCTCCACAATGGTTCAATACCGGGCTGAACTTCGCCTATGGTATAACCGGTACCGGGCAGGGCCACTATTATGTTGATCCTGACACCAACGAACTGAAAAAATCCGAGAACGCATATTCACGCCCTCAGCCGCATGCCTGCTTCATCCAGTCAGTTGCTGATGATATGCTTAATGAAGGCGGGATATTTGACCTTGCTACACGCGAGGCCCGCATATTCAAGTTCGGGTCTGGTACAGGATCAAACTTCTCTAATCTTCGTGGTAAAGGGGAAGCACTTTCCGGCGGCGGTAAATCATCAGGTATGATGAGTTTCCTTAAAATATTCGACCGTGCTGCGGGGGCGATAAAATCAGGCGGTACAACAAGGCGTGCAGCGAAAATGGTAGTGGTTGATATAGATCACCCGGATATCGAAGAGTTCATTACTTGGAAGGCAAGAGAAGAGGATAAGGTTGCGGCGCTTGTAGCTGGTTCGCGTATCAACTCAACATTCCTTAAAGCTATAATGGATGAGGCAATACACGGCGGTGCTGACAGAACAGAGAATAAGAAGCTTGACGGTCTGATGCAGAAAGCGGCCTCCCGCGGCATTTCGGTATCAATGATAGACCGGGTTATGATGCTTGTTGAACAGGGCTTTACTTCCCTGAATGTTGAAGAGTTTGACACTCACTACGAATCAGAAGCATACGCTACAGTATCCGGCCAGAACGCTAATAATTCAGTTCGAGTAACAAATGACTTTATGCGTGCAGTTGAAAATGACGAGACCTGGGAGCTGAAATGGAGAAAAAGCGGCGAAGTAGCACGTAACGTTCGCGCTCGTGATCTATGGGAAAAAGTAAACATGTCGGCATGGAAATCCGCTGACCCAGGGATACAGTATGATACCACTATCAACGAGTGGCACACTTGCCCGGAATCCGGCCGTATCAACGCTTCCAATCCTTGCTCCGAGTATATGTTCCTTGACGATACAGCATGTAATCTCGCATCGCTTAATCTGATGAAGTTTTATAACGAGGAAACAGGTGAATTCAGAATTGAGGATTTCCGCCATGCTGTTAGACTATGGACAATAGTACTTGAGATATCAGTTCTCATGGCTCAATTCCCTTCCAAACGCATAGCAGAACTAAGCCATAAAACACGTACACTTGGCCTTGGTTACGCTAATATCGGTACCTTGCTGATGGTAAACGGTATCCCTTATGATAGCCACGAAGCCCAAGCATGGATAGGCTCGATAACTGCTATTATGTGTGGACAGTCCTACGCTACTTCAGCGGAAATGGCAGGCGAGCTGGGGGCATTCGAGTATTATGACGAAAACAAGGAGCACATGCTCCGTGTGATGAGAAACCACAGGCGTGCCGCTTACAATGCAGAATCAATCGACTATGAACGATTGACGATCAAACCAACAGGGATTGACAGCCGCTATGCTCCACCGCAAATGGTTACCGCAGCTCAAAAATGCTGGGATGAAGCGCTAGAGCTTGGCGAACAACACGGCTACCGTAACGCTCAGGTAACCGTTATAGCCCCTACAGGAACTATCGGCCTTGTGATGGACTGCGATACTACGGGTATCGAACCTGATTTCGCCATCGTTAAATACAAAAAGCTATCAGGCGGCGGTTACTTCAAAATCGTCAATCAATCCGTACGGAAAGCCTTGGTCAAGCTCGGCTATACCGATAGACAGATTGAGGATATAGAAAAATACTGTAAAGGTAACGGAACGTTAGCTGGTTGCCCTCATATCAACAAGAAATCTCTCGCAGATAAAGGCCTTTCGGAAGATAAGATCGAAGAGATAGAAAAGCAGTTAGGCGATGTATTCCACATCTCTTTCGCCCTCAACAAATGGTCGTTAGGTGAAGATACTTTAGAAGCCCTTGGAGCAAGCAAAGCACAGCTTGAGGATAATGAGTTCAACGTACTTAAGTTCCTTGGTTTCAGCGACGAGCAGATAGATGAGGCCAACGACTATGTTTGCGGTACTATGATGATAGAAGGGGCGCCACACCTAAAAGATATGCACTTACCAGTATTTGACTGTGCTAACAAGTGTGGCAACAAAGGCGAGCGATACATCAGCTATATGGCACACGTAAAAGCAATGGCCGCGGCACAGCCGTTTATCTCCGGCGCTATTTCGAAGACTGTCAACATGCCTAAAGAGGCTAATGTATCGGATATTGCTGAAGTTCACATGAAGTCGTGGAAGCTAATGGTTAAGGCTATCGCATTATACCGCGACGGATCAAAGCTATCTCAGCCACTAAACTCATCTAGCCTAGAAGGTATAAAAGAAGATGTTCTGCTTGGCGATGATCTGATGGATGCTAAGGAAATTCACGAGAAACTTTCTCATGACGAATTGCGCCGCTCAACACGCCGCCGCCTACCTAAGAAACGCCACGGAGAAATCCGCGAGGCGGTAGTGGCAGGGCATAAGATTTTCCTACGTACAGGTGAATACGAAGACGGCTCTCTCGGTGAGATCTTCATTGATATGTATAAGGAAGGTGCATCTTTCCGTGGGTTACTGAACAGCTTCGCTATACTTGCGTCAAAAGCATTACAGTATGGCGTACCGCTGGAAGAGTTAGTTGAAACATTCACCTTCACCAGATTTGAACCTGCCGGAATGGTCAACGGCCACGAAGCAATCAAGAATGCTACGTCAATACTTGACTATGTATTCCGTTCTATCGGTTACGATTATCTGAATAGAACTGATTTTGTTCACGTGGCGGCGGTTGACGAAAGTACCAATGATGACAACGGCGCCCAACCAGAGCTTACACGCAACCAAGGTAATTTTGCTGAACTTCCAGCACAAACCATACAGAAATCAGTAGCAAAACCTGTACAGACTACCGCTACAATCAGTGAGCCGGCAAAAGTTGGCGTTCAGGAAACAATTCCAGTTATGGGCGGTGCTGCTTCATCTGCTAATGTAGTTACCAAAACCAACGCTAAACAGTTCGGCTATACAGGTGAACAATGTGCTATGTGTGAATCGGTACGGGTTAAGCGTAACGGCTCCTGTACAGTTTGTGATGACTGCGGAGCGACAAGCGGCTGCTCGTAAAAGAGTCTAAGCAAAGAAATAATAAAATCCTTACTTCAAAAAAGTAGGGATTTTTTTTGGTTCTAAGAAATGACACTTAAGTAGGCTTTAGATTCTCTCCTAAACAAAACAATCCCTACACTCTAATAACAGAGCCAAACACTAACCTGTGATATCTTTCTTTTTTAAATTATACAACCCCCTATCACTTACAAGTGGTAGGGGTTTTGTGTATAGGCGGTTATTTATTGAGCACCAATCTACTCTCCTTTTGCTTTTCTCTCAGGTATAGATAATAAGGGAAGCTGGCGGCTAAGCCGAAGATCAGAGTCCAGATAATTATCAGCCATCCGTGTTTTATACCAAGCTCCTTAGCATCTTTTACAGCCCAGATACAGAAGCATAGCACTACATAGAACAGATCGTACATGAATATGCTAGATATATTGTTGGCGAATGCTAATTCGTTTGTTCTAGCGGGGTTTCCCCATAGGAGAAAGTTACCGTCAAGGGTTTCGGGCATCATCGTTATAAGGTTAAGCGCCAACCCGAGTATTGTGAGTACGAGAAATAGGTTTTTCATAATGTTTGATACTATTTTTGTTTGAACATGTACCAAACTTATATGATTGCTGAGCGCGAAATCTTGATAAATATCAAGAAATATTCAGAAGCAACCCCAGACCGGATCTCATAGCTAAGGGCGGGTAATGATAGGCACGCACATAAAAACCAATGTTTACCATATATCAACAACTTTTACGTTTTGAGTTAAAACAACCGTTATTAGCTAAATTGCGGTACTAAAAAATTAAGTTTTCAATAATCTTAACCCAAATAATCACAGATGAAGATTACCGTAATAGGCGCCGGAAACGTAGGCGCTACCGTAGCACAGATGCTTGCCAACAAAGAACTCGCTAATGACATAGTGATGGTGGATATCAATGAGGGGACAGCCAAAGGCAAAGCTCTCGATATGTACGAGACTATGCCTATACTCGGCTCCGATAGCCGAATTCACGGTACGAGCGATTATAAGGACACTGCAGATTCTCATATCGTTGTTATCACCGCAGGCCTTGCCCGCAAGCCCGGCATGAGCCGCGACGACTTGCTTAAGAAAAACGCAGAGATAGTATCAAGCTGTGCCAAAGGCGCGATCGAGTACTCACCTAACGCATTCTTCATTACCGTATCCAACCCGCTGGATGTAATGACTTACATCACACACAAAGTAACTCAGCTACCTAAAAACAAAGTAATGGGAATGGCGGGCATACTTGATACTGCCCGTTACAGATCATTCCTATCTATGGAAACGGGTTATTCGATGAAAGATATACAGGCGCAGCTATTAGGCGGCCACGGCGATACGATGGTTCCGCTACCGAGATTTACTACTATAGCCGGCATTCCTGTTACCGATCTTGTAAGCAAAAAAAGACTGGACGAGATAGTGGAAAGAGCGAAAAAAGGCGGTATAGAGATTGTTAACCACCTGAAGACTGGCTCGGCTTACTACGCGCCGGGTACAGCCGCGGTTGAAATGTGCGAGGCGATCATCAAAGATCAAAAACGCGTACTTCCATGTACTGTTATTCTTGATGGCGAATACGGCTACAAAGATACAGCTATCGGTGTGCCGATCGTGATAGGTAAAAACGGTATAGAAGAGATTATCGAGCTTAATCTGAACAGCGATGAAAAGGCGTTGTTAGATGACTCTGCCAATCACGTAACCAACACTATCCGCGAAGCGATGGAGCTTATCGGGTAAGAGTAAGGATTAGAATATATATCAAGATCAAAAGCCTATCCCGATAATACGGGATAGGCTTATTTCTTATAAACTTCAAGAAAGTTCAAATTATATTTTGCAAAGTCAATTTTTTTTTTAGTATGATATTAGTCGAAGTAAAGCAAACAGATAAACCCTATAGCTTTAATAGAATCTTTTGCTTGTAAAGCTACTTCATTATAAATATCATTAACAATGGGGTTATTATGAAAAAACTAATTGGTATCTGCATAGTTGCGGTGCTGGGTATATTTGCATACGCAAATATGGATGCAATAA
>CAYWYR010000026.1:0-32618 GCA_964462685.1 uncultured Hyphomicrobiales bacterium | reverse complement strand
GAGATTCTTCGCTTCGCTCAGAATGACAGGGCTTTGGCGCAAGCACTGGATTCCTGGGCCTTCGGCTCTCAGAATGACGGCGGCAATACAAGCCAAGTCTCCAATTGTCCCTTAGGAGGGACCGCTTTACAGGAGTGATCCCGATCACGACTATAGTAAAGCGAGGGAGGTTTCTTGAGGCAGTCCTAGTATTTGGCATTAGAGATTCTTCGCTTCGCTCAGAATGACAGGGCTTTGGCGCAAGCACTGGATTCCTCGGGCTTAGCCACTCGGAATAACGGCGGCAACAAAAGCCAAGTCTCTAATTGTCCCTTAGGAGAAACCGCTTTACATGAGTGATTCCTATCACTACTAAGGTTAAGCGAGGGAGGTTTCTTCAGAATGATAAGTATAGTAAGAATGAATATTTGCCCCATCTTTTCTTTGGCACACTCTTTACATAAGTGATATCTGTAGGCTGAGCTATACTGATATATGATTTGTTTGGCAAAAGCATGTTGCTTTATCTACAATTCTATAGCAGAATGGCCAATAGTAGCCTTTGGCTTTATCGAATATTCAGCAAAACTGGAAAAAAGGTGATCTACTATGGTGGCAAATGAACTGGCAGCAAGCAAACCCTATCTACCGCTTGTACAGCAGAGAACGGATTCAAAGAATTCCCCGTATCTGCCGAATACAAGCTTTAAGGATACAGTGAATGAGTTTATGGGCGATGTCAATAGTCTTCAGAAAGAATCAGCCGATATGACGGCCGCAATGATTAAAGGCGAACCCGTAGATATCCACGATGTGATGATATCGGCTCAGAAAGCCAAAACCTCATTCGAGCTTATGCTGGAACTGAGAAACAAATTCCTCGATATGTACCGAGAAGTAAACCGTATGCAGGTATAATAGATGGCTGATAACCAAAATAGTAATCAAAACAATACACCTGAGCAGAATCTGCCAGCTAAAGCAAGCGATAACAAAGCCATTGAGCAACTGAAAAATTTTGCCTCCAAACTCACCAAAGCCCAAAAAGTCATTATTGGCTCTATTGCTGTTGGTGTATTAGGTTTGCTGATATGGGTGGCTGCGGCCAGCCAACAGACAAGTTATAAAGTGCTTTTTCAAGGTCTGGAGGATGCGGATGCTTCCAAAATCGTTGAAAACCTTGTTGCCAGCGATATCGATTATGAACTAAAGGACAACGGGCAAACCATACTCGTACCAGAAAGCACCGTTTATGATACGCGATTGAAACTTGCAGGCGAGGGTCTTCCAGCAGCATCTACCGTTGGTTACGAGCTTTTCGATGGCTCCAACCTTGGTATGAGTGAATTTGTTCAGAAACTGAACTACAGGAGAGCCTTAGAGGGAGAGCTAGCACAGACGATCCAAAGCTTTGACGAAGTTAAAAAAGCGCGCGTACACATAGTAATACCTGAAAAGGCATTATTCGCAAGGGATCAGAAAGAGCCCACGGCATCGGTATCACTACACCTCGATAATGGCCGCTCGATCGGAAAGATCAGTGTGGAAGGTATCCAGAACCTGATTGCGAGCTCCGTAGAGGGTATGCTTGCAGAAAACGTAAAAGTCGTAGATAGCCGCGCCAGGGTATTATCGGAATCCCCTGTTGACGCTACATCAGTTGCCGGGCTTACCGACGCGCAACACGCGCAACAGCGGAGAGTGGATGATTATCTCGAGTCCAAGATAAAGAATATTTTAGAAGGTGTGATAGGTGTTGGAAATACGCAGGTAAGCGTTAATTCCGATCTTGACTTTACTAGAATCGAAGAGGTAGTAACCGACTTCAACCCCGATGAACAGGTTGTCCGTAGTGAACAGAACATCAACAAAGTAAGCCAGACAGCCGATTCGCTGAGTTATCCTTATGTAAACATGGCAAATGATGAGGAAAACCAGATCGCCAACTATGAAATATCAAAGTCAGAACAGAGAATAGTTCAGGAAGTCGGAGCGATAAAAAGACTTACCGTATCGGTTATGATCAACGGTACAACAGAGATCATCGAGACCAACGGTGTGCCTGAAGTATCATACATACCCAGATCAGACGAGGAGATGGATAAATTCTCCGAGATAGTGAGGAACGCTATAGGATACGATCCAGTTAGGAATGATCAAATATCTGTACTTAACGTACCTTTTGCACATAACTACGAAGATACAGGGATAGAGGATTTCTTAAAAGGCCCTTGGTACGAAGAACCGGAAAACCGTAAGATATTATTCTTCCTTGCCGCCGTTGCTTTAGCAATAGCATTGATGGTCTTACTTCTGAGAAATAAATATCTGAAAGAAAGAATCCGTATAGCTCTTGGTTTGCCTGATAAAATATATATCGAAGAAGAACTTGAAGCCGAAGAAGAAGAGACTTTAGAGGAGATCGTTCTTGATGACCAAGACCTACTTCTTCTGCCCGCGGAGCTACCTGATATGCTACTATCAGGTCCCGAAGAGGATAAATTGCTACCCGGCACAAAAGACGCTCTTGATCTGGACGAGCAGGGCGAGTTCGACAAAGCAAGCCTTGCCAGGGGTGCTTCGGCACAACTGGATTCCGAAAGCATGTCTGAAGATAAACTGATGAGCCTTGAGATAAAAAACAAGGTAGAAGACTTTATGAACGCCCAACCGCAGGATGCGGCGAGGCTGGTACGGATTTGGCTGGGTCAGGATGCCGAGAATGTTTTCGGAACTAAATCATAATTTAGCGGTACTATGGCAAAGAAAGGCACACAAGAAGTTACATACGAGAAACTGACCGGCAAGCAGAAAGCCGCGGTATTGCTTATGTCCATGGATGTGGATATAGCTGCCAAAGTCTTCAAAGAGCTGGAAATGAAAGAGGTGGAGCAGATAGCCGTGGAGATCACGAACCTGCGCGATCTCGATCCGGAGATCATTGAGGATGTGATCCAAGAGTTCTATCAGCTCATGTCGGCCAGTAATTATATGGTAGAGGGCGGGCTGGATTACGCCCAGAACATTCTTGAAAAATCCTATGGCCCCGAAAAAGCCAGAGAGATAATAGAGAAGATTCGAGTTCTTACAACCGTTCGCGGGTTTACTATACTGAAAAAAGCCGATCCGCAGCAGCTGGCAAATTTCTTGTCTAAAGAACACCCTCAGACAATAGCGCTGATACTATCGCACTTACCGCCTGATCAATCCGCCGAAGTACTCAACGAATTCCCCGATGATATACGGTCCGAATCGATTATGCGTATCGCAACACTCGGTAAAGTATCCCCGGCTCTCGTATCTGAAATAGAACATGTAGTGGATCAGATAGCGGAATCAACACTATCTCAGGATCTTGCCTCGGCGGGCGGTATCCAACTCGTTGCCAATATCCTCAACAAATCTCATAACGCAGTTGCCAAGCAGATGCTTGAATCAATCGAGGAGCAGGATTACGCTATGTCGGTTGAGATCAAGAGACTTATGTTCCTATTCGAAGATATCGTACTTATCGATGATAAAGGTATCCAAAGGCTGCTCAGGGATGTTGATAAGCGAGACCTCGCCATGTCTCTCAAAGTATCCGAAGAGAAGATACAGAAGAAGATCTACAAAAACATGTCAGCACGTGCCGCAGAGGTTATCCAGGAAGAAATCGAGTTTATGGGGCCTGTAAAACTGAAAGACGTGGAAGCCGCACAGATGAGAATAGTAGATATGATAAAGGAGCTAGAAGAAAAAGAAGAGATAATCGTAGGCGGACGCGGAAACGACGACGTATTCGTATAATAATGCCTGATAGCCAATAACTTGCAGAGCCTCAAACTTGCAGAGATTAAAACTACAAATACCTGCCGACAGGCAAAAAGTCAGGATAATCGCCAACAGCGACCTCATCCAGTTCGAGCTGAACGAAATCGCTATGGACAAAAAGCGATATCAGATGAAGCAGGAGCTCGAGCAAGATACATTTACCGATAGAAGGCAGCGGGAGTTTAGAGAACAGCTTCGTAGGATTAAGGAAGGCGAACCCGAGGAAGAAGCAGTAAATGATTCCGAACCCCAGGACCGGCCACCACCGGAGTACTTCCAAAGAATACAATTCTCCAACTACTGCGATCCCGTACAGATATCCATGGAGAAGATACTCCCCGATAGCATACCAATCGATATCGCCGCCGAAGAAATCCAAAAAGCTTATGAAAGCGGTATGCATGACGGGCAGTTAACAGCTCGCTCTACATATAAAACAGAGATAAGAAAGTACCGAGAATGGATAAACCGTATCGATTCCGTTGTTGATAATCTTACCAAGAACCATAAAAGCGAAATCGATGATATGAGAGACTCACTTATCGAACTCTCTACTCTTATCGCCGAAAACATCATATTGGAAGAGATTAATAGAGACAACAGCCGGATTATTGATATAGTCAAAGAAGCCATTGAAGATCTGGAAACAGAAAAAGTGTTTACCATCTTCCTCAATCCAGATGATATCGATATCATAAGAGAAACCCGTTCTGAACTCTTAAAAAATCTCCCCGATCATAAAAATATAGAAATATTACCCGACAGCACATTACTGCAGGGTGGCCTTCTCTTGGAAACAACAGCCGGCATGGTGGATGCAAGAGTTCGCACCAAACTCGAGGAAATAAAACAGAATCTCATAAAATCTGATCAGAAACATGAATCCACAGATGAGATAGAGAATGAACTAAATGAGCTGTACCAAGAGCAGATGAAAAGCTCGGCTGATGCTAAAGACAATTCTGATAACCGCAAACAACTCGAAATACTCAGGATCGAAGACCCCGAACTATATGAAGAATTAGTTCAGTCGGGCGAAATAGAATCCTCAAATGATAAAAACGAAATAACAGACGAAGTCGAAAAACTAAAAGCTAAAGAGCATCACGAGGAAATGGCAAAGCTCTATGGCGAGGATGTAGATTGGGATGAAGACAAACTGGGTGATTTAGAAAAAAGACTTCAAGCCGAAGACAGTGCTACCGAAAAAAGCGAGATCGATAATAGTGATACTGAGTATGATACCGATACCGGCGATCGGCCTGAAACAGATGACTTAAGGGATATCAATGAATAAAGCCTCATCAATTAGATCGCGGTACGGCTCAGCTATAAAGGGAGCTGAAAAGATTAAAGTCAGCGGTAGGCTTTCCAAAGTTATAGGTATGGTGCTGGAAAGCGATGGGCCGAAAGCTGCTATCGGCGAGATATGTGAGATCAAAGACTACAACGGCATTACGGTGTGCCGTTCGGAAATAGTCGGGTTCAAAGATAATAACAGAATACTGAGTATGGTTCTCGGCGATCTGGAAAATATACGCCCGGGTATGGAAGTTGTATCTACAGGCCGATCGCTATCCATTCCTGTTGGGAAAATGATGCTCGGCAGAGTGCTGGATGGGCTTGGCAACCCAATCGACGGGCTCGGGTCATTCAGGCCAGAAGAGATTCGCAGCGTCTATGCCAAACCGCCCAATCCTCTCCACCGCCAACGTATCACCCAACCCATACCTACCGGCATCAAAGCGATCGACGGCATGAATACTCTTGGCAAAGGCCAGCGCATGGGTATTTTCGCAGGGTCAGGAGTCGGTAAATCAACCCTTCTCGGCATGATTGCCAAAAATACCGATGCAGATATCAATGTTATAGCCCTTATAGGCGAACGTGGGCGAGAAGTAAAAGAATTCATCGACAAAGAATTAGGCGAAGAAGGCCTGAAACGCAGTGTGATAATTGTCGCCACATCTGACGCGCCCCCACTTGTAAAAGTAAAGGCAGCATTGACAGCAACCACAATAGCCGAGTATTTCCGAGATGGAGGCCTTGATGTAATGCTTATGATGGATTCCGCTACAAGGCTTGCAATGGCACAGCGCGAAGTTGGGCTCACTATCGGCGAGCCGCCTACAGCTAAAGGCTATACGCCATCGGTATGGACTTTATTCCAAAAAGTAATGGAGCGGGCCGGCAACTCCGCAACAGGCAGTATCACTGGTCTATATACCGTACTTGTTGAGGGCGACGACTTCAACGAACCCGTAACCGATAACGCTCGAGGGATACTGGACGGCCACCTTATGCTCAGTAGGAAATTAGCCAGCCGTGGCCACTACCCAGCCATCGATGTACTGGACTCAATCTCCAGGGTGATGGGCGACATCACAACCCCAGAACATAAAGTAGCTGCTAAAAACGCTAAAGAAGTTCTGGCCGCCTACAGAGAATCAGAAGATCTTATCAGTGTGGGTGCCTACCAAAAAGGTACTAACAGGGTTACCGATATCGCCATCGCACTTGAACCGAGCATAAAGCAGTTCCTTATACAAGATGTGTATGATACCAGTAATTACGAAACGACAGTTCAGGAGCTTGATAATATATCTGCATCAGCGATGCAGATGGCATCTCAGTAAAAATGATTTGCAATTCAGCCAAGCATAAAGTAATTTAGAATACATGGCAAAGAAATTCGATTTTACACTTAATGCGGTTGACAAACTAAGAACCCACCGTGCCGATACCAGCAAGAACTCACTGATGCAGGTTACCTCCCAGCGGATTGCGAATGATGCCGCTATTAAAGACCTCCTAGATCAAAAACAGACACTGATCTCTTCGCCACAAAAAGGGAAAACACTATCCGAACAGCTACATACCCGTAGCCACATAAAACTTTTGGAATCATACATAGAAATGAAATCCAAGGAAAGAGAGCGTCTGCTTGAAATTGAATCACTTAAACGAAAAGACTATCAATCAAAGCTAAAAGACCAAAAAGCTATCCATAACCTAAAAGACAGGCAGTTAGCAATTCATAAAATCGATACAAACCGCGAAGAAAACAATGCGTTTGAAGAAATAGCTTTGGCTAGACACAGCAAATAAGCTAATGACTGACTTTGAATCAATACAGCAGTACTGCCAGAATCTCCACCCTGAAGTAACAGCGGAATTCCCCTTCGATTCCGAAACCCTCACGATGAAAATAGGCGGAAAGATATTCTGCTTCATCCCCTTAGGCAGAATGCCCCAAGCCATATCAGTAAAAGGACACCCCGAGGAGGTATTTAAACTAAAAGAAGAAAGACAGGCCGGTTTCAGTGGCGCTTACCTGCACTCAAAGCACTGGCTCAGCATAAACCTGAACTCTGATATAACACCCGCCGAAATTGAGAACCTTATCACTAACAGCTTCAGATTAGTAGTTAACAAACTCACCAAAAAGAAAAGATCAGAACTCGGATTAGCTTGAAAGTGTGACTTTTTCTTGGTTTATGTGTCTTTAGATGTATAAAGAATTAATAGTGAGAAAGCATGAAAAAGATTATACTGTTTTTGTTAGGGTTGTTTACGCTCTCTTCTGGATATGGTGATGATTTTGAAGAATTAATATCAAATAAATATAGTACATTCAATGGAAGGGGTTTGTTTACATATAATGATAGTTTATTTATAGTAGCGGGTTATAATCCGCGATTAATTTATAATTATGATTTTTCTAAAGATCATTTTATGGTTTACGACAGCTCGTATATTGATATGAGGATTGCATATTTTGAAGATAGGATGTATAATCACGAAGACTATAAATATAAAATATTTAATTCAAGTGTAGAAAAACTAGGACATGTAATACACAAAATTAATGATACAATAGTTTTTGGCAATATAGGGATTAATATGGAAGGTGGAATATCTTTTGACAATGGCCTTACATTTTCAATAATACCACAAGCTAATGAATCTATTTTATACTATTCAGAGGGAATTTACTTAAGCATTGTGAATAACACAGTTTTTGCTAAAGATATAGATTCTAATATTATCGATACAATTATATCAACTAACACATTTGGTAGTTCCACTTATGTAAAATCACTGGATGATAAGTTTTATATCACTCACAATCATAATTTTATTGTTTATACTCCGGAATCTGAAGATCCAGTAAAAATAATTAGCACTCCTCATAATGATAATATGTATGAAGTTGATATAGAAATCATTAGCGAAAATAATGTCATCATTAAATATTCGGGTGGGATTTATAGATATAACGGTATTTATATCGAACAAGTTTTCGATTTAAGCATTGATAGTGATCTATCTATAAATTTCAATCTTGCACCTAAAGGCAATCTGTTACAATACTATAAGGGCTTTATATATTTTTATTCAATCGATCATGGGATAATCAGATCCAAGGATTTTTATAGTTTTGATACTTTAGGCTTACCTCCTGAATATCCTATTTACGGTTTAACTTCAGTAGCAAAAGATAGTTCTGGTAATTACTATGGATATATAGATGATATCAATAATCCTGATAGCAGAAGCTTATTTAAGTTAAATAAGAATAAAGATATAGTTTATAAGAATTATACGTTTCAAGATCTATACAAAGTTTTAAGTAGCGAAGACAATGTATCCACCTCATCGAAGTTTTATCTTTTTAATGTTTTGGGTGTTTATGATAATAAACTTCACCTAACATTTAAGTATAGATGGCTTAGTGGTAATATCATCCATGTTATAGTTGATATCAATACTCTAGAGTTATTAAGTGCTGAGGCTCTTGATCAAAGTGATTACGGATATTTCAGTTTTGATAGCGAAGGGAACTCCTATGTACTGCTACACGGTTGGAGCGACTTTATTAGAGTGGATAATGGTATCAGAAATTTTGTCGAATGTGATAGTGCTCCCTGTTTTAGAGGTATAGTTATGGAAGAAGCTTTTTTATATGAATCTAATATATATTTAAGAGATAGATCTAAAGGCATATTTGTTTCAGGTGATGATTCACTAAAAGTTACATATATAAATAGATATTATGATAAGAACAGGTCATTAATTGACAATGTGATGCCTTATAATCTTTATAAAACAAATAGTGGAATATATACTGTCTTCGATAATAGAATATTTAGTTTTGATCGTAGCGACTTTGGTTTTTACGAATCTGATGCCATGACACCTATAAATTTAGATTCTACATCCGCACTTATCGAATATTCTGGTGATTTAATAGTTTTTAGTAGTCCATCCAGAATGACATACCCAAATCATTATTCTTTTGATAATGGTCAATCATGGGATATATTCCCCGAAAAACTCGGCAGGGTAGTTTCCGCTTTCAATGAAGATGACAGATATGTATTCGGAACCACAACGGGTACTTATTACATAGAAAAAAACGGGACGAGTGTGTTCAATACAAGCAATAAATTTATCAAATCCCTTCAGATCAGTTCTTTAGAAGTGTTCCTACAAAATGAAGATATCAATAATTATAAGCTTTATAACATTTCTGGTGCTGAAATAAGCGTATATGCAACTTCTGGTGTTTACTTTTTGCTGGATGTTGATTCTGAGGTTTTTTATAAGCTGCATTTGAATAATTAAACATTCACAATATAATGTTCATATACACCGTATTGTTAGACTACGGGGGAACCGTACACTTTGATACGGTTTATCACCTAACCTAAAATAAATCGACGCAAAACCATTATATTTGTGCGATTAAAGAGCAAAAACGGCATTAAAGATTATGACTATCCAACCCAACAGAATAGAAAGAGTTATCAAAGCTCACGGTGGAAGCGATCTGCACTGTAAGAATTGGCAGATAGAAGCGGCGTGGCGAATGATACAGCATAATCTTGACCCCGAAAATGCAGAACACCCCGAAAAGCTCGTAGTTTACGGGGGCATTGGTAAAGCCGCTAGAAACAAAGAGTCTCTTTACGGCATTCTCGATACTCTTGAGAATATGGATACCGACGAGACATTATTAGTCCAATCCGGAAAGCCAGTAGGCGTTGCACGCACTTATGATGACGCCCCTAAAGTAATTATCGCTAATTCCAACTTAGTACCTAACTGGGCCAACTGGGATGAATTCCGCCGCCTCGACGAACTCGGCCTTATGATGTATGGCCAGATGACGGCCGGAAGTTGGATATACATCGGTACTCAAGGCATACTCCAAGGCACCTACGAGACCATAGCCGAATGTGCGAGGCAGCACTTTGGGGGCAGCCTGGCTGGGAAGTTCCTACTTACTGGCGGAATGGGAGGCATGGGCGGCGCTCAGCCTCTGGCGGCTACTTTTGCGGGCGCCGTATCAATTACCGTTGAAATAGACGAAACCCGAATCGATAAGCGCATCAGCGACGGTTATTGCGATGAGAAAATCTATGATCTAGATGAATCTCTGAAACGTGTGGAAGAATGTAAAGAAAGTAAGAAAGCATGGTCCATTGGTCTGGTAGGTAATACAGCCGAGATATTGCCGAGATTATATGAAATGGGAATAACCCCTGATATTGTTACCGATCAGACATCCGCCCATGATCCACTTAATGGATACTATCCCGCTGGCTACTCCAAAGAAGAAGCCGATAAGCTGAGAATAGCAAATCCAGACAAATATCTTGAAGATACTTACCGCTCTATTACTAAGCACGTAGAGGCAATGGTAGCATTTAAAGATAAAGGATCTATCGTTTTCGATTATGGCAATAATATCCGTTGGGTAGCTCGAGATCAAGGCGGGTATAACCGTGCTTTTGATTTCAAGGGATTCGTTCCAGAATATATACGCCCTCTTTTCTGCGATGGTAACGGACCTTTCCGTTGGGTGGCACTATCTGGCGATCCTCAGGATATCTATACCACAGATACAGCGATCAAAGAGCTCTTCCCTGAAAAAGAAGACCTACACCGCTGGATAGATAACGCACAGAAGCACGTAGGTTGGCAGGGTTTCCCATCACGTATCTGTTGGCTCGGATATGAAGAACGCAGAAAGGCAGGCCTTATGCTGAATAATCTTGTCCGCACCGGAAAAGTATCCGCCCCGATCGTAATAGGCCGCGACCATCTGGACTGCGGCTCTGTAGCATCCCCACACAGAGAAACCGAAGCAATGAAAGACGGTTCCGATGCCGTATCGGACTGGGTTATGCTGAACTTTGCGCTTAACGCAATTGGCGGTGCTACTTGGGTATCACTTCACCATGGCGGCGGTGTAGGTATGGGAATGAGCCAGCACGCGGGTATGGTGGTGGTAGCCGACGGAACCGAGGCAACGGATGGTCGCCTTTCCCGAGTACTAACCTACGACCCCCTTATGGGCATTCTCCGCCATACCGATGCAGGCTATCAGCGAGCCACAGAAAACGCCAAACGCCACGGCATACAGATACCTATGGGATGAATGAGTAAAAATTGAATTTACCTTATAAAGGTGTTTTATAGATCGAATATATTTAATTTAGCAAGATTACTTATAGTTTGCATCTTATTATTATAACCGGTCTACATTTCTATATTTAGTATTAGTCGGGTTTAGAACTAGCTTATAAAGATCTTACTGTTATAAATCCACATACTTCATTACCCTGCCTATGCCTAAAGAAAATTTCTGGTCGCTGCTTAAAGAATCAATAAAAGGCGGCGAGCGCGACTTTACCGAAGGCTATATATCAACCGCGATTATCTTGCTCGCAATACCGATGATCCTTGAATTGGGCATGGAAAGTATTTTTGCCGTTGTTGATATATACTTTGTAAGTACCCTGGGGGAAGCAGCAATAGCTGCAGTAGGCTTAACCGAATCTGTTGTTACTCTAGTTTATTCTCTCGCTATAGGGTTCAGCACCGCAGCCACTGCTATCATAGCAAGGCGCATCGGAGAGAAAAAGCCAGAACTGGCAGGCAGGGCGGCGGCTCAGGCAATTCTTCTTTCGGTTATAGCAACCATTTTCATCAGTGCTTTTGGCTATGGTTATGCAGAGGAAATACTGACCTTTATGGGTGGCGAAGGTAATGTAATAGCCGATGGTGCCGGATACACAAGGATTATATTTGGCAGCTCGATTACCATTATACTGCTTTTTCTCATCAACGGGATTTTCCGAGGTGCTGGAAATGCAGCCATGGCTATGAAAAGCCTCTGGCTAGCGACTATCATAAATATCATACTCGATCCCATTCTCATTGCATATTACGGAATTGAAGGTGCGGCTATAGCAACTGCGATAGGTAGAGGCACAGGTGTTATCTATCAACTTGCCCACCTTATGAGGGATAAGTCAATGGTAAAGATAAAGTATGAAGACTTTATACCGAACTTAGTACCTATCAAAAATATCCTCAATATCGCTTGGCCAGCCACTCTCCAGTTTCTTCTCGCCAGCGGAAGCTGGGTTTTTCTAGCCAAAATAGTAGCCGAAACAGGAGGCACCAGCGCAACTGCAGGCTACCAAATAGCACTCCGTAACGTGCTGTTTTTTATACTGCCAGCATGGGGTCTGGGGAATGCCGCAGCTACACTCGTTGGCCAAAACCTCGGAGCGGGTAAGATAGATAGAGCAGGGATCAGTGTGAAAATGGCTGCCAAATTCAACGGTATTTTTATGGGCATTGTATCTCTGATATTTATTCTGCTGCCAGATAATATTATGATGATATTTACTGACTTACCCGAAGTAATAGCCTATGGTTCACAATCTCTCAGGATAATTGGATTTGGATATTTTGTTTACGGGGTTGGAATGGTTTACGCCCAAGCACTAAATGGTGCAGGCGACACACGTACGCCAACAATAATAAACGTAATCGGTTTTTGGGTAATACAGATACCGTTGGCTTACCTGCTCGCTTATCGATTCGGCCTTAGCGAAACAGGCGCGTTTATTTCCATACCGATTGCGGAATCAGCCATGGCCCTTATGAGCATCTACGCCTTCCGCCGGGGCAAATGGAAAACAATAGAGGTATGATTCCCCTCTATTCCTAGGAGGGGCGACACATAGTAAAAAGCCCCACCGTTTTCGGCAGAGCTTAGCATTTCATGTATCTAAAGAGATAGGTTTATATAACCTGCGAAAGATATACGGTGTATTCTCTTTAGAAACATACTATATAACAGTAAAACCATAAGTGTGATTATGTTACAGACATTACCAATATATTGCTTATTTTTTGATTATCTGCTTGGCGAAATTCTTGCCGTCAGCATTACCGATTAAGGTATATGTGCCGGAAGGCAATCCGTCAATGTTGATTTCATTGCTGTTGGCAGCTGTTATTATCTTACCAGACATATCAACTATCTGAAGATCGCTTAGTTTACCATCGAACTTTATATTGATAAAGTCTTCGGCTGGGTTGGGATATACATCAAGACCATCAATATCGGAAACGAATCCAGGTATCTGCCCAATCTTTATCCTATCCAAAACAAAAATCCCTCCCGAAGCAGACATATAATCGAATTTGAACTGTGCAGCACTCGAGTTAATACCACTAAGATCAACCTCTAACCTATCAAAACTGCCGCTTGGCGGATCAGCCAGAAAAGAACCTAAGTCAGTGGAATTATGTATTGGTCCGTAAGTTGCAAGCTCATCTCCTGAAGCCCTGTATAGTTCAGTCCAGTTATCGTCACAATCAGCTTTATAACTGATAATCAATGTATCGGTTATTGTTAAGGTACCACCGCCTTCTGCATCATAGGTAGCATAAGCGAATGCATAATCCATAGCGAGAAGCTTACTCTGTAAACCGTTTACATCAACTATAGGTGAGTAATATGTGTGTGCATGCCCGATATTATGGAAAAAGAATGGATGACTGAACATCACCGAAGCATCTCTGCCACTTACTTCAGCATCAATAGGGGCATAAGTATAAAACGCAGGTTCGTTTACCCAAGCATCCACCTCTCCAGTTCTGTTATCTGTAATGACATCATTTGTACCTTCAGGCGTATAGTTCAAATTAATATCTTGTCTTCCAACTGACCCATTTGATATTGCAATACCGTTCATTTCAGTAACAGTTAAATTAGCCGAATAATTTCCTGCTGGCAAATCAAATCCAGTTTGATCTAGCTCTAATACAAAGGACTCATAAGGTGCTAGTTCTTCATTTACATCATAAATTTTAGTCTGCGATCCCGCTGTTAAAGTAAATTTCAAAGAACTAATATTATCTCCAGTGCCATTGCGAAAAAACACTGCACCTAAATCATCAATTTGGCAAAAATATCCTCTGGGGCCTTGGCGATAGAAAAACTGAATACCAAAATCTATGGAATTAGGATCTTCTAATAACTGTAAGATTTGTGCATTACCCGGCCCTATAAGCAAAGCATGCCCACCATTGAGCGGTAATATATTTACCATACCATTATTATCTGCAAGTTCCAATAACAAACCAATATTCTGCCTGAAATATGGTAGATCTTCTTGGCCGACGGTTATTACTATCGGAATTCTAGAAGCGTTTTCATAAGCGTAGTTAACATTAAGCGGTCCAACTTCTTCGTTCTTCAGGTCATTATACCCCTGAATGGCAGGAGTACTTAGGTATAATGCTTTGAATTTATCCGGATCGTCCAAGCCGATCTTCAGAGCGCTTCTTCCTCCGTAAGAGAAACCATGAAGGATAATCTCGTCTTCATCGATTGAATATCTGCTGACTACGGTATCAATAGCGTCGTAAATAACTTTCTCCTCACCTTCAAAGTCTATATGTCCTCTGGCAGGGTTATCATCTCCACCATCCACAAATACCATAATAGTATTAGGGAACTCATTCTGGAAGTTATTCGAAACAAGGAAATCCCTGAACGCAGTAGAGTTGTCACCAAGGCCGTGCATAGATACAAATAGATTATAATCGCTGGAAGGATCATAATCTGCTGGCACGTACATCGATAACGTTCTTGGGGCTCCCATAAAAGGTATTGTAGTATTGAAACTACCCGTTTCCTGCCCAAAAAGGGATAGTGATGCTATAGCTAATAGCAGAGTAAGTAATATTGATCTCATGTTTTACCTTGAAAATTCTTTAAGCAAGTTTATTCATGACAAATATAGTAAATTAAAGGATATGCTTTTACTATACAGATAATTATATAGGCTATTAGAATGATACTAGCTGGCCTTTTTAAACGCCTACTCAAATATTACAAGAATCCTCAATACAAATTGATACAATGGATGATCCTACCGCTGTCTCTTCTTTATATCAACATCTTTGTATATTAATGATATTTCAATAGCAGTAATAAATTCCTATTCTATTGAAATAACAGTAGTGTAGATTTGTCCACTTTGGTTAATAAGTAAATAGTAATTTTGTGAAGCTAAACTTGGTGGTAGGGTCAATGTATTGTTATTTAAATATCCTTTATCAATTATACTACCATTAAGGTTAACTAATGTATACTCCGCATTATAATCAGTCTCGAATGATAAGTTGGATATTGATACAGTTTCTCCAGCATTAGATGGGTTCGGGAATATAGTATAATCTTGTGTTACCCATCTACTATGATTTTCATTTACTGATGATACAGTTATAGGCTTTATAAAAATATCATTTTGAGAATAAGCCACAAGATGATCATTAAACTCTAGAACGCCATAAATCTGGTTAGCGTTATCTACACTATCTATGGTCCAGCTTGTACCTCCATTACGGCTATAAGAGATATAACTATTCAAACCCGTAGCTAAACCAATAAAAGTGCCGTGTTGTTCTAGATAAGTAATGTGTTGACCGGAATAAAAACTGGTAACAGTATCACCAGAAAATAAATCAGTTATTATATAAGTCTTATCATGGAACAACCCTGTATTATCACCTAAATAAAGTTTGCTACCTGAACTTATAAGTGTAGGTAAATCATAATTATTATCATTTTCTTTAAATAACTTCCAGTTTACAAGATCGTTACTGGAGTGTATTGTGTTTCCTGATGCTGCATAATATATACCGTTTTCATGCTCTATAAGGGAGGAAATAAAAAAATCAGGTTCATCAATGCTTGCAGGGGTAAAAGTATTTTTGTCAATCACATAAATCATTCTATTACCATAAGCGATCAGTTTATTATCATTTTCATAATACTTATAGCGTTGGGCACCTGTTAATGAGGTATCTATATCTACACGATTACCATTTTCAATATAATATAATACTTGCCTCCATCGTGAAGTGGCATTAAAAGTCTTTCCTAAATAGTAATTCTTGCCGCCTGCATTACCAACTGGATATGCATTTCTTTCTTCAGAGTGGTCAGTAATATTCCAGTCCCCTTTCATTGTTTTAATACTATTATTCCCTCTGATGTAAACACTACCTGTTTCATTTTTTATTAAGTCTATTATATCTAAACTTGGCAAATAGATATTAAAATGTAAGTTAAAACCCCTGAAGTTTTCTCCAAATTGGGTATCATAGACTAAGCCCAATAATCCATTTGGTCCATGGTAGAAACTAATATCAGAATTTGGTAAAGGATGAAAACCAATAATCTGGGCACTTACACCTGATATAAACGGGGATATATAGAGTCTGCTATTATCAATATCTAAGGCTAACTCAAGATAATTGCTTTCGATAACGGCTACTGCAGCAATATTATTTTCTCCCACCATGCCAGCTGTAAAAACTTCATCAATTGGCTGTGTCAATTCTATTTCGATTAAACTATCTAAACTTTCGTTAGCTTTTATTATCCGAGAATTTTTAGGAGTAAAGTATATATTACCATTATCATCATAAAAAATAACAGTAATATCTTCATCTGTACCACTATCATGCTCTCGATAGTTACTACCATTATAAGTAAATAACAGACCATTATCACCAACCGCATATATTATATCATTGGCAAAGGTTATATAATTATAATTATACGGCAAGTCAAATATTTCTTTGATTTTGAAATTCTGATCATCTACTTTGTAGATTTTCGTTTCGCCAACTATAATAATATCAACACCTATCTTGCCAATAGCTATTAAGTTCTCGTCAGTAGTCAATAAATACTTTTGCCAATTCTCACCAGTAGAGTCAGACTTATAAAACATGCCATTTTCACCTACTGCAAGAAAACTCTCATCAATATAATTAACGTCATTAAAGGAACCATCATTGTCATCAGCTCTTATATATTCCGTATCGTCATCTCCGGAGACACCGAGATGAACTTTATATACAGATCCAAAATCACCTACAGCGATTATGTTATTTTCATCTACTGCGCAAACATCATTGACATTGTAGTCCCATAATGTTTTGTTAATGGATTGCCAATTTTGAGCCATAGTATCGGTAAATAGAAATAGAATCAAAACAGTAAAAATTGTTTTCATATTAACTTCTCCTAAAATAAGCCGCACCCAATAACTTTGAGTGCGGCTGTATTATTAAAACAATAGTTTATATATCTCGCTTTTCTCGTTATCGTATTCAAGTATGATGAAATGCAGACCACTATATTCTTTTTGGAACATAATATACTCCTGTTTTATTTCATCTTCTTCAACCACGTTCCCATTGTCAGTCATTAATCTATATGAAACTGGCTTTTTGTCCGTTATTGCATCTATGTGAATAAAATCCTCAGATACTATAAAACCAGTCATATTTACTGCTTCTTCTACTTTTATCCAAGTCTTACCGTTATCTTCGGATATTTTTGTAAAATTCTCGTAGATAAATGTAATCTTTGGTATGTCATAATGTTTCCATGTTTTACCATTGTTATCAGAAACTTTATAACTACCATCTGGATATTTGTATGTAATGTTTTGCGAGTAGCATACCGTTGTAAATAGAATAACAACTGAAGTCAAAAATAATCTCATTTTCATTGCTTTTCTCCTATCTATTGATTGAACCGCATACAGGTATGCATTTTTCACTAGGATTATTAGGATCGTCAGGACAGTCATCAATCTTTCCAATAGGAGAGAATCCACCAGGAGTAATAGTCCTATCCCCTTGGGGATCTATACAGATCTCAAAGCGTTCAAGGCAACATAATGTGCCTTCACAAGGCATTGCCCATACGTCATATCCATAATCAGCTGGATTAACTACTGGGTTTTCTGATGGCGGGGGTCCTACGTGCTGAAATTTATCTGTTACTGCCCAGCATGAGCCGTTCATGACCCTCCAGTTTTCCTCACATCCAGTTGCAGGTGTCATAGGGGGGAAGTTCATTGGGTTCATTATGAGGATTTGTTCGGTAACTTGCTGCATAACAAGGTTGAGATCACCGCTGCTACAGTTTAAAGCGTCTTGCAATTCATTGTTAGGTGTACTAGGATCATCACCTATGACTTCTATAAATACATCATACCACAGATTACAGGCGTATCTTGTACGATACCTTACTTTTACCGGCACAGTCCCACCGCAAATTAAAACAGTAGTTTCCAATGCAGCAGCAGGTGGCACGGGCATCCAAATGCTGGTTTCACAATCTGGATAACAAGGCTCTATACCTTGTGCATCAGCCTCTTTAGGTAATATACCTATACACAGTACTAGTATAAATATACCAGTTAGGTATTTTATATACTGGCTTTCTCTAACACCTTTCTTTAAAATTGAAAGGTTTCGGGGGGGGGGGGATTATGTTAAGCATGATAGCTCCCTGATATAATTAATAAAATACTCTCACTTTAGTGTGAGTTTATTATTATATACATTTAGATGTAAGATAAAATTATTTATTGTAGCTCCACTATATATTTCTTTGCTATATTGCTATATACATATGTCCTTTCTATGTTAATAAGATTCTATCTATATATTTTATACTTTTTGTGAAATTAACACAATACCAAAGTTGATAATTATTATGTATAAGCGCTCTTTATCATAGCCTCAGATTTATTGAGAATTAGTATAATTCATTTTGATACTGATTAAGTATAGATACAAACCGATTTAGCTTAATCTCTTTAAGAAGTATGTTTCTTCTATACTTTTATAAAACCATAGTATAACCGCTAAACAGCCGCTAAAACAATCTTTAACATAAAACCTCAAGTCCAATCAACTTTTTAAAGTTTGAATTTGAGAAATAAAACAACACGCCATTCTGTCATACTACCCTATTTCACCCAGCAAAACAACCTATTTTGGTGACAAAAGTGCATTACTTTCGCCACAGGTAACATAGAGTACCCCTTGGCACGTTATTACACTATAGTTGTTTGTATCAAGAAAGTTTTGTAAAGTAGTGGCTTTATAACCCTCTTACGTTACTGATGATATATAACCGCTTCTCAGATTAGAATATGAAAAGGAAACTTAGAAGGTTCTGCTTTGTAATATCTATAAGAGAAGTCACAGATAATTGACATATAGAATGTAGAACTCCCTTTGTTATATTCTTTTTGATCTCCACTTTTCGGATAAAAGTTGTTTTCGATCAGCCTATAGCTACCCATAAGGGAACAGCATAAGGACTAATAATATGGATGGAAAATTTTCAAACAGGGTCAATGAAGTAATCAGGCTCTCCAGAGAAGAAGCTCTCAGGCTCGGCCATGATTACATCGGTACCGAACACCTGCTCCTTGGTATTCTGAGGGAAGGGGACGGTATGGCGGCGAAGATTCTTCGCAACCTGACCCAAGACTTATACAGATTAAAGAAAGGTATCGAAGATACCATAAAGACTACATCTACATCACTTTCTCTCGGCAATGTGCCACTTACAAAGCAGGCTGAGAAAGTTCTGAAGATCACATACTTAGAAGCAAAGCTTTTCCGTACTGATAAAATCGGGACGGAACACCTTCTTTTATCCTTGCTGCGTGATGAAGAAAACATCGCAGCTCAGATATTATCCCAGTTCGGCATCACTTATGATGTAGTTCGTAGGGAAGCTGAGGATATACAAAACGGTGGTACAGGCTCTGCTCCTAAATCAACCACAAAAACAAAAACAACTACAGGCTCCAAGGCCAAAGAAAAGGTAAAAACACCTGTTCTTGACAACTTCGGGCGTGATCTTACCAAACTTGCCACAGAAGGTAAGCTGGATCCCGTTGTAGGCCGCCAGAAAGAAATCGAACGTGTATCGCAGGTACTTGCCCGCCGTAAAAAGAACAATCCAGTTCTTATCGGTGAGCCAGGCGTTGGTAAAACAGCGGTAGTGGAAGGTTTGGCACTTAGAATCGTCAACAAAAAAGTATCACGCGCATTATTCGATAAGCGTATTATCTCACTGGATGTGGCTGGGCTTGTGGCAGGTACCAAATACCGCGGCCAGTTTGAGGAAAGAATGAAGGCTGTGCTTACCGAACTGGAAAAGGCAGATGATATCATACTCTTTATCGATGAGCTGCATACTATCGTTGGTGCTGGGGGCGCTTCGGGCTCTCTCGATGCAAGTAATATGTTCAAGCCCGCACTTGCCCGCGGCGAACTGCAATGTATCGGTGCCACAACTCTAGATGAATACCGCCAGAATATCGAAAAGGACGGCGCCTTAGAGCGTAGATTCCAAAAGATACTCGTAGAGCAGCCATCAAAAGAAGAGACTCACCAGATACTGAAAAACATCAAGGAAACTTACGAGAAGCACCACAAAGTAGCATATACAGATGAAGCGATACAATATGCCGTTGAAATGGCAGAGCGCTATATCCCAGACCGTGCTTTCCCCGATAAAGCAATCGATGTAATTGATGAAGCAGGTTCTAAGGTACACCTTACCAATATAGTAGTACCGAAAGAAATCACGGATCTGGAAGCACAGATCAACGATGTTAAAGATGAGAAGACTAAGGTCGTTAAAAAACAGAACTTTGAAGAAGCTGCGCGCCTTAGAGATCTGGAGAAAAAACTTCAGCAAGAACTTGAGGATGCAAAACAGAAGTGGGAAGATGAATCCGACGAAAGGGTTTACCCTGTAACAGAGGAAGATATTTCCGACGTTGTATCTATGATAACAGGTGTACCAGTAAACAAAGTACACGAAACTGAATCCAGCAAACTGATGAATTTGCAGAATGAGCTTAAAGAGCAAGTAATTGGTCAGGATGCTGCGATAGAGTCACTCGCCAAATCGATCCGCCGTGCGCGTGCAGGCCTTAAAGATCCGAAGCGCCCAATAGGTAGCTTTATGTTCTTAGGCCCGACAGGTGTAGGTAAAACCGAGCTAGCGAAAGTGCTCGCCAGAACTCTATTCGAATCTGAGGAAGCACTTATCAGGGTGGATATGTCCGAGTATATGGAGAAATTCTCCGTATCAAGGCTTGTAGGGGCACCTCCGGGATATGTGGGATATGAAGAAGGTGGACAGCTTACAGAAAAAGTAAGACGCAAGCCGTATTCGATTATCCTGCTTGATGAGATAGAAAAAGCTCACCCAGATGTCTTTAACCTACTACTTCAGGTATTTGATGACGGTGTATTGACTGATGGCCTCGGCCGCAAAGTCGATTTCAAGAACACAGTAATCATTATGACATCAAACGCCGGTACGCTGGACGTAAAAGAAGGCGGTAAAATAGGCTTCGGGCTACGTGAGGAAGGCTCAGATTACGAGAACATGAAATCAGTTATCGAAGGATCACTAAAAAACATGTTTACCCCTGAGTTCCTTAACCGTATTGATGACTTCCTGATTTTCAGAAAACTGCAGACCAAAGATATCAGAAAAATTATCGAAATACAGGTTCAATACCTGCGAGATAGACTTAGCCAGAATAAAGTATCACTTTCCTTTACAGATAAAGCTAAGGACTTCCTCTCTGAAAAAGGTTGGGATGAGAAATACGGAGCAAGACCGCTTCGCCGTGCCCTGCAAAAATTCGTAGAAGATGAGCTAGCGGAAGAAATGCTTTCAGGTAATATAAACCCTGGCTCACAGATCACAGCCGACGTAGCCGAGGACGGTGATAAACTAAGCTTCAAATTTGAAGGTGGCGAAAAAGTCATCGACGAAAAAGAGCTTAAAAAACCAGAGCTAAAAGGCCTCGATAATATCGATGTGGAAGCCGAGATAGACGTAGAAGGCGGCGATATCAATCCTAATTGATATGCTATTTAAATAGTAATTAATACTATAAGGGAACAGCTAGAAACTGTTCCCTTCTTTTATACTTTACATATTTATTATCCCGATCCACTGGATAGGGTTGAATTGTCTCAATACCCGTAACTTCTCAGATACGTATTATTATCACGCCATTTATTCCGCACTTTTACGAATAAACTGAGATAAACCGATTGATCCAGATGGGCTTCTATCTCTTTGCGGGATCGCATACCCAGTTGCTTTAGCATGGCGCCGCGCTTACCTATCACTATAATCTTCTGTGAATCGCGCTCGATGATTATTTCCGCCGAAATAAACCATTTACCGTCTTCGCGTTCCTTGAACTCAACTATGTTTACTTCAGTAGAATATGGTATTTCATCTTTATACAAAAGGAAAACCTGCTCCCGTATAAGCTCGGAAACGAAAAACCGCTCAGGTTGGGTAGAAAGCAGCTCTGGATCGTAGAAGAAAGGAGATGCCGGCAGATGTTTGCCTATGGTGTCGATCAGCTCTTTCTGGCCGTGCTGCTTGATAGCCGCACCCGGAACTATCTCAGCAAAATCGCCTTTCTCAGATAGCTCTTTGATTATAGGAAGCGTGTCTTTTACATCCTTTTTTGTATCGATCTTGTTTAGGAAAGCGACCTTCGGTAATCTGCTTTCCAGAACCCGCTTTAGTATCGCATTACTGAAATACGCCTCATAGCCGTTCCATTTTTCAATATCGATTACGATAACGAGAAGATCAGCGTCCTCAACACTTTTCTGAACGTATCCCATCATATTTTCCTGCATACTGTACTTTGGCCTAAGTAAACCAGGGGTATCTAGAAATACGATCTGGAAATCTTTCTCAGAATGTATCCCGAGTACGTTCTTGCGGGTAGTCTGCGGCTTGTGTGTAGCAATTGATAGCTTAGTGCCGAGTATGGAGTTTAGTAGGGTTGATTTGCCGCTGTTGGGCATTCCTATAATAGCGACATAACCTGCCTTCGTGTCCAAAGGCGCCTCAGGCTGAGTTGTATCAGGATCTGTCTCAGGTTCTGACTCAGGGATGATGTCTTCAGATTCTATCGGGTTGTTATCTTTGTCGTTCATTGATATTCCTGCGGCAGAACCGGTTTTACTGTGGTTGGTCTGACTTTATCGCTGTGGGATCGGCAGTTGTTTTAGTAGTCTCAATAGCGATAGAATACTTGTCACGGGTGATTTTCTTGCCTTTCAAAATGCCATAAGGCAACAGGATACAGTAGCCGATAGCGAGAACCACAGGCGCGACCTCTACCGATAAGAAATTGTTCCAAGTCCCGTCCACAGTGGCGGGGTCCTCCGTAATGCTGAGCGCCAGCAATACATAACCCACCAGTATAACACCGAGCGAAATCCCTATCCAGATGAAATTCTCTTTCTGGATCGGAAAGTTCCAGGATACGTGTTCGTCTTTCTTCTTCTTTCTTTTTGTAGGGGGTACTTTTCTCTGTGCCATTTAAACGATAAGGTTGTATTGATTCTTAGTAACTGCAAATATACGTGTTAAAGGCGATATGTGTTAAACCTTTACCTATTCGATACAGAATATGCTCTGGAAAATGGTCGTAGGATAAGTATCAATGCCACTTTTATATTCTGTATGTGATATAAAAATTAAAAAAGCCGATCTTGAACACAAATCAAAATCGGCTTTATAATCTGAGCTAAAAGTACTAGTTATTAGGGACAATAAACTTTGTGTATGTATTGTTATCTAAGCCACTCTTATATCTAAATCCGACTAGGATATTGCTCCTGTCTGTATCCTGTATAAGTTCTAACTTATAACCATTTGCGTCATGTTCAACTACATAAGCAAGCTCTCCTGGGGTGTAAGCAGAAGCATAATTATCCGGCTCATCGAAAGATAGGGGATATGAAGTTTGATTAACTGATTGTTGACCAACCGTAAATGGCATTTGATCATTCGTTCCATTATGAACATTCAATGTATCTTGAAATTCCACAAAAGCATCATACAACTCTACAGAAAGAGTAGTATCGCCTATGCTATAATCACCAGAATACAAAATACCTAAAGGATAAGTATTAGTAGAATCTCTGACTTCAAGCAAACTCACCGACCTGCCTGTTCCTGTTGTAAAAATTGTCTCGTATTTTACCATATCAGGCTCTAAAGTATTTGTACTATCTTTAAAACCTGTAAAGTCTTTATAGAAACTACCCCCTGATGACCATATTTCACCCAAAACGGAACAAGATATATATCCTAGATTACTATCCTCATAAAAAGATATGAACAAATAGTCGTCTGAATTTATCATTGTCTTAGGGTTTCCAATTATTTGAGATGTTAAAGAAACATAACTCAAAGACATAAGGAACACGATAAGTGCATTTTTTATTAATTTCATGTTATTCTCCATATTGTATGATATTCTTAGTTTCACTGAAACGATCATTCATAACTGATATTAACAGTTTTTGTCCATAATTTTGAATGTTTTCGGATCTGTATTTGTTTGATTTATCAAGAAAACCATTTTGTAAAATCTGCCCGATTTCGTTTGCAATTATATATCTCAAAGGACCGATGTCTTCACCCGAGTAGTAGATAGTCGAACCATCATACAAAAGTTGTTTTTCTGAAACATTTTCTATTTTAAAATAACCTCTTTTTTGGTTACCAGGCCACCACTCAAACTCTGATTCGAATCTAAATGGACCAATAAAAAGGATTATAGTACCACTAGCATAAATTGCTTTTCCACTCGGATCAAATATTACTGTATAATACATTGCTCCACCGGGTTGAACATCTTCATAACCTTGGGCTGTATAACCATTTCCGTTAGTTTGTGGTTCACCTCTCTTCAAAGGTACACCCAATGATGCAGTTGACACTAAAGCCTACATTATTGCAATTAAGAAAAACTTGGTTTTATTGAGCATAACAGCTCCTGATATAATGATAGAATATAGCTACGCCATATAAACGATATATATATATTGCTTCTCCTCTCATATTTTTTTTCTACAGCTATAAAGCTCTTATTGATACTATGCTTATTCATAGTAATTTCTCGGAGTACGATAACACTTTTTTTAGTTTACATTAGAATTTTTTCCTACAAACTATTCTGAGCCTTTATCTTCAAGTATCGGTTTATCGTATCAGTGGTAAGGTTTTTCGGGGTAGTGTATATTGTCTGGATACCGCTTCTGTTCAGGGTAGCTATTATCTCGGTCTTTTGCATTTCCAGCTCCTCGGCAATTGTTTTTATGGCTGCCTGCCTCGGGTTCTGTATATCTTTGCCTATGGCTTCATGTATCTCGGTATTCTTAAATACTACCGCTACCAGCAGGTGCCTCTTGGCTATTGCTTTCAGATACGGGAGATTGCGGTTCAATACGTCAGTAGTCTCAAAATTGGTGTATAGCATCAGCAGTGAACGCTCCTTTACCAAACTGTTTATCTCTTTATAAACTACGTGATATCCGGTTTCCCTGTAGAAAGTATTAGCGTTATATAAAGTATCCAGTATTCTCGGCATCTGCCCCCGCCTGTTGGAAGCCTCAATATTGTTACCTATCGTATCGGAAAATGTAACAAGCCCGGATTTATCACCCTTATTAATCGATAAAGCAGATAGAACTAGTGCGGAATTAATCGCATAATCAGCCAGAGTAAGGTTCTCAAACGGCATACGCATGGAGCGGCCCATGTCTATCACACTGTATATCGGCTGGGATTTTTCCTCTATATATCTGTTTATCATAAGCTCCCCTCGCCTGGCGGATGCTTTCCAGTTTATAGTCCGGTAATCCTCCCCAGGGAAATACTTGCTTATCTGGTCGAACTCCAAACTCCTGCCTATTTTCCTTACTCGCTTCTGCCCGTGCTCATCAAGCCTGTTTGTGGCAGCTACCAGCATGTGTTTGCGTAGCTGGATATAACTCGGGTACACTTTAGTATTATAATCATTGTCAAAAATGATTTTTCTCTCTATATAGCCCAGTTTAGTTGATATAAATATATTGGTTTTCCCAAACCTATACTCGCCGCGTTCGATTGGGTGTATGGTATAGTTTAATGTTTTTTCTTCTCTTTTATTGAGTCCGATTTTAATGGAAAAATCACGTAGCTGGAATTGGTATGGCACCTCGTCGATAATCTCTAAGCCAACCGGCATATCGTATCGGCTTGAAACAGTAAGTTCTATCGGGTTATCGTCCCCGTTCGATAGCCTGTCCTCATGCCGCCTTATTGCGGATATCGGCATTTTTATGCCCCAAAGCTTTATAATATCATAAAGCGAGATCACAATCAGCAATGCGAAAATACCTATACCGCCGTAGTAGATTATCTGGCTACCGTAACCGATAACAAAAACCGCCACTACAACCGCTAATGTGATCCAAAAGCGCTTGGTAGGAAAAATATATTTGATCTGGCTTAATCCCATTCAGATATATTACCTTGGTACTTCGGTATTATCAAGCAGCTCCTGAAGTATATCTTCGGGCAAAGTACCTTCCATTTCCCGCTCTTGGGTAAGTATTATCCTGTGGGCCATAACCGGAAATGCCATCTCCCTGATATCATCCGGCGTAACGAACGACCTGCCTTTCATAGCGGCCCAGGCCTTGCCGGCCTGCATCAGATATACAGAGGCACGAGGTGATATACCGAGGTATATTGACCTGTGGTTGCGGCTTTCAGTTGCTATACCGGCAATATATTTCTTGATATCCCCGCTAACGGTCACATTATCTACCAGACTCCTGAAATCATTAAGCTCTTCAGGGCTGATAAGTGATACGGTTTCATCACCAGCATCTTTCAGTTTGCCTTTATCGGAGTGCAGATTCAAGATTTTCAGCTCGTCCTCCATATCAGGATAATCTACGTTTATTTTAAAAAGGAACCTATCGAGTTGAGCCTCTGGCAGCCTGTATGTTCCTTCCTGCTCTATCGGGTTTTGGGTAGCGATAACAGTGAAAGGCGGCTCGAAACTATAGGTCTGTCCGTCGATGGTTACCTGCCTTTCCTCCATCACCTCAAATAAAGCGGACTGCGTTTTGGCCGGTGATCTGTTTATCTCATCAATCAGCAGGATATTGGTGAATACAGGCCCCCTTTTAAACTCAAAGCTGTTCTCGGCGGGGTCGAATACAGATGTGCCAAGAATATCCGATGGCATCAGGTCTGGGGTGAACTGTATCCTGCCATATTCTACAGCTATTGTCTTGGCGAACAGCTTAGCTGTCATCGTTTTCGCTACACCCGGAACGCCCTCCAGCAGTACATGGCCATCAGCCAGTACAGCCGCTATAATTAGGTCTATCATCACTTCTTGCCCTATGATCCTAGCGTTCAGCTTTCCCCGCAGATCAGATATCTTATCATTCATCTCCTTGTATTCCTGGGGCGTATCAAAACCGCCGTTATCCGGAGCGGTAGATTTTGAGCCTTGTTGGGATTGGGGTTCGATTTCGTTGCTATCAGCCATATCGCTCTGATTGAGTGGGTCTTTGAGTGGGTCTTTGGTCGGGCCGTTAGATGGTATGTTGTCAGTCATAATATTATTTTGATTCTATTTCGTGGATTTATAAAAACCGTCTATCAGATTATTGAATTCCATAAACTGTTTACGGCTGATCTTTCCTTCTCTATTGGATATCGTAATCCTTCGGTAATCATTTATGATTCTTTTTATAGCTGTTTCTGGGTAACCGCTTTTTTTACTTAACTGCCCTATTGGGTTTCTTGTTATGTTTAGCGGATTATCCTCTTCTTGCTCGGCAAGCCTTATCCCGAATTTTCTCTGAACGAAAAGAAGCCAATGCTTATATCTTTTAACCGCCAGTTTATGATATCCCTCGCTTTGGCGGTACATCTTGGAGATATTGGTAGCCAGAAGAAGTGTATCATTAGTTTTTTCTTCCAAGACAGGTACTGCCCTTTGCCTGCGGCGGCTATTGGATACAAGAAAGAGAATACTACCAATTAGTGCTGTATAATATGCCCAGGAAAGCGGCCCGCCTCTCTGTACAACCCTTAGAAAACCGTCGTCATCATTTACTGGCGATTTATCTATCCATAATGTTTTGCCGGGTTGCATAAAAGATATCATCTGGCTTACCAAATGGCCGCTTCGGGCTATCATATTATAATTGTCGAACAAATCAAAATAAGGAGTGTAAATAATATAACCCTCCCCGAAAGGAGTATAAATAGATATAGGTGTCGATTCCTCTATCGACAAAACCACATTAGACCGGAATTCATCGTATTTATGTACATAATTAATCCACTCATTTTCGATTTTATAACCGTATCTATTAAACTCAGGCTTACCTCCATAATACGCTGGCCCTATCCGAACCTCATCAAATATATCTCCCCTCAGCTCTATACCGAGGGAGTCAAGTATCAACTCAGCCTCGAACAGCTGGGAACAGAGAAATAACGTACCACCCTCTCCTACCCATTCCAGAATCTTTTTCTGGCTGGTGAGATCTATACTTTGCGGGCCTTCACCACTTCCATCACTAGAGAATATATAAATCATATTCTGAAAAGTAGTATCCGCGTTCAGTATCTGGAAGGCGGTAGAGTCCAATGTTACCATATCATACTTACCAATTGATTCCAGCTCGCTGTAAAGTACATAACTACCGGTAGCAAACCTGTTAGCCCTACCCATATATGTTTTATCTACATATTCTTCTGGATTGATACTGGTGTAAACAAAATAGAATAAAAAAACCGTAGCAATTATAGAAAGGAGATTAATCATACATCAACTCCCCTTTCAACCAGCTTAATGGATTCAGCTATCGAATTATTTAGCTCACTATATCTTTTTTCAGATAGTCTATATTCTCCGAACCATATATGCTCGTATGCCTTAGTATGCTCCCCAAAGCGTTTTCTAAGGCCGCTTTCTGCTATTTGCCTTCTGATAGCATTATTTGTGAGAGCTGGATGCCATTTAATGATATCGTATTGATCCAGTATTTTTATCATACCAAGATAACGGAGCCTGTAAGCCGAGCGGATATCACCTTTCTTTTCAGCAAGCTCTATCATAACCTCCAGATTATCACTTTTGATAATCTCTTCATCAGTCATCTCTTCGGGTGGCAGATCATCATCCGATTTTTTTAGTGCCACAGTCTTGTTGCTTTTAATAAGTCTATATAAACCGTAGATAATTAGGATGAATAGTGCTGTCAGAATAATATTACCCGCAACAGTATCTTCCAGAAAAGCTATCAAAGCCATTATAGCTTTTACAAGATCATCAAAGCCTGCTCCAATCTCTTTTCTTTTATTATCCGGTTTTTTCCTGTCCTTAAGCCTAAAACCTAACTCATCAGCATATTTTTGGGATAAGTCATTATCGAATACATTATCATTGCTCTTAGGTTTGATTGGGATGACAGGTGTAGGCTCATCTTTATCATTTTCCGCAACATCTTCTTCATCTAAGTCCAAAAGCCCTTCGAGCAGTAAACTATCTAAGGCTTCCTTTTTTAAATCTCCATTTTCATCATATAGATCGTTCTCATCTATATCAGTATCGATATATGTACTGTCGGCTGCAGTAATACTGACGGCTGATACTAACACTACCAGCGTCAGCATTAGCCGCAGATCAAACATCAATCTATATAACCCCCCTATCAAGAGGCTACCCCAGAGGTGACTCTAGATTTGAAGTTCGATACAGCCCCCATCAAGTCAATCTTATCTTGTGAGGTGATAAACAGATAATAAAAAGCATATCCGATTAACGGTACAAATACGCTTGTTATGTAAAGCAGAGCACTTATCACCACTTGTATAAATGATAACAGGAACATAATATTATACCCTTCAATACCTGAAAGACCGAATATATCACCCACGATAAGTTCTGCCAGCTGTAACGTAAAGCTTATCAGATAAGAGAAAATATTACTGATAAACAGTGCGGCTATCACAGATATAGCTATATGTAGGAAGTTACCTATATAATAATCCCAGCTTTTATATAATGCGTTCCTGAAATTCATTTTTGCTTCGGTAATAAACGGCAGAGCCATCACAACCAATGGTATATATGCGATATTCAATAGCAATAGAGCCCAATCCAATAGATTTCCTACGCCTACTTCTATTAAACTGATACTCGTAGGCAGCCGATACATATCCGATAAGAACAGAAATACTGCCATTGGTAAATAAAGAGCAGAAGAATAAAATACCGTCCTACCTATATTCTTTTCTGATAGGTCAGATGACTTTTCATCTTTTTCTATGAATACAGCTACACCGCCAGCACCTGACTTTTTCTTATCCATAGCTGGTCTAAAAGCAGTCCTTGATATTACAATCGCACCTAACCCTATCAATGCACCGTAAGCAATATGCCTAAGAATACTCAGCAAAGCCAGAACTTCCAGATCAAAAAGGGGAACGTTCTCTATCCGCTGATAATTATCCGACAGGCCTAGCATCATGCTCTCCAAACTCGACATTATTACCGAATCAAAAGAAGTCCTTACCATCATTATCAGCAACGCCAAAGGAAATAGATATCTGAAAGCCTGCTTTAGAATCTCAGCGGTGTTTTGGCGTACCATTGCAGTAGCTGTTCTAATGATATCCCTCGCCGTCAGATCCGAGATGCTGTCAAATCTGTTTATCATTCTTCGCCCGCCTGAATGATTTTCTGCTTTCTGTTTCTATATCCGTATTTCCATAATGGATAAAAAACGAAATATCCCCAGACCAAAACAAAGGATAGCGCAATTATCGCTATAAAGTAACCGTCCACCCCGTCGCGCCGGGTAACGTACCCTTCTAAAAAGCCCGCTACAATGAAAAAAGGCACAAGCGAAATCATCAGAGAAGCCGCCTGTTTCGCTCCTTTTATAAAACTCTGGCCCCTGGTGTAAGTGCCGGGAAAAAGTATGGAAGACCCCAGCCGCATACCCGCAGCAGCCGATAATACGATTATACTCAGCTCTATCGTCCCGTGTACCATTATAGTCTGAACAGCCACATCAAGTAAATTATATGAATCAAAAAACTGAAGGAAAGTACCAACCATCACAGAGTTATAAAGAAGTATTAGAGCAGACCCGATACCGAATAATATCCCAGCCGCAAATGCCCGGAAACCCACCAGTATATTATTCAGGGTAATCCCAGTAAACATCGGTGCGGACTTGCTTACCGCATAAACGTCCATCGGCCGGCCGGCCTCTATATTCTGGATGGTCATATTCACATATCCGTCGCCCATAAAGCTTCTGGTGTAACCGGGCTCAAGTACAGATGAGATCCAACCTATCGCAGTACCTATAACAAACAGCAGTACCGCTACCCCTATTACCTTTCGCATTTCATAACATGTCTCAGGTAGATATTCAGCAAAGAAATAGCTTATATCCTTAAATGGAGTGATCTCATTGGTATGAATACCTGAATGTATTCTCGTTGAAAGGCCGTTCAAAAAGTTAGATAAGCGGGAGTGCGGATAAAAGGTCCTCGCATAAGACAAGTCATTACTCGACTTAAAGTAATCTTCCACCGCGGTTTCGCTATCACTTAGCGATCCCTTTTCGGTTGATTCTTCAATACGCCGCCAATCTTCGATGTTCTTATTTATGAAACGAGCTTCTTTCACAACAGTATTAAAATAGCTTAAATGTTTATTTTTTCGTTTTCGGAATATGACAATATAGAAAAGCCAAAGGCAAATATTACCGCCGAGACGTATCTATTTACCTTATGTTCGTATATTTAAACCAGTTATGACACCGAAAAACAATGAAATAATAATCCGTAGCCCCCACAATGTAGAGCTGGATTTCAAAGCTGCGGGTTTAGGCGAGAGAATCATCGCCTATATTCTGGATTATGTAGTGATCGTTATCTACTTTATAGCTGCGGGTCTTTTATACCCAGCCGAATTCATATCGGATATATTCGGATACGATATAGGTTCGATTCTACAGTTCTCCGTTTACGCTGTTCCTTTTTTCTTCTACGATCTGATCTTTGAATACCTGATGAACGGCCAGACCCCTGGCAAGAAACTGATGAAGATCAGAGTCATAACACTCGACGGCGATAAACCCGCACTACACCATTTCGCTATCAGATGGGCATTCCGCCCGATAGAGAATGGATTTCTCGGCTTTGGCATGGTACCAATCCTATCCTATCTTATTACATCAAACAATCAACGTATAGGCGATCTCGCCGCCAATACAGCAGTCATAAAAATAGATAAGAACCAACTTTTCTCCCATAATATCTTATTCGACGGCCATAAAGAATACAAACCAGCTTTTATTGATACCGCATGGGTAGAGCGGGATGACATTGATCTGATCTATTATTGCCTCCACAAAGTTTATACGAGGCAGTCAATAAAAGAAACCGCGATAGTACGCCAGCTTGCCGCTTCTCTTAAGGAACGTTATGATATAAACCCTGTAAATGATCCTGATCTGAACAGCCTTACCGATACAATGCTGCTACAGAGATTTGCTCGTGATTATGCTTATAACCAAACTCACGATCACCAAAACCCTGTATCCGTTAAAGCACAAAGGGCGAAAAGATCAACTAAATACAGACTTTCTTCAATTTCAGAAGCAGATTGATCGTCCTATCACCCAAAAGTTAACCAATAAACGAATTTCAATTAATACTCTATGTTTGATTATAGGCAGAT
>CAYWYR010000025.1:0-39185 GCA_964462685.1 uncultured Hyphomicrobiales bacterium | reverse complement strand
CATTACCCGAAGAGTTCGTATCAAGAAAGATCGATGAATACCTCGAAGAGGACGCGCCAACAGGTGATTCTACCTCAATACCGATCTTCCCCGAGACGCACAAGAGCAAGATAATGCTACGTACAAGGGAAAACTGTATATTCGCAGGAAGCGATATAATTGGGGCAGGTTTCGGGAATGGCTGCCAAACAGAATTGCTTGTTCAGGACGGTCAAAAACTCAAAGCCGGCGATCATATCGCTTATGTTTCAGGCCCAACACTTGAACTGTTACGACGAGAGAGAATAGTCTTGAATCTACTTCAAAGATTATCCGGTATCGCCACAAAAACAGCCGAGTTTGTGGATATCGCTAAACCGCATGGTGTAACTATACTTGATACCCGCAAAACAATCCCAGGCCTCCGCATGTTCGAAAAGTATGCAGTGGCATGCGGCGGTGGGAAAAACCACCGCTACAACCTTAGTGAAGGGATCATGATAAAAGATAATCATATCGCAGCGGCTGGTAGCATTACTGAAGCCATCGAATCGATCCAAAAGAAATTCCCCGATATGAAGATCGAGATAGAGGTGGATTCCATAGAGCAGATCCCAGAAGCATTAGCAAGCAATGCTGATGGCTTCCTCTTAGATAATATGAACAGGCAAGAAACGATCGAGTGCGTAAAGCTTATTAGACAAGACCCCAGAGGTAGCCAGATAGCGATTGAATCAAGCGGCGGTATTACTATAGATACAATTACGCACTATCTTGATACCGGCATTGATTATATTTCGCTCGGTGCGATAACGCATTCAGCACCGAATATAGACATACACGCAGAAGTGCTAGAAGGCGATATCTGATACATGCCCCATACCTCCATATCCAATAAAACTAAAAACAGACTCTACACTCTTCTGTTTCTTGCGCCTTGGATAATAACTTTATTGGTTTTCTGGCTTTATCCTTTGGGGTATTCACTCTATCTAAGCCTAAGCGACTATAACTCATTTACCGGGGAAGCTGTATGGGTAGGGCTTGATAACTATATACGAATGTTCGGGGACGAGAATTTCCTGCAAGCTCTAGGTAATACTGTGTTCTTTACTGTTGGCACAGTACCGGTCACAGTGGCCTTAGCGGTTATACTCGCAGCACTTATCAATAGCAAAACCACTAGATTTCAGTCGTTTTTCCGTGCTACATACTTCCTTCCCTCCGTTACCTCGCTTGTGGTTGTGGCACTTGTATTCACGAATCTATATTCAGGGAATGGCTATATAAATACGCTTCTGCAAGCTCTAGGGCTGCCGTACCCCGAAGGTAGCTGGCTGCTCGATCCTGATTTAGCTCTTTTATCTATTATGGCAATGGATGTATGGATGGCTATCGGTTACTATATGATTCTTTTCATAGCAGGTATGCAGTCTATCTCACCCGATCTCTATGATGCGGCTGAGCTGGCCGGTGCAAGCAAGTTCCGTCAGTTCATATCGATAACACTTCCACTGTTAAAGCCTACTTTTGCGTTCGTTATAATTGTCAATACCATAAAATCTTTCCAGGTTTTCATAGAAATCCTGATAATGACGAAAGGCGGCCCACTCGGAACCACAAGCACTATAGTTTACCAGATATACGAAGAAGCCTTTACCCATATCGGTCAGATGGGGTATGCCTCGGCTATGGCGTACTTCCTTTTTGCTGTACTGATAATCTTTTCCGTCGTGCAGTCCAAGCTTCTTAAAGTTGATTGATCTTTAAAATTCAATGTGAACTGAACATTCCTTTACTTATAAGTCAAACTTTTTGCCTTTATAGTCATTCCTTTACTTATAAGTCATAAACTCGATCATCGGATATCTCCTATTTGCCATTTTGTCACATTCACCCTAATAGGCTCACCATTTGGTAAGTATGTGCGTCTAAAGATTATAAAATGAATACAATTGAGTTTAGATTTGAGTAAAGAACAGAAAATAAGATCAACTACCGTTGTCGGATGTATCAGAAACGGGCAGGCTGCACTCGGTGCCGATGGACAGGTTTCCTTAGGGAACACCGTAATGAAGCACTCCACAAAAAAGGTGAGAAGGCTTTACAATAACAAGATCCTGGTAGGGTTCGCCGGCTCTACGGCTGATGCTTTCACGCTTCTTCAGCGTTTCGAGGAAAAGCTGGAACAGCATAGCGGAAAGCTTGAAAGAGCAGCTATCGAGCTCGCCAAAGACTGGCGAACAGACCGCTACCTACGCAAACTAGAAGCTATGATGATCACCATGGATAAGGATAAAATGCTCCTTATTTCAGGTACGGGCGATGTTATCGAACCAGATGACGATATTGTGGCGATAGGCTCGGGCGGAACTTACGCGCTGTCGGCAGGCAGGGCACTGCTCAGATTCTCAGATATGGATGCGGAGAGTATAGTGAAGAATTCATTGCAGATAGCTGGAGAGATTTGTATCTATACAAATGAGAACGCTACGGTAGAAGTATTATAAAGCAGAAAAAAAATATTAAATGAGTGAAATTTTGGAAAAAGAACAGATAAGTATTGATTCAGCAGCCGATAACAATCAAGAAAGCGGCTATCAATCACTAGAAAAAAGCCTTACTCCCCGCGGAGTCGTAGAAGAGTTAGATAAATATATCATTGGCCAGCACAACGCCAAGAAAGCAGTTGCAGTTGCTCTGCGTAATCGCTGGCGTCGCCAGAACGTACCGGACGGGCTACGTGAAGAGATCATGCCCAATAATATCATAATGATAGGCCCAACTGGTGTCGGGAAGACAGAAATAGCCCGTAGGCTTGCCAAACTGGCAGGGGCACCTTTCATCAAGCTCGAGGCTACCAAATTTACAGAGGTCGGCTATGTCGGTAGAGATGTCGAATCAATGATACGAGACCTCGTAGAAAAGTCCGTGGCTATGGTCAAGGATGAAATGACCGAAAGAGTAAAAGAAAAAGCACGTAAAAACGCCGAGGAGAGAATCCTAGATGTTCTTATCCCACCTCTGAAAAAAGGCCCGTCATTCGATACCGCCAGCGATGACGAAATAAGCCAGAACAACGAGACTCGCGAAAAATTCCGAAAAATGCTGGATAACGGAACGCTAGATGATCGTGAGATAGAAATTGAACTGGTTACAGACCAAGCACCAAACATGCAGATACTCGGGCCGATAGGAATGGACGATATGGGCATGAACATACAAGAAATGCTTGGCAATATAATGCCAAAAAAGCCGAAAAAACGTAAGACCAAGATAGCAGACGCTCTCCCATTGATCGAAAAAGAAGAAGCAGCAAAGCTTATCGATATGGATGCGGCAGTGAAAGAAGCGCTTATGAGAGCCGAGAACTCCGGTATAGTGTTCTTAGATGAGATCGATAAAGTAGCAAGCCGCAGCAGCGATGCCAAAGGAAGCGGTGAAGTATCAAGAGAAGGAGTGCAACGCGATTTGCTCCCAATTGTCGAAGGCTCAACCGTGAACACAAAATACGGCCCTGTCAGCACCCAGCATATCCTCTTTATCGCCAGTGGCGCTTTCCATGTATCGAAGCCATCGGATCTGATACCTGAACTCCAAGGTAGATTTCCTATTCGTGTGGAGCTTGATTCGCTTACAGAAGAAGACTTCGTAAAAATACTGACAATTCCGAAAAACGCACTTACAACTCAGTACCAGGCGCTTCTAGGGACTGAAGGTATAACGCTGACCTTTGAGGAATCAGGAATAAAACGCATAGCGCAGATAGCCGCCCAGGTAAATGATGAAGTTACCAATATCGGAGCCAGAAGACTACATACTATATTGACCACTTTACTCGAAAACACTCTCTATAACGCCCCTGACAATATCGAAGAGAACAATATCAATATCGATGGTGATAAAGTATCAGAAGGCCTTGGCGAAATAGTAAAAGACACTGATCTAAGTCAGTTTATACTATAAATAAATCAAAAGATCAACGGTAGCGGCGTGGCATGCCTCGCCGTTATTTCGTTTGTCGTAAAAAGCATCCCCCTCCGACATCTGAATCGGAACCAAGGCAGAGACAATTCAATATTGATCAACTTACTACAATCCTAATTACCGCAGCGGCGAAATATTTTAAGCTGTTATACCTGTATCCAATCACCACTTATCCCGAGCAGCAATTAAAAACCCCATGCGTTTGACCTTCCCGAAAAAATAAAGCGAACAACAACCCCAACTACAACTCACTCTAATCAGATTCGTTTCTATTGCTTTCTGATACAAAACAATGAAAGTGTGGCTAATACTTTGAAAGAATACGACTACTTGATAGATACCCATACCCATATAGATGCTGATGAATTCAAGGGTGACTTTGCCGAAACAGTATCAAGGGCGGAAGGAGCCAACGTAAAGAAAATAGTTATACCGGCTATAGAACCGAACCGGTTTGAAAGACTTCAGCAGCTCACCGAACAATACGAAAATGTATATCAGGGGATAGGTATTCACCCCCATTCCGCCGATAAGTTTACCGAACAAGTAGGAAATGATATACGCAATGCTACAAAAAGAGATAAAGTAATAGCTATCGGAGAGATAGGTTTAGAATATTTTTACGATTTCATAGATAAAAAAGTCCAGCAAGAAGTATTCGAATGGCATCTGAAATTATCAGCTGAATCAGGCCTGCCAGCTCTAATCCACAGCCGAGATGCAGAGCAAATGTGTATCGATACATTCTACAAAATCAAATATGATACAAAAGGAGAATTAAACGGCGTTTTGCATTGCTTTTCTGAAAACAGAAAAATAATGGAGGAAGCCATCGATACAGGGTTAATGGTATCATTTACAGGCAATATCACATTCAAAAAGTTCGCTAATCTGGAAGCAGTTGAAGCCGTACCACTGGATAAATTCATGATAGAGACAGATGCACCATATATGGCTCCTGTACCTTTTAGGGGCAAGCGTAATGAACCTTCGTATGTGCCAAACGTAGCACAAAAGATAGCTGAGGTCAAAAATCTACCTCTTGAAAAAGTAATTCACCACTCCACAGAAAACGCAATGGAATTCTTCAAATTTACGCTTATCTCTTTCATAATGCTTGCTTTTGGAGTAAGCACACATGCCCAAGGACGATATGACGGCTATGAAGACGATACCGAAGAAGTAGATAACACTACCGACAAAACATTTGGTATAGGAGTTCTTATTGGTGGGAATACAATTATAGATAATTTGACATATATAGAGGATGATGGAAGAGTAGGTACTTCCTCTCGCTCGCAGGATGGACTTTTAGCTTTTGGTGGAAACCTTGATTATCACTTCAACCGCTATTTTTCTACTGAATTGTCCTATATCTATTCCCAGAACAGTGCCATAACCGAGGATTTCCCGGATATTGATCCTTATACTTATAATAAGATACTCGCTATGGCGAATTTTAATCTAAACCCTGATAATGCTATCAACTTTATCATAGGTGTTGGTGGCGGTATGGTATTCGCAGAAGAAACTTATTCAATTGCAGCCCCTATTCCAGGGAATCCGGATAATGTTGAACCAGTTACATTTGAGTTTGAAAATTTTCTTTTGAGTGCCTCCTTTGGTATAGGCTATGATTTACAGATTCAGGAGCAGATAATTAACTTCAACGCTGGTTTTTTGTTCATGCTACAACAGGAGGAGTTGACCGGTAACTTCTTTATTACAAATAATCGTGGTGCAAACCAGCTTTTCGAAGATGTACCGTTCAACAGATATTTTGCTGTTCCCAGGTTGAGTATAACTTACTATCCTGTTTGGTGATAATTTAATTTAGGCTAACAGTATTATTGTATTAGTATCTAATTGATTAGATTTACTATATGCAAAAGATACTGAACCTACTATCTAAACTCGGTCCTGGGATACTCTTTGCCGGTGCTGCAATAGGTGCGTCCCATCTTGTCCAATCTACAAGAGCTGGGGGTAACTACGGTTTTTCCCTACTGCTTTTAGTAATCGTGGCAAATCTCCTCAAGTACCCTTTCTTTGAATATGGCCAGCGATATACTGCTGCTACCGGGGAAAGCATTATAGCTGGATACGCTAGGATAGGTAAGCCGGCAGTTATTCTATTTTTGCTACTCAATCTGATAACTTCGTTTATAAGTGCCGCCGGTGTTACGATAGTAACTGCTGCGATATTCAAATTTATAGCGATCTATATAATGGGAGATATCGCTGAATCAGTTTCCCTCACGGCCATATCTTTTATAGTATGTATCTCTATAGCACTGACTCTACTTATGGGCAATTACAAACTGCTTGATAAGTCCGTAAAGTATATGATAATATCACTGGCAGTATTCACCCTGATATCTTTTATAGTATCACTTGCTGGATTTGTCGGAAGCGGTTCTACTATAGCCACTGAATCTATATACCGCTCATTCGTACCTTTTTCCGGGGAGATAGCAGCTGGCTTCATGATAGCACTTGTGGGCTGGATGCCAGCTCCCGTAGAGGCTTCTAGCTGGTCATCACTATGGGCACTGGAAAAAGAAAAATCAGAAGTCAAAAGAATAGACCTCCAACAGACACTTTTCGATTTCAGAGTCGGGTACTATACCACAACAGTTTTAGCATGCCTGTTCTTATCTCTCGGGGCTTTTGTATTATTCGGCAGCGGTGAAGAGATCTCAGGCTCAGCCGTTGGTTTTATCGGTCAGCTTATACAGCTATACACCGATTCTTTAGGTAACTGGGCATTACCTATAATCAGTTTTGTCGCCCTGATAACTATGGTATCCACCACACTAACAGTAGTTGATGCATATCCTAGGGCCATCGAAGAGACAATTAATCAGATAAGCCCTAAGAGTTCACGAAAGTATTACAAAATGTTAGTGATCATTATATCAATCGGGGCGGTGGCAATAATATCATTATACCAAAACCGTTTAACTGATTTAATTGATTTTGTTACTACTGTTTCCTTTATAGCCGCACCGGTATTCGGTTTGCTGAATATTATCGCTATGCAAGGAAAAAATGTAGATTTGGAGTACAGGCCAAGTATATTTCTGAAAACAATTAGCTATCTTGGGCTTGCATTTACCGTTTCTCTCGCGATTTGGTATTTATCAGTTTAGAATTTCAAAATGATAAAAAAGAAAACAGCAGATATTAATGATAAGGTTAAGTACGTCAGCGATCACCGGGGGGAGGTTGTAGCCGTGCAGATCAGTATAGGTTACTTCCAACAACTCATAGAAAGCTCTGAAAACAGCAAACATGAAGAAACGATGGAATCCGCTATAAAAGAGATATATGAAATCGAACAGGGTAAGCAACCCAAAGTAACGCTCAGCAAATTTATAGATGAGATATGAAAGAAGAAATAAATACTAACCAAAATATTGAGATTATAACCACCCCGAGCTTTCGTCAAAACGCAAAATCTCTAAATGCTAAATATCCCTCACTCAAAAAAGAGCTTGAGCAGCTTGAAGTGCAATTGCTCGAGAACCCTATGCAGGGCAGAAGTATAAGCAATCAAAATGACAGGTTCAGAGTTGCGATAAGAAAAAGAGGCGAACACGACGGTTTCAGCATACTTACCCGCGTCTATTTCAAAGTTCACGATAGCGGGCAGAATGTGGTAGTCTATCTAGCGGATATACATGATAGGGTCGATCTTCCATCCGGTATCAAAAAGTAAGCTTTAACTTACTTCAGTAGTTATTTATCGTTAGAATCTTTAGACTCTTCATTACCCTTATCAAGAGAATTTCCGCTGGGCTTTTGTTTTGGCTCTTCTTTGGTTTCCACTTTCTTGATATTGATAGCAGCTACTGCTTTCTGCGGCCCGTTCTTGAGAATAGTTGTGATAGCATTTGCACCCTTCTTAATCGATATATTAAGGTCTGGTATTTCGCCCTCGTTAAATTGGCCCAATACATAATCAACAAGCCCACCCGGGCCAAAATCCTTACTTATACCAGCGCGCAAACGCCAGAACGCAGGTGTACCGAGTTCCGCTATAAGTGATTTAAGCCCGTTATGCCCACCATCTGAGCCGCCTTTTTTGAGCTGCACTTTTCCTAATGGGAAATTATACTCATCAGAGATCACAATTATCCGCTCAGGCCCCAGCTCATGCTTATTAGCATAACTGCGAACCGCCCTGCCACTTAGATTCATAAATGTAAGCGGCTTCATCAAAGCACACTGCTTGCCAGCATACTTAAACTCAGATATCAGATAATTTGAAGGTTCTGTGAAATCCAGCTTTTTCTCATAAGCAAACTCATCAAGGATAAGCCATCCTATATTATGTCTTGTTGTTTCATACTGGGGGCCGGGATTTCCCAATCCAACTATCAAAAGCTCGGTTTTAGTCATTTTTTTTCAATCTGGGATTTTTGAGATGCTGCAAGATACCAATCTGTCTGAACGTTTTTTTGACACCTTGATTTTTTAGTTATTTTTGTGTTCAGTAAAAAGATGGGGGATCAATGCTGAGAAAACCAATAGTTCTAATTCTAGCGGCCATATTTTCGGTAATGATAAACGGCTGCTCAGAGGCGGGCAAATCAGATTACAGCGAAGGATACTTAAAATCGGTATATGAACTATTGCCTGGTATGCTGCAATCCATAATTACCGAACAGCAGTTTATCGATATGTGTATAGGTATGGGAATCAATCCCCAGCCTCCCGCTGATAGTGAATCATTAGCCCCTCCCTCGGAACTCGATAAGTTCTTAAAAAGCCAAAATGCAGATAGCGACAATGGTATCATAAAAATCGCCAGCTTCAATATACAGGTCTTTGGCAGGAGCAAAGTCGGCAAAGAAGACGTAATGATAAACCTTATCAAAATCCTAAATGAATTCGATCTGATCGCCATTCAGGAAATACGAGACAAGACAGGCGATGCTATAGAAAAACTGCATGACCGTATGGGTAGAAGTACTTGGGGCTTAACAGTTAGCCCGCCCTTAGGCCGTACGATATCGAAAGAACAATATGCCTTCCTTTACAGAAAGGATTTAGTAGAGCTAGAGTTTTGTGATATGTGGCCTGACCCCGACGATCTCCTCCACAGAGAGCCTTATCTATGCTCGTTTGAGTCCGGTGATTTTGATTTTACTTTGATTAACATACATACCGATCCTGATATAGTAGAACAGGAAATCAATGTCCTTGATGATATTTATAACCAATACTCAACTAAATATGAACACCTACTGCTCCTTGGAGATCTGAATGCGGCACCCGTTGATTTTGACGACCTCACCAGGATACCTGATGTAGCCTGGGCAATCCCCCAACGAGCCAAAACAAATACAAGAGGCACCAAGAATTATGATAATATTATCTATAATTTCAAAAAACTGGATGAGTTCCATAAAGGCTATGTTTTTGATATGCAGGATAGACTTAGTATATCGGAAAAAGCAGCACTCAGGATATCTGATCATAACCCTGTTGTGATCGAGATAATAACAGGATCTGAACCTATAGCTCTTTAATATGAATATAAGATTAGTAGAAAAAGAAGATGCGACCCAGATAACGGGAATATTCAATGATGCAATTGCCGAAGGCGGAGCAAACGCTTTTACTGAGAAAGTAGATATCACTCATTTCGATAATAAGATTGAGCAATCCATACAAACCCCTTATAAGATGATAGTTGCTCATATTGATAGTATAATCACTGGTTTCGCCTATTTATCGCCTTATAGGAAAGAGCGAAAAGCATTATCAGACTCAGCGGAAATCAGCTTCTACATACATCGGAAATACAGGAATCGCGGGATAGCCAGCAGGCTAATAACTGGCTTAGAACAAGTAGCATTTGAGAATTCTATTATCAGTATTTTCGCTATTATCCTAGAATCGAACACATCATCAATAAGATTAGTAGAGAAACAAAGCTATGAGAAATGGGCATTTCTACCAAAAGTATGCATAACCCAAGAAGGCAGGATAGGCCAGTTTTATTATGGAAAAGTACTCGAATAAATTATTTTCCATGCCGATACTTCTATATTATATATACAATTAATATTAAGGGAAAGATGCACTATATCAACGGGAAATTTACGGAAGGAAATGGAGATAGATTATCGGTGTATGACAAATACACAGGTAAATTAATTAAGGAACTTAATACCGCCGATGAAAAAGATATAGATAACGTAATCCAGTCAGCAGATGAAGCCTTTAATGAAACCAGCTCACTATCAAGCGGTGAACGTCAACGAATATTACATGATATCGCGGATGGCGTTGAGAAAAACGCACAGAATTTAGCCGAGATCATCTGCTCGGAAGCCGGCAAACCGATAGACTATGCAAATACAGAACTACAAAGAGCACAGCAAACCCTTCACCTGGCGGCCGAAGAAACGATAAGGTTCGGAGGCGAAAAACTGAATCTCGATTATGGTAAAGCAGAAGGGCGTACCGCATATACAGTGAATATGCCTGTCGGCCCCGTGCTGGGGATTACACCTTTTAATTTCCCGCTCAACCTGATGATGCATAAAGTGGCCCCTGCTATCGCTACAGGCAATCCGATTATTATCAAACCAGCAAGCAGCACTCCAGTTACCGCTATCGAATTCTCTAAAATCATAGATAAAGTAGATATGCCCAAAGGAATGTTCAATCTTATTATAGCCTCGGGTAGCAAAATGGGCAATATGGTCGAATCGGATAAAATTAAAAAGATTACATTTACAGGTAGCGATAAAGTAGGATGGGACATAAAGAAAAACTGCGGTAAAAAACATATTACCTTAGAGCTCGGTGGCAACGCCCCTGTGGTAATTGACAGAGATACCGATCTCCAGTCTGTAGCTGAACAAGTAGCCTATGGTACACTTCTTTATGCAGGGCAGATATGCATCAGTACCCAAAGAATAATAGCTTTATCTGATATTTACGATGATTTTAAAGATATATTAATCTCTGAGTTTGAGAAAGTATCTTATGGGAACCCGCATGAAAAAGGCACTGTGTGCGGACCTATGATATCCGAATCCGATGTAGATAGAGTAAGCGAATGGATTGATGAAGCTAAACAGAACGGAGCGAAGATTCTCTACGGAGGCAAGCAAGACAAAGATCATAATATTTTAAAGCCAACCCTTATCGAAAACGCTTCCGAAGATAGCAAGATTATACGGGACGAAATATTCGGCCCGGTTGGAGTTATGCAGAAAGCAAAAGACTTTGAAGATGCAATACGGATAGCCAATGACACCCGTTTTGGGCTTCAGTGCGGAATATTTACCAATAGTTTGAGTAATATGAAGAGTTCACAAAGAAAGCTTCGCTACGGCGGTGTTATATTCAATTCTGTACCTGGCTTCCGTATGGATTATATGCCTTATGGTGGAGTTGGTGATTCTGGCTTTGGTAGAGAAGGCACAAAATACGCTATGGAAAGCATGGTTGAAAAGAAACTGATAGTGTTTTAACACTTATTAGCTAAACTTGGGGATTGAATCATTTTTGCGATTTGAATTCGATAAATATCAATTAATTTCCCCCAATAGTATTTTGATAATATTTCAGATAATTTGGATTCGCATGATTTTATTCCACAATACGCTCTAAATTTTCGTATTCTACTCATATCAATTATAGGCTGCCCTGCATCGATATCTCTTGGGTGTATATAGAATATGATATTGCGCTTATTTTCTTCTAAAAATCTTTTTGTATGCCATAGTGGTGAAAGCCTGAAATATCCACCCCCCACGGGCGGGAGCAATTTATATAAGCCTCTCCCCGTAATAACAGGTATTTCCAGAATATCTCCTTGATTTGTAGAGATAATTGCAGGCTTATTAAATCCGCTCCACCCACCGTTAATCCTAGGGGATGAAAATACAGAAGAGCTATATCTGTAACCCGCTTTGGCTATCTGTTCATAAGCCCACTCTGTTTTGCTGACGATAGAGAAACTCGGGGCCCGATAACCATATATTCTATCACCGATAATATCTTCAATTATTTTTTTTGAGATGCTTAAATCATTATATAGCTCATCTTTACCCAATTTTGATATCGTATCGTGCATTAGCCCATGGCTAGCTATTTCATGTCCCTCATTATAGGCTCTCCTTACTAATCCAGGGTTAGCCTTTGCCACATATCCCAGAAAAAAGAAAGTCCCTTTAATATTATTATGCCCGAGCATATCTAATATCCTATTTGTACTTTCCACAACTCGCGGTTTTAGATTTGGCCAGTTCTCTTTTTCTAAATGTCTGCTTCCTGTGCCAATCTGGTGATACCAGTCTTCCACATCAACTGTAAATGCATTCATTGACCGGCCTGTATCGTTTCTGGCTTCTTATCAGATATATCAGCATTTAAATATAAATTAGTCTGTGGTAATATCAGAGATCCATCCAATACTCTTTGAGTTATCAGATATAATATAGTATAATATATGATTCTGACATCATTTCTAAGGCTGTTATCATTACAGTATCTCAAATCATACTCAATTTTTTGAGCGATTAAATTTGCTGACTTTCCGCCAGATTCGTTAATGCATATTTGGCTGATTCCAGTCATGCCAGGCATTACCTTATGCCGAGTGAATACATTTTTATCTATTTCGTAATAGCTTGCTACCTCCGAGGGCATCAGTGGCCGTGGCCCTACCAAGGACATATCGCCTATTAACACATTGATAAGTTGTGGCAGCTCATCAAATCTATACTTTCTGATAAATCTGCTATAAGTTAGAGCAGTAAATAGATGTCTTTCAGGTATTGCTTCAAAATCGTAAATACTTCTCACCTTAAAACATATAAAAGGTTTGCCATTTTTACCTACCCTTACTTGCTCGAATATAAATGGGCTTTTCGTTATTCTTCTATGGATTAAATACCATATCGGTATTAATGCGATTATAGGTATTAATATCATAATGGATATTATTAAGTCCAATGATCTCCTCATATACTTTGCTCCAATAGGTTTTACTATTTCCCCGCATCAATAAAAGGCGAGGCTTTACAAAGTAGAGATCATCCATTTAAATTATCCGATAATTATAAAAAAGTAATAAGCTGCTGTTTTAACCCTATTTAGTTGATTGATATTAATTGTTTTTCAAGATCATATAGCTCTAGCCATTTATATCTAACGAGATATATTTAATCTTCAGAAACAAAGACACTTATCTACCGAAAAAGTCACACCTTTCAGAAGAATAATTTTCATAAAACCTTTTCCATAAGAATTATCTAAGCCCATCGTTTGCCAGGCCGGGTGTGGGTAGCCAGTATTCTAGCTGACTCTTTTATAACTTCTTCGTTTTTACGATGATTATAAATCGTGATCCGGGACTTGCGGGCCTCCTGTATATAATCAATAATCGGCTCTGGGTAATCGGGCGCCTTAATATCATAAGAAGCATAATCTAATTCTGTCATCTTCCATGGAGTATGGATAAATTCTTTTGGAACATCAGCGAGTTCAGGTACCCATTTTTTTATAAACTCACCATCGGGATCATGATCCTCACCCTGTTTTACAGGATTATATATCCTCACAGTATTGATACCTGTCGTGCCGGCCTGCATCTGAAACTGCGGATAGTGGATCCCAGGCTCATAGTCCAGGAATGCCTTCGCCAAATGATAAACCCCTCTTCTCCAGTCCTGATCCAGATGGTGGCAAAGAAACGAAACCAGCATCGCCCTCATCCGAAAATTGATCCATCCAGTAGCAAGTGTGGCTCTCATACAAGCATCTACCATGGGATAGCCGGTTGTACCGTTCATCCATGCTTTCAACTTGCTATCATCATCTTCTCTAACTAGCGTTTCGTAGCCTCGGTTAATGCAGTATAGCTCGTATTCGGGCTCCATCTCAAACTTTTGGATAAAGTGACAGTGCCACTTGAGCCTAGTGAGAAAATTGCTGTAAGGCCTTTTGTATAAGCCGTAATTCTCATGATTCTTTACGTATTGATAAGCCTGTTTGATTGATATATTGCCCCACGCTAAATAGGGCGAAAGCCTACCACTACTTTTTCTGCTCGGCCCTGGCTTTGAAATATGTCTACTATAATTCTTTCCCCTCTCGGCTAAAAAACTGTTGAGATAATTCCAAGCAAAACTCTCCCCTGGGGGTTGATATCGCTTATCATATTCAGATATTTTTTTCTCAAAAGATCTAGGAAGTTGAAACTGACTTTCCCAATCCGAATTTAACTCCATATCAATTGAATATGTATTTTCCACTATAGGTTCGGAGATTCTCTTAAACCACATCTTGTCCCAGCCGGATCTGTTTTTCAGCCCGCGCTTTATACCATCTCTCTGATATTCTGTCCATTTAATATTATTATCACTACAAAACATCGCTATCTTTTTATCCCTATCCCAGGTATGGACAGTCCCGGATTCTTGATAGCTGAATATATTCTCAATATTATACTCTTTATTGATAGCAGATAAAATATCAACTGCCTCTCCATAAACGATACGGACTTTTCTATTATACTTCTCAAGCACCTTATCCATAGCTTTCAAACTGCCATACTGGAACTGCAGGTGTCTATCAGATGTATCTGGATAATTAAATACCGAGGGCTCTAACATAAATAAGATTAAATAATTTTTGCCTCCCGTTTCCGCCATATAAAGCGGCCGATGATCTTGAGTTCTCAGATCACGCTTTAGCCATACTATATTTATACTATCTTTTTTCATCTCTAAATACAAAAAAGCCCAACTGAATTAACGGTCGGGCATTTATCAGTTCAATAAAGTTTTATTTATGGTTTCAGAACTACTTTGATACATTCATCTTCCTTATCGCGGAACGTTTTATACATCTCTGGTGCATCTTCCAGCGGTGCTGTATGTGTTATAACAAATGACGGATCAATCTCTCCTTCTTTTATTTTTTCTAAAAGCGGCTCAAGATATCTCTGAACATGGGTTTGCCCCATTTTAAAAGTGAGCCCTTTGTTCATAGCCGGCCCAAAAGGAAGTGTCAGCGTATTACCGTAAACCCCAGGTACCGATATTGTTCCACCCTTCCTACAGGATTTGATAGCTTGATTAAGTACATGCGGGTGATCGCCCTGCATACGCATAGCCTCTCGGGCTTTATCAACTATTACTTTTGCATCATTGGCAGCGTGGGATTCGGCCCCCACAGCGTCTATACATCTATCTGGCCCTCTACCATCAGTCATGTTCATCAGTTCTTCATAAACATCCTTTTCCTTAAAGTTGATAATATCTACATTACTGTGTTTTTTTGCCATGGCTAACCTTTCAGGTATTCTATCGATAGCTATAACCCGGCCGGCACCATGCATCCAAGCACTTTTTATGGCGAATTGCCCAACAGGACCGCACCCCCATACTGCGACTGTATCTCCTTCTTCTATTTCTGCTCTTTCGGCTGCCATATATCCCGTAGGGAATATATCGCTAAGGAATAATACCTGCTCATCAGTAAAACCATTTGGTATTTTGATAGGGCCTACATTGGCATAAGGTACTCTGAGATATTCGGCCTGCCCGCCTGGTATGCCCCCTAGCATGTGGCTGTATCCATAAATACCAGCTGGGGTATGCCCCATCATCTCTATGGCGTTCTCGGGCTTTGGATTGGAATTATCGCATAGCGAATACATGGTCTGGTCGCAGAACCAGCAGTGCCCACACGATATAGTAAACGGAACAACTACTCTATCACCTTTTTTTAGATGTTTAACTTCAGTGCCCACCTCTTCGATTATACCCATCGGTTCGTGGCCTATAATATCGCCTTCCTTCATCATCGGTACATAACCGTCAAATAGGTGCAGATCCGATCCGCATATTGCCGTACTGGTTACCTTTATGATAATATCATCGGGTTTTTCTAATTTTGGGTCAGGAACATTGTCCACACTTACTTTTCCTTGTCCTTGCCATGTCAGAGCTCTCATTTTTCCTCACAATTTATATTAATCTTTAGCTACTAATTACAGACCGTAAAACCTTAACAATTAGTATATTACGAAACGCTTATTTGCTATACTTATGGGACTAAACCTTTCTATTGAAATATTCTCGGTTTTATGCAACCTTCTTTTCTTGATCTTACTGGTAAAAGAGAATATCTGGTGTTGGCTCTTCGGGATACTGGGAACAATCAGCGGCGCGTACCTATTTGCCGAGGTAAGCTTAAATTCAGAATCCCTACTCTATGTATTCTATGCAATAGCGGGTATATACGGGTGGGTTAAATGGGCAAACCCAAAATCGGATAAACAGCTAACCATATCTGAGATCGCACAGTGGAAACACATGCCGATTGTAGCCGGTGGCCTTATAGCGGCATACCTTATAGGAGATTACATGAATACCTATACCGAAGCGGACTTCCCCTATTTTGATGCTCTTACATCCACATTCGCTGTGATTGCCACCATATTCGAAACTAAGAAAATACTCTCTGGATGGTATTATTGGATTATTATCAATGCCGCAACCATATATCTCTACTTCGCCAAAGGGCTAGATTGGTATGGCGGGCTTGCTATAGTAAACACTGTAATGTCAGTAGTAGGCTTATACAACTGGAAGAAGAAGAGGTAGGCATAATTATAAATAAAGATAAAATTTTCTTAATGATCGTGAGAATCTAATATCCTATTAAAAGTATACCTTTTAACGGAAGATGCAATCTACTTGATATATAAAGAGTCTCTAGAAATGTATAAACTATCTCAAAATCCTTATGACCGCAATAAGTATTTCTAACAGCTATAATTAGATATTCCACTTCAAACATCATACAAGCTTGAAAAATATCTTTCATATATTGATTGTTTTCTGTAGCACGCCCAGCTTCTACCTCGATTACAATTTTACCATCTTTACTTAAAGCATCGGCATTATAGCTTTTATCGATTTGATTACCTAAACCAAATAATACTGGTACATCAATCTTGTCCTCTTTTGCTTTGCTTGTTTCTACACTATAACCAATATTAGTTAAAGAATGATATAGTTCGTTTAATACAGCATTACTTTTTAGATTATTGAAATCGCTGTCTATTTTATTATTCGCTTCTAAAAAACAATCTATTACTTTATTTATCTCTGGGGTTATTCCTTGCGATCGAGGAAAAAATTGATACTTAATCATATATCCAAAAGTATATGTTTGACAATATCTTCTTCTTTCCAATCTAAAACTTGGTTTTCAACAAAAAAAAAGATTTTTTCATCTGTGAACTGCACTTCATTTGAATAATTACTACCATCATTTGAGAACAAATCATTACACAAATCCATATTACCAATAGTTCTACATCCGAAAGGAAATTTCACCTCTCGAATAGGATAATTCAAATCTTGGAATGTAATGTAGTCCATTTTATATCAGTTTCTTTTATTATCAAATGCTACTTAATATCTATCTGCTGTAAAATTATACACATTTTACAACAGACCCTTCTATCAATATAATATACAAAGACCATTAAATTAAATCCACCACCTTCTTATCTTTTGTTGATTATCTCAATCTGTACAGTACGGCTTATGAATCGCTCTTCTGGGGAGGTATAGCTGTTCATACCAGGCGGATAGCGAGTGCTGCCATAGCCTTCAATTGATTTGATCTGGACTTGTGGCGCTATATCTCTGATTGCCCTCGCTACCGCCTCGGCCCTCACCTGTGATAATTCCTTGTTACTCTCAGAATCCCCGAGATTATCGGAATAGCCCGATACAGTTATTTCCGCACTATCGGATAGATTGCTAAGGAATGACCTCAGCGACTGCTTCACATCAGAGGACAGCCTGCTTGATGATACATCAAATAGTGCGAGCTGCAAGGTCTGTACTTCGTTTTCAAGAGTATCCTTTACGATCTCTATCTCTACCGCATCCTGCTCTTTGAAGTATTTATACTCACCCATTAGTTCAATATCGATTTTACCTTCCGTTAGTCCGGATACGATATTCCTGTCGAGATCGATTATCTGCTCCTCAGGATTGCCAAAGCCATCTCTTTCCAGAATGATTTGCCCGTTCTGGCCGAGTATAAGCTTCCATGTAGCATCATTTTTTCTTCTAGTATCACCTTGATAGGTCGTTTCCGTATATACATCCGCAGTGATTGCAAGCTTTTCAGGTGATAACCTTACAGGATCGGAAAAGCTTACCCTATTTACGGCAAATACCCTGTCCGCTTGATCGCTCGTGATCTCAACCCTCCTGTTTTCAGCAAACCCCTGCTCGGATTGCGTCCTAGTCTCATTTTCAGGATAACAGATATCCCCGTTATCTTTTACAACTATGCGGCTTTCGTTGATACCGAATCTTTCAGTTAGATAATCCTTAACAGCCTGAGCTCGCCTTATAGCGATACCGCAGTTCCCGTTCTCGCTTATTCTGTCGGCATATCCGATAATCTCGATTTCGGTATCTGGGTTGTCAGCCATATTCACCCCGATAAAATTGAGATTGTTCCTGTGATAATCTATCGGATTAGGGCTGATATCGCGCGGCTTGAAATTATTGATATCAGTCCGGGTATTATAGCGAACGGGTATATCACTACTCCCATCCTCAAAGAAAACATACGGCAGTAATGGATAAATATCTTTTGTTAGCCTGGTTCTTGCGATTATACGTTCTACAGGTATTCTGTTTCCGTCAGCATCTATACCCTCAACATTCAGCTTCGCAAAAAGCGTTTTCTGCTGTATCGGGGGTGGGATATCATTCTTGAAATAAGTGATTACTGTATCAGTACCGGTTATAGTAGTAACTTCATAAATAGCATCTGATCTCTCGATCCGCTCGGTAGTTTTCTCTCTTTTTCCTAGAAATACCTCATTAGCTACATCTATGCTAGTGCCTTGTAATTCTCTCGTTTGGTAAACAGTATCAATTTGATATACAGTTTCTTTGATGATTTCTTTGCTCGCAATTAAAGAATAACCTAATCCTATATTAAAAGAAGGTTGCAGGATATTTATCTCGGTATTGGCAGCTAACTCATTTAGGAAATAAGTGATATCCGCACCACCCCTCACCAAATACTCATCATCATTGCCGAATCTGTATTCAGCACCAATGCCAGCCACTGGGCCAAATAGTATTGCTGATATGTCAGGTATCTCACCTGAAGCGTTACCGTAAATATCTGTTCCGTCATCAAATACTAAATCAGGCGATATTAATTGATCGCGCTTTTCAAATTCAGCAGTTAGCGGTAAAGCAATATTCACCCCATACTTCACATATAGGAAATCAGTCAGCATATAAAGCCCATAGGGCTGAATTGAAAAAGCCTGAATATTATTTCCTAAAAAGAAATTAAATTCTCCGTCAACTTCCCTACCGTCGATACCGACAGGTATAATCTGGTTGATATCATAATCAGCGGAAAGATCATTTATACCAAGTGATATACCGACAAAGTGATTCGTAGCAAGGCTCATTTCTCCAAATGCGCCAACCACTATTCCTGATCCGCTTGCTGCGTCATACTCTGTACAGCAAGTCTGTGTGCCTACATATCCACGAAAAGAACTAGAGTATGTATTCAGCCCGATTCCTGCACTAACGCCAACATTATAAGTCTGGGCTATAGTACTAATGGTAGCAACCAACAACATAAATATCAATTGCAGTATTTTCATCTATTCACCACAAATTGAGTTGCTGTTGTGGATATTCTTCCGGCGATTTCAAATTCTGTATATAGTATATACACTCCGGATAAGGGCTGTCCATCAAATATTATATTACCTGAACCCCCTACAAGAGTCCCTGATCCGCTTTGCATTTCTTCACCCATTATATTCAATATTCTATAGGTATATTCCGTAGAGGATAATTCTCCAATAATTTCCACATCAAACTCAATTCTGTCTTCCGAGATCGGATTTGGAGCAATCGTTACAGACTGAATACCCTGTTTGAACACAAAAAAGTCATCAGCGTTAAAGCAATCATTCGATAAGGTAATATTGCCTTCGGTACTGCTAAAAGAGCTATAACCCCCTTCAGCAACTATATTATCAATCCAGATAGCGGCTTGATCAGTATTACCGAGAGATGAAGTGGCTGTAAATAAATCAATATTACCATTAATAATATCACTGCTCTCAATAGTGATACTAGTACTAACGGTATAATCATCGATAACCTCTAATTCTATTGACTCTTCCACCGTCATTATTGATCCGTTCCAATAAAGATCAAAAGTAATAGAACTTATTCCGGATTCTTCGATATTTTCCAAACCGCTAAAGCCAACCGACACAACAGTATCTAACCCGAAGCTTTCAAAAGTAATACTGTTTGGCTGGATAATCCCTTGGGCGACATACTGCCCGTTACCCCTAAATGGTATAGCCAATACGCTATTTCCGCAAGGGGTAGCTAATATAATTTGCAAAACTAAATTACTAACCATCGGCTGAACCGAATATCGGACATTCAAGAATATACTATCACCTTTAATCTCATAATCCTCACCGCTTTCAAAAGGAACAAGAGTAAAATTATCATCATTGATATTGACCATATTGATGCTATCTACACTGATCTTATCTTCCAAACCCTTTGATAGGGGTGGATAGATAATAAATACAGTAGTATCTACAACCTCTCCCGCTGGTTGGATACCAAAATCTACCTGATTGCCCGCATAATTAGTATCAGATACGAATGAACCCTTGAGAACCAGATTCTTCCGTAACGCACAGTTACCAAAGGTAATTGTGATCGTCTCATCTAATATACCTTCACCTTGTGGCTCAAGCATCAGATTAATACTATCAGCAGGCAATGCCCCTAATATCGTTCCCCCAGTAAGTGCAGTAGATATACCAGCATAAGATGAAGTGATGTTGGCTATTGAACCAACCGCCCCACTCAGAAAATCTGATATAACAAAAGTAGTATCCAGAATGTAAGAGTCGCCGCACATAAGCTGCGGGCCGATATCTAACGTATCAATCCTAAAAGATTCTCTGCTGCCATTCAGGGCTATTTTCAGCGGTGGAAAGTCTAGATCGTTCTCAAAATATAAAGTATCAGAATACTCTCCGCTTACCTGTGGTGAAAACGTTATATCAAGCGATAATGTATCACCTTCAGGATAATTGAGTGTCAAAGGGGATGGATCAGTAAAAGAGAAAACACTACCCTCGGCGAGTCTTATTTCAGTAATATCAAATCTAGAAGGTCCGAAATTATAAACGTCAATGGTTATAGTAGTATCCTGCTCACACCACAACTCGCCAAAATCTATGATTTCACTATCCGTTCTTAGCTGGTCAGGCTTCAAAGAAAATAGTCTTAGAACCTCATCCGCATTAAAAGCCCTTTCATAAAATCGGACTTCGTCAACCGTTCCTTTAAAAAATTCCGCTGGGTCGCCGCCCTCAGTATATCCAGCGATAGCACCAGGATTATTATCAGATAACGGCTCATCAACGCTGAACTCTTTTGTAGATACCAGTTGCCCATTTAAAAACAGGCTTATAGAATCGCTATCATAATTCCTTACTGCGGCAATATGGATCCAAGTACTGTCTTCAAACCCGCCTTGTGGGTAGAAACGGCAAATGCCGTCCAAAAGAAATGCAGAACCTCCTGCTCCCCCTGCTCCATCTACCAAAAAAGTAAGTTCCCTCTTATTGGTATATGGCGAGCCAAAGCCCAAATATGCGTCTCTTCCATCCCGCGGATCAGCGAAGGATATAAGCGGCATACCTATACCTGAAGAATTAGCTGTTGGCAGCGAATCGGCGTTTATCCAAATAGACCATGTAAAACCTTGAGTAGAGTAGTAAGGGGATGAGGTATTGCTTGGAAATATCAGAGCGTCATCACCGTCAAATTTGTAGCCTCTCAGAAGCTGCCCCTCATCAATACATTCAGGGTCGCCAAACTCGATCAAAGTATCACCCGAAGCGCCAGAGTCTTCAGTATTGCATTCAAATTCATAATGCCCGACTAGACCTTCGTCTAAAAAATCGGCGTTAGATATATAACTGCTGGCTGCCAATATTAGAAAAGCAGTCAGGTATCTGATAATATTAACCATTTATTCTATCTTAAAGAAGAAAAATATCAATATCTAAAATAGGCAATACCTATGCCTAAAGACTCAGGATACCTACTGCAATTTGATCTACTATCGCTATTTACCATTCACCCTAAGTTCAACCCGCCTGTTGAACTGCCTGTTTTCGTCACTATCGTTTGGTTTGGCTGGCACGTCCTCACCATATCCTTTGCTTGTAAGCCTTGTAGCACCGATGCCGCTAACAACTAGATAGTCCATAACTGCCTTTGCCCTATCTTCGGAGAGCTTCATATTATTCTCATCGGATCCAACATCATCGGTATGGCCTTCAACTATAAAACTAAATTCAGGATTATCTTCAATCAGAGTTATAACCTTATCCAGCTCATTTTTAGATTCTGGCTTTAGTTTGAACTCACCGGTATCAAAAAATAGATTGTTTAGGCGTAAAGTTTTATTTACAGCAACTGGTTGCATATAGAGATCTTTCGTAATCGTTTGGGAGCTATCTGTAGTAGCTGGTTTAGCGGATTCAGTGATTGAGTAATAGCCCGTCTTTTCAGCAGATATGCCATAGCTTGAACCAATCGGTAATATGATTTTATACTCCCCGGTATTAGGATCTGATGTTCCAGAACCTAACTCCTCTCCGCTTTCCATATCATTATAAACCACACTTGCCGATATAGGTTGGGAAGTCTCGCTGTCTAAAGTTCTCCCCTGGATAATGAGCACAGCTTCTGGCCGCGAGGACTGTGGCAATCTAAAAGAATAAATATCACCAAGCCCGTTGCTGTTATACCTTACCATATATCCAAAATCACCGCTCGCTGTCAAAGTTATACCATAGTCCTTATTTTCAGTATTGATATGAGGCCCTAGATTTACAGGTTTACTCCATTTCTGCCAAGTATCATCAAGCCTGGTGGTTTTGAACATATCATAGCTACCATATCCTGGGTGACCGTCCGAAGAGAAATAAAGCGTCTTATTATCAGGTGCTAAAAAAGGCTTCGCCTCCGACAGGCTTGTATTGATATCGGGGCCGAGATTAATAGTATCGCTCCAATTTCCTGAATCATCCTTGATAAACAAATATAGGTCATTAGAGAAATAGTTGTCTTTCTTGGCAGACATGAATAGGTATTTCCCATTAGGAGATAGATAATAATTCACCCATTTTGATGTACTACCCGCGTTTTTTATTTTAATCTCAGTTGGCAAAGACCATTTACCATCTGGAAGCTTTGTTGACTGTGATATACCACCCTTCGATTTATTCATTTTTTTACTTGTGGGTACATTAGCCATAACTAAAGAATTATTATCAGCTGATACCGATACTACCCAACTATTATTAGTAATATTCAATGAATCAGGTGCGTTTACCAATTCCGACCAAGTCCCGTCCGGTAGCTTATCGCTATACCAAGCATCATCGTTATCATTTACACCCCCCTTATTATCAGGATGGCTTCTCCTAATTACGTAAAGTCTCGAGCCGTCAGGGCTAATTACAGGTGCCGATTCAGAATACTTTTCAGTATTAATAGTATTTGGTAGTTTTACCACCTCATAATCTTCTGCAGTCAGTGTATTATCAGCAAGTTCTATCTCTCCCTTATCCTGAAGCAGATAAATATATTTTGTTGCAACAGTAGCTTTGGGTAACGCAATAGGACCTATAAATCTACCTTGATTTGCTGTAAATTTTTCATCTACATATAACTTTTTATTATTAGCGTAGATATGCAGGCCGTTCTCTATGCCGATATTATATCTTATACTGATATTCTGCCAGGAATTCGGGTCTTCAAAAAACATTTTCGATATCAGTAAAGTATCTGCACTGCCATCAACAATATGATTTAGTTCCGCGGCACCATTACTCTTTATCATTAGTTCATGAAAATTCTTATTATTGAAATAATCAAAGACAAACCCACCGCCTGTACCCTTTACAAGCTTTATTCTTATATCGATCTGAAAAGGTTGATTCTTTATGAAACCATAGGAATAGCATATCCAGTTTTTAAAATTACTTTTGGTTTCAATGTAATATGCACCACCGTTTAAGTACATATTTCTGTCTTTTTCATTTTTTAATTTCCAACCCTGTGCTCCTTTCGAAAATTCTTTTACTACTATACTATCGAGCGATTGGGAATTTGATGCTAGAACACAAGCAAATCCTAAGGCATACAACAAAAGATATTTAATCCAGTTCATCGTTTTTAGTATTAATTGCAGATATCTTTAAATACAATATATGAAATGCCTTTTAGATTTTATACAGTACAATACATAACTTTTGAAATCCCTAACGTAATTCAAAGGTTAGGTCATCGGACTTTTAGTATTGCGTCAGCTCAAAAAAATAAGAGGATTATCTAATCCACTGTTGCCCAGAAGCACCGGCTCAGGTTGAATGCATCCGTCATTTATAGCACGCAATTCGAAGAATCCAGCACAAATACTTTATGCAGACCAAAAAAAAGCCCAACCATTTAGAATGGTAAGGCTTGTATAGTTCTTATTTGGTTTACTCTAATCAGTCTATCCCAGCATAGCTGAAAGCATCGTCTAATATTGAGTTTACCTCTTCTATACTGCTTGACTCGCAATAAAATCGGAAAAGTGGTTCTGTGCCAGATGCTCTAACTAATAGCCATGATCCATCCTCAAAGAAGAACTTCCAGCCGTCGGTTCTGTCAGTTTCCGATATACTTCTTCCACCGATATTATCTGGTATTTTATCGAATGATTTCTTTACCTTTTTCTGTAATTCGGGGGTAACTCGGATATCACGCCTGCGGTAACGGTGGTTGCCAAACTCATCATCCAGCTCTTGATTGAGCTCTGATAAAGATTTGCCTCGCTTGGCCATTATCTCCATTATAAAAAGCCCATTGAATATCCCATCGCGTTCGGGGATATGTAGCTTTGTGCTGAGCCCGCCAGATTCCTCTCCACCAACCAAAATATCCCTGTTCGCCATCAGATCAGCTATATACTTAAAACCAACCTTAGTCTGATGCAGCTCGATACCGTTTTTCTCGCAGTACTTGTTTACCATTGAGGTAAGCGAAACTGTTTTTGCAACTTCCCCCCTAAGCCCCTTTTGTTCATACACATACTTCAGCATAATCATAAAAAGGCGGTGGGAATCAACAAAATCACCTTTACTATCATATAGGCCTATCCTGTCAGCATCGCCGTCAGTGGCTAATCCTACATCATAATCGTCGTTTTTCATAACGCTCATCAGCTCGCCCAAGCATTCATCGATTGGCTCTGGATGGTCTATGTTACCAAAGCCGGGGTTATGCTCGTTATGTAAAACCTTAATCCCGGGTAGTATTCTTTCAAGGGTCTTGATACCCGCGCCATACATCGGATCATAGATAATCTTCAGATCAGCTTTTTCTATTGCTTTCAGATCAATAGCCTTTTTGATATATGAGATATAATCATTCGTCAGATCATGCATCTCAATCATGCCACTGTCGATATACTCTTGTAAACTGCCTAGCTGGTTCGCTTTCAGATGCTTCTTGTCTTTACCCAATAGCGGCTTAAGCTCATCCTCAATGGCATCAATCTGGTTTGGTGTTGCCGGCCCCCCAAAGCTTGCCTTAACCTTAAAGCCGCTGTACTCCGCAGGGTTATGAGAGGCTGTTATAACTATCCCGAGATCACAATCTAGGTGCTTTGTAGCAAGCGATACCATAGGCGTGGTGGAGATACCATCCGATAGAATAGCTTTAATGCCCTGGTTTGCAAATACCCTCGCTACTTCCGCAGCAAACTCCGCCGAAAGAAACCGGGTATCATAACCGATCACGGCTTTGGTTTCGATCCGCTTTTTGCCGAACTCTTTCTTGATGTACTCTGCTGTTGCCTGCGATACGAGCCGCAGGTTACCAAACGTAAATGTATCGGCTATCAGAGCCCGCCAGCCGTCTGTTCCAAATTTTATCATAATAAGACCTATAGCTTTATTCGAATATTTCCCATCCAGGATAAACTGCGTCCTCACCAAGGTATTCTTCTATCCTCAGGAGCTCGTTATACTTTGCTACCCTGTCGCTCCGGCTTGGTGCGCCTGTCTTTATCTGGCCGCTACCGACCGCAACAGCTAGTTCAGCTATAAATGTGTCTTCTGTTTCGCCGGATCTATGAGATATCACAGTAGTGTAACCATATTTATTAGCGAGTTTAATAGCACTTAAAGTCTCCGTCAGCGTCCCGATCTGATTTACTTTTATGAGTATAGAATTGGCTACACCCATCTCTATACCTTTCTGTAGGAACTCAGGATTGGTAACAAACAGATCATCGCCTACCAGTTGGATATCTTCCTCTTCCAGAACGTCGGTAAGTCTTTTCCATCCGTCCCAATCCGATTCATCAAGCCCGTCCTCTATAGATAGCAGTGGATATTTTTCACAAAGCGATGCATACCATTCAACCATAGCTGCGGAATCATATTCCTCACCCGATGATTTATACATCTTATACTTGCCGTTCTCATACATCTCGGAAGCTGCTACATCTATAGCGAGCACAACTTCATTTCCAGGCTCATAACCAGCCTTCTCTATCGCTTCGATGATTACATCAAATGCTTCTTCGTTGGAACCGAGTGAAGGCGCGAAACCGCCTTCGTCACCCACTGATGTCGACAAACCTTTATCCTTTAACACCTGCTTAAGGTTGTGGAAAATCTCAGTACCCATTCTCAAACCTTCTGAAAATGATTCCGCCCCGATAGGCATCACCATAAACTCTTGGATATCAACATTGTTATCAGCGTGTTTACCACCGTTCAATATATTCATCATAGGCACTGGTAGCGTTTCAGCTCCTATCCCGCCAAGATATTTGAAAAGTGGCATCTGATAGAATGAGGCCGCGGCCCTAGCCGTAGCCATCGATACACCCAGTATAGCATTAGCACCCAATCTGGATTTGTTATCTGTATCATCCAAAGTGATAAGCATAGTATCGATCTGTCTTTGCTCGGTAGCGTCCATCCCTACCAATGCCTCATATATCTCTGTATTGACATACTCAACAGGTGCCAATACGCCCTTGCCCAAGTACCTATCTTTATCGCCATCTCGAAGCTCATGTGCTTCGTTTGCACCTGTGGATGCGCCAGAAGGTACAGCAGCCCTCCCGTGGGAGCCGTCTTCAAGTACTACTTCTACTTCTACAGTAGGATTACCGCGAGAATCCAGAATCTCCCTTGCGTGAATATCGATTATTTCAGATCCCATAGCCATCAATTGTTTAGATTTATTAATAATATCAAAATTCTCATATGAACTAACGTAAGATAACGATGCCGAGCATAAACAAAAAAGGCCTCTGAATAATCAGAGACCTATACTGTTGATCCTGTCAGCAAGCTCAAAATCAAGTTTAGTAAGCCCGCCCTGGTCATGCGTCGATAGTTCAAGCTTCACTTTATTCCATCCGTACACTAGTATATCCGGATGGTGATCCATCCCCTGGGCATGGAGAGCTACCGCATTGGCAAAACCCATAGCAGAGGAAAAATCTTGAAAAGCCCTTTCCGTTCTTAGCAGTTTATCATCTCTTTCCCAGCCTTTTAGGTTGTTCAGATATGACTGCAACTCAGACCCTTCAAGCAACTTAGGCCTACCCTCAGACATGGGCGTCCAGTTTGTCTTTTATCTGTTGCTTAGCTACAGCTCCCACTATCGTATCCACTACTTCCCCGCCCTTGAAAATAAGAATGGTAGGGATTGAACGGATGCCGTAGTTCATTGCTGTTTGCTGGTTATTATCCACATCCAGTTTGCATATCTTCGCTTTCCCTTCGTACTCGGTTGATAGCTCCTCTACTATTGGTGCTATCATGCGGCAAGGGCCGCACCAAGCCGCCCAGAAATCTATCAGCACTGGCTTGTCGGATTGTAATACTTCTTCTTGAAATTTATCATCTGTAAGATGCATGGCTTGTGCCATAAGGGACTCCTTAGTCTGTATCTACTTATTTTTTAAGTAACTTTTTTAAAGGTTCAAATATAACCAATTACCTCGGTATCTAAAGTCGTATCGTGCAATATCATATTGCAAAAACAAATAACCGGATACCCTTGGCAAAATGCCTTAAGAGAATACCCGGTTATTCTATCGTCAGTCTATAGATATGTAATTCATATCATTTGTGTCTTCAAAGAAATAAGTCTGTGATTAAACAGATCTTACTCTACTATTACGTACATAGCTGATCTTGTGTTGCCGTTTTCAGCTACCACAAAGTACTTACCAGAAGCAAGACCCGTAGCGTTCAGCTCAAAATTACCACTTACAAGATTACCTTCATAGATATTAGCTACAGTATTGCCAGCAGCGTCAATCATGTAAAGTCTGATATCGCCAGATACCGATGGCTCTACGTTCATACTAATAGTTGTTGATCCACTGAACACGTTAGGAGCAGCTACTACAGAGAAGCCATTCTCTTCAATAGTTCTGATATCCATTGTAGAACCAACACCCGAAAGTGCTACTTCGATAGTCGCGTTGTTAGGGTCATTGCTTGATACTGTCATAGTGTTGTCATAGTTACCAGCCACCATAGGCGCGAACTCAACTGTAATAGTGTATGAGCTGTTCGGCTGAACAGTTACATTGCCGTTAGGAGCGTCAACTATTGAGAAAGGTGAGTCTGTATCCACAAAATCGAAAGAAGTGATTATAAGTTCCATACTGCCCGGGTTCTGGAAAGTCACTTCTTCTGTCTTAGTAGTTTCGACAAGTACATCTTGGAAATCAAGTGCTGATGCAGAAGCTACTATAGATGGACCACCGCCTGGCTCTACACCTTGGCCTGATAAACTAACACCAAAGGTAGATCTGTTAGGATCATTAGTAGTCATAAACATGTTATCAGCGATTATATCTGTACTTGTCGGATTGAAAGTAACAGTTATCGTTGCTGATTCACCGGCTGCAAGTGTAATAGGGAAGCTGCTTTCATTCTGAATAGTGAACTCATCTGGGTAGAAGTTAATGTAAGGATCTTCAAGTACAAGATTCTCGTCTCCTTCATTAGTAACTGTAACTGCGATATCTTTTGTAGTTCCTAGAGCTACGGTACCAAATGCCATACTTGATATGTCAGATGCGATTGATGGCCCTTGTGCCATATCCCCACCTTGGAACCATTCGTAGATTTTATCACCTAAGTTCTGTAGAGTATTCTGTGGTAATGTTTCGAATGAGAAATTCAGATACATTACTTTCGAATCACCAACTTGTGAACCTACACCTGCAAGGCCACTGTATTGAACAGGCTGGGTTGTGGAGTAGTTGAATAAAGGTTCCGCGTTTTGTCCGCTTAATGTCAATTGATCCACAAAAGAAACGTATACAGGATTTTGCTGAGAATATGTAGCGTTATTCTGGAAGGTAATCCCTTCAAACAAGCTACCAGTTTGGCCCTGGAAGTTAGCCCTGTAAAGTGTGTTATTTGCTACTAATTGAGTTCTTCCATTAGAAGTAATTCCAATTTGGCTGAACAATGACTGAGCGGCAGAATTTCTATTTGTTGACTGGGCATTGGTTCCAAAGAAAAGATCTAGATTTGACATCATAAGTACATCCTTACCCTGATCGATATAGTCCTGTACTTTATCTGCATGGAATGCACCGATAAATCCTGAACCGGCTCTGTCGGTTATAAAAAATGCCATTTCAAAATTTTCTGCTGGATACGCATTGTATATCTCATCGGATACAGCCATAAAAGCTGTCTCAGACAACCACGGTGTATTCTGTATAGCAAATGCAGTCAATTGTGTTGTCTGATTAGCTGCACTATTGAAATAATATACGTTTTTACTAGCAGTTGAAAGGTTGTAAACAGTGATGTTTGGCGAATAAACAACTTGGCCTCCACTTGCAGAAGCAGTAGAACTTATTGACATTGAAGCAAAACCCGATACATTACCTGTTACACTCATAAAAGCAGGTACTGTTGCTGTACCGTTGGCATCAACATTAACAGAAGACATTGTTACATCACCCTCAAAGCCATTAAGGCCGACTTCTCCAGCTTCAAAAGTCAAAGTTACAGGGAAGTCGTTCGGATTATTAACGTTTATATTAAAATCCGTCTGCATCTGGGGATCAGTCTTTAGATAAGGATTTTCGATGCTTACCTCAACAACCTGAGGATCAACTGTACTTTCCGCCCTACCTTGAAGTATTTCCCTTGAACCGTTTTGCTGAACGAAAGCCACTGCTTCAAGATTTTGCTGTTGCCATAAGTTTGCTACAGAATAGTCAAAAGAGAAAGATTGTTCAACGCCTGCTACCAAGTTTAAGGGAGTACCATCTGCATTAGGGAACATTTCACGTGTAACCCAGTTAAATACTCTCTCACTAGTTGACCCTGGAGGTGATTGGTATTCGATTGGGTTTTCAGTAAGATTTACTCTTAATACCACATTGTCCATATCAACAGAAGAAACAACCGATACGTTGATTTTATCTGCTGTTCTTTCGATACTTATGTCAATTGGCGACATCATGCCTTTGTATGTTTCAAGTACAGTAGGATTACTCTCAAATGTACCAAAGCTTGATACAGTACTACCGCTAACTCTACCTGCAGGCACACTATTGATTCCATAATATGCTACACGTGTATCATACATAGATGAATTTGCGCTATACATCGGGTCAACGCCAGGCCAAGATGTTCTATAACCAACCGGTATAATATAATCGCTTCTCTCTGTAACTTTAGGTTTTACCCTCGGGTTAAGAGCTTCACAGGGAGGGCAAGAAGCATTTGTAAAGTGTTCCCATACTGTCATCCGTGGGGAATCGGCTTGGGCATTATTCGATCCGAACATGAAAGCAAGTGCCATTATGGCCATGCCCAGTCCGCTTGTGTAGATTTTTCTCATATAGGATAACTCCTGATATATAGTTAATAAATTCTTAAACTTCTATTTCCGATGGTGTTCATAAGCATGATAAATCCTTGATCTATAAGAGTTCGGCACACTTATCCGATAGAACATACGAATGTCTATCATGATACTGACACATTAAACTCTGTTTTGTTACACATATCTGTAAAATAACTACAGAAAGTGTTGCTTCTTGTGTTAAGTTTCTGTTAATTATAAATATATGGAATAGTTGTCTTCCAATGCAAATCTATCAATACATTTTAACATAAAACAAATATTCTCCTTCATATAATTTTCGAATATAGAACTGATTCATACCTAATACGTAAATTGCCAATTATGTATAAGAAGAATCTCATATTGTAAAAAATCTCGTTTATGAGGCTCAAAATGATCTTATACCCCTTTTATATTACAAATCAACTATACTTAAGTCACTTTTATGGCTAAAAAGAAAAATCTAAAGAAGAATAAAGCTAACAAAAAGAAAACTTCTGCCGCCCAAGCAGCAAAACAGCAGCAACAGCCCAAACCGAAGCAACTTACTTTTGCAGAGCAGGTCAACTCATTCGGCACTCAGCTAGCAACATATAAAGTACAGCATGTGTGGCCAGCCGCCGACCGGCTGCATTCCAGTATCAACTTTTTCGGTGTAGGAGGGTCTGCTATTTCAGCCGATCTCGTAAACAACTATCTTCGCCACCTCGGAATAGTCGATCTGCTTAATGTGCGAAAAGACTTTTACCGACAAAGCGATGGTATAAACACACTTCCCTCCATTTTTAGTAGTTACTCCGGTATGACAGCCGAAACAGTTACCCAAGCACACTATTATAGCGGCAGAACTGCAGTAGCGATAACCACTGGCGGTGATCTGGAAAAAATAGCCGAATCGCGTAAATGGGGACTTGTTCGTTTGCCTAAAGGTTACCAACCTAGGGCAGCTCTGGGCTACTCGTTTTCTACTCTTCTATCCCTTATAATGAATCATGAAGCCGTAAAACCGTTAACAGACAAAATATCAGCCGATCTGAACAGAGGTGGACTGCATATCAGAGAATTGATACAGCAGAATAGATTTGATATCAGATCAACCAATATCGCCGATAAACTATATGGCAAATCTGTTGCCGTTTACTCCTCTGAAATGATCTCAGGAATAAACTACAGGTGGCGAGGCCAGCTACAAGAAAACGCAGATAACCTTGCATTCGGTGGCTTTTTCCCGGAAATGACCCATAATCATGTAAACGGTTTCACAAAGCCGGACGGTTTGGCCGAGCGATTAGCAGTAGTTATCCTTAAGTGGAAAGCAGATCACGTCCTTGTTCAGGAAAAACAAACCAAAATGGCTGCCATGCTGAGAGAGAATGGCTTTACAGTCTTAGAAATATCCACTGAACAGCAGCCTCTCGTAGCAGCTATGATGGAACTTGTCTACCTAGCTGATTGTGTTAGCATGAAATTAGCCGAGAAAAACACTGTTGAACCAGAAAAAATTGATACCATACAGAAATTAAAGAAATGAAACGTCAACCGGTTTCAAACCGATAAAAAGATTAAAGAAAATAAAATAGATCATATATGTGCGGTATAATAGGTTATATAGGTAGGCAACAGGCCTCTAAAATTCTTGTAGAAGGCTTAAAGAGGCTAGAATACAGGGGATATGATTCCGCTGGGGTAGCCCTTTACGAATCCGATAGGATCAACGTACTCAAACAACCCGGCAAAGTTGATGCTCTCGATAGGCTTATACCCCACGACATGATCGACTCTACACTCGGTATCGCTCATACTCGCTGGGCCACTCACGGGTATCCTAATTATCAGAACGCACACCCTCACATTGACAACTCGAGTGAAATCGCTATAGTTCACAACGGTATCATCGAAAACTATAAGTCCATCAAGAAAAAACTTCTCAAAGATGGATATAAGTTCGAGACCGAAACCGATACTGAAGTTCTGGTAGTATTCATCGGCTCGCTTTACGAAAAATTCAAAGACCTTGAAAAAGCAGTTCGCGTTGCACTCGGGGAAGTTAACGGTACATTCGGGATAGCGGTCATATCATCTTACGAGCCAGATAAAATAATAGCCGCTAGGCAGGGTTCACCGATGGTACTCGGCGTGGGCAAAGATGAATACATTATCGCTTCTGATATAGCGGCCATAATAGCACATACCGATAGAGTAATCTATCTGGAAGATAACGAAATGGTCGTAGTAACGCCAAACGGCTATGAAACAAAGACCATAGACAATGAAACTACCAATCCAGAAGTCGAGACTATACAATATGATATCGAGCAGATAGAAAAGTCCGGCTATGAGCATTTCATGATGAAAGAAATCCACGAGCAGCCCGAAACAATCGCTAATGCGATGCGGGGCCGAATCATGATGGATTCTGGGAACGTCAAGCTCGGAGGCCTTCAGAACGTCCAGGATAAACTACGTAACGCAAATAGGATTATCTTTACTGCCTGTGGAACCAGCTGGCACGCCGCATTAATCGGTAAATACTTGTTGGAATCTCTCGCACAAGTACAAGTAGAGGTAGAATATGCCTCAGAGTTCAGATACAGAAACCCGGTAATAAACCATGATGATGTTGTTTTCGCAATCTCACAATCCGGTGAGACCCTCGATACACTCGCCTCACTGAAAGAAGCTCGTCAGAAAGGCGCTACAGTTCTTGGCTTGGTTAACGTGGTAGGTTCAACAATTGCCCGTGAGACCGAAGCCGGTATATATATACACGCCGGCCCAGAAATCGGTGTTGCCTCCACCAAAGCGTTTACTTCTCAGGTTACTGTGCTCGTACTACTCGCCGTTTACCTTGGCCGTATGAAAAGAATGAGCCAAACGGAAGGAAGAACCATACTTCAGGAACTACAGGCTCTACCCGAAAAAGTCGCAAAAGTACTGGAGCATGAAAAGGATATAGAAAAGATCGCCGAAGAATATTACAAAGCCAAGAATGCCCTTTATCTCGGGCGGGGATACAACTTCCCACTGGCACTCGAAGGCGCTCTCAAACTAAAGGAAATATCATACATCCACGCCGAGGGCTATCCCGCTGCGGAAATGAAGCACGGCCCTATTGCCCTTATCGATGAGGAAATGCCTGTCGTTTTCATAGCTACAAAAGATCCCATCTACGATAAAGTCATTTCTAATATCGAAGAAGTAAAAGCACGTAAGGGGAAAGTAATAGCACTGGCAACAGAAGGTGACGATCAGATAGCTGAAATCGCGGATCACGTCATCTTTATACCCGATACGGCTCCCGAACTGGTGCCGATACTGGCAGCCGTACCATTGCAGCTGCTCGCCTACTTTATCGCTCTCAAACTAGAGTGCAATGTCGATCAACCAAGGAATCTGGCGAAGAGTGTAACTGTAGAGTAGAATAAAATCATATAGACCCTGATAAAGAGCTACTTATAATAGTAGCTCTTTTTTTGCGACCAAATAAATGTTCATGTGTACATATTATTAAACAGGAGAACAGTACAATGAAAAAATTTATCGCAATACTATCGTTTATCATTTCACATTTCTCAAATGCTGATGCGAAATTTGAAGAAAAAATTAACGAGCCCCTAACAGGAATCGGTATCAACACTAATACTATTGGGATATTCACGGTTTCGGCTCAGTATTTCGATCCGGGATCTATCGGGGTTAGAGCAGATTATTCCATTGCCATTCCTGCTTTTAATTTAGGTTACGCTTCCTTAGTTATACCAATAACCCAAGGCGAGGACTACTATATAAACTTAAACCCTGGCATAGGCTATCAAGATGTGAATTGGGATAGTTATAATATGGACTATCATAACTGGATGGCAACCACGACCTTAAATTGGAACTATATCGGCTTCGATCTTAATGTTGGGGCATCATATAACTTTTTGGGTACGTATGATATGGAGTGGTTTCCGATCATCAGTATAGGTGTGATGCACAATTTTTAAGTCAAACAGCAGCCTTTTTCTGTTCTTTATCGTTCCAGATTCTGTCATCTTGATTGGAGACTGTAGTTTCTTGATTGAGCGTTACATTTTTTACACCAATCTTATTTTCTCTGGGTATCTTTCTACCAAATGTGATGTTATTAACACATCTAATATCCCTGTTGGTAAACTCCCAAATCTGTCCGTTATCATTAAGTACTACGGTGAATAGTTTTTCGATTTCCATACCGTATTCTGTAACGTAAAGTAGTCTTCCGCGCCCTCTAGGAGTGTCTAGTTCTAGTTGTTGATTTACTTCCAAAATATACATATCACTTTTCCTAACAGTTTCATTTGTATCCTAACTATTAGAAGATGCAGTATAAATATTATTATACTATATCTGAAGTAAGTTTTAAATATTACTAGATAGTTCCATCCTTTAACAATAAAACATCAACTATTCCCATTCGATAGTGGCTGGCGGCTTGCTTGATATATCATAAGTCACACGGTTGATACCTTTAACTTCGTTGATGATCCTATTGGATATCGTTTCCAGTACATCATAAGGCATGTGGAACCATTCCGCCGTCATTCCGTCGGTAGAAGTTACCGCACGGATAACGCAGGTATATTCATAGGTTCTCTCATCACCCATCACCCCTACAGACTTAACAGGTAACAAAGCCGCGAAAGCCTGCCAGATATCGTCATATATCTCAGCGTTATGCAGCTCTTCCAGATAGATCGCGTCTGCCAATCTTAGTATCTCTAGCTTCTCTTCAGATAAAGCGCCAAGTACCCTTATAGCAAGCCCTGGCCCAGGGAAGGGATGCCGACCTATAAACCATTCCGGGATACCCAGCTTCCGCCCTACTTCCCTTACCTCATCCTTAAACAGCTCCCTGAAAGGCTCGAGTATCTTGAGATCCATCTGTTCAGGTAGCCCGCCTACATTATGATGGCTCTTAATCGTAGCTGATGGTCCTTTTACCGATACCGACTCGATAACATCTGGGTAAAGAGTACCTTGTGCTAGCCACTTAGGGTCTTTTAGTCTGGTAGTTGCCCCTTGGAAAACATCGATAAAAGTATTTCCGATAATCTTTCTTTTACGTTCAGGATCAGATACACCATCAAGATTACCGAGAAACTCATCACGAGCGTTTACTACATCTATCGACATATCAAAGTGTTTACGGAAAAGTTGCTCTATTTCCTCACTCTCGTTCATCCTCATAAGCCCGGAATCCACATGGATACAATGCAGCTGATCGCCAATCGCTTCGTGCAGAAGGACTGCCGCAACAGTTGAATCCACACCGCCCGATAAGGCACAGATAACTTCGTCACTGCCTACTTTTTTCTTGATATCCTCAATCGCCTGCTCAATGAAAGACTCGGCCGACCAGTCGCTGCCCAGGCCGCATATCTCATGAACGAAATTACCGAGAATCTTCATCCCGTCCTTAGAGTGATATACCTCCGGGTGAAACTGAACACCATAAATATTCTTCTCCTTAGATCTGACAGCGCATAGAGGGGAGTTGATCGAGTGGGCAAGCACATCAAATCCCGTCGGCGGCTCAAGCAAACTGTCGCCATGGCTCATCCATACCTGCGATCCAGTCTCCAGACCTTTGAAAAGATCCTCAAAATCATCGATAAGCAGGCTTGCCTTGCCGAACTCCCGTTTTGCTGCCCTATCCACCTTGCCGCCATGCTTAAACGCGATCAGCTGAAGCCCGTAACAAATACCCAGCACAGGAATCCCTTTACCGAAAACATCAACACCAGGGTGAGGCGCACCTTCCGCATACACGCTGTTTGGCCCGCCAGATAGTATAAGCCCGTCAGGACCAAAACCCTCAAACTCTTCATCGGTAATATTATACGGGTGTATCTCGCAGTAAACTCCCAGCTCCCGTACCTTGCGGGCGATTAGCTGTGTGTACTGAGAGCCAAAATCAAGTATGAGTATTTTTTCTTTTATATCAAGATTCATTTCTGAGAGATGTTTTTTTTACGTTCAGTGAAATTTTAATAAAAACGGGGATATGTTACCATACCCCCATCTATAGAAACCTATGTCATCCGATATATCAACCAGCTTTGAATGTCGCCACCGATTTTTCGAATACAGGCAGATACATACTCTGTGCCTCAGTTGCCCAGTCCAGAGTTATACGGTAGATCTTATCACCGCTCAGCACAAAATACAACCTGCGCTTGATACTGCTTGTAGGATTATACTGGATATAATAAACGGTCTGCCCGTTGATCTTAGTAGTTTTGATAGTACCGTTTACAGCTTCATTCTGTTTTTCGGCCGCTGCTTTAGAGCTACCAACAGTTGCCTTAGTGATATCTACCGCTATGTAGGAATCTCCTCGTCTTTCGCCGTCAAATACGGTACTTGCCCCGCGAGAAGATTTTGTGAAGTTCTTTGGTACTTGTATCGTAAAGCCACTACCGGACATTGTCGTGAGAGTATCAGATGGCGGAGGAAGCTCCTCACCTTCAACAAAAAGCGTATCTCCCATCTCCGCAGGTGTTTTTGCAAGTACAAGCGAACTCATGATCTCATCGAATACAGGCTGATAAAGCTCTTCAGTAGAACGGAAAGATTCAAAGATAACTACAGTAGCGGTTGAACTGTCTCCCATGGCCGCATACAGAGTGCCGTTGAAAACACCGTCGTTCTGTTCGTTCGTATATTCGATTTTCTTACCAGGCTGCCCGTCGATCATCACCTCTTCCACAGAACCGTAAACCTGTTGGGGCCATACCTGGAATTTCTGGAACACGTCATCGAAAGAGCGAGTGGAATCAATACCCACCACTATCATATCTACCTTGGCAATCGGATACCCGTTATATTCATACCCTTTGAAGCGGCGCTTTGCCTGCTCCTCGGAGAAAGAATACGCCGTTACCCTTTTCGGTGCCGTCTGGAGGTCCCAGTTCTCCGGTACCGGAATCGCGTATTTGTAAGTACTGTTTTCATAAACCTGGAGATCGCCGGCCGGGGCTGGCTCAATATCGGAATACTCGTCGCCGCCGCAAGATACAAGGAGGGCCGAGAGAGCTACTATCGCATACGCCGCATAGTGAGAGAGCTTTTTCATGTTGTTTGGTGAGTGTTTTTGTTTGTACGGAATTATTATTATACAAATATATATATAGTACGGGAAAGAGTGCTTAATCATATCTTAACAATAGCCTATACATGTTCCTGGCTTCCCATAAAATCGCGTAATCCTCGGCATGTCTTATATTTCGCCAGGCATTTCAACTGGCACTTCCACTGGCTCAGTGACCGATCTGGATAACATCTTAAGAACACCTCACCCCAAACCCAGTAGGGACACCCCACCCCCGGCCCCTCCCCTCAAGGGAGGGGGGGTTAGGAAGGGTTGAACTGCGAGGCATGCCTCGGCGCTACGGTTAGGGCGGTGGTGGCGTTCATATTTTTTCATATTTATGTCATTTTTTGGGTCAATATTTGTGGTTTGTTTGGGGGTGGCGTAGATGGGGTGTTGGTGCTGGATGTATTCGAGGCGGTCTTTTTGGGCGAAGCTGAGTTTTGTGGGGTTGATGTGGGTATTGATCTCGTGGGCGAGTTGGTCGATCTGGCTTTCGTCTTCTTGGGCGAGTTGGTCTATATCTTCGGTTTCTTTTTCGATTATGTTTTCGGGAGTGATGCCGCTGATGGCGGTTTTGAGTTTCTGTTCTATGCGTTCGATCAGGCGGACGATTTTGATGTCGATGTTGCTTAGGCGGTTGGCTTTGATCAGGAAGTCATCGATGCCGATTTTTTCAAGGGTGATCTCGTGGCTGGCAGTGGTTACAGATTGGCCGAGCTGGAGAAGGCGGTCGAGCATATCGAGGTAGTACTGGGCTTTTCGCTCGAGGAAATCGGACATTATCTCGGCCTGGCGGAATGATTTCTGTCGTGCTTCTTCCTGGCTGTATTCGGCGATGCGATCCTTCCATGCGTATTTTTTCATGACGGCGTAAATGTGTCGGCGTGAGCATTTGAACTCATCGGCTACTTTTTGGGGGGATCGCAGCGGCCCGAGGTCGCTGTAGTACATGAACATGAGGTAGAGGTTTTTTGGTTCTCCTTTGAGGGGGTCTAGTTTTTTTATGTTGTGGTTTAGCATGTTATGTTCCTTTGCTTTTGGAT
>CAYWYR010000024.1:0-40252 GCA_964462685.1 uncultured Hyphomicrobiales bacterium | reverse complement strand
GAATGACGGGGCCTTGGCTCAAGCACTGGATTCCTCGGGCTGCGGCGCTGGGAATAACGTAGGATCGTAGGGCTGTGCCTTCGAAAAGCCCAGGATGACACTCATTGTGACATGAACTCTTAATGTTGGGTTTGGGAGTTTATACGCCCATCTGTGGGATGAGCTGGAAGAGATTGATAGTGAATTCCTGGAGCGTACCGATGATAAAGGGTAGTATAATAACTGTTAGTACCAGCACGGCAACCAGTTTGGGTACGAATGTAAGGGTTTGTTCGGATATGGAGGTTGCGGCCTGGAATACTGATATCAGCAAACCTATGGTGAGGGAGACCAGTAGAATTGGGCCCACAACGAGAAGTACGTTCCAAAACGCTTCCCTTATTATATCGATTACCATTGCTTCTGACATATAGCTAAGTCCTCATTATGGATTTCATGAGTGAATCGACTATAAGATACCACCCATCCACCAGAACAAAAAGCAATACTTTCAGCGGGAGTGAAATAAGCTGCGGCGGCAACAGGAACATACCAAGCGACATAAGCGTGGATGCTATAACCATATCAAGCACCAGAAACGGGATAAAGATCAGAAAGCCGATCTGGAAAGCTGTTTTGAGTTCGGATATAGAATATGCAGGGATTATTGCCCAAGTACTTACATCATCGATACTATCTGGAGCCTCGCCGCCCGATAGTTTGATAAACAGCCCGAGGTCTTCTTCGCGGGTATGCTTTATCATAAAATCGCGAAAGGGCTGTACTATGTTAGTGATAGCTTCATCTTGAGTAATTTTCTCCTGAAGGTAAGGCTGGAGACCTTCGTTGTTGGCTCTGTCAAGAGTCGGCTGCATTACAAAAAATGTCAGGAAAAGTGCAAGGCCTGTAAGTAGCTGATTCGGGGGCTGGGTATTAGTACCTAATGCTTGTTTCAGGAAACTGAAAACAACGATAATTCTTGTAAAGCAGGTCATCATCACAAGTATCGATGGCGCTAAGGCCAGTACTGTGATTACGCCAAGTAACTGCAAAGTCAGAACAAAATCCTCACCGCTTTCCACAGGTACGGCATCAATCGATACCGATGGTATGGTAAGCTGAGTGCCTGTGCCTGAGGTTTGGGCAAACATCTCAAATGCAGCCCCAGAAAGGACTAAGGTTAGGCACAGTACTATAAATCTATATACGAGTATTGGCATTTAAACTATTAAGTAATAGGGTTTATCTCCCCTACCACTAACAAAGTATGTGCCAAGGTAGCATTTTTTATAGCTTATTGGCAGTCAAATACAATGAGTGTTAGGAGGAAGTCATTAGTATAGCAAATCAGCACCTAACAAGGGGTTGCAACCCTTGTTACATATAATTTAATTCAAGTTCTTACAGTTGCGTTCGGTCATGTTTTATACTTTGGCAGGCTCAGTATGACATGACCTCTGAATGAAAAAAGCCAAACTGGATTCCTCGGGCTTCGCCACTCGGAATGACGGGTAATGACAAGACTTCTCAATGACGGAGAATCTCTCGGTGGCTGAGCTTGTCGAAGTCAAAGCATGCTCAATTTCTCCGTCTGACAGACTTGTCACCCTCAGTCACTTCGTGACAGCTCCCTCAAGGGAGCACATTTACATTCTCTTTGACGGCTTCTTAATGACGGGGAATCTCTCGACAGGCTCAGTGTGACATGAATTCGGGATGAAACGAGGCTAACGGGATTCCTCGGGCTGCGGCGCTGGGAATAACGTAGGATCGTAGGGCTGTGCCTTCGAAAAGCCCAGGATGACACTCATTGTGACATGAACTCTTAATGTTGGGTTTGGGAGTTTATACGCCCATCTGTGGGATGAGCTGGAAGAGATTGATAGTGAATTCCTGGAGCGTACCGATGATAAAGGGTAGTATAATAACTGTTAGTACCAGCACGGCAACCAGTTTGGGTACGAATGTAAGGGTTTGTTCGGATATGGAGGTTGCGGCCTGGAATACTGATATCAGCAAACCTATGGTGAGGGAGACCAGTAGAATTGGGCCCACAACGAGAAGTACGTTCCAAAACGCTTCCCTTATTATATCGATTACCATTGCTTCTGACATATAGCTAAGTCCTCATTATGGATTTCATGAGTGAATCGACTATAAGATACCACCCATCCACCAGAACAAAAAGCAATACTTTCAGCGGGAGTGAAATAAGCTGCGGCGGCAACAGGAACATACCAAGCGACATAAGCGTGGATGCTATAACCATATCAAGCACCAGAAACGGGATAAAGATCAGAAAGCCGATCTGGAAAGCTGTTTTGAGTTCGGATATAGAATATGCAGGGATTATTGCCCAAGTACTTACATCATCGATACTATCTGGAGCCTCGCCGCCCGATAGTTTGATAAACAGCCCGAGGTCTTCTTCGCGGGTATGCTTTATCATAAAATCGCGAAAGGGCTGTACTATGTTAGTGATAGCTTCATCTTGAGTAATTTTCTCCTGAAGGTAAGGCTGGAGACCTTCGTTGTTGGCTCTGTCAAGAGTCGGCTGCATTACAAAAAATGTCAGGAAAAGTGCAAGGCCTGTAAGTAGCTGATTCGGGGGCTGGGTATTAGTACCTAATGCTTGTTTCAGGAAACTGAAAACAACGATAATTCTTGTAAAGCAGGTCATCATCACAAGTATCGATGGCGCTAAGGCCAGTACTGTGATTACGCCAAGTAACTGCAAAGTCAGAACAAAATCCTCACCGCTTTCCACAGGTACGGCATCAATCGATACCGATGGTATGGTAAGCTGAGTGCCTGTGCCTGAGGTTTGGGCAAACATCTCAAATGCAGCCCCAGAAAGGACTAAGGTTAGGCACAGTACTATAAATCTATATACGAGTATTGGCATTTAAACTATTAAGTAATAGGGTTTATCTCCCCTACCACTAACAAAGTATGTGCCAAGGTAGCATTTTTTATAGCTTATTGGCAGTCAAATACAATGAGTGTTAGGAGGAAGTCATTAGTATAGCAAATCAGCACCTAACAAGGGGTTGCAACCCTTGTTACATATAATTTAATTCAAGTTCTTACAGTTGCGTTCGGTCATGTTTTATACTTTGGCAGGCTCAGTATGACATGACCTCTGAATGAAAAAAGCCAAACTGGATTCCTCGGGCTTCGCCACTCGGAATGACGGGTAATGACAAGACTTCTCAATGACGGAGAATCTCTCGGTGGCTGAGCTTGTCGAAGTCAAAGCATGCTCAATTTCTCCGTCTGACAGACTTGTCACCCTCAGTCACTTCGTGACAGCTCCCTCAAGGGAGCACATTTACATTCTCTTTGACGGCTTCTCAATGCCGGGGAATCTCTCGACAGGCTCGAGATGACAAGACTTCTTAATGAAAGGTGGAGATCGGGCCAACACTTCAATTGTCACTTAGGAGGGACCGCTTTACGGGAGTGATTCTTATCACGACCATTGTAAAGCGAGGGAGGTTCAATGGTATGCCCTAGTCTTTGGCATTTGAGATTCTTCGCTTCGCTCAGAATGACAGGGCTTTGGCTCAAGCACTGGATTCCTCGGGCTGCGGCGCTCGGGATGACGAGGGGAGGTCCGGCCAATACTTCAATTGTCCCTTTGGGGTAATTATATCTATGGTAAAAGAATATAAATACCAATAAAAACATTACATCCGTCAATCCACAAACAACAAGCCTATCTTGACACCTGCTGAAAAATAAACCCCGTACCCAAAGTATATACTTTCGCCAAAGAGGTCATCTGTACCTACACCTTCATATCTTTGGCTTGTAACATTGGAATTCATTAGGCCTATTCCAGTCCAAAGCTCGGCAAACGCTCTACCTTTAGTAACGACATGTATTCCTGTTATTACTTCACCGGTTAATCTTAAGATGTTACTTTCCTGATCGTTTATATTATCTTCCCTCAGAACTGGAAAACCATCTATATTGTTGCCTGGCACAATTACCGATTGCGAATGTGTGATTTCGGCTGCTAGAAAAGAACCGTTTAAGCCGAGGAAGAAGTTAGCGTTACCTTTACTTTCAGCATAATACTTCACTCCGACCTCAGCACCGTAACCGAAAATTCTATAGTTTTCGAAGTTTGTGAATGCATACCCATCCTCGCCTTCATCAAGTGTAAGGGTTGGGGCTATATATATACCTATAGGGCTATCCTTTAGGAAGTAATCGAAATCTACTCGCATGGTCTGATATATTAACGGCGCAGGTGCCAGTGATATACCAAAAGCAGCCTCATTGTTCTGTAGATGGGAATAAGAGTTTTCGCTAAATGTGCTTTTTTGATTCTGTGAAAATAGGTAGATTGAGTCCAACATACCAAAACATAAAAAAGCTATTGAAAGACTTATAAGGTTTCGCATGGATAAAACTATTTGTAGGTAAATGAGATATTACTTTATAAAGATATGCTGCTTAGCAATTCAAGGCTTTCCCCGTCTGATACATAAGTGTACTGCGCCAGCGTATTGTTCCCTATAGCGATTAATCTATCTGGCAGGGGTATTACATCAAATGCATCGGTTTCGAGCATATCTATCTGGGTAGGGTTTTCTCTATCTGATATATCGAATATCACAATATCGCCGTCATCACAGACATACAATATATCTCCTTTGATACCTAATCCCTGAGGGTTTCTCATCTGAATAGTATTTATTCTAACAGGGGATGTTTTGTCTTTGGTATCTATCACCTGCAGTTCATTCACAATATTGAAACCGCAGTTAGCCGCAGACCTTAAGGTAACATAGGAATAACTGCCGTCTGTCACCACGGGATCGCAGGCGATTATATGCTCGTATCTGCTTAGTGTTGAAGGCTCCTTAGGGTCGGTGATATCCACTATGAACATCCCGGACATAGTACCGATGTAAAGCGTATTATCAAAAGCGAATATAGTTTCGATATCATCGCCTAATTGCCTTTTAGTTACCAGCTGTGGGTTTTTGGGATCAGAAATATCGAATACATTGATAGACTGAAAATCGACGGAGTAAAGATAGTCACCGTAAATCGTAAACCTTGCGAGCGAACCACCTACCGATGAGCCGCCATCCCCGCCGCCACCGCCTGAATCCGAGGAAGCGATTGGCGAGCTGGAGTCAGAGTCCCCGCAGGCAAATCCATATATCAGCAATACCGAAAGCAGTGATACAAATAACAGTCTGGTAGAAGTGAAAGCTGTGGTTTTCATTTGTTCCTTCGATTTTTATATTTTTTTTTACGAGCAAAAGTATTATTTACTTTCTCTCCCAATCAATGATGATAGTGTTTTCGGGTCTGTTCTCTTTAGAAAACTTAGATGGTAAGGAGATATAGCCGGGTGGGAATAAATCATGATAGATATCTCTGATCCTGCTTATTACGATTGGTTGATCGCCTGAAATATCAAGTGCTACCAGATCGGGTTGGCTATCAGCGAAAATAATCCCGTCCTTAACTGCGACATCCACACATGCCGGCACATAAATATATCTTTCAGCTACAGGTTCCGCCCCTCTGTTATCGTATATCTGGAAACCATTGCCGTTATCAACTATTATGATATAGTCGTTATAGGATACAACTTTTCCAGGCTTTTCCAGCTGCTGCGGTTCACGCTGGGTTATCATCTGCTCGAAGATTTCCCGCTTTGCATATACCGCGTTCCACTCTATAGATTGTTCCCAAGGAACTGGGGCGACCATATCGGATTCGTCCACACATGATACCATACCTAACAATAGGAAAGATATCAGTATAAGAGTTATAATTTTTTTGGTAAACATATTATACTTTTTTTGTGTCTGCCACCTAAAACTTACTATACTTTTTCAGTTATGTTTTGAAACCGTATAAGTTTCATATTGTATCACAATATAAATAATGTAAGCTAATCTTACTCCATAGGAAAAGAAATAAGTTGATACTTTTATACATGTTCTATTGCTATAATTTGGTATAAAGAGAATAATTTAAGCAGAGTATCTCTTACTGCAATTTGAACATAAGATTTGTTATTTAAGTAAGTTCTCCTTAGTTTTGCACCCTCATTAAAGTGTTCATTGCACAAGTTTTTTTCAAAAACGGAGGTCTGATGTCAGCTACCACAACCCCAAAAAAACGCTCGAGGCGTGCTAAGTATATTACTCTATACTCCCCTTTCCTAATGAAGGAAACAAAGCACGAGTTAGTCGGGGAACCTATCGAATCTGAGGGCGGTAGACATCAGTGGGCCAGATGTACTAGATCCAGGCACTCGCAATTGATCAACCTAGATGCCATTGAGGCGGAACAGGACAAATCAAAAGCGGTAGTGCACGTATCTAAAGAGGATGCCATAAAATACTCACCGAAAAAAGAGTACAGTATCGGTGATGTTATCTTCCATGAAGTATGGGATGATGTTGGTATCGTTAGGGCTAAGGATATTACTTCTAACGGTGGTCATTCAATAATAGTACAGTTCGAAAAGAACGCTGAAAAAAGATTAATAGAAAATTATAACTAATACAGGAACTTGCCGTGATCGGAGTACAAGTACAGTCCAACGAGAATATCGATAGGGCATTAAGAAGATTCAAGAAAAAATATGAGAGAAGCGGAGTGCTTCGTGAGTTCAAAAAAAGAACTCAGTACACTAAGCCTTCTATCGAAAAGCGTATGGCTAGGATCAAAGCGGCACGCCGCCAGTCCAAGTCATCTCGCGACCGTAGATAAAAAGCGTATTTAAGATTGTACCGCTCTGCTAAAACCTTAGCGAGCAATCGAATCGAAAGGCAAGTATTCAGCCGTTCTCCTAGTGTTTTGGGGAACGGCTTTTTTTGCTTGTAGTATAAACTAAAGATAAATTTCAAAACCGTGCAACCATATTCACCGATCTTTGTTTATCTGGAAAGTTAAGATATCAAAAATATTACAGGACTGACATGACGAAATCTATAATGCTATTTATCATAACACTATTATCATTATCAGTTTCCAATGCGGAATACGGATGGGTGAGAGAAGCTAAAATCAATGATATCGAGCAGGAATCTGGAAAAACCCGACTGATCTACAAAGATTCACTAAACTATATCTTGCTTGAATCAGAAGGCCAAAAGATAGAAAGCGAAGTATTTATAGAAGGTGATAGAAATTCTTCCTTGGAATCAAATATCAACGGCTTTTATAGCGAGAGCAGAAATCTCTTTCAGCTGGAAATGTATTATGATTATATGAGCGATAGGTTTATTCTCTCCAACAGGAACAAGTTAGCCCAGATCATACTTAAGGATGCTGTTTTCTCAGAATACTCACAAGATATCAACCCTACTGACAGCCCCCTTATAAGACTTTTCGAAACAGAAGGGCCTTTTGGTGATATAAGGTTTCTGAATTATTTATCAGATATCAATGAGATTCATTTATACCATCCAAGGGCTACAAGAATTATCGTAGATACGATACTGCGTATGGGCCCGGATTTTGGGAATATAAGAAGTATGGATATTGACCCTATCACGCAGAGAATGATCGTATTCTCTGTAAAGCCGGAGTCCGGTAGCATGAGAATGGATGTCGGCATCTATAAGGGAGGGGAGATGGTCAGTTCATTTCCATTTGACGATGACTTTATAAGCTTATACGGGCCGCAGATTACTAATCAAATAACAATAAGCGATGTTCACCATTTATCGAACAATAACTGGATAATTGTGATGGACAGTAAAGGGTACTTCATTTCCGAAGACAATGGCGACAGCTGGGATCATATTGCTTTAGATGAAGATCTAGATCTTGGTGGGTCAGGAGTCTATAATACACCAAACGATGATAAGTTGTTCGTATCCGGTTACCAAGATCAATTTCTCACAACAGTTATTGAAGACAATCAGTTAAGCGGTCAGCAGATAAAGTTTTGGGATCAAGAATATAAGCAGGTTCAAGTAGACCAGCTATATCCGGATATCAATATCTATTCCACACCGTTCAATACTTATTTATACGATGGAACACAGTGGGTATATAAGCTGGAACAAAACGTTGTTTCCGTAGAAGAAGACTTAGCTGGTAAAGAAGAACTTATATCCTTACAAGAATATCTAAACAGCAACTCTGAAGATATCCTTACAGTTTACAGCACTGACGGAAAGCTTCTTTATAAACAAAATGCGAGGGAACTCCGCACGGTAATCCCAACCCTAACAGGTAAATATATTATAGTATCATCTAGCGGAAATGTATTCAAAATCTCTCGATAGTTACTCTAGTATTAGAACAGAAGGATAAAAACAGAGCAAATTTTGTTTTGAAAGTTAATTGGAAAAATCTGGTGATATCTGAAATTATGATTTTAGAGAAAGATCTTTTACTTTAATTTCATTGATTTTTTTAAAACCAATATCGTTAGATATTATGGAAGAATTTTTTAGAATTGCCATAGCCGCGATAATAGCATCTGCGGTTTTTATATTATAACTAGACTTAATATCTATAGTTTTCTTTGTAATTCCTTCATTTAAGCTACACTCAGTAACCATATCCAAGAACATCTCGTACCTTTTTCTACTTTCTGTATTATGGCCTGTCCAACCTAAAAGTTCTATCCTGCTTATTACACTTATGTATATATCATCAAGAATTGAAATAAAGTAATCTTCTGATTTCTTTGTAAGTTTTCCTTCGAGGAGATAGATTATAATATTAGTATCAACTAGATAAGTCAATTTCTCTATCCTCTCTGTCTTCTATTACAGATTCAAGAAAATTATTGTATTTATTTTCCGACAATTTATTCATGCTGAGAATTTCATTGATAAGATCGGCTTTTGATTTAATATTTGCTGAATCAATCTTTAGCATGTTTTGATTTTGCATTGCATATATAATCTCTAAGGCCTTATCATCATAAATATGGATAGTATATGGGGAGGACATCCTTAAATCGCTTATATTTATCTTCTACAACTGTTTATATAATTGAATACAGGACAACCATTAAAAAAGTTACGCCGAAAATATAGCTTTCAATTCTTATCGATGGTTCAAAGTCGATTCATAAAGAAAATACTCCACTAAGAGTAACTAATTCATAATGTAGTTGTTCTCAATATACTTCTTCACAAAATTAAAGATTATAATTATGGCTTCAGCTATACACATAGTATCAATAATTACAACAATCATATTCTTTTCTGCTAATCTAAATGCTGAATTGGTATTAAAACAAGAAAAGAATCTCTTTAGCCATATAGGATCAAATACAGAATATGAGATTTCTTATGTTGATTCTTTGAACTATCTAATAGTATCAAATGATGTTAACATTACAGGTCATTATAAAGTTGATTTAATATCGAATGGTAATAGATCTATAGGTTTGCAAGATAGTATAGCATCATTCCTATCTCAACGTAGTATTAGTAACATACAATTATTTTATGATTTCCCTTCATCCAGATATCTTATATTCAACGGAAAAAGTCTAGCTCAAGCTGATACAAAAAAAAATACATTCAATAGCTATGGCAAACTTCAAACATCTAAAGCAGAGAGTACTGAATTAAAGTTAAAACAGTGGGAAGGGCCTTTCGGTGATAAACGGCTTTTAGCATATTATACTCACAGTTCTACTATGGTACAACATATTTTCTCATACAGGTTGCATTCAACTGGTATTACTATCGATACACTTTTTACCACTAAAAACCCTACTAAAATAGGAATTATACAAGATTTTGATATTGATCCTATAAACGGAGACTTGATTTTATTTACCGTTACCCAGGATTTTAACTGGAAGGTTCAGAACATTATGATATACCGGAATAATGAGGAATTAAATTCTTTCGATTTTACTATACCAGAGTACACCAATAACTACGGCAATAATAAATCTATTTCCCTGAGAATATCCAGCATCCAAAACATAGATAATAATGTATGGATGATAAATATGAAGCAGTTTGGATACTTTGTGTCTGTCAATAATGGAGTGTCGTGGGATTATGTGGAACGGAAAGATTGGAGTGGTGAAGATTATGGGGCTCAAAAAATTATAAAAAACCATTATGGCGAGCTTATATATTTATCAGATACCGATGATGATACCTATATGATTAATAAGATGTATTCTGAAACAGATATCGGTTCTGCTATTGCATTTCAAGATATTAACGGCGACGACATAGGCCAGTTAGACTCCCTATCCCCGATTAATGACTTTCACCATACACCATTTGCTACTTATATGTTCGACCGTAAAAGTGGTTGGATATATTCTTTGTTGAATACGAATACAAGCGTTCAGGCAGAGTATGGAGTAAACGATCATAATTTATATGATATGATTAAAGAAATGCCTAAAGCACCCGTAGAAGTTTATAGTATTGATGGCAGGTTTATAAAAAGATTACAGGCTGATATGCTTTTGGATTATCTTTCTAATAATATCAAGCGTCCTTTATTGATACGATCGCACAATAGGACTTTGAAAGTAATACCTTAAAAAACACACTTTGGTTACAAAATCTATCTTCTCATAATACGTATATTTGTGTATCTAAACTCTCACATTCTAATAAATAAGAAAGGAATACTATGATACACGAAAAAATGATAGACGAGCTTAATGAGCAGATCGCAAAAGAAATGTACAGCTCTAATCTCTATCTTGCGATGGCAGCTTGGTTTTCACACACCAACCTGAACGGGTTCGCACATTGGATGCGACTTCAGGCGCAAGAAGAGATGCAGCACGCGCTTAAATTATTCGATCACCTGCTGGATCGCGGCGGCCGCCCCAACATCGGTTCGGTAAAAGAGCCTCAGCATGAATGGAAAACGCCTCTGGACTGTTTTGAAGCAGCTTTCGCACACGAACAGTTTATCACTGAAAGCATCAGCACGATAGCTGATAAAGCTATGCAGCACAAAGACTTTGCAACGATGGCGCTTATGCAGTGGTTTATCGAGGAGCAAGTGGAAGAGGAAGCCCAGACGAGTGAGCTGGTAGATAGGCTAAGGCTTGCAAACGATATGCCTGGAGCGATTTTCATACTGGATAACGAGCTGAAAAGTAGATCTCCAGGGCACTAATAAATATTGGAATTGAAAAGAAATATAAACTGGGTAGCTATTTTCTACCCAGTTTATATTTATTACTTTGATATGGTATGATTACATCTTCTAGGTATAGTTAATTTTTTACAACCACAACCACCACCTTTCTTAAAATAACAATGGTCGCATGGATTACCTGAACAGGTTTCTCCATCAGCTACATCGGCTCCGAAACCGAAATCTTGTGGGCCGCCAGAACCCCACAGAAGCCAACCTAAATCTTCTCCAGAATTATTGCTTTCATCTAATGCTAAAAAGAATCTTGCTTTTATTTCTTCCCCAACATTAGAGCTATCAATTCCAAATCCATCAGATTGTAAGTGAAAAAGTCCTGTAGAATCACTATAGGTTATTTCATAATTACTCATAGCATAGCCGTCAAAAATTGATTCGCTTAAAAATATGCTATCAATTGTAGAATTAGATGCTGTGATTGTAAAAGTACTATCTAAATTATATTTACCAATAACAACAGTATCCTGCATTATTATTGAAGTAGTAACATTTGTTGACTTATGATTGTTAATATATGATTCTTTATCGCAAGATGAAATAATAAAACCAAATAAGATTAAATAGATTACAAATAATCTCGACATAATTGCTCCTGAGTTAGATAAAAACATAGGCAAACATAAAAAAAATAATTACAAAGTCAAAATTATTCTTCAATAGGTTCATGCTCTTCAACATGCTGGCGCCTGATATCTGCACCGATACCTTTGAGTTTGCCTTCTAAGTCTTCGTAGCCGCGATCAAGGTGGTAAATACGGGAAATGTCAGTACGCCCCTCAGCACATAATGCACCGAGCACAAGAGCAGCCGAAGCCCGAAGGTCAGCCGACATAACCTCTGCCCCTGTTAGCTGTGTAGGCCCGGTAACAGTTGCAGTGTTACCGTCGATATTAATATCAGCCCCCAGCCTTGCTAGCTCTGGCACATGTTTGAATCTATCTGTGTATATATTGTCTTTTATTCGGCTGGTACCATCTGCCTGAGACATATAAGCTATCCACTGTGCCTGCACATCTGTAGGGAAGCCTGGATAAACGGCAGTAGTGATATTTACCGGTTTCGGCGTTTCTTTCATCTCAATCAGAATCCGCTCTGGGTTTATATCAAGCTCGGCACCGCTTTCCTCAAGTTTAGAGATAACAGAGGTAAGGTGATAGGGGTTAGCACCCGTAAGTTCTAACGAGCCTTTGCTCATGGCTGCGGCGATAAGATAAGTAGCAGCCTCTATTCTGTCGGGGATGACTGATTCATCAACTAGTTTAAGCTCATCTACGCCGTCTATTACCAAAGTAGATGTACCAATACCTTCGATTTTGGCTCCCATTTTAACTAAAAACCTCGCAAGAGCGGTTATCTCTGGCTCAATGGCGCAATTAGTCAGTTGTGATGTTCCTTTAGCTTTAACAGCGGCCATCATTACATTACCTGTAGCGCCCACACTCGATATATCAAAGTGGAACTTGCCGCCTTTTAGGTTCTTGGCTTCGGCATTTACATATCCGTTTTTAACATCGATCTCTACACCTAACTTCTCCATTCCTTTAAGGTGGAGATCCACGGGCCTTGGGCCCCAGGCACACCCACCGGGAAGTGAAACGCGTGCTTTACCGAATCGCGCGATAAGCGGGCCAAGTACGTAAAAAGAAGCTCGCATTTTTTTTACGTGTTCATAAGGCGCCTCCCAGGAATCAACGTTTCTGGTATCGATAAACCATTGATTATCATTGAGTTCAGCAAATGCCCCAAGCTCGGTCATCAGCCTTGTCATCGTCCATACGTCACGCAGGTTCGGAACGTTCTTGAGTGTGGCAGTGCCCGATGCCAGTAAGCAGGCAGGCATCATTGCTATAGCGCCGTTCTTTGCTCCTGAAACCCTAATCTTACCGTTAAGTTTCTTATTTCCGTCAACAACCAGTTTATCCATGATCTCTTTATGCTTTTGATTTGCTATTTAAGTAGGTGTCAATAATCGAAAAGGCAATATAATAAATCACATTACCTTTCATTGCCCAAGTTTCAATCTTCTTACTTGAACACATTTTATTCATTTGGATGAATCTTAGCATCAGTATCGGCTTCTTGCTCTTCTGTATTTGGCTACGTTCGCTAGATGCTCCCTTTCGCTTTTAGCGAAGTAATGACTGCCCGAGCCGTCGCCCTTTGCTACCATAAAAATAAAATCGTTAGCACTGGGATTGATAGCTGCAAGTATAGCCCTCCGCCCCGGATTCCCAATTGGCCCTGGGGGCAAACCGTTATATTTATAAGTATTGTATGGGCTGTCAATCTTTAGCTGCTCGTTCATTACTCTTTCCTTAGCGCCAAGGGCATACTGGACAGTGGCGTTTGCCTGCATAGGCATCCCAACACTCAGCCTGTTATGATATAAGCCAGATACGGTATATATCTCGTCCTCACGTGAAGCTTCATCTTCTATAATAGACGCAAATGTCAATATCTCGTGCTTTGTCCTGAGATTATCTTGCCCGTCGGCTCTGCCTTCTATTTCGCTTTGCCAAAAATTCTCGCCAAAATCAAGCATTCTATCTATTACTGTTTTTGCAGTAGTGCCGTTCTTGTAGAATTCAAATGTCTCGGGGAAAAGATATCCTTCGGCTGAAGGGGCGTCTATGCCCCTAGCGTTCAATAGGGAATCGTTTTTTATCAGATTAATGAATTTAAGTGAATCGATCTTTATTTCTTTTTTTAGTATCGATGCAATCTCCCAGGCTGCTAAACCCTCGGGTATCGTTACCATAACAGTAGGTGCGGAACCGCCTTTGATCAACATCTCGATAACTTCACCAGAGGTTATCGTAGAAGGAAAATTAAAATATCCTGCTTTCAGGCTAGTGCCGTTGATCCTGTTGTTGAGTTTGATATAATTTGTGAAAAACCATTCAGGCTGAAGCATCCCATACTCATTCAGGATAGCAACGGCCGAAGATATACTGGCGCCCTTAGGTATTTCTATTGTGAGCCCTTCATCAGGGTAGTAAATATCTTCAAGCTTATTCTGAGTATAATAATAAATACCCGAAGCTATCAAAGCCATTAATAATATTATGCCGAATATTACCTTCATTTCTTTTCAGTTTTTATGAGAAGATACGCTGCCGTTCTACCGCTTTGGGCGGCTGATTCCAGCGTACCTGGGAGTCTTGTGTTTGTCCAGTCACCTGCTATGAAGAGTTTGTCATTGATCGATACTGGAATATCCGAGCGTACTTTTTCAAAATCTGGTGTTGCTGAAAAAGTAGCTAATTTTTCGTGTATTATCCTAGTGTGTTTTATCTCTTCCAATAAAAAATCCGGATATATTTTTCTTAAATCACTGACTAATATATCTAATATTTCATAATTACTTTCTCTAACGAAATCCGAACTAGCACTTATGGTAAAGGAATAAGAATATTTAGATATTATATGCTTGATACCTAATATTTTAGTTCTATTAAAAATCCACTGAATTTTAGTTCCTATTACCGCTGAAAATTCTTCCTCAATTATTTCCCTGTCGCACCATACGAATATGGAGGTGATTGGTGAGTTTTCTAATACATGCTCTATGTTGATTTGATTAATCAGGCGTGAAGTCTGGGTAGGGCTCAGTGCAATGATGGCTTTACCGTAACGCCTTATTTCACCTTTAGAAGTAGTGATAGTAAGCCTATCGTTACCATCTATGTTGTCAATTGCTTTTATTTTTGCTTTAGTATAGAGGTTCGATCCAGACTGCTTGATTTTATCTAAAACCGGTTCAAGTATATTGCGTAATTCTGTTTTAGGGAAAAGTAGAGATGCTTTCTTTTTAGATGCAAAGAATGCAAGCTCACAAACTCTTTTCAGTAGAATAGCCGACGCTTGGCGAACCGAAGTATTCAGTACCGCCAAAATAAGAGGCTCCCAGAATACTTCTATAGCTCTCTCGGTCTGTTTCTGTCGGCGGAGAAAAACGTCGCATGTCTCTTCATCAAACGCCTGAGATATACCTAACTGAATGCGAACAGCTAATCTGATTATCGAATATTTATCTTTTTTATTAAATAGATCGAAATCCAGTAATCCTTTTAATGTACCAAGCTTGCCCCAGGCCTTAGAAGTATCCAGCTTATCTGTAATCGCAATATTCTGTGATACATCTATATAAGGAACAACCAGTCCTTTTGGCCTTTTTACCAAATCCTCTGTCCCGAGATAATTCAGTAAACCTAAAAATTCGTCATAAGCACCGCTCAGCAAATGCTGGCCGTTGTCAATATACTCTTCAGCCTTATTATCATATATCCTAGAAGCCCTGCCGCCTATCTCCGGGGATGCCTCATACATATCGAAATCAACACCACTGTTCATCAAGAATCTAGCGGCATTGATACCGGCTACACCAGCCCCTATAATAGCTACTTTATTTGTGGTGCTGTTTAGCGCTATTTCTTTTTGATCATTCATTGATTAAGCCAGACGTTTCTGTACCGCTTTTTGTATCATAAGTCCCATTTCCGATATCAATACCCCGACCATAAGTATCGCGGCACCCCATGATTCCCTGTATCCAAGTATCTCACCGATGGCTATAAACGCTATTATCGAAGCAAAAACAGGCTCAAGTGAAAATATTAGTGCCGCCTTGACAGGTGTAGTGTGTTTCTGATAATATGTATGGATAAGTGTCACTACAAAGCTTGCCAGAATCCCATTAAAAGCAAGCGACAAAAGCAGATCGTTATTCAGATCGAGCCTCATCTCGCTCCCGGTAAGCACTAATGCTAATATCGCGTTTACTATCATAACCACAAAAAACTGAACTGAAACGAGACTGATAGTAAAGCTGAAACTATCGCGGTGCTTTGTGTATTTATCCATTAAGGTGATATAAAGGGCCCAACATAAACAAGATAAAATAGCCATAAAATCACCTGGATTAAATGAAGCTATAAAATCCCATATCGCAGAAAAAAAAGGTATGCCTTCGTATTCCTGAAAAGGGAACGTAAAAATCACAAGCCCCGTAAAAGCCACAACTATACCTATTCTCGGCCAAAACCGTGGATTCTTACCTGTGATGATCTTATAGAAAAACGGAGTAAGTACAACTGTAAGAGCGGTTATAAAAGCTGTTTTCGATATGGTGGTAAGCGATAACGCGTAAGTCTGGAGCGCGAATCCCACCCCGAATATCAAACCTAATATACTGCCGCTACGCAGAATCTCCTTATCTCTAAACTTTAGCTTCTTGAAAAACACGACCAACGTTAGCAGAAACGCAAGTGCGAATCTGAGAGCGTTATACAGCAGTGGCGTGGCAAACTCCAGACCCTCGGCCGTAACTAGAAAAGTCGCCCCCCAAATAGCCGTCATAAGCACCAGCATAAGCTCGGCTTTATAGTGGCTAACCAAATTTTTATTCATCTCCCTTCCTAGCTATAGTTTTTTCATAACCCTTATCTTGGGCAGCTACAAACTTAAGTAAGTGAGACCTGACAAGCTATTCTTCAAGTCCTTCCACCTTAGCGGATGGACTAGTAAGAACTTGACCGAAATTATATGTAACAAGGGGTTGCAACCCCTTGTTGGGTGCTGCTATGCTATTTATGACTGCCCCTACCAACACTCAGTGAATGAGGCTGCCCCGAAGGCACAACCCAGCTCAATTTCTACCTTTGGCTATCTAGATTCCCCGGGCTTCGCCACTCGGAATGACGGGTGGGTCGTATGACTAATATTTCGACAGGCTCAATATGACATGACAACATAATGATAAAGTGCAATCAACTCTTATTATTCGTCATCATCGTTGCGGATGTATTCGGGTTGTCCGTCCTCTGGCTGTTCATCGCTTGATCTGCCATTGCCAGTAAATGGTTTGCCCATTATTTTTACCAGCGTATATGTCTCCTGTTGGGTGGAGAGGTTGGAAAGCTGTTCCTGAGTGGTGATAAGCTCAACATTTGTTTCAAGGGTAGTGGAAGGTGCTGATATCTTCACTTTGCCTGGGAAAGATATTTTTTTTGTGTTGATTTTTGAAGTAAGCAGAGCTATATCTTTTACTATGGTTTCTGGCATGTGGCGAGCCACCTGTTGGTGGAAAATCTCGGCTTTTTCCCTATCATGAATATAGCTGTCGGTAAAATCCTGTGGCCTGAACATTTCTTCATCTGAAGAGCTGATCTCAAGATCCAACGCCTGCAGAAGTTCACGTCTTTCCTCGAATTCTGGTACGTTGGCCTCGAGGAATTTTTCAGTTGCGTCATAAAATCTCTTGCTTTGGATTTTTGCGTTGTCTTCTAGGCTGAAACCGAGAAAGTCTCTCCAGAAATAAGCTGCGGGTTTGCTATCCGGGCGGAACTGGTCATCGAAAAGGAAGGCCCCCCACTCGCTGTCTATTTCATCTACGCCGTCAATCTCATCGCCATCTTCATTCAGAAGCTCTACTCGCTCCCACGGCTCATATTGATAGATTATACCGAATTTGAAGAGCTTAGTCTCTGGAGTCATAAATAGATCGCTGATCAGAGATATCTGACTGTCGCGGAATACGAATGCTTCGTTTAGCTCCGCTTTGATAGCTATAAGGGCGTATCTACCGCTGTCGGCGGAGCGTGCATGGATAGTAATAAGATAGCTACCCTTTATATTTCCTGATTTCTGGGCTTCTGCCAGCATCAGAGCCAAACGGCCCGTTTCGGAGATAAATACCGGATCGTTTGCTTCGTTCAGCCCTTGGCCTATACCCCAGAACGACACATTACCACGGCTACCTATGCGTAGATCGAAAGATTTGGTCTTTTTATCGCTTGCTTCGAACAGCTTTTCTTTTATCTTGTATTCGGTGTCCGGATCAAGGGTGATCAGTTCAGTGCCTGGAACCGCTACAGAGTTCTGATTGTCTTCTGTTCTAGCTTCAATTCTATGAGCTGTGACCCTTACAAATTCGAGTTCGAAATAATTAATCATTGATTTTTTGTGTATTGAATTAGTTGGGATTCAGTCCCAATAAAGTTTGTGGCCGTTATCATCAAGCCATTTATCATCTTCGTTGCTGGCTGGGTGGATATGCTCGGTCAGATCCCAAAACGCCTTGGAATGGTTCATGTGTACTGTGTGTGCAAGCTCATGAGCTATTACGTAATGTACGATCCTTTCTGGAGCCATAATAAGCCGCCAGTTGAGATTGATATTCCCTTTACTTGAACATGAACCCCATCTTTTTTCTGGTGAGGAAAGTTTTATTTTTTGATACGATAGGCCGTGAGTACTTGCGATATCCTCCGCTATTGAGCTGAATACAGACTTGGCGTGATGCTTATACCATATCTCGAGATTAGACTTTATATTATCTGTTAGATTTGATGCTACATGCAGATCCAACAGTCTTATCTCAATTCTGCTTTTTATAGAGTCATCATAATTAATTGTTAAAGTATCACCCAGATAAAGAACCTTATCACCGCTGTTCAAAGTGCGGCGGGGCGTTTCCGCTATTCTGTTCTTCATTAAGTCCAGCTTTTTTCTCAGCCAACCTTCTTTTTGGCTAACAATCCTTTCTATATCTGAATTTTCTGCATACCAAGGAGCTTTTACAATAATTTCTGCACTATCGGTTACTTTTAAGCCATAACTTTTACGGTTAGATCTGATGATCTTATATTCAAGCGAATTATTTTCTCTTTTAGATGCCATTAAAATAATATAAAGGTTTAGGCATTTGATAGAATTTGAGAATCAAGATACGTAACCGCTTTCAATAATCCTTTCGGCTATCTGTACTGCATTGGTAGCGGCACCTTTCCTGAGATTATCAGCAACAACCCACATAGATAAACCTTTATCACCAAAGACTTCATCCTTTTTTACCCTAGCTACGAAAACGGGGTCTCTGCCGTCCGCAGACTCAGGAGTTGGGTATTCGCCATTTTCAAAATTATCAGAAAAGATGATGCCGCTGGTCCGGTTTAGTTTGGATTTCAGCTTATCTAAATCAACGGGTTTTTCGGTTTCAATCCATAAGCTTTCCGCATGCCCGCCGATTATCGGGAGCCTTACGCATGTTACTGATATATCAAGACCTTCAAGAGACATTATCTTGCGAGTCTCATTAATCATTTTATTCTCTTCATCTGTTCTTCCATCGCTTTGGTAGGTGTGGAACAGTGCTGAATAAGCTATACGCCCGCCTTTGTTCAGTTCTTGGTCATCAATTTCAGAAGCAAGTTTATCTACCCCTTTTTGGCCGGCACCTGATATGGACTGGTATGTGGAACAGATAACCTTATTCAGGCCGAATAGACTACTAATGGGTTTTAGTGCTACAACCATCTGGATAGTGGAGCAATTTGGGTTGGCTATAATACCTGGCTTATCTGGAATATAATCTGAATTCACTTCCGGAACAACCAATGGAGTGTCAGAATCCATTCTCCAAGCTGAGCTGTTATCGATCACGTAAGCCCCTGCCTTTACCGCTGATTTTGCAAAGCGTCTGCTCGTATCACCCCCGCAGGAGAAAAGAGCAAGATCGACCCCCTCAAACGATTCATCGGTTAGTTCCTCGATCGTGTAGTCAACACCCTGATGGCTGATTACATTACCAGCCGAGCGAGCAGAGGCAAGAAGTTTGAGACTTCCCCACTCTACGTTTCGTTCACTCAAAACTTTGAGCATGGTGCGGCCTACCAGCCCAGTTGCCCCGGCTATGGCTATATTCGGTTTTCTCATAAATTTAGATATAAATGTTAATCGATTACAGAGTTTTCAAATTTCGGATACATGAACTGCTGAATTTTCAGAGCTTTTCCGGTATCTGAATCAAGAATAATATGCACGCCAGCAAGCCTGATATCATATTCCGCAAGCTCGAATTTATGGGCGGTTTGAAGCTTTACCCGTTTCAGGGCTATCTCTTTTTTCATACCAAGAACTGAATCATAAGGGCCAGTCATACCTACATCAGTCAAATATGCCATCCCATCTGGGAAAATCGAGGCATCATTGGTCTGGATATGAGTATGGGTCCCTACAAGTGCCGATGCCCGGCCGTCCAGGTGCCATGCCATCGCCATTTTCTCTGCTGTTGCTTCGGCATGGAAATCAACAAAAATACATTTAGACTTATCTTTAAGCTGCTTCAATGCATAATCAGCTTTTTTAAAAGGGCAATCGGTAGGCTGCATATATACCCGCCCTTGTAGCTGAAGCACAGATAGTGATTTACCTTCTTTTTCTACTGTTATAAATCCATTGCCCGGGTTCTCATCAGGGTAATTGTATGGGCGTAGTACTCGGCCATCTTTCTCAAGTAGCGGGCGTGATTTCCAGTTTTCCCAGATGTGGTTACCTGTTGTGATTACGTCCACCCCGCGGTTAAATAGGGAGTTAGCCTCTTGTTCATTAATGCCTTTGCCCTCCCAAGTATTCTCGCCGTTGACTATTACAAAATCGGCTGGATATTTTTCTCGCAGTTCGGGCAGTTTATTACGAAGTTCTGCTAAGGAGTGATCCCCTACAACATCACCGAAAAAGAGTAAACTTGTATTATTGTTCATTATCTGTCAATGTGTTTTAGTGTAAGGGCAAATTTAACATTGAAAGTGCAGTTTATCGAATTTGAGTGGTAGCATCGTAAGAAATTTGTAGCAAGCATAGGTTTCTTTTATTATCCACCTGCATGGGCACTTAGTATCTACAGTAGTATCAATTCGGTAGATAAAATAATTTTTTCTATTTTTTGAAATGTATGAAACAAAAATCTAATCCAATCGATCTATTAGATAATTAGACACTTATCTAAATATGTAAATGGATTCTCTCTTCAAAGCCCTCAATGATGGTACACGCCGGAATATACTTGATGAACTCAAAACCAGGGATATGACAGCGGGTGAAATTGCTGATATGTTCAATATTTCAAAACCTAGTATATCCCATCATCTGGATATACTGAAAAGGGCTGGGCTGGTATCCTCGGAGCGTAAAGGTCAATTCATTCATTATACAATAGATACTACTGTCTTAGAAGAAGCCACTCAGTGGCTGTTCAAATTATTCAATAAAAAAGGTGATTGAGATGATTACTCAAACTATTAAAAAAGAATGGTATGTTATCATTCTTCTGCTATTGCCATTTGCGGTATCGCTGTACCTCTACCCCGGAATGCCCGATACTGTTCCAATACATTTTAATGCTGAGGGAATTGCCGACGATTGGGGGGCGAAATGGATTAATGCTTTCATACTGCCGAGTATCGGGGTCGCTATATATCTATTACTTCTCTTGATTCCGAAAATAGACCCAAAAAAGAATATTGAGAATTTTCAGAAGCCTTTGGCGGCAGTCAGAATTTTAATGGCGCTATTTTTTGTTGCGATTTATGCTTTTGTTATGATACAGTCATTAGATCAGGAAGTCAATATGATAATGTATGTACTAATAGCAATTGGTGGTCTTATTATGATACTCGGCAACTATATGAACTCAGTAAAGCAAAATTACTTCATCGGCGTAAAGACCCCATGGACACTTGAAAGCGAATATGTCTGGAAGAAAACACATCGCCTTACATCTAAACTATGGGTGACGGCGGGGCTTATTATTATCGGTCTATCCTTTGTACTAGCAGAAAGTTCATCTGCTGCGACGATATTTATTTCTATTGTCGTGTTAGTATCATTAATTCCAGTATTATACTCTTACTTCTTATTTAAAAAAGAAAACAACATTAAGAGTACTGTCTGATAATCTTAATATTGTCGATAAGGTTCACTGGGTAATGAATTTCATTTCAATACGTGGTTAAATCCAATCAACTAAAATGCGTGAAAAAGGCTTTGACCCAAATACTCAAAAAGTTCGCCCTTTGGCTACTCGGATTACTTCTATTAATAATTTTATCGGCAATCATATACATGAGCTTCGCACCACAGTTTGGCGGATCGCCTAGTGAACAGCAAAAAGACAGATATCAGAAATCTGAGAATTATATTAAGGATAAATTCCAAAATGCTGTAGAAACCAATATGAATATGAAGTTCAGTGATCTGCGGTCGCTGCTGGGTGAGTACATAAAAGGGAATCCTGACTCCAAACCCGATAAGCCACTACCTGTTATCAAACATAATAATATCACTGCAGAGAAAGATATACAGATAATGTGGTTTGGCCATTCTGCGTTCTGGATAGGCAATGATGACTTGAACATACTTATCGATCCTATGTTTTCCGATCACCCTGCCCCAAACCCACTTATCGGTACCAAGAGGTTTTCCGATGGGCTGCCAATCGAAATAGAAAACCTACCGAGAATCGATGCCATATTCTTCTCCCACGACCATTACGACCACCTCGATTACGAATCTGTACTTGAGCTAAAAGACAAAACCGATCATTTTTTCGTTCCACTGGGGCTGGCGCCTCATCTTATCAAGTGGGGCGTATCCGAAGATATCATCACAGAGCTAGATTGGTGGGAAGAGTCATCTTACAAAGGCATAGATATCGCCTGCACACCCTCCCGCCACTTATCAGGGCGTAGCCTGCTCAATAGATTCAGCACGCTTTGGTGTTCCTGGGTTATCGAAATAGATGGACAAAAGATATACTTCAGTGGGGATAGTGGTTATACCCCTCAGTTTAAAGAAATCGGCGATAAATACGGCCCTATAGACTTTGCTATGATGGAGTGCGGGCAGTATAACTACCGCTGGTCCGATATCCACATGATGCCAGAAGAGACAGCTCAGGCCGCAGCGGACGTTCAGGCCAAAATATTCATGCCGATACACTGGGGCTCCTTCAAGCTATCACTGCATGATTGGGATGATCCCGTAAAGCGTGTAACAGCAAAAGCGAATGAGCTAACCCTGCCGATAATCACACCCCAGATAGGTGAGATATTCGGCATACCAGATTCGACCGCTGCTATTGATTACTGGTGGAAAGCCCTCTAAACATAATCCTCTATATCTACCCCCAGCCAATCACAAGTCGTACGGTAATAAATATCCTCAACCGTCTTTGTATCCAGTTCCGTCATCTCCTGCTCTATCATCTTGCCCGGGTGCAGCTCCCCAAGTGGGAAAGGGTAGTCCGAGCCAAGGCAGATCTTCTCGCTACCGAATATTTTCAGCACATTCCTTAGCGTGTCGGCATCGTGTGTGATCGAGTCTAGCCAGAACTTGCCGATGTATGCTTTAGGGTTCACATCATTGTCTATCGCTACCAAGTCCGGCCTCACATTGAACCCGTGCTCAATCCTGCCGATAGTCTGTGGAAAGCTTCCGCCGGCATGTGCAAAGCAAAGCTTCAGGTTTGGCAGCCTCTCTAGCACGCCACCGAAGATCACCGAGCAGATCGCTAGCGAAACCTCAGCCGGCATACCAACAAGCCATGGCAGCCAATACCTCCGCATCTTGTCCATACCCATCATATCCCACGGGTGAACGAATATTGCCGCACCTAAATCCGCCGCCGCCTCGAAGAACGGAAAAAGCTCGGGATCCGATAGGTTTTTGTCCTGTATATGCGAGCCGATCTGCAGCCCTGGCATACCAAGCTCCTTTATGCAGCGCTCCATTTCTTTTATAGCTAGATCGGTATCCTGCATGGGTGCCGTTCCGAGAGCGATAAAGTCCTTAGGATTGCGATCCACCGTCGCTTTTATGTCGTCATTGAGGAAGCGCGAGACCTCCAGCCCGTCCTTTGGTTCGGCCCAATAGCTGAAAAGCACAGGAATAGTGCATATCACTGACACGTCGATACCAAACTGTTCGCGGTCTTTAATTATCGCCTCTCCACTCCAGCAGTTCTCATATATCTGGCGGAACCTTTGCCCGTCCTGCATCATCCAGGCCGCCCCCTGCTTGTGGTGATCGAGCTGAATAAAGCCCCCATACCCGAACTTCGCCTTAAAATCCGGCATATTCTCCGGCATAATGTGCGTGTGCATATCTATTTTCGGTATCTTCTTTCCTTTATGCTCAATCAATTCTGCTATCCCTTTGTTTCTTAGTTATCTGCAAATATATGGAATGAGTGGGAGATGGGGATTTGCAATGATTCTGTATGGACCTATGGAAGGACAAATGAAGTGTTAGTTAGGCGTCCCTCCGTCATTAACAGGTCTTGTCATCTTGAATGTCTCACTGAGCTTGTCGAAGTGTTGGAGATGGCTGAAAACAATTGGAAAATTAGTGTCACATTATCTGTGACAAGGGATTGCAACCCCTTGTCGGGTGCTGCTTTGCTATTTTTTAATGAACCCTCCAAAACTCGGTGCCTGAGCCTGCCCCAAGGCACAGCTTTACGATCCCATGTCATTCCGAGCGGCACAGGCCGAGGAATCCAGTGCTTGAGCCAAAGCCCTGTCATTCTGAGCGAAGCGAAGAATCTCAAATGCCAAAGTCTAGGGCAACCCAAAGAACCTCCCTCGCTTTACTATTGGTCGTGATAGGAATCACTCCCGTAAAGCGGTCCCTCCTAAGGGACAATTGAAGTATCCGTGTGTTCTGTGCCTTCATTCCGAGAGCCGCAGGCCGAGGAATCCAGACTACCTTCCTTCATATAGAGTGCGTAGTAAGAAGAAATATAAGAACCACACCCTGGTTCTGCCGTCAAGCCGCCAGAACCCGACCTCGCCAGCGAGATACAAATCTAACACAACATATTATAGGGTAACAGGTTTCTTCGTGACTGGCCCTGTACAGAGTATTGGAAGGGGGATAGTAATAGTATAGGCCAACAAGGGATTGCAACCCCTTGTTGGGTACTGGTTTGCTATATTATAATAGATTTCTTGACACTCGGTGCCTGAGCCTGCCTGCGCTATTGTCACTCTTTTTAAACTATTCTAAACCCCTACGGTTTCCTCTCGCAGCTTCTTGTGATATCGGCCGTTCATTCTTTCTACACGGCCTTCGGCATCTACCCTGTAGCACTGTAGGTTCTGGGTGAATACCTCTGGCTTCATAACCGGGGAGCCGAGCAGCATCCTTACACATTCCTGAAGGCCTTCCGGTATCGAGGGGTGCGGTGTCATTATATTTGCTAACTCTCTTATTCCCTTTCCAAGGGAGATCATCAACGCAACTGACTCTATTGTACTGCTTGCATGGTTCCCGAGCACCCTCATGCCGAGTATTTTCATCTCGTCATCATCTGATACCAGCAGTTTGAAAAAGCCCTCTGTTCGGCGCATAGCGATAGCTCTGTTCAAAAATGTGAAGTTCATTTTCGCGGCTCTGTAAGCTATGCCTTTTTTGCGGCACTGAATCTCGTTAAGGCCAACGGCAGCAACTTCGGGGTTTAAGAACATTATCCAGGATGTATTATCGTAGATAAGAGGCCTTTCAGGTTCGCTGAATATTTTCTCAACAGCATATCTACCTTCCTGAACGCCGATATTGACCAAGCTTATATCAGCGGTGAAATCCCCGACGGCGTATATATTGTCTATTGTGGTCTGGGTTGCTATATCCTTGCAGGTTCCTCTTGGTGTAAGCTCTACACCTATAGACTCAAGATTCATACCGTCGGTATTGCATACCCTCCCTACGGAAACGAGCGCTTTTTCCACTGTGTGAATTTCGCGTCGGCCGTCCTTGTATTCCAGTTCGTATTCAACCCATTTATCCTCTATCACTTCCATCCTGATAAGGCGGGAATTGCGGTGGATATGGCAGCCATTGTTCTCTAGGTTTTTGGCGACTGTATAGGATAGATCCTCATCTTCAAAAGGTAGAATGCGTTCTTCTTTATCAATGATGTGAACGCGGGTCTTGCCGAAGTTTGAGAAAATCGTGGCAAACTCACAACCGATAACCCCAGCCCCCAGGATTACCATACTCTTCGGGAAATCCTGCAGATCGGAAATGCCGTCACTGGTTAAGATGTTTCTCTCATCGATAGGGAGATTAGGCAGATAGCGTGGCTTTGAACCAATGGCAAGTATCGTGTTCTCGGCGGTTACGATCTCTTCGGTACCGCCTTCTTTGCTGATAGCTATCTCATATCTTGAAAGCATTCTCGCGCTGCCTGAGATAAATGTAAGTGTACCTTTCTTTTTAAAATAGTCTATCTGGGTTTTAAGCTGGGTATAGCGGTCGTTAACGGCCTTGTTTACTTCTGCTATTACATCCCGATACTCCAGCTCGGAATCATATACCTTATAACCGAAATCACCGCTTCGGGTAGTAATGTAATTTTCTGACAGCTCCCAAAGAGTTTTCGATGAAAGAGCGCCATTAAAAATACCTGCTCCGCCTATTCGGGATCTATCGATTAGAACCGTTTTTTTACCGAAATCCATAGCCCGCATTGCGGCAGCGTAACCTGCTGGGCCAGCCCCGATTATCGCTAAGTCATATTTTTGCATTAAGTATCTATCCTATATCATCCTGCATATCACAAAATACGAAAATCATAACTACCGTTGATACATCAAATATCGATCCAGTTACGTTATACCATTAATGAGATTGATATCCACAATATTATTGACGCTTTCGCTGGCTTTTTTGCCGCAGTATATTCTCAATGCGAGTGAGCGTTATGAAGTAGAGTTCTTAACCTATTCGCCTAGTTCAAAAGATAGTATAGTTTCTGATTACACGGTATGGGTGGCTGAAGATTATCTGCAGGTTGATTATCTCAACCGGGACGAGAAACTTATATGGGTAAATGATACCGTTTATTCTATCAGAGCAAGCGACAGCACCGTAATGAGACAAAAATATCTCGATAAAGAAAACAGAGGCCTTGCCTTTGATGCTTTACTAAAGATATATCCACCTTCTGGAAAAAAGTATTATCTGGATTTTCTCAATTCTGAACTATATAACAAGTATGTAAATCAGGATACCACTGTCCTTACTTATAATGATACCATCAAACAGGAAAGTGACACTACTGTTTTTGTGTATAGCGGTAACAATTTTTTTCAGAAAAGATCCCTGAACATAAAAGGCGTAGCAAGGGTTCAGGAAGTATCTTGGGTCCAATCAGAGGATGAACCACCTCTTTTCGATATTTCCGTGCTTAAAAGAGAAAACCTACAGATAAATGAAGCAGAGATTATCAAGCTCAATCCAGAAAAAATATCCGAGCTGGATTTTGTAAACCTGTATGGGGTCAAATCAAAAATATCTTTTGATGAAAAATACACGATCATTCACTTTTGGTTTGTGGGCTGCCCATACTGCGCCCGAACGCATCCAATCCTGAATGACTATAATGGCAAGGAAGATCTGAGAATCTATAGCCTCTCGATTAGCAACGGTAAGACTATGGAGCAGATTACCGAGTATGTAGATAAACATGATATAGCTGGTGAAACTGGTAGGCTTGAGGCCGACGGTAACAAATTATCAGAACTCGGTATTAACAGCTACCCTACACTTATGCTATATAATAGTGAAACGGGTGATATAAAACATCTTCAGGGTTACAAGCCAGAACTTGGGAGTAGTATAGATAAGTTTTTAAAGAAATAAGATAAATTTTTGTTTGCAAGCGATATACTCTTTTTATATATTGCATCATAAAAATAAATAATTAACCATGGAGCTCATTATGAAGCTCTTTCTCTCTTAGTTTTGTTTTGTTTTGTTTTATCGGTTGTGAATCGATGCGACTAATTCAAAACCTACGTATTTTCACTTAAATTATCTTACAAATACTACTGGTAATACTACGCAGGACAGTTTAATAGCAATGTCATTATACCAGTTTTCTCAAAACGGTATTACAATAGATTCAATAACATATTAGGTTATAATTCATCAACTAATGGAGATTTTTATGGTTGTTGAAGTTTCTAGTGGTGGAGATAGACATACCAATGTTGCTACTTCCGCAATTGCAGATAAGATAGTTATAAACGGGAAAACTTATGATTGTAGTTGTGAAGATGGAAATTGCACTGAAAAAAAAGATCCCGGTGTTCCCCAAGGCGAACAGGGATGGACAACTTGTTCAAAATGCTACGCAGGTGAAGAAGTACAAGGTGATTGTGATTTATAAACAACTATAGTTGATCCAAACCATAACTATGACTTTTTACTCGGCATACCGATGTTACAAGCTTTAGGTACTTTGCCGACAGTGACACCACAACCCTATTTATAATATGTTGTTCGATTTTACATTTAGCCGATGGTATATAATACTATCGGCTTTTCTGCTACATAGCAATATTTATTCAACAGATGCATATACTGTTGACTATATGTACTATTCCCCTGTAAACAACGACACTATTTATGAACAGTATAACTTATATTTCGACAATAATTATATATTTAAAGCTAAGGCCCTAGATAATCTTGATGTGTTATGGTATAAAGATACACTGTTTGCTTTTAATTACGAAAGAAAAGTACTTTATGACTATATATACATGCCAAAAGAAAAATTAAATTCGAAATTGTGGGAGCATATCATTATTTATCCTCCTTTCAGAGTAGATTTTTTTAATAAAATATCTCAGGATTTTCAATGGAAAAAATCGTTTTACAACGATACTGTAATATATCAAAGATATAAATCTATCGATGATAATGTAGATATAAGATATTATAATGAAAGAAAGTATTTTTACAATTATGAAGTGAGTATTTATCAAGGTATTACAAGGATAACAGAGATACGATATCAGGAATTAGAGTCTCGGGTCATCCCAAATATTGATTCCGTGTATTCTCTCGTATCGTTACTGGATGATAACACTAAAATGCATAAATTTGAGAAAAACAAGAAACTCACAAGCTTAAAAATTGATCATGATAGCCTAAGCAAGATTTCTTACTATAATATAGACTATCAAAAAGTTAATATAAATTTTGATTCGCGTTTTACTATTTTACATTTATGGTTTATAGGATGCACATATTGTACAAGAGTCCATCCCGTATTAAATAAGTTTGCTGACAACCCGGAGATATCTCTGTACAGTCTTTGTGTGAATACAGGTAAAAATATAGCGAAAGTAGGTTCTTACATAAATGATTTCAATATTCAAGGCAATTCTGGCCTATTGGATTATAAGAAAAAGGATTTAATCGATTTTAATATAAAATCTTATCCAACAATAGTAATCTACAACAACGTAAATGGAACAATTTTTCATTTCAGTGGTTGGAACGAAGATTTGCCTTTGTTGATAAAAGAGTTTCTATTAAAATAAATACTATAGAGTTTTGGTAGTTAAGTTCTTACTCCCTATATTTGTAATCCTATTAAACCAAACCTAAGCAAACACTGTTTAAGGCAGAAAAATGGCAAAGAAGCAAACATTTGGTGATAAAACCAAAGGAAAAGCCCAAGACGACAGAATCACGGTCAAAGTACTGAAATGGTACAAAGACGAAAACCGTGGATCTCTCAGATTCTCTGAGAAGTTCGTTAAGGTAGAAAACGAAAACGCAATTCAAAACATCAACTGATTCAGTACCTCAATGAAAAAAGGCATCCATCCCCAGTACAGAACCATCGAAGTTGTTATGACTGATGGTAGTACTTTTACGACCAGATCCTGCTATAAAAATGACAGGATGGTTTTGGAGATCGACTCCAAATCCCACCCATTCTTTACGGGCAAGCAGATGCTTGTGGATACCGCCGGACGTGTTGATAGATTCAAAAAACGTATGGCGCGCTCACAGAGCATGATGAAGGGCCGCAAAGCCCCTACAACTAACACTGAAGAAACATCAAACGAGGGAGATAACTGATGTCAGCAGTACACCCAATGCAAACAGGCCTGAAGCAAAAAAAATCAGGACCTAAGAAAAAAGTTAACCCTATTGAAGGGCAAAGAGTCGTTGATTATCTAGATCCGAAGTTCTTCGGCAGATTCACCAACGACCAAGGGAAAATACTTCCCCGCCGTATTACAGGCGTTACAGCTTACCAGCAGCGTAGATTAGCTACAGCTGTTAAGCATGCCCGTCACTTGGCACTTATACCGTTTGTCGCTCACGATATCTCGTAAGCCAATAGGTAAAACCATTTTTGAAAGAGCCGCCTAGCATCATAGCTAGGGTGGCTTTTTTTTATTTATAGTGTTTGGATCGACTTTAACGCAGACTGTATAGGAAGATACTGATGAAGTTACTGTCAACTTATTCCAGTAAAAAGTCTTTTTCTAGGACAAGACAAAAAAAGCCCTGACCTCTAAATTGAGATCAGGGCTTTTATCCTGTTTCGTTCATTTGCTACCGGTTACTGGCTGTTCGATATCGAAGTAAGCCTTAGCCTGTAGCGGAATTGTCCTATGGTCATAAAAGAGAGAGAAAAGTGCTTGCGTGCTGAGATTAATTATATCCCTGCTTTTTGCCCAAAGAAAAATAAAAAAAAGAACGCTGAAATGGATTTGTCAAACAGCAGGTCAATTAATAAACGCAAATGCGATTAATAACGTGAGCCGCCACCGTATCCTTCTTGAGGTCTTCCGCCGCCACCACCGTAGCCGCCTCTTCCTCTACCGCCACCGCCGCCACCGCCGCGATTGTTGTTTTCTTTCGGCTTCGCTTCATTAACAATAATGTCACGTCCGTTTAGTTCTGCGCCATCAAGTTCAGTGATAGCTTTTTTGCCTTCTTCGTCGTTCATTTCTACGAATCCGAAACCTCTTTTCTTGCCGGTCATTCTGTCGATGATGACTTTAGCTGAATCAACGGTTCCGTATTCTGAAAATACGTCGTGCAAATCTTGGTCTTCTAGTTCGTATGGTAAGTTACCTACGTAGATATTCATATGTTACCTTTATTGAATATTGTTTTTGTATCTCTGCACGGAAACACAGACGCAATATAGCTACTTTGCCGTGATTACAAACATTTAAACTGAATAATCCCAAAAAAGATATTGTCGGATTTGTGAACGAATGAAATTATTGTTAAGGTGGGGTTAAGAGTTATCTTTATAATGGTTTATCCAGTGAAAAAATCCCAGAACAGTATCATAAGTAAGTATCTGGCGGTTCGCAGTACTATTACCCATACTAGGAACTTTCGGAAGTCGAGTTTGATTATACCTGCATAGATAGTGATCGGGTCGCCAACAACCGGTATCCAGTTCGCAGCCCATAGCCATCTGTCATATTTCTCGAATCGGGCGTGCCAGCGCTCCAGTTTCTCATCTTTGATACCCAGTTTTGTCATAACCCAGCCTGAACCGTACCTGCCTATTGCGTAATTGACGCAGCAACCCAAACAGTTGCCGACCGAAGCTATTGTAAAAGCCAACCACGGATTCATCCCCAGCGACTCTATCGCACCGATAAAAAGTACTTCCGAACTCACGGGCAGTATAGTAGCCGACAGCATGCAAGTGAAGAATAGCGAGATGCTTTCTATGATCATTATCTATCCATATAAAAAAAGCCAGCTTTGATTGGCTGGCTTTGAAACAAAGTGATTATATCTTTTACATCATTGCGGCATCAAGCCGTTTACTGACATCATCCCAATTGATAACGTTCATAAATGCTTTTATATAGTCTTTTCGCTTGTTCTGATATTTTAGGTAGTAGGCATGCTCCCACACATCAACCACCAATATCGGTACTGTTACCCATGGCGATAGGTTCTGGTGCTTTTCGGCTTGCAGAACTATAAGCTTTTTCGCTACTGGTTCATAAGCCAGTATCCCCCAGCCTGAACCCTCAACTGCGGCGGTAGAGTTAACAAACAGATCAACGAAACGGTCATAGCTGCCAAATGAGTTCTTGATAAGATTTTCCAGCCTGGCACTGCGGCGGCCTTGGCGAGGCCCCATATTATTCCAAAAGATCGTATGTAGGAAGTGTCCGGCACCATTAAAGGCAGCTTCTCTTTCCCAGTGTTTGATAATGGAAAAATCCTCTTCTTTTGCGGCTTTTTCGATCATCTCGACTGCTTTGTTGAGCCCGCGTACATATCCCGCGTGGTGCTTGTCATGATGCAGTTCCATTGTCTGGCGATCGATATACGGCTCCAAAGCATCGTAGGAGTAAGGCAGTTTCGGCAGGGAGTATTTACCGTCCTTGCCATAAGCGGTATCTGATTTTAGTATGCCTGCCTGTGCTGTATTGGCTGTGATAAGGCTCGCCGCACCCATTGCCATACCTGCTGTTATAAATTGTCTTTTATCCATAATATTGATATGTCTTTATTGATTGATTGATAATTCTTTTTAGCTGAGTCCTGATATATTGCCTTCCCCGTTGATATGCATACCCTCTGCAGCCGGTTTGGAAGGTAGCCCGGGCATTCTCAGCATCATGCCTGTAATCGGTATTATAAAACCCGCACCTGTTGCAACTTCAATCTCTCTGATACCGATAACGAAATCATCTGGCCTTCCCAGTTTCTTAGGGTCGTCGGAAAAAGAATACTGAGTTTTGGCCATACAGATTGGCAGATCTTGAGCTCCTAGAGCTTTTATCTTAGCTAAGTCTTTTTTAGCTTTCGGCTGGAGTTCGATATCCTTGGCTCCGTATATCTTTTGGGCGATTGTACGGATTTTGTCTTCTGGTGCAGATATAAGCTGGTAGGTGTGTTGAAGATCGGCTTCCGCTTTATCGGAATCGCAAGCCATTACTACCTGCTCGGCCAGCTGCCGCATTCCTTCACCGCCCTCGGCGAAACCTTTACAAACGGCACAACCCACACCCTTGTCCTTGCAGAATTCTTTGATGATATCGTGTTCGGCTTCGGTATCATCCGGGAAAGTGTTGATTGCCACAACTACTTCCTTGCCGAATGAACGCATATTCTCAATATGCTTTTCCAGATTTGGAAGGCCGCTTTTCAGAGCCTCTGTATCTTCTTTCTTTAGTTCGTCAAGCTTTCGGCCGCCGTGCATTTTCAGTGCTCTTACTGTAGCAACAACAACAATTGCTGCTGGATTGAGTTTCGCCGAACGGCATTTGATATTCAGGAACTTTTCAGCACCTAGATCAGCACCGAATCCAGCCTCGGTTACTACATAGTCAGCCAGCTTAATACCAGTCTTGGTAGCAATGGCGGAATTGGTACCCTGGGCTATATTCGCAAAAGGACCACCGTGAAGTATCGCGGGGTTGCCTTCCAGAGTCTGAACGAGGTTTGGTTTTATGGCATCTTTGAGAAGAAGGGCCATAGCGTTTTCAGCTTTCAAATCTCGTGCGTAAACAGGTTCCCCATCATAGTCATCGCCCACATAGATGCTAGCCAGCCTTTCTTTTAGATCACTAAAACCATTGGCAAGGCAAAGTATAGCCATAACCTCGGAAGCGGCTGTGATATAGAATCCCGACTCTCTTGCTATACCTCCTGTTCTACCGCCAAGCCCTACAATAATATTCCTAAGGGCTCTATCATTCATATCGAGCACTCTTTTCCAAGTAACGGTGCGCGGATCAATTCTTCTATCAGCCTTATTTGACTGTATATTATTATCGATAAGTGCTGAAAGCAAATTGTTTGAGGCCTCTATCGCGGCAAAATCCCCTGTAAAATGGAGATTGATATCTTCCATCGGTATTACCTGAGAATAGCCGCCACCCGCTGCTCCGCCTTTTATCCCGAAAACAGGCCCGAGTGACGGCTCCCTGAGAACAGCTATAGATTTCTTGCCGATTGCGTTCAAACCGTCTGTAAGCCCAATAGATACTGTGGTTTTGCCTTCCCCTGCGGGGGTAGGTGTAATTGCTGTAACTAAGATAAGTTTCCCGTGGGCTGTATCTGGTAGTAAATCAATATTGATCTTAGCTTTATGGTGGCCGTAGTGTTCTAGGGCTTTATCTTGTATTCCCAGCTTATGAGCTATATCGGAGATAGGTTTGATATCCGCATCTTTAGCGATTTCAATATCAGGCTTCATATTTTACAGTTTGGATAAAGATTGTAGTATTATTTTTGGGACGTACAAAGCTACTAATCCTTATCCTCAAAATGGATAAAGTCCCCAAGTATCACAGCGCCTAAAAGTAATGCCTTATCTTCAACCGGTAGCTCTACATCAAGTACAAGCCCGAAATTATCACTAGTGGTGAACATTTCCAGACCTAAGCCGGACCACTTTTTGGCCATAGTACCAACTTTCTGATCATATTGGTTCTTGATAGTAAATGTCCAAGGGCTTAGTGGTGAGGTCTGCATTTTATACTTCATATTCCCAGAAGCATCGATTATCACGAGTTTTTTCCTGATAACGGAAAAGCTCCAGTTTATCCTGCCGAGCGACTTGCTGCCTTCAGCTACAACTTCCAGATTATGCCTTATAAAGGCGAAACTCCTCTTGAATTCCAGTAGTTTTGTACCGTTAGGTTCATATATATTGATAGTAAAAGGTCTTTTGTTCTTCAGCACCCAGCGAGAAATAAATCCTGTACCTTCTTCCTTAGCAGCCAATATATTGTTCCCAACTTCATCTGTTATCGCGTAGGAGTTAGCGGATTCAAAACCAGTGAAAGATTCCAGCCATTGGCGTGATTGTTTTATCTGAAAACCATTTATATTGCTAAGTATATCAAGAGACATGCTTCCCTACCTTTTTTTGAATTTATCTTATCATTAATATGAAAGAAACGGCTTCAGTTTCTAACTGATAAGATATAAATTTAGTTTATATTAAACTAATCTGAATAATATAGTTTGGCAAGAAAATATAAAATAGCTGTTTTATTACTCGGAAGGTTCGGCGATCTGGTACTTTCCACGCCAATGCTCAAAAAACTATCAACTATAGCGGTAGATGGCAGAATAGATCTGATATGCGGGGCCAATAATTATAAGTTACTGGCTAATGAACCTTATGCTGGCAATATCTGTGTTCTGGATAAAAGACCGCATAAGTTATTTCCTTTCATATTAAAACTGATCTCCAAGAAATATGATATCTTCCTGGACCCGAAAGATCACCGCTCTTCTGAATCCAGGATTATATCAAATTTAGTCAGAGCAGAAAAAAAGATCGGTTACCGTGATAATCATGATGGATTTGATGAATTTCTTGAGCCGCTTGATAACCATAGCGGACACACTCAGAGAAAAAGCCATCATTCCGCCAAAATGATGAACGCCGTATCAACACTTTTCCTAACCGATAGTATTGATAAAACTGGATATATACCGGAATTGACTGTTGGCGATATTGAAAAATCAAGAACAGAAGATTTTTTACATGGTAATAGTATAAAGAATTATATCGCATTCAATATTTCGGCCAGTAGTGAGAAAAGATATGCTAGCATTGAGTTTTGGAAGTCTTTTTTCCAGAATGTTGAGATTGATTATCCTTTGCTGCTTATCTATGCTCCATCTGAATCCGGAATGGCGGCTAAGCTAATTAAAGAGTTAGAAAGCAACCAGCGTGTGTATGATTTTGGAGTCAATAGTTTTACCGATATTATCGCCCTGATATCCCGAGCTAAATTACTGATTTCACCGGATACGGCAGTTGTACATGTTGCAGCAGCTTTTGATGTACCCGTATTCGGACTTTTTAGCTGGTATGAAAGCCAGACCAAATCCTTCTATCCTTTATCCTCCAGCAAAATAATACTATGGTCTAAACAGGGAGATGAAGGGGTTCGTAGTATCACGTCAGAAGAGGCTATTGCGGCTTGGCAACAGGAAGGACACAAATTATTGAAAAAACAAAAATAGTTCCTTTGTTTTTTCGATTTTGTAGTTAATCACAAACCAATTTCCGAGATTCTATATGACACAGAACATAAAATATTACTTCTTCGTTTTTTCACTTGCCACTTTTCTTCTTGTCGGTTGTGGCGAAAGCGATACAGCCGAGGATATGGATTCTGTTGACTCTACTCAGGTAGTCAACGTTTACTCACACAGAAGTTACGATGTAGATAAAATGCTTTATGAAGCTTTTGAGGAAGAAACTGGCATTAAAGTAAATGTAATATCGGATGATGCCGATAAACTTATCGCCAAACTGCAGATGGCGAGTGCCTCCACCGATGCGGATGTTCTGATAACTGTTGACGCTGCGAGACTTTACAGGGCTTATGAAGCCGGACTTTTTGATACTTTAGCATTGGCAACTATACAAGATAATATAGGCGAGGGCCTGGTTGGTGCTGAAAACTCGTGGGTTGCCCTTACAAAACGTGCCAGAGTAGTAGCATACGACCCCGAAAAAGTAGAACCTGAAGAAATAGCTACTTGGGAAGACCTTACCAAACCACGCTTCAAAGGTGAAATAGCGGTTCGTAGTAGCGATAACGTTTATAACCAATCGCTTCTTTCAGCTATCATCTCATCTAAAGGAGAAGAGTATGCAAAACAGTGGGCAGAAGGTATAGTCGAGAATATGGTTGCCGATCCTGCCGGAAATGACAGGGATCAAATTAGAAAAGTTGCTTCTGGTGAAGCGTCGGTTGCCATCGTAAATACATATTATTACGGATTATTAGGTGCATCGGAAGATCCAGCTGATAGGGAAGTAGCAGAGAAGGTCGCTTTAGCGTTCCCAGAAGTCCCTGGTGGCGGCGTTCACATAAATGTAAGTGGGATTGGTGTACTCAAGAATTCACCGAACCCTGAAAACGCGATGAGGCTAATTGAGTATCTCACATCTGGTACAGCACAGAATATTTATAGTGAACAGAATTTTGAGTATCCAGCTAATCCTAATGCTATCATGAACAAAGAGATAGCTACCTGGGGTGATTTCGAGCCGGATGACACGCCGCTTGATTCACTCGGCTATTATAATAAACAAGCCGTTATGATATTTGATCAGGTTGGCTGGAAGTAAACTAAAAACATAAATAATGATACTTACTGAAAGGGCTTATTAAGCCCTTTTTTATTGAACCAGAAAAATATAGTTTAATTTAGTGAGCTCAATTGTATAAAAAACAGTTAAAAAAACTATAGCTTAATATTTCATTAAGAAAATTATTTACCTATCACCTCAAACTGGGTACGTCTGTTTCTTGCCCTGCCTTCTTCAGTGTCATTTGTAGCAACTGGCTCGCTAGCCCCGAAACCTCGGGAACGTAGCCTATTAGCTTCAATACCGCCAGCCATAATAGCTGCCCGAACTACTGCCGCCCGCTCTTCAGATAGTTTTTGGTTGTATTCATTAGAACCCAGATTATCGGTATGGCCTTGTACTTCCAGCCGTAGGGTAGGGCGGGAAAGCATAGCATCTATTATCTCATTTATTATCGGCTGCGACTCAGGTTTAAGAGCTGCCTGATCAAACTCGAAATTTATTGGACGTTCAAATATCTCCGATAGATCAGACCATGGGAAGAGTTCGCTGGTATCATATTCCGCATACCCTTTTAGTGGCTTTCGCCTACCTTCGAGCGATAAGTCTGTTCTCACTTTATGATAACCCCAGTAAGTAGGCGGCACATAAGTAATCAGATAATAATATCTCAAACTCATATATATATCACGAAAAATGGCAAGCAGCTCTTCTTTGCTTCTTGCTTTATAGAACTTGCCGCCAGTATATTCGGCCATATATCTAAGGTTTTCATCATCTGAATATCCGAATGCTATCGAGAAAATATTAATATTCTCTTCGATTGCTCTTTCGATTATAGGGCCGATATCTCTGTAAGAATAATTATCATCGCCATCGGTAAAGATAACCAGTACCCTTGGTGTGGAATCAGGTGTCTGCACTAATTGATCAATAGAATTTGAGACCGCATCATTCACCGCAGAAAAAAGCCCGAAATTTCTGTCCTTTACAGATCGGAACAGGTTTATGATACTGTCCTTATCGGTCATCATAGGTACTTTAAGGTCATATTCTCGATTAAAGGTAGCCAAAGAAAACCTGTCGTAAGGGAATTTCATACCTGCCATAAGCTCTGCACCCTCTGCTATGGTTTCTTTGATAAGCTCCATAGAGCCACTGTAATCAACGGTAAGCGATAAGCTATAAGCAATTGAATCTCCAGCCCCGAATTCTCTAATATGATATTCTGGTACTTCCTCGGTTCTCTTTCTATAATGCTTACCGAGCTGCTCTTCCATGTATGAAAAATAAACCGCTTCGGGGAATTTTTTATAAGGGTATGCCATATTCGTAATAAAATTTCCGAGCGAATCAAAAACCCTTGCATATAGCTGTATAGAATCTGGCTTATCAGATTTATCCGCATAATCCTTTATATTTATGCGAAACACATCATAAATAGCGATATCGGGATCGAGCGAGTCAATCGGTAAGGTGCCGCTCAAATATACTGGCATATCTTTACTCAGGCTATCCCCCGGGGAAGCCATCTGTTGCATAGCAAAAGGATCCGTTACTCGAGGGTTCATGCAGCCATATACAGCGAGGGTAATGATAAGAAGTAAGGCAAAAACCAATTGGCATGCTGTAATGCCCGTTTTTTTTGTAAACCCATTGCTCTCGCAGATAGATAGTTGTCGTTCTTGATTATGATCAGTCATGACTTGGATAACGAATAGTAAGCCTCAGGGTTTAAGTGGTGTAGGATATAATGATAATTACGGGTAGATTTTTCTTTGATCCTTACTATGACTAACAGAGTATAACACAGCCCGTCATTCCGATAGTGATTCGGAGCTCGGAATTTCGGGTGGAGTGCAGGCCAATATTTCAATTATCACTTTGGAGGGACCGCTTTACGGGAGTGATTCCAATCATGACCAATAGTAAAGCGAGGGAGGTTCTTTGGATTGCCCGAGTCTTTGGCATTTGAGATTCTTCGCTTCGCTCAGAATGACAGGGCTTTGGCGTAAGCACTGGATTCCTCGGGCCTGCGCCCCTCGGAATGACGGGATATGTCATTTCGAGCCTGTCGAGAAATTCTTCAAGTCCTTCCACTTGAGGGAGCTGGTCGTCTAAACGGGTTCCCATGTCTTATTTTTTAGATGCAAAATAAAAAAAGGAGGCTTTTTGCCTCCCTTTTTAATATTACTATATATTTAATTTTTTAAAACTTAAAGCCAATCATAAGTGATAGATAGCTTGCACCATCAGAGACTTCAACCGTTTGGCCAACAATTTCTTCTTCTATAGAGATAGGGAACATTGAGTATACAAGTGATACATCAAATGCATTGTTCTCACCCATAGGTATTCCATAACCTATGCCTAGATTAAGTCCCAAGCCTACAGCCGAAAATTCAGACACCGCAGAACCCTCAATGTCTTCTTCGTCAATATCATCAGAGCTGATATCAAAATAGTTCGCAAGCCCCGCACCTATATCGGCACGCCCGAAAAACCCTTGTCCGATACCTTCCGAAAACGGATAGATAACGCCTGAAGCACCGATCAGGGTATGGCTACCTAAAACTCCGCCACTGATATCAACTGAAACCGGGCCTATACTCTGGCTTTCCTCGTAGGTGAAAATGCTGAATCTCTGAGAAACAACGGGTCCTACGGCGATCATTTCATTTACCTCGAAGTAATAAGCGAGTTCCAAAGCGATAGGGATTCTTGTCTCTGTATCAAACTCAGTATCCGGGTTGGTAAGTTCGTCATCTACAACTACAGGATACCCTAAGCCGATATAGAATTTATTAGAAGCTTCAGATATTCCATAGCCACATACGATCAATAGAACTGCAAAAAACAGATTCTTCATTGATTAAACCTTTGTTTAGTATTGAATTGGTTAACATGATCAATATAAGTCGATCATTATAATTTACCAAATAAGTTAAAAAACCTTTATGAAATAACTAATATCTTTAGCGAATTCTCAATGACGGGGGAATCTCTCGGTGGCTGAGCTTGTCGAAGGCACAACCCTGCTCAATGTCTCCTTTTGACAGACTTGTCACCCTCAGCCACTGCGTGACAGCTCCCTCAAGGGAGCACATTTATAATATCTTTAGCGAATTCTCAATGACGGGGGAATCTCTCGGTGGCTGAGCTTGTCGAAGGCACAACCCTGCTCAATGTCTCCTTTTGACAGACTTGTCACCCTCAGCCACTGCGTGACAGCTCCCTCAAGGGAGCACATTTATAATATCTTTAGCGAATTCTCAATGACGGGGGAAGTGCCGGACAATAATTCAATTGTCCCTTTGGAGGGACCGCTTTACGGGAGTGATTCCGATCACGACCATTGTAAAGCGAGGGAGGTTCTTTGGGCTGCCCTAGTCTTTGGCATTTGAGATTCTTCGCTTCGCTCAG
>CAYWYR010000023.1:0-40708 GCA_964462685.1 uncultured Hyphomicrobiales bacterium | reverse complement strand
CGTTATATAGCTTGTGCGGACGCCAGCGGTAGGCGATCCCCTCCAGATGGTTGTCCGTACCGGAGGCGTTCAGCTCCCGACCCGCTCCCTCCAGGTCTCCGCATATCTCCACAAAGCGGTGCTGGTGTACGTCGATGGGGCCGGGATCGGCAGGGGGAACTATTCGGTTTTTGTAAACAGTGTCCCAATGATTTCTATCAAATTCAAAAAAATAATCCAAGGTATCGTGTAAAGAGTTTGCATTCTTGTGTTCCCCAAAAGGTAATGTCAATATATTACCATTGTATAGGTAAGTAGCAGATTCTGGATAACGTAAATAATAATTGTATTTGAAAAGATGATAATTTCGCGAGTCTATGTAGTCGGTTAATCCTTTAGGAGTTACACCTATTGTATCGGTGTGAGAAATCAAACCAGTATCAAAATCATATTTACGGTTATAAACCTTAAAGGATAACTTGTCTTGGTCGTCGGCATATTCATATCCGTAACCGTACCGCATATCTGGAGAGGTGTGAGACATTATAAAAGGAATATCTCCGGTCTGTTTAAGAACCTTTAATCCGCTATCCTCTATCGTGCAATAAAGATAAGAGTTTTCCTTTTTTGGGTTGTGATATAGATTGTGTCCTGATGCACGAAGAATTATCTTGTCGCCTCTTTCTGAATTTACAAACCACGGATTTGATGTGAAATTAAAGAGTGCGTTGTAGAGTTGTTTTACGTGTTGTAATTCATTTAAAAATATATTATTCTTGTTATCAAAATCATAATTCCAGACCGATATGATATTATCTCCCGACAGTAAAAAGTTTTCGATTCTATCATTTTTTATATTATAGAGTAACAGGTTGTTTCTCCCGTTCAATGAATAAAAGAAAGGTATTAAATGGTGATCCATAAAATTTTTTGTTTTTACAACAGCTAAAGTATTTTTGTCTACTATTGATAATATCCCATAGTATTTACGATCATATAAACTACCATGATCCCAACCTTGCCTTCTATATGTGTATAGATAATAAAAATTATCAGTATCAAGCAATTTGTTTACAATCTCATCATCATAATGTATAGTACCATCTCTATACACTCCCCCATCTTTTCTAATTGTATCGTAATGGGATTCTTTATTAGGATTCTGCTTTAAATAAACTTGATCATAAGTACTGAATAAACTTGATTTTCCTAAGAATGAAGAATTCATATTAAAGAATAGTATAGTATCAACATTTAAAAAGGTCTTCAGATAGTCATTATCATTTATAAGGATAGTATTTAAATTTTCATTGACATCATAAATATTAGTAATAGAGTTGTAAATTTCACTTAAGGTGTCACCAATAGGGGATATGCGATGAACTTCATTCCATAATGACCACCGTGTTTGATTGTTTCCTAAAAGCTTTTTCCCTTCATATTGTGAATATAAGGATAATTGTATCATTAAAAACGTAATAAACAGAAATAATATTCTCATAATCGTACCTCGATTAAAATCATACGGATACGGAAATTCTCCGTATCCGTATATAACTCAGTTTTATTCTCTTATTATCTGTATCGTTCTTATCGTGGATCCGTGTTTTATCTGTAATAGATATATACCCGCTGGTTGGTCTGTTATGTCGATAGACAAGACTGGATAGTCAGTTCTATTGGTTTGTGTTTTCATAAAGCTATATATTAGTCAGATATCGCAACTCATAGTTACAAAACTATATTAAGCAATTATGGTTATATATGCAAGTGTGTCGCAATATTTATTGCGGGGGCGTGATCAATATGGGCGGTTACCTATTGGTATCGTATTTTGCTCTGTCTTCCCCACCCTTGTCTTATATTTCGACAGGCACTTCGACAGGCTCGGGGTGACACTCAGGTATGGCATGGCTGGGTGATGACATGGCCTATACCCGACCGGGCCCCGCCAGGCCTAAAGGGGTTTAGATTATACCCCTCCGTCATTCCGAGTGCAGCGAATTAACAAGTACGTGCTTAAAATCTTAAAGCATTTACTCCGTTAGGGAATTTGATAAGTAAACAGTTATCAACCAATATAAAAGGTAAACAAACTATGGCTTTCGAACTACCGAAACTACCCTACGACTACGACGCGCTGGAACCGAACATCGACAAAGAAACGATGACTATCCACCATACCAAGCACCACCAAGGCTATACAGATAAGCTAAACAACGCCCTTGACGACAGCAATAAGGATAAAAGCATAGAAGATATCCTTAAGAATGTAAGCAATTATTCTACTGGCGTAAGAAATAACGGTGGCGGGTACTACAACCACAGACTTTTCTGGGAAGTTATGGGTCCTGACGCTGGAGGCAATCCGACGGGTGATCTGTCGGATAAAATCGATTCCGCATTCGGTTCTTTCGATAGCTTTAAAGAGAAGTTCGCTAATGCAGCAGCCGGCCAGTTCGGTTCTGGTTGGGCATGGTTAATCGTTAAAGATAACGGCGAGCTTGCTGTAACTTCTACGCCAAATCAAGATAACCCTTTGATGGATGTAGCTGATGAAAGAGGAACTCCTATCCTTGGGCTTGACGTATGGGAGCATGCTTATTATCTTAAATACCAGAACAAGCGACCAGATTATATCAAGCATTTCTGGAATGTAGTTAATTGGGATAAAGTAGCTGAAAACTATAATAATGCTAAATAAGATATATAATAATATATCAGTAAAGTATTAAAATGGGTGGGGGAAATCATTTCCCTACCCGTTGTTTTTTTTATAATTACCACACTTTAATAACTATTATGCCTAGAGCTAGACTTGAATACGGTATGTTCCCACTGGAACTGGTAGCTTTCCCTGGTAGCTATCTCCCCCTTTATGTTTTTGAGGAAAGGTATAAAAAGCTGATAAACGATTGTATCGAGGGCGATAAAGAATTTGCGATCAACTACTCTACTGGTAAGAAAATATACGAGTTCGGATGCTTAGTAAGGGTATCGGAAGTAGTACAGATGCATGATAACGGCGAGATGAACATAATCGTACATGGCACCGAGCGGGCTAAGTTAATCGAGATGACAGATAGTAGCAGCGGCGAATTTATGCGCGGGGTATTCGATACTTATGATGCAGAAGACAAAAATTTCTCTGAGCCTCTTCTGAAGAAAGTAGCGGAGCTTTATAATAGTATAGTGGAATCGGTAAGTAATCCGATAATGCCGAGATTTGAATATGAAGACCTTAGTAGGCTTATTAACCCATCTTATGTTTTAGCACAGAAGGCAGGCCTTTCACCACCTGAAAGACAAGAAATCATATCATTAGATGAAGAAGATGATAGAATCAAGATAATAGAGAATCACCTGAAAAAAGTTAAACCACTCGCCGCACGTACAGAGTTTATACAGCGAGTAGTTAAGAATAACGGTTATATAGGCCCGAGTACGTTCGGTATTTGATAGCTTTAAATTACTTAACGATTATCATACCTGAAAGCCTGGTATTGCCGGCTTTTACCGTTACCATATACTTGCCGGAAGTGTTGATTTTAACTGGAAGATCCATTTTCCCCATATTTGCAGGCCCTTCATACACATCGTAGATACGGTGCCCTGTCTCTGTATATACAGATACTTTTACATCCATAGCCCGGGTAATATTAAAGCTGATCCTGGCGTTACCGTTCGTAGGGTTTGGATAAACTTTGATGCCTTCGGGATTGGCTACTGTGAGCGCCTGTTCTTCTACGGATGATGTTCTTGTTTTTAGAACATTAAGAGTACCAATATTTTCTTGGAAGAGTTCATCTATTTCATCATCATCTGCTCCGAACCATTTTTCAAGGAAATCAGCATAAACCATACGGAAATCGTATTGATGCTTAAGGTTGCCTCTCTCGAGATCGGCAAGATCAGGCAGGTCGCCATAAACAGCCCCGTTAAGATAATCAAAGTGCCCCCACACAAACATACTGCTAGCAGTACCGTGATCAGTGCCACGGGAGCCGTTATCTTTTACACGTCGGCCGAATTCGGAAGTTGTCATTCCCGCTACCCTCTCTCCAAATCCTTGCAATGTCGCATCCCTTGTAAACTCGGAAATAGCAGAAGCGAGTTCATTAAGAAGGATTGGGTGCTGCCCAGCGAGAGCTTCGCTCATCTGCTGAACGTGCGAATCGAAATTGCTAAGACCCACATAGAATACTTTGGATTTAAGACCGCCTGAAATAAGCTTGGCAATTGTCTTGAACTTAGCACTCAGGCCTGTATCGGAATATTCACCGATATTTTCGCCAGCCTCATAAGCATCTGTTACCGCCCTGCCATACTGTTCGCTTTGGGCAGCGATATTATAAATAAAGTTGAACTCGTCCGGGTAGTAACCATCACCTTCCATCAGAGGGAAGTCTGGTTTCAGGCCAGCGGATTTTTCCGCAAATGATCCTGCATCGTTTACAGCTATACCCATGTGGCCTTTACGGCTTTTGAAAATCAAAGGAACAGTACCGCCAACACTTACGCATACAGGGTGTTCAGGCAGAATATAAGGATAATCAGGCAGACGTGAAGCTATAAACCTACCGAGCCATCCTTCATCAAGCTTGACTTTAGGGTCTTTATTATTGATACCTGACTGCCATATTTCCTTTGAGCGGAAATGAGATAAAGTGGGTTTATCATAACCAACATTCTCGATAACGGCAAGCTGGCCGTTATCCATCATATTCATAAAACCGCCACTTTCGATATTCTCAACCAAAGCGGGGTGAAAATATAGCTGGGAGTTCTGCCAGCGTGATGCGAATTCCTTGGCAATCGCTACTTTAGGGCGGTACTGATAATAAAGGTCATTATCCACAGGGATTATAGTATTCAGGCCGTCATTCCCGCCAAATAGCTCTACTATGATCATTATATTATCATTGTCCATAAAGCTGAAACTTTCCTGTTTCTCGAATCTCGGTTTCCCAATCGCCGGAAGATGCGAACCTGCATATAAAGCTGTACCTGTAACGGCTGCGGATTGCAGAAAATTTCTTCTATTCATAATTTTTCTCCTTAGCCTAAATTTATTTCAGGGTTTCGAACTAACTCTTTAAGTAACGACTTTACTATACTGCCCGCCTTGTCTCTATCATTTGAAAGATATGATACCCATTGTGTATCACTACCAAAGCCATGTTCCTGCTTTACTTTGTTAGCTATAAGTGCTATTCTCTGATCATCAATTTTTCTAGGAAACAGAAAACCAGACAGGTTCTCTACAAGTGTCTGGAAAACCTCGATACCATTAAATTTCTCCGCAAATTCGATACATTCGATGTCGCTTTTAGTATCAACGATTTTTTCCGCAGTGCTTATTCTCTCTGGATAGGTGGTGGTGCTGAGCCAAGTCCTATATCCGGGCCAGCCAGATACATTTGGCGGATCGTATAAATTCATCTCCATTCTCTGGAGGCTATTGTATCTGGCATCACCGTAATCAGCATCAATCGCTCTTTCAATTCCGATAATGTACTCAACCGGGTTTTTTATCTGCACACCTACAAGCGATTCATCATAAATATAATCGGATTCGATGAGATACCTAAACACAGGTAACAGCTCAAAATCATTATCTCTGAAAACGCCAGCCATCGTGGATATAAATCCGCGATCCAGTTCGTTAGGGTTTGAGTAGATAAAAGTTGAGAATATTTTCTCGCAAATAAATTCTGATATCTCAACGGGCTTTTGCTCGAAGATAATCTCAATCAACCTTTTCACTTCCTCTTCCCTGACTTTGAACTCTGTATTATCGAGCTCATTGCGGGGCGGAATTGAGGCTTTCATTATATTTTTCCCGCCGAGATCGTGAAACTGGGGGGCAAAATATGTGTTGAAATAACCGTTCGGCCTTACCTCTCCTTGGTGAGCTGGAACTCGCCATCCTGTAAGTACACGGGAACCTTCGATAATATCGTTTTCGCTATAGATAGGGATTTCTTCCTCAACATTTGCAATACCCATTGTAAAAAGCTCCAGTAGCTCTCTCATAAAATTCTCGTTTGGAGTCTCGCCCGGATTGCCTCTCGATTCATTAAGGCCTTGATATAGAAGGAAAGCTCCGTCAAGAGTCATTTCAAAGGCGATATCTTTGTAATTACCCATGTGGAAACGACGTAGAGTATGGTTATGGCGGTACAGGAGTGGCGGCGGCAAATAGTCTTCGGTGTCATAGGTAAATTCTATGTTCCAGATCATATTAAGGAATAATGTGAATTTTTCACGAGATGGTGAGGTGCCCCCAACGTTTTCGTTTCTCATCACATCAAGCCACCACCGGTTAAGCTGGTTATATCTGCCCCTGTGCCTACCTATTATCTGGAACATTACATCTACTGAGCCCGTGGATCGCGGGTGCGGCTCAACGGAATCAAGCCACCCTAGAGAGTCTCTGCCGTTGGGCAATCTATTTTCGTTTTCTGGTAAATGGTCAAGCCCATCACCCAACAGAATATCAGCAGCCTCTACAGCAGATTTACCGGTCAGCTCATCTACAAGTTCTTTAGTGGGGCCCATAGTAAACCTACGGAGCAGGTGTGCCGCCTCGGATGCCGTCAGTGAGTTCTTATCGTTTACTATAGGAACAACCGTTTCTCTTTCGGCGAGGAAGTTGCTTTTTTCTTTTTTGTTTAAAGATATAAACTGTCTTCTATTCATAATATGTCATCCCATAGGTAAACATTATTCTTTTATCGGAGTTTTTACTTCTATAAGTACGGTTCTGCAGTAGAATCGCCCTTCAGGCAGATTGTTGTCAAAAGGAAGATTAGAACTGCCTAAGCCTAATATTGTCATTTCAGGTAGTTTAGAGTTTATCTGATTTAGATATCTTTCTGTAGTAACCGCCCTTTGCATCGATAGGTTTTTATTGTATTGTCTCTCACCGAGTTTATCGGTTGATCCTGTTACTGTTATATCGCTATTTTCCCAATCATCACGCACAGCGAATTTATCGAGCATTCTCATATTCTCTTCAGATAAAGAGGATTGATCGAAATCGAATACTATTAGGTTAATCCTGCCTACCTCATAGTCGCTTCTATCTTTAGATACGGAACTTTGTGAAGAATAGATATACTTTTCACCGTTTTTATCTGTGGCGACTGCTTTTATTTCTAACTGGGAGTCAACCGATGAATCTATAGCACCGGCAAGCTTGACAAGATCTGTTTGGCTGTATGGCAATCCGTTGGCCTTAAGTTCGGCTATATTTCCATTAAATGAAAGCAGGTCTTGATCACCATCAGATAATATTAGCTCAATATTATCAACAACATCTTCATTTTCAATAGATACATAAGGCAGAAGAGCATTATCGGAAATACTGTATTCAAGGAAGTTTTTGAATACAATAGGCTCAAGCAGATCTGGATTATCCGAGGATATTTCGGCCCTGCTGTTTTCTTCTGGTCCTTCTTCATAGATATTACTTGTAGTTATCGGTGGCAGATCGGCTGCATCCGTAGAGATTCTAGAAGGGGATACCGACCAGTTATCAATTAGATAGTTCTTTATTGCATTAGCCCTGCCGAGAGCCAGTTCGTCTCTAACCTCGGCCGATTCAGATTCAATACCATTATGATATCCAGTAATCGTTATATTACCGTTATCTGAAAGCATTCTACTACCGATAATGTCCAGTGTAGCATAATATATATCAAGCGTAGATTTTGGCAGACTGCGTTCATCAAAATCTGACGGGTCGCTACCTGAACCGTATCTATCAGGAATGATATCTGAACCTGGTTCGAAGAATATATATGGCAGTATAGGGTAAGTCTGACTCACAATTGTTTCCGTAAGAGCTATCGGTTTGAACGATATATCTCTGATATATATTTCAGGATCAGTTTCGATAACTGCTTCCTGCTTTACAAGATTTTTTTCCCCGTCAGTTGCTAATTCGGCTTTTTTGGTTTCTTCAACTATTATTTCCTTCTTAGCTATAGGCGGTGATGGTTGTGGCACATTTTTGCCTACCCTGCCGTAAACCTTTTCATATATTTTGATATCGAATAATATATTGATGCCGACCCTAGCGATATTTTGATTCCACTGGCCGTCTGTTGATATGCTGTTTAGTCCATATCTATAGGATATTTCTGGTTGAAGAACCATATTATCCCCTGCCGGAAGATCATATCTTGCTAAAGCGGTAACACCATAGCTGCTTTGGGTATTATCGTAATCACCTTCCCCCACTGTGCGAGTACGGCTACCTGCAAACCTCACGTTTGATGGGGCCTGGATTTCGTCTGTCTGTGTGAATTCCGAACTGAAAAGCGGCGCGCTCCAATCAACGGATGTACCTAAGGAAAAAGGGATATCTACAAACGGATAAAGGTTAGCACCTAAAGTCAGTCCGCTAAATAGCAAGCTTGCTTCAAAATTATGAATAAGATCGAGTGGTACGTACTCATTCTGTGCATTCAATACCTGGTAGTTCGAGGTTTCGGTGGTGAGAATGGCTGGCCGCGATTCTATTAGAAGCCTGCTTTCAATATTCAGCATACCGTCAAACAGCTCATACCCTCCACCAATATTAAAGTAACCAGAAAAACCGTTGCCGTTTTCAAACTCGCCACATGCGAAACCGCCAGGCACAACTGGCAGTGAACTTTCGTTCTGGATATAGTTGGCCCCGCCGCCTACTAGCAAGTAGAATACAGTGGAATCCAGCACCATATAATCTGCTTTTCCATTAGCTCTAGAAGCATTAACAGAAGAACCTTGGGCACTGAGAAACGTAACTAATGAAATATATATCATCAAGATACACGTTGCTCTATATATTACAGAAGAAGAACTCATTTATCCCTGATTGATGATAAGATATCAACCCTTTTTACTGGATATCACATTTAATAGTAAATTGCGGTTTATATCAATACAATTGTAATATACAACTTAGTTATTGTTTCTCTAAACTTAAAAACAAGATTCTATGAAAAAAATTACATTTTTTCTGATTTCTTTCTTGTTGGCGGCCACTTTTCTCGTTTCTGAAGATAATGCCGACTTCACATCAAAAGATATTTCCCACCTGAACCCTAGGCTAATTGGGCCAGCGGTCACTTCCGGAAGGGTTATCGATATTGCAGTACATCCAGCGGATAAAAGAACCTGGTATGTGGGTGTTGCATCGGGCGGGGTATGGAAGACTACGAACGCCGGACATACTTTCACCCCTATATTCGATCAGCAAAGCAGCTACTCAATAGGGTGTGTTGCAATCGATCCGAATAACCCAAATGTAATATGGGTAGGTTCTGGCGAGAACAATTCGCAGAGATCTGTAGGTTATGGTGACGGCGTTTATAAATCAGTGGACGGCGGTGCAAGCTGGAAGAATGTCGGGCTGGAGAACAGTGAGCATATCGGAAAAGTAATTATTGACCCCAGAAACAGCGACAGAGTTATGGTAGCGGCTCAAGGTCCTCTATGGAGTGCTGGTGGCGATAGAGGTCTGTATATCACCGAAGACGGTGGCGAGACATGGACTAAGACACTTGATATATCGGAAAATACAGGTATATCAGATATAGTTGTTGATAGAAGAAATCCAGATGTTGTATATGCATCATCTTACCAGAGACGAAGAAGACAATGGACATTAATAAACGGCGGGCCTGAGGGCGCTATCTATAAATCAACCGATGGCGGTAAAAACTGGGACAAATTAAGCTCTGGGCTACCTTCTGGTAATGTAGGTAGAATAGGGCTGGCGATCGGTAACAATAACCCTGATATTGTGTACGCAATCATAGAAGCGGAAAACGGCGGTGGTTTTTACAGATCAACCAATAGCGGAGCTTCTTGGAGTAAGATGAGCGGGAAAGTATCTGGATCCCCTCAATATTATCAAGAGATTTTCACAGACCCTAATAATGATGACCGAATTTACTGTATGGATACATACACTTCGTATTCGGAGGATGCCGGAAGAACCTGGAACAGAATAAACACCAGCCATAAACACGTAGACGACCATGCTCTCTGGATCGACCCAGATGATAGCACACACATGCTTATCGGTAACGATGGCGGCGTATATGAGACTTTTGATCAAGGTCAGAACTGGAGGCATTTCGAGAATATCCCTACGGTACAGTTCTATAAAATAGCTGTAGATAACGCCGAGCCTTTTTACAATGTATATGGTGGCACACAGGATAATAATACTCTTGGCGGCCCCTCACAGACAAAAAATCCACACGGAATACTCAATCAGCACTGGAAATACGTTCGCTCTGGCGATGGATTCAAACCGGTAGTGGATCCTAAAGACCCTAATACCGTATATGCTCAAGCGCAATACGCTTCTATAGGAAGAGTAAATATGGCTTCCGGCGAATCAGTTGGTATTAAACCTCAAGCTGATAAAGGCGAGGCATTGAAATGGAACTGGTCATCCCCAATTCTTATATCTCCTCATGATAACAATACACTTTATTACGCATCTCAGAAAGTGTTTAAATCTAACGACCGAGGAAGCTCTTGGGAGAAGATAAGCGAAGACCTGACCAAAGGTATTGACAGGAACACATTACCTGTTATGGGTAAAGTATGGGGCCCGGAGGCAGTTGCCAAAAACGCCTCAACTTCTTTTTACGGATCGATAGTCTCGCTAGATGAATCACCAATATCTAAAGGACTACTTTACGCTGGCACAGATGACGGAACAATACAAGTAACCACTGACGATGGTAAGAACTGGACTAAATACGTGAAATTCCCTGGCGTGCCAGATGATTCGTATGTATCCGATCTTCAGCCATCGCTTCATAATGCAAATACGGTATTCGCTACTTTTGATAATCACAAGTCTGGAGACTTTAAACCATACGTGCTCAAATCACAAGATCAAGGCAAGACTTGGAAATCTATCACCGGCAATCTTCCAGAAAAAGGTACAGTATATGCGATCGAGCAAGACCATGAAAATCCTGATATCTTATTTGCTGGAACCGAGTTCGGTGCTTTCGTTACTATAGACGGCGGTAAAGAATGGGCAGAGATTACAGGAGGCGGCTTCCCTACTGTTGCCGTATATGATATTGAGCTGCAAAGAAGAGAGAATGATATAGTACTCGGAACTTTCGGACGAGGAATATATGTTGTTGACGATTATAGCTCTCTAAGAGAGATGAAAGATATGGATGACAATAAGTCACGTATTTTCCAGGTATCCGATGGCGAGTTTTATTTAACCGGCGAAGGACAGGGACAGGGCTGGGCCGGTGCTACTTTCTTTAAAGCTGATAACCCAGAAATCGGTACTGAAATCCATTATTATATCAGTGACGTTCCTAAATCACTATCGGAGAAAAGAGCTGAAGAAGAAAATAGTTGGGAAGAAACGAAACAGCCATATAAATATCCAACATGGGAGCAGCTAAGGGCAGAAGACCTTGAGCAAGGCAGTTTTGCTATTCTTACGATAAGGGATATGGATAACAGTGTAGTAAGGCGACTTACAGCACCAGCAAAAGAAGGTATGGGTAGCGTCCATTGGGATCTTCGATATACCGATCTGACTTCCCTATCGGAAAAAACCAGTGTTAATGATCAATCATCAATGCCTGTGTTCCCTGGTGAATATACGGTAAGTTTATCTCTTGTAAGTTCCGAAGGGATAAAAGATATAGCGGGACCAGTATCTTTTGATGTGAAGCCTTTGGATGGGAATATTTTTACCGGTGGCGACCTTGCCGAGAGTATTTCTTTCAGAAGAGAGTTAGCCGACTTGTATTCTAGCATTAGAGGTTCATCTTCTTATTTGAATAAAATGGAAGAAAATCTGACTATTATGGAAAAAGCAGTACTTTTATCACCTAGCTCGGATGTGAAAGATCTATCTAAAATCAACTCCATGAAAATGGAAATAGAGCAAATAGGTGAAATACTATTCGGTAATGAGACTATACAGAAAAGGAATGGTTTACAGCCGCCTTCAGTAAACGAGAGAATGGGTAATATGCTTTATGCCCTATGGTACAGTACAGGCCAGCCACAAGGAGATCACAAAAAGACCTTTGATATTATGAAGGACGAATACCAGCAAGCACATAATATGATGAAGAAGCTTGACAGAGACTTTACTGAGCTAAGCGAGAGAACAGCAAGCTCTTCCGGTGCATGGTTACCTGGAATGCTACCTTCATCTATTGATGATTAAACTTTAAATTACTATTATCACCGCTGCGGGTATTAAATCCGTAGCGGTTTTTTTATGTCAACAGAACTAATAATAATATCTTACAATACTTCCGATATAACTATTGACTGCATTAAGTCCGCATTGGATAGTGGCGGTTTGCCGGGGCTTAAGATTTGTGTGGTTGATAATGCATCAACAGATAATACAGTAGAAACCATTAAATCAAAATTCCCCAATGTAAGGATAATCGTTAACACAGATAATTATGGCTATGCAAAGGCTTGTAACATCGGTGTTTTCAGTTCAACAGCTGATAATATTATCTTGTCAAATTCAGATATAATATATAAAGACAATTCAATAAAATTATTAAATGATAAATTAAACGATCCAAAAACAGGGATCATAGGGCCTCAACAATTTTTCCCGAACGGAAGGTTTCAAAGGAGTGCAGGATTTGCACCCGGTCTTGTCTTTTCATTATTCGAATTAGGCTTTGACAAAGTATATCGTAATCTCTGTTGGAATATGAATACTTCACCGCAGTACCCAAATGGATATATTGACGGTGGCGTATTAGCTTTTAAAAAAGAAACTTATGAAGTATTAAATGGAATGGATGAAGACTTTTTCTTCTATGCTGAAGAAGCTGATCTTTGCTTTAGGGCTATAAAGAAAGGATATCGTAATTCTACTATAATTGATGCAGAGGTTATTCACCTACGAGGTAGCAGTTCGGATACATTACCCTCGGAAAAGTCTTTAGAAATGCTCATAAAAGGTAAAAAGCTTTTTCTAAAAAAACATAGAAACTTATTTGAGAGAAAATTAGCGGTCAATATAGAAAAATACAGTTATTTAATTAGGTGGTGGCTAAGCGATAAGAACATAACATTAGTACCAGATAGTAAAAAAGCATTGTACAGAGCTATTTACGAAGCATGGAAGGTAGATTAGAAATTGGCATTTATAATTACAGATGATTGTATCGTTTGCGGAAGATGTGAAAAAGCCTGCCCTACCGAAAGCATCTATCTTGGTGATGATATATATGAGATAGATACTGAAACCTGTAATGACTGCCGAGGGGTAACTGGAGGGGCACAGTGTGCTGCAGTTTGCCCTGTTGAATGTTGCTTGCCGATTAAGACAAGAGATCTTTAAAGCTCGAATAAAAAGATTTAATCTAAATTTATTTATTTATGTAATTTTCGACAGTATCTTTTAATTCTTTCATTATTATCTGTGATACACTTTCAATATCTAAATTACTGAATCTACAAGCGGCTGCATAAATATGGCCGCCACCGCCAAATTTTGATGCGATACCATTTACTTCTGGCCCTTGCGATCTAAAAGATACTTTGACGGGGTTATCTTCGGTCGGTTGGTAAATCAAAGCAGTAGCTTGCACAGTATCTATTTCTAGCGGTTTGTTAACCACGCCCTCTTTATCTTCTGGTAGTGCACCAGTCTCTTGAAAATCCTTAGGCGCAAGTACTGAAACAGCTACTCTATTATCATCACCGAATTGAATATTATTAACTGCTCTAGATTGTAGCTTAAATGCAGAAAGTGTTTTGGAAGAATTGATATTCTTAGCTATTTGTACTGGATCTGCATCCCATTCTATTAGTTCTGCTGCTGCAGTAAGCAACTCTTTAGTAGTACGCTGGAACGAGAATCCGCCAGAATCAGTAAATATTCCTGTATATAAAGGGGTTGCTATCCCTTTTAATTTATCCTTATTGATAAAATTTCCTGATTCCAAATACTTTTGTATCAACCTAAATATAAGTAGCGATGTGGAACTAGCATCCGTATCCACATAATATCCATCTGCGAACGGTTTTGGGTTTTGGTGGTGATCCATTACTAACTTAGTACCCGTGAATGCATTTATCAGATGCTGAACTGTACCAGTTCGTACTTCCGTATTCAGATCGCATATTATAAAAAGATCATTATCGGAATATAGATTGGTAATTGATTCAAGAGTCTTGCTATCGGGTTGCGAGCCTAAAGAAATAAAATCAATACCTGAATTAGAATTTTCACCTATATATCTAAGATATGATGGAATATCATCTTCCATCACTATGTTTACTTTTTTTCCGAGAGCATTAATAAAACCTGCCAGTCCAAATGTAGATCCTATTGAATCACCGTCAGGGCTGATGTGCGCAGTTATAAATACCGATTCAGCTTCATCGATATGGGCAAGTATTTTATCTAAATCTATATAGTTCATATAAAAAAGCCTCCACTAAGGGAGGCTGTAAATAAATGTATGGAATATTTAATTCTGGCTTTCGGCTGTCCACTTGATATTGACATTCCTATTTGCCGCAGCTTCGTCTAGCCTGTTAATAGGTGCTGTATGAGGTGCGTTCGTAACAAGTTCAGGTTCTTCTTTTGCTTCTTTAGCTATCTGAATCATAGCGTCACAGAAGCCGTCTAAGTTTTGCTTGTTCTCTGTTTCCGTCGGTTCGATCAGCATAGCCTCCCTAACAACAAGCGGGAAATAGATAGTAGGTGCGTGATAGCCATAGTCGAGTAGCCTTTTAGCTATATCTCTAGTTGATACACCGATATCTTTTTGCCAGTTACCACTGATAATGCACTCATGCAGGCAGAAGCCATCAAAAGGTACTTCGAAGTGGCCTTTAAGTCTGCTGAGTACGTAATTAGCATTGATAATAGCATTTTCAGATACTTTGTATAGACCCTCTGGACCTAACATTCTCATATATGTAAGAGCCCTGACATGAACACCGAAATTACCGAAGAATGAATGAACCTTACCAACTGATTTTTCAGGAGTTACGTAAACGTACTCGTCTCCTTCTTTTTCCACAAGTGGCCCAGGAAGGTAAGGTCTAAGCCTTTCGCTTACGCAGATAGGTCCAGAACCTGGACCACCGCCACCATGCGGGGTTGAGAAAGTTTTGTGTAGATTTATATGCACGCAGTCAAATTTCATATCGCCCGGCCTTGCAACACCTAATAGTGCGTTCATATTGGCGCCATCCATATACATAAGGCCACCGCAACCGTCTACTGCTTTTTGGATTTCGACGATATCAACTTCAAAAAGGCCGAGAGTGTTAGGATTGGTAAGCATTAATCCCGCAACTTCATCATTACATTTGGATTTAAGATCCTCAAGATCTATCCTGCCGTGTTTGTCAGATTTTATACTCACAACCGTAAATCCGCCGATGGCAGCGGATGCCGGATTAGTACCGTGTGCAGAATCAGGTATGAGGATTTTCTTTCTTTTGGCGTCTCCGCGATCTAAGTGATACGCCCTGAAAAGCATAATACCGGTTAGCTCACCTTGAGAACCTGCGGCAGGTTGAATTGAACAGCCTGGCAATCCAGTGATTTCTTTCAGGCAATTGTTCAGATCGTACATAAGCTTCATAGAGCCTTGAGCATCTTCTTGTTCGGCATTCGGATGCATACCTGCGAACCCCGGCAGAGAAGCTGTTTGCTCATTTACCTTCGGGTTGTATTTCATCGTGCAGGAGCCAAGCGGATACATCGCTTTTTCTATATTGAAGTTCAAGTGGCTGAGATGCTGATAATGGCGAGCAATTTCGATCTCGCTAACTTCAGGAAGAAGAGTATCTCCATTACGCAACAATTTAGCGTCAATAGAATCTTCTGGCTTATAATCATCGGCATAAGACTTAGGGAGCGTATAACCTACCCTACCCGGACTTGATTTCTCAAAAATCAGTTGTTCCATACCTGTTACTTACCTTTCTGTAATAATTTCAGTGAATTCCTCGCAGCATCCTGCTCGGCTTTTTGTTTGTTTTCGCCTTTGCCGATCGATAGTGGTATATCTCCCGCAAAAGCCTGAACCTTGAATATTTTTTTGTGGTCAGGTCCTTCCTTCGTCAAGACGGAATAGTTGGGTTGAGGTTTTGAGTCAGCCTGTAAAATTTCCTGAAGCCTGCTTTTATAGTTATTGTCTAGCTTTTGGATGTAACCTGAAGCCAAAGGCAGAATCTTTTCTAGTACAAACCTCTGAACCACCCTATAACCGTTTTCGATATAAACTGCTGCTATCAAGGCTTCAACAGCATCGGCAAGTATGCTTTTTGATCCCTTTGCTATTGCAGCCTGAGCGCCATAACTCATGATGATTATATCACCTAATTTTAACTGTTCGGCACAATCCACCAAGGTGTCTTTATTTACAATATTAGCTCTTAACTGAGATAAAGTACCTTCAGGCAGGCTTTCATGGTTTTGGAAAAGATAATCGGAAACAATCATATCCAGAACCGCATCACCTAGAAACTCGAGCCTTTCGTTCGATTCCAATGCCAGATCCTGCCTAACCTGCAAAAATGAGCGATGCATCAAAGCTCTCTCATATATGCCAGGCCTTTGGATTTTAAGACCGAGAACCTGGTTCAGGAAACTTATACCCTCATCACTTAAAAGCCCATGATATTTGAAATCAAGATCAACACTTAAACTTTCGTTGACATTCTGCCTACTACCGCCAAGCAATCCGGCAAATATCGTTGAAAGCTCTTTGCGCATCAGCCGTTATACTTTTTAAAGCATATCGTTGCGTTATGCCCGCCAAACCCGAAAGTGTTACTCAAAACAGCATTTATTTCCATTTTAGTTGCTTGGTTCGGGGAGTAATTAAGGTCGCACTCGGGGTCAGCGTTCTCGTAATTGATGGTTGGAGGAGCGATACCTTCCGTAATAGCTTTTATCGATGCGATAGCTTCAATAGCTCCAGCTGCACCAAGTAAGTGTCCTGTCATAGATTTTGTTGAAGAAACGACAAGATTTTCGGCATGATCACCAAATGCCGTTCTTATAGCAGCGGATTCATTTTTGTCATTAAACGGCGTGGATGTACCGTGAGCATTGATATACTGGATATCTTCTGGCGCTAAATCTGAATCGTCAAGAGCAAGTTTCATCGATCTTACAGCACCTTCGCCGCCTGGAGCAGGAGCAGTTATATGGTAGGCATCATCTGTCATACCCATCCCGGCAACCTCGGCATAAATATGCGCGCCTCGGCGTTTGGCATGTTCTTCTGTCTCGAATACTAATATACCCGAACCCTCGCCGATAACAAAACCGTCTCTGCCAGCATCAAATGGCCTTGAGGCTTTAGAAGGTTCATCATTTCTGGTTGATAGAGCTTTCATAGAGTTGAAACCACCCACGCCCATTGGGCAAACAACGGCTTCGGAACCGCCAACAACCATGAGATCGGCATTGCCTCTCTGCATAATCATAAGTGCGTCAGCAATAGCGTGGTTTGAAGTAGCACAAGCTGATACAGTTGCATAGTTAGGGCCTTTAAGGCCATACTTGATAGCGATATATCCAGCTGCGATATCACTAATAAGCATCGGTACAAAGAAAGGGGAAATCCTGTCTGGTGCACCGTCCCTTTCATAAAGGTTTTGTTGCTGGTGATGGTATGTCCACATACCACCGATACCGGAGCCAACAACTACTCCGCATCTTTCTTTATCAATAGAACCGTCTTCCAGATCAAGCCCGGCATCCTCTACGGCCATAGCGGCCGATGACATGGCATACTGAGTGAAAAGATCCATTTTCTGTATCTCTTTTCTGTTGAGATGCAGAAGCGGATCGTAATCTTTGACTTCGCAGGCAAACTTAGTTTTGAATTTTTCAGGATCGAATTTAGTAATCGGGGCTCCGCCGCTTTTGCCCTCTATTAATCCTGCCCAATAATCTTGAAGACTGTTTCCGATAGGAGTTACCGCACCCATACCGGTTACAACTATTTTGGGGAAATCATATTTTGCCATGATCTGCTAGGTTTCTAGTTTTAACTATAAAAAGGGGCTTAACCAAAAGCCCCTGAACAGTAATAATATCTGTAAAAGAAGAATTAGTTCTGGCTGTTTAGGTAAGATACTACATCACCCACAGTCTGGATTTTCTCTGCGTCCTCGTCTTCTATAGTGATATCGAATTCTTTCTCGAACTCCATAATGAGTTCAACTGTGTCAAGAGAGTCAGCGCCCAAATCTTTAGTGAAAGATGCGGTTTCAGTTACCTGCGACTGCTCTACACCGAGTTTTTTTACGATAATGTCTGTTACTCTTTCTTGTACGTTCTCTGGCATATTGATACCTGATTATTAATGGATTATTGATTTACATTGCCAAGCCGCCGTCAACGTGGATTACTTGTCCAGTTACATAAGCAGAATTTTCATTTACGAAGAATTCCACAACATTTGCGATTTCTTCAGGTTTACCCGGTCTTTTCAAAGGGATATTCTCAGCAAAACTATTAACCTGATCCTCGGTAAGTTTTGATGTCATATCGGTTTGTACAAAACCTGGGGCTACTAAATTAACTAAAATATTTCGGCTCGCCAATTCTTTGGCAAGCGATTTGGTAAGGCCGACTAGTCCAGCTTTAGCAGCGGAGTAATTTGTCTGTCCGGCATTACCTGTGGTTCCGACTATAGAGCCTATATTGACAATCCTGCCATTTCTCTGCCCCATCATCTGTCTGGTTACTGCTTTGCAGGTATTGAACACGCCTTTAAGGTTAATATCCAGGACAGTATCCCAGTCTTTTTCAGACATTCTCATTATAAGGCCGTCCTTAGTAACGCCAGCGTTGTTTATCAAAGCGTCAATTGACCCTTTATCTTTCGCGATAGAATCCATAACTTCTTTGACTTCATCGAAATCGGAGACATCACATTTCATGAAAGAAACATTCGAGCCGATAGATTTTGCTATTTCGTCAGCGCCGCTGCGGCCCAAGGCCACTACATCGATGCCTGAATCCGAAAGTTTTTTAGATATCGCGGCTCCTATTCCTTTCAAGCCGCCAGTTACAACTGCTGTAGGCATATTATCCTTTGTAGTTTAATATATCTTCGTGTTTATCTACACCGATAATTTTATCAGCATTGACTGTTCTTTTAACTAGCCCCTGAAGGACTTTACCCGGGCCGATCTCGACGTAACTGCTGAATCCGTCGGCTTCCATATTTGATAAGCTCTGGCTCCATAAAACACTGCCGGTTAGCTGCTTAATCAGGTTCTCTTTGATCTCTGAACTATTTGTATGTGGTTTTGCATCAACATTCTGATAAACCGGTATAGTGCTGTCGCTAAACTCTATAGTGTTTATAATTGACTGCAGTTCATCCTGTGCATTTTTTAGCAACGGAGAATGAAATGCGCCTGATACGTTAAGCTCTTTGACTATCTTAGCGCCTGCTTCTTTGAATCTCGAAGCGTTCTCGATCAGATATTCTTTATCACCTGAAACCACTATCTGCCCCGGCGAATTGAAGTTGGCAGCTACTACAACCTTTCCATTACCGGATTCAGTAAGCCGTTCGGCAACTTCGATAACCGCATCATCCTTAGCACCGACTACAGCGAACATAGTACCGGGTTTGCTTTTGCCTGAATCGAACATCAATTGACCGCGTTTAGAGACCAGTTTCAGTCCTGTTTCCCAATCAAGCACGCCAGCAGCATATAGAGCCGCATATTCACCTATAGAATGGCCTCCAGCACCATGCGGGGTCAGTTCGTTCTTTACATAATCGTAGGCGAGAGTGGAATGTATGTAGATAGCTGGCTGAGTATAACGAGTTTCGGTTATTCTATCGGAATCAAGATCAAACATAATTTCCGATATCTTATAGCCTAAAAGATCGTCCGCCTGTTCTAGTTTTTCTTTAGCAACCTTTAGAGTATCAGCATAATCTGAAAACATCCCTTTATACTGAGAACCTTGGCCAGAAAATAATAAAGCTTGTTTACTCATATTAATTATCTCCTTCGTTCATATTCCATCTGAGATAAGCCGAACCCCATGTAAAGCCAGCACCGAATGAAGCGAGTATCAGCCTATCGCCTTTTTTTAGCTTTCCGTTCTGATACCACTCCGATAGGCAAATCGGTATAGTCCCTGCTGTAGTATTGCCATATTTTTCGATATTGATCATTACTTTATCCAGCCCCACGCCCATTCTATCGGCTGTTGCTGATATAATTCTGTGATTTGCCTGGTGGGGTACCAGATAAGCTATATCTTCGGCTTCGAGATTATTTTTCTCCATTATCTCAGCTGATACATCGGCCATACCTACTACAGCGTATCTGAAGACATTTTTCCCGTCCTGAAAGACATAATGCTCTTTGTTCTCAATAGTTTCAGCCGATGGTGGCTTTTTGGACCCTCCAGCTTTTTGATGTAGGAATTTACCACCTGCACCGTCGATATGGAGTATGCTGTCCATAAGGCCCATATCTTCTTCATCGGACTGCTCAATCAGGCAAACACCTGCACCATCACCAAAGAGAATAGCAGTAGCTCGGTCCTGCATATTGAGGATAGAAGTCATTTTATCGGCACCGCATAGAAGAATTTTTTTTGCCACACCTGATTCAACAAGTTTACAGGCGGTAACGTAAGCAAAAAGGAAACCAGAGCACGCGGCGGAAATATCATATCCCCAAGCATTTTTAAGCCTTAGTTTATCCTGAACAACTGCAGCGGTTGAAGGGTAAAAATGGTCTGGTGTAACGGTTGCCACAATCACCATATCGATTTCATCTTTTGAAATACCGCGTTTGGCGATACATTCTTCTGCGGCTGGTATGATAAGATCAGAAGTAGCCTGATCAGGGGCTGCATGTCTTCTTTCCTTGATACCGGTTCGCTCCATTATCCACTGATCGTTTGTATCCAGATAACTTTCGAAAAATTTGTTATCCGCGACTTTTTCCGGGAGGTAATGTGCGATAGATGTTATAGTAGCGGGCATACCGTTTATGATTATTGTTCGATTGAGTTAACTACAATCTAATACAAAGCTTACAAAACGAATCGAAGCTGTGTATAATTTATAATGTAGAAAAGCTGAATGGATTAATTGAGGGCAAGCTCTAATTTGTTATTGAAATCAGATTCTACAAGCTCTTTGGATCTGAGGATCATATTCATAATGGCTTTTGGTGTTGATTTACCGTGCCCTATTATTACTGTACCGTTAACCCCGAGCAGTGGTACACCACCATATTCCTGATAATCAAATTCTTTAAAGACATCTCTGAGCGTAGGGACTGTAAGGCCTACTTTGAGTTTATTGAAAGACTTTTTATCGGAATAATTTTTAAGGGTGGATTTAAAGAACCCAAGAAAGCTCTCTGCGAATTTTAAGATAATATTACCGATAAAACCATCACATACCATTACATCGGCCTTGCCCGAAAATATATCCCGCCCTTCAACATTACCGATAAAATTAAGGCTACTATCGGATATCAGCTTATATGCTTCCTGAACGGCAGCTGTACCTTTGGATGGTTCTTCCCCTATATTTAGGAGTGCTACGCTCGGCATTTCCATACCGAACATCAGTTTGTAATAGAGCGAGCCCATGATAGCGAACTCATAAAGAAAACGGGGTTTTGCCTCGATATTGGCACCAGCATCGATAATGAGGGTAGGCTTGTTCTCCGATGTTGGGAAAAAAGTACCGATTGTAGGCCTGTGAACGCCTTGTACCCTACCGAGTATAACAGTAGCTGAAGCTAACATAGCACCAGTATTACCAGCCGATAGGAAGGCGTCTGCCTTACCTTCGCGGCAAAGATTGAGGCCGACGGCCATCGATGAGTCTTTCTTTGTTTTCAGTGCTGCGGAAGCGTCATCATCCATAGTCACGACTTCGCTGGCATGGACAACTGATATGTCCAGATTCTTAGTCTTGTGATTTGAAAGATGTTGATCGATACTCTGCTTATCACCCACAAGAATGACAGAAGCATTTTTATGCTCCTTCAAAAAAAGAATCGCACCCTCAATTTCATTTTTGGGTGCGAAATCTCCCCCCATAGCGTCAATGGCTATGCGGACTTTATTACTCTGTGGCTGTGTCTGCTGAGGCATATGATACCTTATTTGCAGTATCAGTCGAACTTGCGGCCGTTATAGTAAAATACTTTCTTTCCGTCTTCTTTAACCAAAGAAGCACGGTGATTGATTTTCGGCGCGTCTGTTTGTTTGTCAGTTGTCAGTGTTGGCGCTTCTAACTTGATATGAGTCCTTCTCTTATCTCTGCGGGACTTCGATATCTTTCTTTTCGGGTGTGCCATGTTCTCTTTATTTTAAAAGTTAATTGAGCTTTATATTTTTCAGTGCCGCCCAAGTATCACTTGGGTTTTGTGTTTTTTCTTTTTTTGTGGTATCCGCTTCCCTATCGGGATGGATGTCCTTCAATTGCTTGCCTTTGTAGGCTGGGGCAATTCTTTTCATCGGTAAAGCTATAGAAAGGGATTCCGCTACAATCTCAGAGATATCAATATATGTATCTTCTTCTGAAATATATAGGGTATCGGCCTCACTTTCATCTGTTTGGCCATAGTTGCTTTTCAGAGCAGTAAGGCTAAACTCGGCTTCTATTTTTTCTTCATATTCTTCAAGGGAAAGATCACATTCCAGAGCGGCGGTACCAAAGGCTTTGCCTGTAATGGTAAACCTATCACCTGAAATCTTAACTTTACCTACAACTTCCACATTGCCTACGAACTCATCGAAAAGCTTTTCCAGCTTATCGGCTTGCTCGGTTAGTTCGAATTCTCTGCCATCATCGGGAAGAGATTGTATGTGAACCTTTAACATGGTCGTTTCAATCCAAAAAAGTCTGCAAAATTAAGAACTATTCTTCAGAGTACAAAATTAATAAAGACTCTGAAGTTATAGAGGCTTTAACCATAAGGTTGATATTTATTAACAACCTAACTTTTTAGAAAGGTCATTTGCTGTTTTGTCATTAGGGTCAATCTCCAAAGCTTTCTTGTATGCTTTACAAGCAGAAGGGATACTCTGTTGGCCTTGATATGCAACACCAAGATATATCCAACCATACTTATTATTTGGAGAGTACTTCGTCCATTCTTGGGTAACGGACTCTAGCTTGTTCCAATCTCTTGCTTTTTGATATACGCCAGCGATTTTGCCGTAAGAAGCATCGACCATTCTCGTATCGATATTATCAAGATCGGCTACCGAATAGCTCGCAACCTTGTTATAGGTCTGCAGTGCCATATCGGAGTTGTCCACATTCATATAAGCATCCGCAAGATAAAGCATTGCCTGGGTGTTGGTAGAGTCGATCTCTATAGCTTTATAAAGAGCGTCTTTAGCTTCCGCAAATTTATCGCTGAATAAATATGAAAGACCCATATAGTAATATATATCGCCATCGGTTGCCGGGTCGGCGCATTCCGCTACATCTAATCTTCTATTAAAAAACCAAATAGCTTCATCGTACTGTTTCATACTTACCAGTAGTTGACCTACTGTTTTCATAACCGCACATTGTTTTTCCGGGGCTTCCTCAACCAGACCTTTATATAGTGCTATCGCTTCTGTGGTATCACCTGTAAATAGAGTTGCTGTTGCAAGTCTTCTGCGATCGTTGAGATCAAGCTCCATTGTCTGGCCCAATCTTTCAAGCTCGGTACGGGCTTGCTGATACTGGCGCTGATCACTGTAACATCTTGCAAGCATAAGAGAAGCTTTGTCTCTTACAGTATCGATTTTTTCAGCTACGATTTTCAGGTGCGGGGCTGCGGAATCACATGAGCCAAGCTCATTGAAGGACTGTGCCAAATACCATCTACCCAAATCTCCATCAGGCCTTAACTTTACATATTTTGAAAGTGCTTTGGCAGCGGGTAGGAACTGGTTGGAATAAAAAAGTATCTTCCCTTCCTCGAAGAAAGCCGTGGCGTTTTTCGGGTCCTGCAATGTTACTTTATTATATTCATCCAGTGATTTCTTGAAGTACATATTGCCAAGTTCTTTATCATCTTCGCCTGTTCTCTGGCCTAACCAGTAATATGCTTCGGCGAGTTTAAGGCGGGCATCTACAAAAGTAGAGTCGATTTTAAGAAGCTTTTCATAATTGTTTTTTGATACTTCATAAACCCTTTGCATGTGATATACATCACCAAGGAATTTTAAAGCCTGAACGTTCTCAGGATCGTCCCTTAGGATTCTATCAGCCTGCTTTCTGGCTTCATCATAATCCCCTTTACGAGCGTAGATGTCTATTAGATCGATTTTATATTCTTGCAGATCTTCATCATCGATCGCTTCCTCCATCTGCTCCAAAGCTTTATCGTGGGCTCCTAAGCGAGAGTTGGCTTTTGCAAGGCGTGATAAGATATAATGCTCGTCGCCTTCAAGCTCATAAGCATTGAGGTAGTATTTATAAGCTTCCTGCACTTGACCCAAGGCCAAATAAACATCACCGAAGAGTATCTGTGCTCTGTCGTCTTTTTTATAGTTAGACTCAATATCTTCAATCATAGCACTTGCTGCTACGAAATCCCGAGAGTCGTATAGGGACTGTATATCTTCTTTTGTTTGAGCCATCGCAATTGTAGCCGTTAAGCTAAGAATGGCCAAAAGGAATCTGGAAATGTATTTCATATATCGTTTTCACCTGGTATTGAAAGAGTCTTGTTTAAGATTTAGACTCTGACAGGCACAATTGGTTTAATTAATAATTTTTAATCTTTTTAACGAAAAACATACTTTGTATGTTCTATCGTGGATTTATTGGGGTCTGAGTTTATACTTAACATGCTCCCCTTGAATTCCTTGTTCAGTGAAATAAGTCTGTGTGAAGGTATCTTCGCCGAGATACCGAGCAAAATAAAAGTAATTATCTTTTATATCCTGCTGTAGATATATCCAATGCGTGACTATGTAAGGATATTGCCTCATGATGATATAAGACGCATGTACAGTGCGTGGTTTGATCTGCCCCTGCCCCAAGTCTTCATTTGCTTTCTTTACTTTATCCTCGCCAATAATATCTTCAGAATTATAACCGATTCTTAATAGTTTGAGTTCTGCTGTATCCTGTGCCACTGATGATAGAAGAGCGAATCCGATATCATAGGTTCCCGATTTAACTTGCTTGATAACTTCTTCTGCATTATCAAGGATATTCATTCGGCCTTCTATAGTTACAGGCTCATAGTTGAATATATGCCTTGATATTGCGGCATATAGCCCCGTTTCAGGTTTAGGAGCTGCAAAACTAGGGTTATATTCTAATGATGGAAACTGCTGTTCTAATGAGTAATCAGGGTTACTGAGATAATTCTTAATCTGCTGATCGTTAAGGGTATCTAGTGGGAAGTCCTTGCTTGAGATAAGCACTAAAGCATCATGTGCGAGGGCTATCCTTTTGAAAGTATCAACCTTGCTTACCTGAAGAAGTGAGTCTTCCCTGGGCGTATAGGTTCTGGAAGTAATTATCATAGGCGCCCTACCGGATAGCAGTTGCCTGAAAACCTCGTATGTGTTTGCTTCGGTTAGGTCAATATCAACGTTGAGATCTTTTTGCTCGTAATGAGTAATCAATGTATCCATTAGCGGCATCAGGCCTTTTTCGATATAACCTTTGAGTACCTTGGTTTCCCCAACCGGCTCTCTCTGATCCCCGCAGGAAGCAAGAACTATTAGCATAGCTGCCAGAACAACGAGATAATTTTTCTTTTTGAAAACCATAAGCCTACTGACGATTAAACAAAGATTTATTAGAACTTAGTGCATAAGTCCTATACTTTAGTCTGGTTATAAATCTGAGTCATTTTCCCCAGACTCAAAATTATACTTTTTGGATTTTATTCTATAAAGTGCCATCCTGTATATCCCGAACAGAATAAGTATGGCACCACCCGCTATCCTTACGTTTTGATTGGCCTGAGCGTTATCGTAAGGCGCTACTTCTATTACTCCTGTAAGTATCATAATACCAACTATTATGAACACAGAACGGAACAGATAGTTTATGAAAGGTGAGGTCATCTTATATTTCTTAATCAGATATACAAAACAAAAAGAGCCGTAAATACTTATCTACGACTCTTGATTTTATGTCATTATTAATCTATACACAGCTTATCGCTGGTTTAGCTTAAAGTTGATAGGGATGGTAACCCAGTATTGAACTGGCCTACCGCCCTGAGTTGCAATCGTATAAGGTTCTGCTTTTTTGATTGCGTCCATAGCTGGTTTTTCAAAAAGCGAGTTATCACTTTTCATCAGTTGGGTACGTTTGATTGTACCATCCTTATCGATAAGCGCCCTTACAATCACGCGCCCTTCAATTCCTGCCCTACGCGCAACCTCTGGATAGGAGATATATTCGTAGATAGCTGTCATATCAGGATCGACATTGTTATCGAAAACCATGAATGCATCTGGATCAGGCTCTTCTTCACGAACCTGAACGTCAACGTCAACATCTGAGAACTCGATATTATCTGAGAAACCACCGAGATCGTCGCCTAATCCACCTTCAGCAGATGCCCTGTCCATCACATCAAGATCAGCGAAATCCTGCATATCAGGTGTGATCTCCGCATCTGGTACAGGAACAGGAGTACCAGCTCTTGCAGCCGGACCGCCTTGAACTACCACATTCGCCGGTGGCGGTGGTGGTGGTGGGGCGTCATTTACTTCAGCCGTCTGAGGTGTAATGTCAATCTGCTCAATCCTCGTCATCGGGAATATCTTATTTGTGATATCCTTCGGTTGGAAAAGGAACTGAACAAAGAAAAATATCGCCAAAAGAAGGATAGCCGAGAAAGTGATAACGAAAGCCCGGACTGTATTCTTGTTTATGAACTCTTTAAGCTCTCTGGCGCCGTAACCCGATGGTTTTGGTATTGCTATTGCTCTTGCCATTTTAAGAATCTCCTCCATCAGTTGATTCACCACCGCCGCCTATAGCAGCGATTTTCTCATCATCTGCCTCGTTCCATTCCGCAAGCGTGAATTTTCTTTTACGCTGCATAGGAAGCCCTGTCTCCGGGTCGGTTTCACCTGAGATCTCCTGAACTATCCTCTGTTCTGCCAGATTAAGTTCATCCAGAACATTTACAACAGTACCGTAATCAGCCATAGGGTGAGATTTTAGTACAGTTATAAGTCTGTTCTTGATTTCAAGGTTTTTTGTAACCGCCAGTGATCTCAGATCAGTTATCGAGATCTGCTGAGCGTCTTCTTTTGCTTGATAATAATATAAATTACTGTCTTCGCCTACAAGCAAAGTCATCAGCTCGGATTCCTTTACTGGTACATCAACTGGAGCTTCTGGAGGCATTTTCATATCCATAATCGTAGGCTGAGTAAGCGTAGTTGTGAACATGAAGAATGTTAGAAGCAAGAAAGTAATATCTACAAGAGGAGTCATATCCAGGTGGAAACCAACGCGTTTAGCTTGCTTTCTCTTGGAACTCTTCCCTCTTTTAGGCTTAGGGCCGCCACCTAATGAACCGCCACCTGCCATATCAATACTCCGATTTGATTTTCAATATAATTTAGATATAAATATCAGCCGCTAGTCTTATCGGTAACGTAGCTGAAGTCTGTGAACAGATTCCTCCTTAGAAGGTCCATTGCTTCGTAAACCCAACGGAAATCCACATCTTTATCCGCATCTATAGCGAATTCAGTATCAGGGTTTACCCTTCGCACTTCACCGATAACTACGGCTAACTCTTCCAGTGAGTTAACGGGTAACTGTGCGTTATCGATTCTATCCTGGAATGCAGGTTCTTTATCAACCGCTCTGGATTTAACGTCCGCCCAGTCATCAGCATTGAGCATCTCAAAATAATAAGATGTATCGCGCTGGGTGGAATCGGCGAACGCTACTTTTATCACAGCCAACTGAGCTTCTGGAAGTTTATCATCCTGGGCTATAGCTACAGGTCTTTCGATAATGAAAGTCTGCTCTGATTCAGCCTCGGACTTGAACTTTGCCGTGAACATGAAGAATGTAAGAAGAAGGAAAGTGATATCCACGAGCGGTGTCATGTCTATCACGAAGCCTTGTCTTTTAACTTTTACCTTTGCCATTTATATGCCTCGGTTATTGGATTAAGTAAGAATAGTTATCTGAAAAAGAAAACTAAAAGCTTACTTTTTGATCCTTACAGTGAAAATCTGTGTAACCGATAGAATCGCCTCATCCATCATGTAGATGAACTGATCGACTTTTGTAGTGAAGAAGTTATAGGCTACGATTGCTATAACCGCACCGATAAGCCCACCAGCAGTATTGTAAAGCGCCTCTGAGATACCGATTGCAAGCTGAGTGGCAGCCGCTGCCGCATCTGCCGCAAGTGCCTGGAATGCACGGATCATACCAACGGTTGTACCAAGGAGACCGACCATCGTAGAAATTGATGCAACTGTTGAAAGAATAGGTAGGTTTTTCTCAAGAAGCGGAGTCTCGAGGTTCATCGCCTCATCGATAGCACGCTGAACTTCACCGATTTTCTGAGCGTCATTGAACTGAGGGTCGCCTTCAACCTCTTTGAAACGAGTGATAGCTGAGCGCATAACGTTAGCAATAGAGCCTCTTTGCTGATCGCATAGGGCAAGGGCTTTGTCAAGTTCGCCAGCGGCGAGAAGATCGATAAGCTGCTTGATGAATTTTTCAGGGTTTCCTTTTCCTTTTGCTTTGTTTATTGAAAGGAATCTTTCAATAGTGTAAGCTATCGCCAGTATTATGAATGCGATAAGCAATGCAACAAGAGGCCCACCCGTGTAGATATAGCCTAACGCATTGATTGGATCGTGGATACCGCCTGGGCCGAAGTTTGACTCAGCACCAAGTACGAAATAGAATACACCAAACGCAACCGCTAGAGCGGCTACGATCATTATGATATTAAAAAGGTTTTTCATCGGAAAAACACCCTCTATGATTAGTTATAGATTATACTTTCTTGTTCAATAAGACAGATTCAACAATCTGTCCAGTTTAGTCATTTTGAAAAGTTCTAGGATATTATCAGGCAAGTTAACAATCTCAAGTTTTTTGCCGTTTCTTTTTAGGTGAGCGTTGGCACCTATAAGAACACCTAGAACTATTGAATTAACATATTGAGTCTCGGTCATATCAAGCTTAATAGTATCGACATCGGGCGGCAGATCACTTTTGAGAATATTCTGCAATGAGTCTGTTTCCTCGCCTCCGATAAACTGACCGTCGAGTTTTACGACGTAACAGTTACCATCTTGCTCATGTATAAGTCGGGACATTTAGCCTATGCTTTTTTTCTGCTTGTAATCAAACATAATAGCAAGATAAATATAAGATTGCGAATTTTAGAAATAACTTGAAAAGTTGTACAAAGAAAAACCGCATCTTAACTATATCTTAACATTACGAGATGAGTTTAGTTTGGATTTCTCTCTATCCTACAATATCTGTAAATTTTCTGCATATCCTTGAAAAATTCAACTTTCAGACTATTTTGGCTTACTATTCTGGCTATTTCCGGTTCTTGATCTTTTCCGAATTCGAACCACATCTCTCCTTTAACAGACACAATATCTTTGAATAAAGTTACTATCCTTTCATAAAAGACAAGCCCGTCATCTTTTAACAGCGCTATTTTCGGTTCATGATCAATCACTTCAGTTTCTAAAGTCTCAGCATCTTTTTCAGGTATATACGGCGGGTTGCTTACCACTAAGTCATATTGGCCTTTAGGTGCTACCTCTAAGATATCAGCCTTATGAAGCTCGATATTTTCTATTTTGTTCCTTATAGCATTATGCTTAGCAAGGTCCAGCGCGTCTTGAGAAATATCTATCGCTACTACTTTAGCATCATTGAACTCGCTGGCAAGTGCCAATGCTATGCAACCGGAGCCTGTGCCGATGTCCAATATTGTAGAGGGTGAATTTCTGTTTTTCAAATATCCGGTTATTATCGAATCAACCATTTCCTCTGTTTCAGGCCTGGGTATCAATGCCCTCTTGTCACATTTTATATCCAGATCAACAAATTCGGTATAGCCGATTATATACTGTAACGGCTCTCCTGAGATACGCCGCTTTACCATCTCGCGAATCATATCTAGCTCTGTTTGGTTAAATGGCCGATCGTACTTGGTATATAGAGCAAGCCTATCAAATCCGAGAACGTGCCTCACAATCAATTCAATGTTGAGCTTTGGGGATTCGATGTTTTTTTCTTGAAAATACTTTTCGCCCCATTCTATCATCTGGATGATAGTCCATATTTTTCTATTTTTCAAAGGCTCAGCTTCCCTGCTATTGCCCTTCGGATATTTTCTGTGTTATTTCCTCTGCTACTCTAAGTGCTTCGGTAGCAGATTCTGCATCGGCACCAATATTATTACCGCCTTTTATAGCTTTGATAAACTCTTTTTGTTCCTCAGCTATAGCATTTGTCTGCTCGATGCTTGGCTTAGAGTAGAATATCGATCTTTTGGTTGTTCCAGCGTCGATAGAGCCTAGGTTTAAGGCCGGCTGAGCGTCGGAATCAGTTGAATCATCTTCTTTGATGGAGTAGATTTCAACTGCCGGTTTAGCAAAATCGATAGAAAAATAGGCATCCTTCTGGAATACCCTCATCTTACGCATCGGGTTAGCCGAAATACGGCTTGCAGTCAGATTCGCTACCATACCGTTTTCAAAACTTATACGAGCGTTGCATATATCAGGCGTATCGGTAACTACAGCCACGCCGTTGGCATCAATACGCTTGACCGGGCTGTTTGCAAGTGATAAGACGATATCTATATCATGGATCATCAGATCATGGATAACCGATACATCCGTAGCCCTGGAACGGAACTGGCTTAACCTGTGAGCCTCTATGAACATCGGTTCTATAGAATGCTTGCCAAGTGCTACCAAAGCGGGATTGAAACGCTCTACATGGCCTACTCTGATAACCGCGTTATTATCTTTGGCAGTTTTGATAAGATCCTGAGCTTCCTCGAAAGTAGCGGTTATAGGCTTTTCGATAAGGCAGTGAACGCCTTTTTCTAGGAATTCCTTTGCTACTTTATGGTGATGCACAGTTGAAGTAGCAATTGTTACCGCATCACATTCCGATGCTGCCTGACTTATACTTTCGAATGGTTTTGCGCCGAGAGCTTCAGAAAAGTTCTTCGACTTTTCCTGTTCCACATCATAAAGCCCTACTAACTCGATATCTTCATTTTCTGACCAAAGCTTCGCATGTATACTCCCGAGATGGCCAACGCCTATTACACCAACTTTCATAGCTTGAACTTATTTTTTTTATTTGTCTTTAATATCTATCTAAACTAAGGATCAGACTTGATGCCGTCAAACTTATTTTATGATTACTGTTAGGAACCTATAGTTGAACGTTCTTATACCGCTCTTCGTATGATTCGATGTCAAACTTCCTTTTCAGGCCTTTGTAATTCATATATCTAACCTTTCCGAATATATCTCTTTCTTTCCAGCCTTGATCGTGCACTCCCCCGATAGCCCAAGCTATACCAGTAAATCCACCTGGATCTCTTCCGTCCAGCTCATATTTATCATTTAGATAAATGGCTGTCTGGTGTGCTACCTCATGGTTATCAGTCCATTCGAGTATTTTCTTAGCCCAGTACATCCTCATATAACCGTGCATCTTCCCTTCTACTACCAGTTGCTTTTGACTAGCGTTCCAAGCTTCATCGTGCGTTTTTGCAAATTCAAGTTCATCAGTAGAATAAAGGTGTTCACGGGTATCTGAGCTGTGCTTTTCAAGCGAAGACTTAGCCCAGTCCGGAAAGCAAGCCGTACTATCATAATCCTCGCAATAGCAGCAAAAGTTTTCGGCCAGCTCTGCCCTTATGATAAGCTCTTCGAGGAAAACATCGATACTATCGGAATTACTGCCGTTATTTGTGCTTTTGATCTTTTGAGCTATTTCCTGCCGAGAAAGGAAACCATGATTCACATAAATGGATAGATCGGAAAGATAATCATTCGCGGGATCGTTTCTTAGCTCTCCATAATCAGAAAGTTTTTCTTTGGCGAATTTCTCTAATGTCTTCAATCCTGCTTTTCTGCCGCTTTCATACTTATCTACAGGTTTAGGGCCGTCATTGTATTTAGTCTTGAGACCGCTAAGGCTGGTTCGGCATTTATGATTTAATGTGCTATCACTATAATCGAATTTTTCAAGCTTTGGATAATCATCCAGATATTCATCGAGCTTCCTGTTAATCTTGGGCCGGATCGTTCTAGCTGCATATTCTCTTTTATCACTTACCACTCGGCATGGTACTACATTTCTAGAATCAACCTCTAAAATATCTATATCAAGACCGACAAGAGCGTTTTTTTTATATCTTATATTAGGCTTTAGGACCTCGAAATCAGTTATCAAATGAGTAATACCCAGTCTTTTAACCGCATCTGGAATATTTGCTGAGGGGCTGCCTTCCATGATATGAACAGGCACATCGATTGAATCAAAGTCTTCAATCATCTCCTCTACTCCATCAATAAAGAAACCATAAGTTCTCTTGTTGGCATAGTAGAGATCATCAGGAATATTTTTGAGTACCACTAAAGGAGCCTCAAGGCTATTAGCAAGATCGTAAGCTAAAACAAACCCCCAATTAGCCTGCATCCTGTTCTCACGTGTTATCCAGTAGGCTACGCAACTTTTTTTCGTATCCTGATCGGAATCGCCTTTGGATCTATCTTCAGAGGTTCTGCCCCCCTCAATATAGGTATAGACTCTTTCTTTTTTGCACCTAGTTTCGAAATCAATCATAACGAGCTGTGTCCTAATAGAAATTCTTCGTACTTTGGCCTGATATAAACGTTGAGTGAATCATTCAACAAATCTATAATGCTTGTCAGCAACCATTCATCTTTTTCATCCATAGAATTCATTTTTAAGCCTTCAACCATTGATATACCTTCTCCCATAATAAAAGGGGCTTGAAAAACCTGCAGTTCATCTATTAAGCCTGCTTTCAGAAAGCTTGAAAGCAACTTCGGCCCTGATTCCAACATAATATAATTCGTATTTGATCTATCAGATATGTATCGGAGTAGATCCTCGTTAATTTCGCGACCAGACACCTCGACATGTCTGTTTTCTGCTTTTAATACATTAGCATCATTCTTTAATGAATAACCGCTTTGAGACATGATATAGAGATCGGGTTGTTTCATAGTGGCCGAAGATTCTTTTTCGATCAACCTGATATCAAAATTAGGATTATCACGCTCCACAGTGCCACTACCGGTTACGATAACTCCACATTTAGAGCGTAGCGAGTGCACCAGTTCGCGGGATTTATGATTGGTGATCCACTTACTTTCGCCTGAGAACAATGCAATTTTGCCGTCAATAGTTATAGCTACTTTGGCTACTACCCAAGGCAAACCATATTTAGTTTGCTTGTAGAACCCACGATTAAGATATTTTGCAATATGCTGATCCTTCATAACAGTTACGGCGATACCAGCATCCTCTAATTCTTTTATACCCTCGACTTTATCACTGGGATCCAGACTGCCGATCACCACTTTTCTAATACCGGATTTTATTATAGCATCAGTGCAAGGCGGTGTTTTGCCATGATGGGAGCATGGCTCCAAGCTAACATATAACGTTGAATTTGGGAGCAGTGGCTGGATGGTATTACTCGATAAAGCATTATTGATCGCTATAGCCTCGGCATGGGGCCCGCCCCATTTGTGGTGCTCGCCTTTTGCTATAAGCTTTCCGTTCTCGCTTATGATAACACAGCCTACAAAAGGATTTTTGCCCACCGCGGAGTCAGTCTTAGCGTTCTTGATACACATCTCCATATAATGAGTATCTAGTATGCTGTCATCTTCTAGAGAAGTGATAGAAGTATTTTTCTCTTTTGATATGTTGCTTGCTTCTGGCATAGCTAACTTTACAAGTTGGTAGATAAAACAAGCCCCGCTATAGAGCAGGGCTGTGAATTATATCGTGTAATCAGATCAGTGGCTGGAATGCTTTGTCTTGTATTTTTTTATCTGTCTGATGATCTTGTCTTCAGCACCTGAAAGTGACTTTCTGAAATCATCGGTCTGATCGGATGCGTTGATCGTCTGGCCGTCCAAACGAATGGTTATCTCTACTTCTTTTTCTTTTTCATTGGTAAATACCACATCAGCAGAGTGGATATCTTCTATATATTTTTTAAAACCTTCCACCACATCCCTAGCCGTTTCCTCTAGTTCTGGGTGTTGCGCGTTAAAGTGTCTGAAAGTAACGTTTGTTGACATATTTCTCCTTTGTGGATATTATAATATGAGCCGCTAATGGCGAACTCACTAATTTGTTATGTTGAGCATCAAGGATAAACCGAAATTTACCTGCCACGGAAAAAAACCTATTCCGTCCTGGGCGTATCCTCTGACAAAGAAAGGATCAATATCTCTGAAAGCCTCTATACTTCTGAAATATCTTGAAACAGATATATCTGCGGAAAGGCCCGCGAAGAATCCGCTCTTCCATTTTTTATCAAATCCTAACTCTGTACCCGCGTTTAATCTTATAAAGGGCGAAACAACAGACCTGTTTATTGCACCATTGTTCTGGTTTCTTTCTTCAGGTTCAATCAAGTCATTATGATTCCAAGTATATTCACCGAGTTCCACTCCGCCACCCACAGCGATAAAGGTCCGGAACTGGCCACCAAAAGGCAAAAATTCATATTGGGCTCCAATAGGTATCCCGTCGAAATTTACTTCTGTATTATAAAGCTCACTTGTAGTTACCGGACTGAAATCCTGATCTATATCGAAAACAATATCATTAGCTGAAATATTATTAAACCCGACAAACCCGGCGATTCTGGTTCTTGCACTCAAAGGATATTTGAAAGCAACTTGAAGGTAAGGAAGGTTGGTATAAGTATTGAACTGCCTGGCGGTAAGTAAAAAGTAATTCTCATTATAATCAGGACCCGGGGAGCCGCCGTGAATCGCAGCGGTAAGCACTAAAAGAGGTGAGGTTATAATATCTTCATCGCTTGTATCTTCCAGCTCAACCGTATTAGCATTAAGGCTACCGATCAAAATGATAAACAGAAAGAGAATAATATTTCTTTTTGCCATAATAATATTACGCCTTGACCCATTTCATGAATCTATGGATTTTCTGCTTAAGATCTTTTCTATGTACTATAAAATCCAGAAAGCCGTGCTCTAAAAGGAATTCTGATCTCTGGAAACCCTCTGGCAGCTTTTTCTTTATTGTCTGTTCGATTACCCTTGGCCCCGCAAAACCTATAAGTGCCTTAGGCTCGGCTATGTTTATATCCCCGAGCATAGCAAAACTAGCAGATACGCCACCAGTGGTTGGGTCAGTCATAAGCGAGATATAAGGCAATCCAGCTTCAGAAAGCTCAGATAAGGCTACCGAGGTTTTGGCCATCTGCATTAGGGAAAGAGCGGCCTCTTGCATTCTGGCACCACCGGATGCGGATATCATCATGAAAGGGCAGTCATTTTCGATAGCGAAATCAACTGCACGTACGAACTTTTCACCAACAACCGACCCCATGGAGCCGCCTATGAAACCGAAGTTCATACTGGCTATGGATAGCAGATCGCCATTGACATGGCCATGCGCAGTAGTAAGGGCATCGGGAAGTTTGGTTTTGCTGTAAGCAGCCTCTAATCTATCCTTATATTTTTTTGTATCTACGAACTCGAGCGGATCTGAAGAACGGACGTTTTGGTTTGTCTCTGTCCAATTGCCATCATCGAATATTACTTGGAAATACTCATTTGTCGATATCCTGAAATGGTTATCGCACTCAGGGCATGTATAGAGATGTTCATCCAGCTCTTTCTTATATATAACAGTGGAACACTCCGGGCATTTTGTCCATAGCCCTTCGGGCATAGATTTAGATGCCGAATCGTCAATATTCTTTTTATCTCTTTTAAACCAAGCCATTAAGTATCAAGTTTTGTTGCTGAACCTGTTTTGATATCGAATCAAATAGATATAATATCGTTGCAGTCTTTGTCAAATATATGAATTATCTTGTTGTAAGGCAGTCTATCGTTCAAGGTGCTGTTCTTTCCTGTGCTCAGTATCAGATCTCTCATACCCATATCAGAAAGTACACCGTCCGTTTTCCAGAATTTACCTAATTCAAAATTAATGACGCTTACAGTTTCGTTCTGATTTTCCTTTAGTTTCGGCATAAGTGATTTCCTTGCTGCGGGGAGATCCATTTTACCCTGCAGATTGAGCGGGGTTCTACCTTTTGTCAGATCAACACTATAAAAATTATACAACGCGATAGTATAGTTAGTGCTATCCAGAAAGTAATTGATTTTTACTTCTTTATCGGTCCGGATATCATCAATCGTGAATTTACCCGAATACGTCTCGGTAAGTTTGCCGTATCGTGTTCTTACTTCGCCTTCCATGGCGTAGATAGCAAACAGCTTTTCACCGAGGTGTTTATCGATTATATCAAGATATTTCTCGTCCATTATACCCTTAATTGGATAAATTATAATTCACATCACTATCCTGAATGATAGATAAATTCGTGTCATCTGGTCTGGAAATGACAGATTCTTTACTGATATTAGCCCAGAACAAAGTCTGTATCTCACTCAATATCTGATTTGCTTCCTCTATGGATAGATCAATTATTGCGGCATCAGTAAATCCGCTGAAAGCAGCGGTATCCACATAGAAGGATGCAAGGCCAAGCCTTCTCTGGAAGAAAGTTGAATAGATATGCAGATTCTGGATTTTCTTGATAGGAATTATAGATATACTTTCCCTAAAAAAACCTTCCCTGATCACTATATAGTTTCCTCTAAGGGAATATCCCCTGTATTTCCATCTGACATAAGCGCCCAGCAGTGACAGGGGCACCAATACGATAGGTGGCCACCATATATCGAACAACCAATACAGACCTACACATATAACTGCTATCAAGAAGAAATACCTGATCGCTGCCCTTCTGATAGTGAGTTTTGAAACAGGACGCAGATCTTCGGTATCAACATCATCGACGAGTGTTTTCATGAAACCGGATATTCGTTCCTTTTTAGCTAGCGGGATGACTTTTGTCTCTGACTTGCCACTACCCTGCATCGGCGATCCTGCTGTGAACAATTCAAGGCCGTAATAACCGAACCATCGCTTGATCGGATTGGTAACATATTGGGCTAATTGTAATTTTTTCAGAGGTACGGTCTTTTTAACAGTACTTATCAGCCCCCGTTCGGAAAATAGTTTATCGTTGTTTCGCCTAAGTTTGAAGCCCCAGAGCATATTTAAACCTAAGAGAATATCTATTATCCAAGAGATAAAAAAAGCTACGAATACAGATCCGATTACATACAGCCCTAATGTCAACCAGTCCAGAGTATCTATCTGGCTTTCTATAGTATCCACATCCAATGCCTCGATGTATTCCACTAAAAAATCACTGCCGAGAAACTGCTGGGAAATACCCCAAACCCATGCTATGATAACAAGTACAGTAGGCCTTATCCTCATGGCGCCGAACTTGATCATCTCCGCTAAAGTCATCTCGTAGATCACTTCATCTTCCTTATCGAAAAAATTTTGCTCGGAAGCTGTGGAAGTTTCTTTCAGATTCGATTCATTTAGACTAGTTGAAGTATCTGAAACGGTAATTTCAGATCCGACTACATCCGACGTATTAACATCTGGCTGCTCTGCCTGTCTTGTTTTGCGGCCTATGATTGATTTTATTCTTTCATATTCTTCGGATTTCACATACCTCAGCTCTGCTTCCTTACCCTGATCACCGGCGGTTTCCAGCGATACAGCTACCAGATCGAAAGCCTTCATCAGAATATTCTGTTTCATGGAAACATTCTGAATCCTGCGGTATGGGACAGACCTCTGCTTTTTTGACAGAATCCCTGAATAGACTACAAAATCCGTTTCCGTGAACATATAGTAAAAATTCATATATCCGAGATACATTGAAGGAAGTGCGAATATGCCGAGAACAACGGTTATGAGTATCCAGAACCCATCGCTTCCATCATCCCTGAATATGACAAAAAAAGCGGGCAGTATTATCTGCGGGATGAAAGAGAAAGCGTTGTAGAGAAGTGTGAGTATATTCAGCCGCTGAGGGTTGTTATAGGTGACATTTACGCCTCCGCCTAAATCTTCTTCATAAGCCTGAGCGTACTGCTGCCCTTCATGCGGACTGAATCTTTGGTTATCATTCAAATCTATTACACCTCATCTTCTTTGGTGTATTGATTGAGGGAATCCCTCAATTGATAGGCGTAATCAACTGGAAGCCCGGGTATTATTATATCAGCGCCCCTGGTGCCCGCTGTATAAACTACTAATGTGGCAAGGTTGTAATATCTTTCCAGTATCGACTGGCGAACATCCAGATGCTGAATCCTTACATAGGGCGCGGTTGTTCTTATAAAAGTGAATATACCCCTTTCCAGATATAATTCCTGAGGCCTGACATCGAATTTCCAGCGCTTATACCTTATGCTTGGCAATAGAGCTGCTCTGAGTACGGATAACACAAAGACCACCCCGGTAAAAGTAAGATACGGCACGGGCCAGTTATCAAGAAGATCATCGATAAAAAGGAATTCCAGCATGAAAGCGAAAAATGTATAGAACAATCCCTTCTTAAGATAATTTATCGCCCAGATGGATTTTATCGATTCGTTGAGTTGGTACATTATTTTGGTTTTATCAAAAGGATTTACAGTTCTGTAAAGGAAGCACAACGCAAATTTAGCCATGCTAACCCAAATAGTCTGTATTGATTGTATGACAGAAAGTGTAATTTTGTATTTTATTTTAGCAAATCTATTTTGCTAGTACACGATAGCAGTGTATATCTGATTACAAATTCGGTAGCAAGTAACGTATGTTCCTTAATCCTTATCGCCCAAAAAGTCGTTTCAATCTTTTCCTAACTATCGCTGCCTTGACGTTGATTTTAACGGTTTATGGATGTGATGAAGATGAAGCTGAGAAGCCTGATCTAGATAGTTATGCATCAGAATACGTTCAACTCGTATTATCAATCGGCAACTTCAACGAATATTATATCGACGCTTATCTGGGGCCGGACTCTGTATTAACCGCAGCTAAAAACTCAGGCCTCACTTTAGATCAGATTAGCGGAAGGCTTGATACTTTGTCAAATAATCTCAGAGAGTTTGAATCTGAAAAAAACGACAGTATATATATAAATGATCTGCGGAAAAAACGTTTGCTTGCGCATATCGAGAGTGCCCGAGCTTATACTGAGAAACTAAACGGAGGCGAGCTTACTTTTGAAGAGGAAGTGGAAAGAGTTTACGGTTACAGTTATGAGATAATGGATCTGGACGAGATCAACCTGATATTGGACAGTATAAGCAGTCTGTTGCCAGGGCAGGGAAGTATAGCAGACAGATGGCGCCCTTTGCGAAAAAGATTTTTGGTACCCACTGACAAAATCGATACACTTTTTATGAAATCGATAAGCGATGCAAGAGAAGCCACATTAAATAAAATCGCTCTTCCGCAGAGTGAGATGTTCAAGGTAGAATATGTGAAGGATCAGCCGTGGTCGGCCTACAACTGGTACAAAGGCGATTATTATTCGCTGATACAGGTAAATACGGACGCGGATATATTCATAGACAGGCCGATAGACTTAGCGGCACATGAAGGCTATCCAGGGCACCATACCTACCAATGCCTTATGGAAAAGACTTTCCTGAAAGATAGATATTGGCCGGAATATACTGTTTATCCGCTTTTTTCACCTACCGCGCTACTATCGGAAGGGTTGGCAGAATATGGTATTGACATCGTATTCGGCGATGAGGAAAAATACGAGTACGAGAAAATTGTGCTGATGCCACTGGCGGGAATGGATACAACAGGTTTCGATCTGTTCAAAAAAGTATCATCTTTGGTATCGAAGCTGGATCATGCCGGGCTATACGCAGCTTCAGGATATATAAACGGTAACTTATCCAAAGAAGAGACCAAGGATTTTCTGATAGAATATGCTTTGATGTCCGAAGAAAAGGCATCCCAGAGAGTAGATTTTATAGATAGATTCGGAGCTTACATAATCAATTATACCCTCGGGGTAGAGCTTGTATCAAACTATATCAAACAAGCGGGCCCTGGCTCCGAAGACCTTAAGTGGGCTGCCTATATCGATATTTTATCCAATCCGTATATCCCGAGCGATCTGATAATCAAATAATCGCATATTAGTGCTGTGCGGTTCACGCTCGGAATGACGTTTTTTAGATACCTCACCCCGAAGCCCTCTCTATATTAAGGGGCTAATATGATCACGGCGAGGCATGCTTCGCCGCTACGGTTAACGGGGTGTTGGGGTATGTGTGTTGCTGTAGAGCACTGGATTCCTCGGTGCGGTGCACGCTCGGAATGACGGGCCGTCTTCAGGTGTTACCCATAGTTTTTATGCCTGCCGAAGTATGATTGGTGTGTGAATTTATTAAGCCGAGCCAGTGGCTCGGGACTACAAAAAATATGTGCCCTCTTTTTTGACACCGCACCCCAAACCGCTCTCCATATTGAGGGGCTAAAAGGAAACTTTTCACCACCGCTAAACCGCTGGAGTATAA
>CAYWYR010000022.1:4104-42585 GCA_964462685.1 uncultured Hyphomicrobiales bacterium | reverse complement strand
GGGGGGGGGGGGGGGGGGGGGGGCGTGTGTTCTTACCCCCCATACAAAATTCCCATGACATTCTACGGAACGAAAAAAATCTTTTTCGCTCCATAGATTGATATTGCACCATACCTACCTTTGCCAATCCGCAATTCAAAGAATCAAAAGCAAAGGCATACATAAAATGGAAATCACACCCTTTACCGCACACACCCTCGATTACGACAGCCAGGCAATACAGCCCCTCGATAACGAACCCCCCGAAATGTACCTCATGTTCACCCACTACCTATATGCCGAACCCGAAAAACGTACCGCACAGGCCACCGCCGAAGCATTCAGCTGTTCACGCCGCCACATTTACTCCATAATGAAAAAATACGATTGGAAAAACCGAGCAGCTACCTACCTCGCCAATCAGAACCATATACAGGCGCAGCAAAAACTCGAACAGCAGAATGAGTACATCCGCAAACGCGATACCACCTTTTATAGCCTTGCGAACCAGCTGCTGGATACCCTCGAGCATTCCACGGCGATACAGCACGATACCACACCCGCAAAATCAGGCAATATCGAATACATTTCCCGCACCAACGCACTACTCAATATCCAGACAAAAGCAGTGTACATCCTGAACAAAGTCGAGCGTTCACTCGGCGTGCCCCAGTCCAACCAGGTCCAAGTAACCGCCCAGCCTGAACCACAGACTATAACCGAACAAACAGAATCAATCAACCTTACAAAAACCAAAGAAGAAGTCGAGAAGCTCGCAACTCAAATACAGATACTCGCAAAACAGTCCATCAAACTCTCCCCAGCGTTATCCGATATGCTTACAACCATCAAAAACAAACCACAATACAACCCTGTCAAAACCAAAAAATATATGAATATATATGAAAATATTACCAGTCCACGGCACACCTCCGCAAGGCCAGCATTATCCCCCTCTCCCGTGTTGTGAGGTTTACAGAACACCTCACCCCCGGCCCCTCCCCTCAAGGGAGGGGGGAAGAAATCCTTCCCCTCAGGGGAAGGACTTGAAGAAATACAAATTATTCTTAAAACACTCTCTTCTTAAAGCCCCTCTCCAAGAGGAGAGGGGTTTGGGGTGAGGTGTCAAAGTCTTGGGATAAGGTATCAAAGTCTTGAGCCGAGGTGTTCTTAAAGCCCATCTCCATAAGAAGGATTCAGGAAAAGGTGTATAATCGTAAGAAAGGACGAAATCAACCAGCTACTTCGGCAAGCCCGTTATAAATTTAATTCAATTATTAAACATTAAATCTAAAATGTACTATATCCCCATCTTTAACAATGTACTCCTTACCTTCCAGGCGCATTTTCCCGGCTTCTTTTACTTTGGCCTCGCTACCAAGTGCCACCAGGTCGTCATAATGGTAAACCTCCGCCTTGATAAAGCCGCGCTCGAAGTCGGTATGGATTACGCCAGCGGCCTGTGGGGCAGATGACCCTTTTTTGAAAGTCCAGGCGCGCACCTCTTTTTTTCCGGCGGTAAAATAAGTGTCAAGGTTAAGTAGGTTGTACCCGGCATGGATTAGTTTATCAAGGCCGGATTGCTCCAACCCCATATCGGCCAGGAACTCGCGTTTTTCTTCCTCGGTATCTAAAGCAGCTATCTCGGCTTCCACCTGTGCGGATATGACAACAACCTCGGAGCCGTTTTTGGCCGCATGTTCTTTGACCATATCAACATACTTATTATCACCAAGGATATCCTCTTCGGCAACATTGCAGCAGTATAACTGGGGCTTCATCGTAATAAGGTGTAGGTCTTTGATGGCGGCTTTTTGATCATCATCCAGATCAATACTTCTCGCTGGTTCACCTTTGTCAAGTGCTTCGGCAAGTATATCAATCAGCGGCTCTACAATAGCGGCCTTCTCCCTGATGGCTTTATCTGAGGAACGGATCATTTTTCCGAGCTTATCCTTTCTGTTCTGCACCGTTTCCATGTCGGCATAGGCAAGCTCCATCTCTATTATCTCGATATCACGGATGGGATCGACAGAACCTTCTACATGGACGATATTCTCATCTTCAAAGCAACGGACAACATGTACTATAGCCCCTACCGATCTGATATTGCCGAGGAATTTGTTACCGAGGCCTTCACCTTTGGATGCGCCTTTTACCAGACCCGCTATATCAACAAATTCAGTAGTAGTATGGATTTTCTTTTCCGGCTCTACAAAATCGGTTATCTTATCCAGTCTCTTGTCGGGCACATCCACTATACCTACGTTCGGGTCGATAGTACAGAAAGGATAGTTGGCAGCCTCTGCCGGGGCAGAAGTTATAGCTTGAAAAAGAGTTGATTTACCCACGTTCGGCAGGCCTACGATACCGCAATTCATTGACATGATTTCTACTTTTATTTCTGGTTAAGATTACAAAAATACGTAAGTATCAGCTTGATAAAAATAAAAAAGCCCATCGTTTAAGTATGGGCTTCTAAGAATCTGATCGTTATTCGGCGGAAGTTTGAATGTGAGTATGAGGATTACTTCATCTCATCAATTGATTTTTCTAGTTCATCAAGTCCTTCAGTCAGTTCGGTATTTGCCTGCTGTATCAATTCTTCCCAGTCTTCCCTCATTTCTTGAAGTTCAGCATCAACTTCGGATTTTGACTGGCCTGCAGCAATAGCCTGAGCCCTGTACTTATTCATTGATTCGTTGATCAGATCTGCATCATAAGTATTTTTAACTATAGCAAATGATTGCTTCATTTGTTCAAGTGTTGGTAGCATCATCTGTGTATATTGATTGTTGCTTGCTTGCAGCTCACCCATCAGATCATCTAATCTTACCATAGCTGAGTTAAGATCAGACATAAGCTCATCATACTCTTCTTGGGTCACATAAAATGGGTTGTCGCCGTTTTGGGCATTCAGCATAGGAGAAGAAAATGCTAGTATAACAGTAAGTAGGAACGCGGTAAGGAGTTTTCTCATAGTTGTTCTGATTGATTATTCATGAAACACTGGTTGCAAATTATGAATAATGGCTCACATAGCAAGTAGGGATAATTTGGGATAGCAGAAAACTATGTAGAAATTTTATATAGGAAGGTAAACATGGAAAAAGACCGATTCAGAATGCAAATACAAAACGGAGAGCTTGAGTCAGCTTGCCTAGCCCAATAAGGTTAGCGCCGAGAACTGTACCTACACCGATAAAGGTTAGCCCAGCGAACTGGCGGATTCTAAGAAGCATAATATCTGATAGGCGGTGTTTGTATCGCGCTACAAGCCTTACTAAGATAAACAGCCATAGGAAGTTACCCGCACCAAACGCAAGTGAAAAAACGAGCTTATAAAGTGGGCTGCCAGCTATACCGAATTCATGTGCCTGAAAACCAATCCATGCCAAAGTACCAGAGAAGGTGGGGTTGGCCAGATTTGAAAGCGCGATTGCAATACCGAGAAACAAAGGCCCTCTGCTTTTAAGATAATCCACGATACCGCTACGGTAGTCAAACTGCTCATCATTGAAATTCAGTTCCCTTGGTTGGCTATTGCGGAGATTGAAGACACCCAATGCCAAAAAGGCCATAACAACTGTAAACTGCAAAGCCGCAACAATATATGGGTATTGATCTGAGAAATGGGATACTGCATCAGTCATCGCTCCTGTGGCAAAAAGAGCCGCAAGGCAATAGATGAAATCCATGATCGCGTTGCCAGTGACAAGCTGCGTCCCGTCCTTAGGCTGCTTGAAAAGGCCGTATTTGATTGCTGTGATCCCTACAGGGCCCGGGGGCAGAGCTACAACGAATCCTATCGCGAGCCCAACAAGTAAAGCTGTTAGCAAACCATACCTTTTGGTTTATCTCTTAAAACCCTTTAATCAAGCAGTTTCACTTAAGACAAAGGGACAGGGCTGATCGCCCTTGGCACAAACCAACACCTATTTTGTTAACATTTATACACAAAATGTACAATTAGTGTCAGGAATACTTAACACAATATAGATAATTAGGTTCTAAACTTCAAAAGAATGTCATAGCTAAGGCAGTACTATTCTACAACTACTTGCTTGAACCGCTCACCATCAATAAGTAGAAAGTACATGCCAGTAGATAGATTGGATGTATTAATAAGAGTGTAATCCGATTGAGCTACATGCCTACCGGATAGATCTATCAATAAAAGGGAATGGATCATTCTATCAGGATAGCACATTACTTTATTGATTAGTTACAAACTAAAAAAGATTGCAAGTATATAATATAACAAAAAAGCCCTTACTATAATAGCCAGGGCTTTACGCATTGCTGTATTTGTGCGAGAGGGGGGACTTGAACCCCCACGGGATTGCTCCCACTACCCCCTCAAGATAGCGCGTCTACCAATTCCGCCACTCCCGCATAAGGATAGGGTGCAAAATTAACCAAGTTACACCTAAAATTCCAAGCTTATAGATTTCGTTTCCAATCTGCTTTAAATTTCCATATCTTTGCTGACCATGGAAAAGATAATGTATAAACTACTGCTTCAGGCACTTTTCGGCAACCGTGCTGAGGGCTTAGGCGATGAGTATTTTGTAGCCGCTAAAAAAATCGGCTATATTGAATATAGCCAATTTGATAAGAACAACCCTGAATTGACCGATAAAGGCCGTGAAAAGCTTGCCCAGCTAAAGAAAATCTTCAATCCACAGCAAGACAAACCGAAAGGCGGCGCAGGTTACGAAGTAGAAATAAAGGTGTAGTTTTATAGTATATAGAACCACTAATCTCAACTGAATCCGTATTTGTATATGAGCATCATACTCAGTTTAATTTTTTCTAGATAAACCCTATTACCTACCAATAATACCTATGCAGTTCATCGATCTTAAATCGCAATACAGTAGAATCAAAGAAGACGTAAACCAAAGAGTTCTTGCCGTTCTCGAACACGGGGCGTATATAATGGGCCCGGAGATCCATGAGATGGAAAAGAAGCTCGCTGAATACGCTGGTACTAAATACTGCCTTTCTTGTGGTTCAGGTACAGATGCACTGCTTATACCACTGATGGCTTGGGGAATTCAGGAAGGTGATGCTGTTTTCACAACCTCTTTCACTTTTGTGGCGACAGCAGAAGTTATTTCGCTTACAGGTGCTACCCCCGTATTCTGCGATATCGATTCAAGAACGTTTAATCTTGATCCCGAGAGGCTAGAGGAAGCAATAAAGAAAACTCTGGAAGAAGGAAAACTGAAACCCAAAGCGGTAATGCCTGTTGATCTTTTTGGTCAGCCAGCAGAATATGATAAAATCCTCGCTATTTGCGAAAAGTATGATCTTCTGATTCTGGAAGATGCGGCACAAGGATTTGGCGGTCATATCGGTGGCAAAATGGCAGGATCTTTCGGACATGCAGCAGCAACATCTTTTTATCCGGCCAAACCTCTGGGCGCTTATGGGGATGCTGGAGCAGCCTTTACAGATGATGAAGAACTATACGAAAAATTCAAAAGCATACGCGTTCACGGCATGGGTACAGAGAGGTATGATAATGTCCGCTTGGGTCTTAACGGACGTATGGATTCGATCCAGGCAGCTGTTATACTAGCTAAGTTAGAGATATTCGATGATGAAGTAAAAGCCCGGAACAGGGTAGCCAGCAAATATGAAGAACTACTTCAAAGCAGCGGTGTTACTACTCCGATAGTATATGAAGGTTACTTGTCTTCGTGGGCTCAGTACTGTGTGCTTGCCGATAATGAAGAACATAGAACCAAGCTGCAATCGGCTTTGAAAGAAGAGGGAATTCCATCGGTAATATATTATCCTATACCACTGCACCTTCAAACAGCCTATAAAAAGCTTGGATATGTGCCTGGCAATCTTCCGGTGACTGAAGAAACATCAAAGAAGATATTCGCGCTCCCGTTCCACCCATACCTTGAAGATTCGGATATGGAAAAGGTAGCGGAAGTAATCAAAAATGCTGGGTAAAAGATAAATCAGCTTTTTTGCTGTAGAATATCGTGTATCCTGAGTACGCCGACTAACTGCTTGTCTTCAACAACAGGCAATACGCTGATCTGCCGAGGCCTGTTTTCCATAAGTGTAAGCGCTTCGCCTAGGAACGCGCTTTTGCTAACGGACTGAGGTTTTTTAGTCATAACGTCAGAGACCTTTAGCTGCCTTATATCTTCGTCATTCTGAAGGATTCGCCTGACATCCCCGTCGGTGAGAATACCAATTAATCTATGTTGCTGGTCAATAACACATACGCAGCCAAGATCTTTTCGAGTTATCTCAATAACAGCCTCACGTAAAGTTTTGGTTTTCATGATCCGAGGCACGTCCTCCCCTTTATGCATAACGTCCCTAACCTGCAGGGTAACGTTTCGCCCTATCTGGCCATCTGGGTGATTCCTTGCAAAATCTGTTTCAGATACCCCTACTGCTTTCATATAAGCAACAGATAAGGCATCGGCCATAATCAAAGCGGCTGTAGTACTCGTAGTTGGAGCAAGATCAACTGGACATACTTCTTTATCTATGCTGGCATTCAAAACAGTATCGGAATGTCTGTTCATCCATCCGTTATCCGAACCTACTATAGATATAATTTTCGCGCCGCGTGATCTTATAAAAGGGTGAAGGCTGATAACTTCTTTGGTATTACCGCTTTTTGAGATAAATACTGCCACATCGTTTTTACCTACTATCCCGATATCACCGTGCAAGGCTTCCACAGGGTGCAAAAATACGGCTGGCTTACCAACTGATGTAAGAGTGGCTGCCATCTTCTGGCCTATGATTCCAGATTTACCTATTCCCGATACTATAACCTTGTCAGCATCTTTAATCATATCAACGGAGCGATCAAACTGACTGTCCAGTTTTTTCTCAAAACCCGTTAGAGATTTGATAATATTTATGATTGCGTTTTTGCCGTTTTCTAAATTCAAACTTTATTGTCGCTTTAAATTTTATTAGGATTCAAAAATATGAAATTCCTAAATTATCAACTAAGTAAATCTACTAATATCCAAGAGATCGAAAAGATGATATTTTTGTTAAGTTCTCAAGCATAATGCTAACGGTTGTTTGCAATTCAATATCGAAGCGGGAATAGATATCGCTATCCATATCGAAAACCCCGATACAACGTTCTTTCGATAAATCTGAGTAAAGAGGTATTACGAGCTCACTTTTTGTATCTGGATCGCAGTATATATGCCCTGGGAACTTTTCTACGTTATCGACAAGTATCGGTCGTTCCTCCATAAAAGATGTTCCACAAACGCCTTTTCCGGAATTGATCCTGATGCAGGCTGGCTTGCCGACAAAAGGGCCAAGTACAAGTCCCAGGTCACTATCATCTGATGATCTTTGCTTGTTGGTATTTTGACTGGTTATATCCAACAAGTAGAACCCAGCCCAGTTGACCGATGGGAAAACATGATAAACATAGGATGACATATTGGCCATGTTAGCAATTGGGTTACTCTCACGGCCCAGCAAAGCTTTAAGCTGTTGTGAAATATCGATACTCTCATCATATTCGAACATTTGAAACTATAAATTTATTGAGATTTGAAAAAACTTTACAGAAGCAACAACAAGATAAATCATATTCTTGTTTTAGATGGTGATTTTCCTGAAATAGTCTTATTAAAAGATATGGATTCTGATATATACGCTACTGACGGTGCTGCAAATATCTTACTTGATAACGGATATATACCCGAAGCTATTATCGGTGATATGGATTCAATAGATGAAAGCTTGATAAAGAAGCACCGATATCCATCGAGGAAAATGATTGAAATACCAGATCAAAACTCCAACGATTTCGAGAAAGCCCTTAGATTTATACAAAGCAGAGGAGTTAAATATTTAACGGTTTTCGGCTTTACAGGCGGGCAGTTGGAGCATACTCTTAATAACTGGAGCGTTCTGGCCAAATATGCTAATGTTATAAATATGCAGGTAATCAACTCAGACAGATCATGTATGATGATTGATAACAGTATCATTTTATCAACCGAGCCGAATGAAAAGATTTCAATAATTCCTTTTGGCGAAGCTCAGTTATCCACAAAGGGGCTAAAGTGGGATCTCGACCGTGAATATTTGATTTTAGGTATAAGAGAAGGTGCTAGTAATATAGCTATGGGAGAAGAGGTAGAGATTAATCTAATAAAAGGTAAGGTTTTACTATTCAAGGATTATTGTTTTCCCAGCTTCTATAAGGAAGGATAGCGTTTATTTCTCTTTGTTTTCACCTTTAGAGTCAGAATAAATAAATATCTCCCCTATCATTCCTTCTTTCTCTATCTTATTCCATAAAGTTTGTATCTGCTCTTTATCGAGTTTGGTCTTTCGGGACATAAGCATTAACCCGTCCTTGCTTATGATATTACGAGAGCAGACAAAATTTTCCCTTAATTGGTTTTTCTGTATGATTTCCTCCGGTGTACCTGGATCCTGTTGGTTTAATGCCAGATACTGATCAAGATGAACTAGGCAGGTATGATCGTAAAGCCTTTTCACACCATTGAATACAGACTCTATCGCTTTATGTTGGTCATCCTTGCTTTCTTTTAAGGCTTCGCTATATTCGATAAGTATTCTCAGTATTCTGCTGCCAAGGGGGATATGCCAGTACCTTTTTTTATCTGGCATTCCTGTACCGTCCACATTTTCATATATGTGATAGAGAATCTCAAACTCGCTGTCCAAGCCGGATAGATAACTGAAAATCTTTTGTACGAATTTAGGATATTCCTCCATTGCCGCCTGGCTAGGGTATCCGTTCTTCATAACGGGGGATTGTATCTTTGAATCGTCTAGGTAAAGCTTATAACCGTTCAGGAATTTCATTGCGTTCAGAGTAGCTACCAGCTCTTCGTACTTACCCTCTTGTTTCTCGAAAATAAATTTAGTCGCTTCCTCAAAGAATTTCTTTTTCTCATCAGGTAACTTAATACCTTTTTTTTCAATGAACGAATCCAGAAGATTGGATACATCAAGCGACATTTCCTTTTTTGCCTGCACTTTCAGTGATTCGGCATCAGGGAAATCTTGTATTTTCTTCGCCATAAGAATCTGCTTTATAGCGATTCTCATTTTAGATATAATACTACCGGGCTCAAGAGGTTTCGTTAGAATATCGTCGACACCACTCTGGAGCAGCTCCATACTGCCGCGCTGAGATATTTCATCAGTCATCGCAATAGTGTAAAGAGGCCCCTTAGCTACACGTCTGGTATAAGTCATAAACTGCCTGCCGTCCAAAGCGGGAAGCCGGAGTTCCGAGATTATAACAACTGGATATTGCTTTACCTTTTCATAGTAAGATAGTGCCGTTTTACCGTCATTGGCTTTGATGAGCTTCAGCTTAGGGAAGAATTTTTCAATGAGCTCGACCAGTGTTTTAGTAACCATCTGGTCATTCTCTGCGATAATGCAAATAGGATTTATTTCTGTGTTGTTACTCATTGATAAATATAAACTCTACACGTCGGCTTTTATTGATATTAGTCGTTATCGGCTTTTCCTCACCAAAACCTAAATATGAGAGTCTGGAATCGGCAACTCCAAACTTAACTAATAAATCTTTAACTGCTTTAGCTCTCTTTTCAGATAGTCTCTGGTTGTACTCTTTTGTTCCTTCTTCGTCTGTATGTCCTTCTATCCTGAGTTTTATATCAGGTATGCTATTCATCAGGTCAGCTATATTCGTTATCTCAGTGTACGAAGCTTCTTTAACCTCATAACTGTCGTAGTCAAAAATTATATTACTCGCGGTAAGTTTGGATACCTCCCCTTGCTTTTTAGGTATGGAAACAAGATTGATTACCATATCCATTTCATTCTTTTTGTAATTTTCAGGAAGTGTCAGGGAAGCTGAATAAGGCAGATAACCATCGGCAGTTACATAGTATCCATATTCGTTTCCTCTTTTGAGGGGTAATTTAAAGCTGGACTGCTCATCAATTGTTTCTAAACTACCCTGGAGCCCTCCAGTTTGCCTTATTTCCCACCTAACTTCCGCCCTTACGGGCTTGCCAGTGCGCTTGTCTTTTATTTCACCACTGACTATTATCAAAGAATCCGGGCGCGCGGCGCTTGGTAAATTGATATAGAATATGTCATACCCACCTTTACCGATACTGCGGTTAAGTGCTGAAAAATATGCTTTCTCCCCATTTAGGCTTACCTTATATCCCCAGTCATCACTTATAGTATTGATCTCCTTTCCGAGATTGACTGGCTCTGACCAGTTTTGCCAAGTGTCATCCAGCCGGGTTGTTTTATAAACGTCCAGTTGCCCCAATGTGGCGTGTCCGTTGGAGCTGAAATAAAGCGTTTTACCGTCCGGATGCAGAAATGGTGATCTTTCGGACATATTGGTATTAACAGGCATACCAATGTTTATTGGATCTGACCAACCTCCTCCTTCATTTTTCTTTGTAACATATATATCCATATCACCATTTAGGTGGCCCATATATAAGGAGCCGTATGGCCTGTAGGGTTTATCTTTATAAGGCCTGTCGGAGGTGAAAACCATAACTTTTCCGTCCACGCTCATAGTAGCTCCTTCATCAGTGTACTCAGAGTTTACTGGTTTAGGAAGGTGAGTAATCTCAGAATACTCGCTCCCTGTTCTTTCACCGAAAAAAATATCGAATTTGCCGAACGTGCCTTCCAAAGTACCAGAAAGGAAAATCTTATCCGCTCCATAACTGATATTATCTACAGTTTCATCATACGGTCCGCTTAGCGGGCCTTTTAACAACCCAATCTCTACAAAGCCGGAATCACTCATCTGGCCCAAGGCTACATCAGCGTTGTTGCTAAGCACCTGCCTTTTGGAATAAAATATATATTTACCGTCTGAGGTAGGGTTCGGGTCCCATTCCCCACCGGGAGAATTGATTCCATTTACCGGTACAGGTTCCAGTCCCTCAATCGGTTTAGATAAGATTGTTTTTAAATCATCGATTTTATCTTTGTGAGCCGGATAAAGATGCTCGTACATATTGAGCTGATTAATTGCTTTGTCCCATTGCCTTGAGTTTATGTTTAGAGCAATGATATTATTGACGAATACATAACCAGTATCAGATGGAGCAAGCTTAGTCGCCAGATAATCTATATACTCATAGTTCTCTGTGTTGACCTGTTCAGCCATCGCAAAGCCTATCAATTGGGATTTGCTTTGCTCCAAAATCTTTAAATAATCCTCATTGTTGAAAAAATCTCTATGCGATTCTAATGAGTATAGCCCCCTAGCCCACTTTCTAGATATCTGATCTGATTTAGCTAAATTTACAAGTGCTGCTATAACTTCTTCACTTTCTGCATTTTGCCTTATGAAGTCAGAATATTCCTTATAGAGAGAATCTGTCATCGGAATAACAACGCCGATAGGTATGCTAGAAGTGGATATAGATCCGAATAATGAAATGATGAGCAAAAGAGATAAAATGGGGATTCGTAGATTTGAATATCCTTTTTTATTAACTGGCATAATTATAGATAATGGCAATTGAATATGAAATGTTAATGTACGTTAACTTTTCTTACGCACAGCATGATTATATTTGATTACGGTTTGACGACCTGTTTGATATAACATTCAATACTACATACAGAGAGCTCAGAATAGATGGAACTAGACTTTAATCTGGTAATCCTAATAGTTTTGATAATATTGGCGATAATTGATTTAACAGTCGGTGTAGCCAATGACGCGGTGAATTTTTTGAACGCCGCGGTAGGCAGTAAAGCGGGCACCCTGCGTACCATACTTATAGTAGCATCGATAGGTGTTATGTTCGGTGTGCTTTTCTCAGGGGGGATGATGAAGATAGCCCGATCAGGTATCTTCGATCCTAGCTTCTTCCTTATGCCAGAACTGCTGATAATCTTTGTAGCCGCCATGCTACAGGATATATTGCTGCTTGATACATATAATACCTTCGGTTTGCCTACTTCTACCACTGTATCAGTGGTGTTTGGGCTTTTCGGTGGGGCTTTAGGCCTTTCGATAGTCAAATTGGTACAGAATGCTATCCCCGGTGCCACTTTGATGGATTATATGAACTTCGATGACGTGGCTAAGATAATCATCGGTATATTTTTATCCGTGGCGGTCGCCTTCATTGTCGGCTTCTTGATACAGTTTCTCACAAGGCTGATATTTACATTTCGCTATAAGGAAAGGTTCAATAAGTTCGGTGGTGTGTGGGGAGCGATAGCCTTATCTTCGATATCACTTTTCATCATTATCAAAGGGCTGAAGAACGTAGATTCTTCTATACTTCCTGCTGATACTATGGCTTATATGCAGAATAACCTGGGTGAGGTAAGCCTTTATCTAATACTGGGCTGGTTCGTGATCCTTCAGCCACTGATAAGTTTTACCAAAGTGAATGTCCTGAAAATCATAGTTATGGCAGGTACGTTTTCGTTGGGAATGGCCTTTGCGGCCAATGATTTGGTGAACTTTATCGGTGCGCCTCTTGCGGCTTTAAATACATACGAGCTCGCGCAGAATTATGGTGAATTCGCCGAGACTACACTTATGAGTGACCTTGCAGCCAAATCCCAGGCAAATAAACTATATGTTGTTATCGCAGGGCTTATCATGATGCTGACTCTGTTTGTATCTAAAAAAGCAAGATCAGTAACGGCTACAACAATAGGTCTTTCGAGCCATGAAACAGGTAACGAACGGTTTAAATCAAATGCAATCGGTAGATTCCTCGTACGAAGAACGCTTACATTAACTGACTATCTAAACAGAGTAATTTCTAAAGACTCGGCTATCAGAAAAAACTATATAAACAGCTTTGATCTCACCAAAAAAGATGATCTTACGGAAAGATTAAAAGATAAGCCCGCTTTTGACTTAATAAGAGCAGCAGTGATATTGATGGTATCGGCGGGACTGATATCACTGGCCACAACACTTACACTTCCTTTATCAACTACTTATGTTACGTTTATAGTTGCGATGGCTGCTGCTTTGCCAGATAGAGCATGGGGCAGAGAAACAGCGGCTTATAGGGTTTCTGGGGTTATTAATGTTATCGGCGGCTGGTTTGGAACGGCTCTGATCGCTATGCTGGTTGCGGGTATAATCTCAGTAACAATATATTTTGGTGGCCTTATAGCTTTGATTTTCTTTGTGGTACTCACAGCTACAGTCCTGATATCCTCTACCTTAAGACATCGCCGCGAGGCTAAGGACGCTGCGAGAAAAGACAGTGCGATCACCAGCCGTACTTCCCTGGTAGCAAATGCCAAAACCGATCCGCTTCCACTTCTATCCTGCCGATATATTTACGAAGCCGAGAAATTGATAGACGATATGACCGAATCGCTCGGGGAATATGATATCAGCTTAATAAAAAACAGCCAAAGGGGTGCTTCTGAACTAGAATCAGAACTCAGTGACATCTCAAGTATATGCTACAAGCGTATTCATAAAGAGAACCTAGATCTAAGAGATTTTGAAATAGGAGTAGATGATACTGGATATCAGAATAATTCCAACGAATCAGTCTATATCAGAATCATTGCAAGTGCAAAACATATAAATGATATATTAGGTCTAAATATCCAAAAGATATTATCTCATCTTTCAAACTCTCATGGCGCTTTAGATAAAAGTAAGATCAGCCGATTATATGATACACAAAAATCAGTATCTATCTTCATGAAACAGATCGGGGATTCACTGAGAGAAGATATAGATTTGAACGCTAAAGACTTCACACCCCGAAAGAAAGATCTTGTACTTTTGATATCTGATCTGCAATCTGAAGCGATTAAAGTTGGGATTAGTGGGTTCAGCAGGAGAACGATTGATCTTTATATAGATCTTCTTTCAACCTACAAAATTATGATAGAAGAATCCTATCAGTTACTTAAAGACATATCAAAAGTGTCCGATAAAACGTAGGTTAACTATTAATTCTCTTAGCTGAAATGTTTTCCTTATATTAGGAATAAAGAATTATTTCTATAGAGTACAGCGATTTTACGATTTGCTGGAATAAGTACATAATAATAATCAATCTATTAATTATATGGAATCTGTACTATCGATTTTCTTCAATATGGACAGGGTATATATGGCTCTAATAGGCAGGGGCGACAAAGGTCTCGTCCTGGAGCATATTGACTCTACAGATATGCCTGTCGATATCGAAAACCTGCATTATTCAGATTATAAAGATGAGCAAGATAATCTGATATCGAAGATCGAACCAATTGCCGATAAGATTACCAAAATAAGTATTACCCTACCAGCGGAAAGCGTAATAGTAACACAATTACCAGCAGATATCAACCAATCCAACGATACTCTGCGTGAATTACTTTCTCTTGAGATAAAACAGTCATACCCTCACTTCAATACAGAAGAGTTTCTTGCGAACATAATACCGATGAGCAAGAAAAAAAATGCGGAAACAGCTTACGTACTCGGAGTTATATTCACAAGTGAGATAGTCAAAAACTGTACAGACCTTCTTAAACCGCTCGGCAAAGATATATCGAATATAGATTTCAGCCAGATGAACGCTCATTCTGCTTTTTCTTACAATTACCCTGAAAGTAAGGAAAAAAACTGCATGATTCTATGCATCCAAGATAATTTCATAGATATCAGCGTTGTCAAAGATGGCAAACCTTGCTATTATAACCTTTTATCATATAGTGACGTTTCGCAAATACCCGAGCTACTAGAACAGCAACACGCCAAGATAATCGAAGAAGTAGTAGATACTGTTGAAGGTGCATATTTCTATGGGATCAGCCTTACCAAAGACCTTTATCTTCAGATATGGGAAACATGTATGCTATTGGGATTGGAAACCGCCAGGCTCAACGCATTCAGATATGTCAATACAGAACTTGACGAGCGACGTAAAGAATATGCATCGAGGGTTCAGCATATTTTCCCGCCAGCTGTTGGCGGATCTTTCAAGCCTTACCATGAACGGATAAAGTTCTATTGATGCGTGTTATTTCAGGCTATCTGAAGGGAAGGGGGCCAAAAGCTTCGCTCCCAACAGGCATAAGACCAACCACAGGGCGAGTAAAAGAATCCATATTCTCAGTACTTGATAATCTTATTGATTTTGAGGGTATAAAAGTGATCGATTGCTTTTCGGGAAGCGGTATGCTCGGTATAGAATGTATATCGAGGGGGGCGGACAAAGTCGTTTCAATAGAGAAAAGCGGCAAAACAATTAGCTATCAAAAAAAACTGGCGGAAGATTTATCAATATCAGATAAATATATGATAGTCAGAGGTGATGCTATAACTCATTTACCTAAAATCATAAGCAGCGATGCATATGATATTATATTCGCCGATCCCCCGTATAATAAAGGACTGATCTCGAAATTCATAAGCCACATCAATGATTTTGACTATAATGGTTTGATAGTGATTGAGCACTCACCACTTGAAATACCCGATAAGCGCGGTTTTGAATTATTATCCCAAAAGAACTATGGTGATAGTAACGTCATTATCATAAAAAAAAACCTGAGCGGTTAGACTCAGGTTTTTCAAATATTATTCTTTGCAGCTACTTAAATATTCAGCGGTTATGCTATTATGAACTAGCTTTGGGGGGAGTCCAACCATCACGATCCCAACTGACAAGTTCAATATTTACAGTACCAACATAAACGTTCATCTTTGCTCTGATGGGGACTGCCGCTTCATCGTCTGAGAACCAGCCTTCAAAATCACCTGAAAGTCCGTAAAGACCCTCCCATTTAGCCGTTCCGTTTAAATATTTAGTTCTTACAGGATAATCAATAGCATCAACTTCAGCTGTTTCCACTCTATTGTGGAAGTTTATCACCGTCAGAGAATTTTCATCTTCAATATATGTTGGCACCTTTACGGTTTTGTTCCTATCCATATATTTTCTGGCCATAAAGAAAAGTGAACAGCCGTCATTTACTTTACGGTTAAGCTCTCTCTCAAAGTCTTGTACTTTTTTACCGTTTTTAGTCATAGTAACGTCTATTGTATTATTATCATAGTCGAAAAGAGCTTCCTCATATACTTTCGTACCATCGGAAACGCTTGTTGACATGAATTTGTGAGAGTACGCAAAAGATGGATCCATCCAACTATCGAACTCAACATCAAGATCAACATAAGGGATTCCCTTAGCCGACTTTATCTTAGACCTAACATGGTGAGTTTTATCGCCCTTTATAGTTTGGTTTTTCATGGTGTATGTCTCGATAGTTCCAATCGTCATCCCCATAAAGGACACCTCATAAACTAATTTTTCACCATACTGATGGGGGTCATTTGCCTTCGATTCCGAGGGCATAAATATCATTGTCATTGCCAGAACGGCAGTCAGTAACATCGTTTTCATTTTTTTTCCTTTATTAAATTTCTTTTCCCAACTGTTCATATCTATTCCCAGACTCGCTGTAATTGATCGTTATCAATCATTATCCGCAAGTTCCTGAGCTTTGGGGAACAGTGTTATTGCTTTTTGCAATTGTCTGTCGATCGGTACGAGCACTTGCCTCTCGTGATCGCCATCCCATTTTATCCGTGCTATATTGGATTTGAACTCTAGTTCTATCCAATCTTCATCTTTTTCATATTCATCTTCATCCCATTCTATATCGCGGCTTTCCGCTGTTTTCTTAAGGCTTTTCTTCATATCAGAAGTGAGTTCGAATTCGCTGATAAATTGATTGAAGTTATTACCGTACTTCGCATCAAATTGATCACCGTTGGCAGCAATATAGTCGTTTGCGAACTCATAAAGCAGTCTGTTTCTTCTAAAATCGACACTGAGATCTGTAAGCCTTGTAGTATCCGCATTGATTATATAATCAGGCATTATACCGCCTCCGCCAAGAACTGGTCTCCCTTTCTCAGTGTAGTAAATAGGAAGAGAATCAAATACAACAGTGCTATCCTTAGCGGCAGCTTTCTTGATTTTTTCTATACCATTATCCCAATAATCCCCTTCTTCCAGATCAATCCTTCCTACCAAGTTTCTATAATCATCCTCATCTTCATAAGGCCTTTGGATAGATCTACCAGAAGGTGTATAATATTTTGAAATTGTAATTCTGAAAGCTGAACCATCTGGGTTTTTGTATTGTCTCTGAACTAGGCCTTTACCAAATGATGTAGTACCAACAATAAGTCCTCTATCATGATCCTGAAGGGCACCTGAGACTATCTCAGAGGCTGAAGCCGAACCTTGGTTTATAAGAACAATGACCGGTATATCGCTCAGCACCCCATTCGGTTCTGACATATAAGCTTCATCGAACTTACCGTCTCTGGACTTAGTGAATACGATAGTATCGTTTTCTGGCAAAAACTCATTTGATATTCTAAAAGCTTGGTCTAAAAAACCACCAGGGTTTCCTCTAAGATCAAGTATAAGCTTTTCCATACCCTGAGGTGCAAGCTCATTTAAAGCATCTATTAGCTCTTTGAAAGTAGTACCTGCGAATCTGGCTATAGAAACAACTCCTATATCCGTATTGGGTATCATGTAAGAAGCTGATACCGAGTTGAAAGGTATCTGATCCCTTGTGATAGAGTATTCTATAAGTTTAGGCTCTCCTCTTCTGGCTATCTCTACTTTTACCTTAGTGCCTTTTGGCCCCTTAAGCTTCTTAGGTACTTCGCTTCTGGGGATGCCCACCGCGTCTTCGCCGTCTATAGATACGATCTTATCACCCGGCTGGATGCCAAGCATTTCAGAAGGGCCGTCTTCAAGCGGTGATATTATAGTTATAGTATCGTTGATTATGTCAAACTGAACTCCGATACCTTCAAAACTACCCTCAAAGCTCTCATTTACGGCTTGCATCTCCTCTGCGGAAATATAAACAGAGTGTACGTCCAGCTCGTTCAGCATTCCTTCGATAGCTGCTTCGGTAAGTTTTTCGGCATCAACATCATCCACATAATTTCTGTATGCTGTCTGTAGCACATAATCGAATTTTCTGACTTGTTCGAATATCTTGTCGCTACCAATAGTGGGTTGTACCTGCCAAAAAGCCACTACCAAAAAAACAGTAATCAAAGTACCGTAAACGATTTTATTCATATATTTCCTCAAAAAATGTCTGTTCATCATCTTACCGCAATGACGATATGTTGCGATCTTTAGTTGCGGATATGCCAAAGGTGACTTGGCTTTGATGACAAATTAACATTTCCGTAACCAGACCTGGAATAAGTATGGGTGTATTAACAGCTATCTCTATTAATAATTGCTGTGCATTATCTATAGCATACTTTATAAACGTATGTAATAATTAATTATTAGTTACGACAGTAAGTATTATCAATTTGTAATGTTTTAGTTTAAGGGTTGGAGTGTACAAAGAATTTTACAAAACGCTTAAAATACGAAAGCCAGATTCAAGATTTGACATAACAAGATCGACTGTATTAATACCTAAAATCAGAACAGAGAATAAAATATCAGTTGCAATTTTAAAAGAAGGTAATTATAATTACATATGAAAAAGAAGCTACACTAGAACAAACTATTATGAAGGCGACAATTATAAATTTTTTATTTAATTACCCTTATGAAGTTTAAATGATGCTACCGGATTATTATTGTAAAATACCGAATATATATATCTACCTGATTCTAAAGATTCAATTGGATATATCAAACTATTACCTTCAATTGAAGCATTGCCAATTATCTCGCCGTTCAGATCAATAATTTTTGCTGAGAAATGATCTATGGACGTATTCGTACCGTCAATGTCATAAATAGCCAAGCCATCCTTGATATAGAATCCTTTTGATTCAAATCTATTCTGCTCCTGTAACCCACTTTTTTTCATTGCATCGAACTTTTGTTCAAATAAAGATATTTCCTCTTGCGAGGCAACCCTTGGTTTACCATCATTACCTTCAATATTTAGGTTGTGAGTCGAATTATTTACTGTGTAGTCCTTAGAAATTTGATCAATTCCGATATTATTTGTTTGCTCATTTTCTGACATCTGTCCTGACATTTGTAATACAGGGCAAGCTGCACAAGCTGGTATCCAGTATAACCAATCTTCGGGCGGATCGACAGCGTACCGCATAAAGTTGCCATCTAAAACTCCATCGCCATCAATATCGACTATAGCCCATTGATGTAATTGTCCATTTAGATACATTTCGGGGTGTATATTATATCTAAAAGGAGCATCTGCATATATACTTCCTCCTATTACGATAGATATAAACAAAACTTTTAATTTAAGCATAATGCCTCCGTATATGAGTAATTTATTGACACATAATATTGTTATTATCTCTATAATAAAATAATCATTTCTTAGTTATAGGGTATGAATGTATGATTTCATTCTGCTCGACTGTAACAAAATAGAAGCCAGCTTCAAAATCTGATATGTCGGCTTCAACTGTATATATCCCAAGGGAGGGGGAATTATCCGATACAAGTTCGGTTTCCACTCCAAAGGCATCGGTAATGGTAACAGTATAATTCCCTGTATCAAGTATAAGTCTCATAGTTATCATATCCTGAGCAGGAACGGGGTATATAGAGTTTATGATTTTGCCGCCCAGCGGCAGATCATCCATCTGAATCAGTCTGAGTTCTGTATCACAGTCTGATTCTTCCTCCCCGATAAAATAGGTGCCCGGTATAATAATATCACCTACAACCTCCGAGCAGTCATTGCCTAATGTGAGCTGAGCAAAAATAGAATCCGTTGATATACCGCTATCGCTGCCGCACATAGGCAGTAGCAGTGTATCGCCTGGCTGCAGAGTAAGAGGGAAAGATGTGGGCGGGATCATAACATCCGCGTTATTGATGTCAGAGTATTCTAAAGTAATAGGGAAAAGACCTGTGTTGGCCAAAGGTAATACTCCGCAGTTCTCATTGATTCCATGGTTGTTTTGACCGGTCTGATCATCTGCCAAAAACTCAAGCGGAACGATCTCAACCGAAAAGCCGGATATAGTATCAGAAATGGTAACGGTGTTTCCTTCGCCGTCTATAGCTTCCAAAGTATAAAAAGCATCCCTACGGTTATCGATAACAGTGGCCGTGACATTCAGCTCTTCCGGGGCCTGGCTTTCATCTATATCAATCACGATATTAGATGATTCGACTATCCTGACATCATCTAAGCCTCTGTTCCTAGCACCTAAGTCGCTGAATGTGATCTGGGAAGGGATATTGCAATTACCACGATTCATTACCGCTGTTGGATCATCGGTATCGGTTATAAATTCCAAATCGATAGTATAGATATCTCTTGGCAGGCAGTCATTTGATACCGTGATAATATCTGAAAGAGCAAGATCCAGTTCCCCACCGATCACTATTTGAACCGTACGCGTTTCACCTGGTTGAAGCGTGATAGGGAAATTCTCCATAACGACATAATCGGTATGGTTCTGGAGCTGGATTGCCGTTACTACCTGTTCGAAGCTACCATAATTATTGATTTCTATTTCGAGTGTATAATCCTCATCCCAAAAACCGAAGTCCTCAACGGCCAGAAGATCATTCTGAGTGGCGTTGGCAACTGCCGTACCCACTGTAAATCCTTTTATAGTACCTTCTTCAACTGCTTTATAGTCTTTCCTATCGAATGCTGTCAGCCTGTATCTACCATCTGCGAAATTGTTTTCTAGCTCTACCCTATAAGGTAGAGATGCACTTGAGTCGGCAAAGAAAAAGCTATCTTCGGTGATACCGTTCACATTTAAGTTAACGTTCTCGCTTCTGTCCCTTTCTATCTCCAATCTTTCGATATAAGTATCAAGTGCGTTTGTCTCTTCTACCACTCCCTCTACCACAAAACACTCATCCTCACTGGTAAAAGCAAAAACAGGGGGGTTATTATCGATACGGCGCATGGCGCTACCGCCTATGTAACCGTAAGATTCCGCAGGCCCGTAGCCATAAACATAAAGCCCAAAAGGTACATCAGCAGTTATATCATGAACACCGGGAGCGACCTCTACGAAAAAATATGAGTAATCACTGTTTGGGATCAGCCCCTGATCCAATATATTGGGGGCGGCACCATCCAACAGTACCGAGCCCAAATCTGCCGTTGGTACTATGGCCGTTATATAATGATCTGGAAATCTATTATCACTTACAGAATAGAACTGATAACTTTCCATATACTGTTCTGCTGGCGGCACTATCATCATAAAAGGATCTGATTCCCGGGTATTGGTACTACCATCGGAGTTAGACTTCTTGTACTGGGCAACGATAATAGGGGCAGTAGCCTTTACCTTGCCTGCGTCAACAAGATCAAGTTGCAGAGTCTCACCAGCGTCAAGAATATCAACCAATACGTTGTTTATCCTTATTTCAGTATCGTTGAAGATAGGAGAAATACGGAATATATCTGGTTCATTGGCATTGATCTGATCATTTGGCTGCTGGAACGGTACAAAATAAAACTCTCCAGCCCAAGTTACCTTGGGTGGCATCATTTCTAAAAGATAGTCATAACTGCTAGCAGAGCCATCTGTGGGAACAACTGCTCTATTATGAGAGCCCATAACAGCAATTGGTTTATCAGCTTCCACCCGGCTACCTGTCAGATCATTACCTTCTTCAAAAAAAGCGGATTCGACCAAAAAAGACTGGTTCTTGTCCAGAGTGATTGTCTGCTGTAATTCGGCTGAATGATCTACATTATCTGCATAGAATAGATTTATGGTGGTATTATCCTCAGTAGCTACTACTAGAAACTGAGATGGATGCCATTGCTGTGTGAATCCGGTATTCCTTATTAGTGACTGGTATGACATGATATAATAATCCACCCCTAAGGTGTTAACAGGGTAAACTATCATGGATTCGGAAGTGTAAACAGACATATTATGTGCGTATACACTCACATCCGCATCGCTTCTTATCTCAAAACTTGAATATAAACTGGCATTGTTTTCAACCTCTACACTATATATCGATCTGTTATAACGGCGAGTGTAAACACCATTTTGATCAATCATAAAGTCTCTTCTCGAAGTTGTACCGTTTTCGAAGTAGAAATCAATATATCCCGTGGTTCCGGGGTCGCCAGTAATACTTATAAGGCAGTAGGACTCAGCAGTGGAGCTTCCGTGAAAATTAGGCGGGTATCCAAAAATAAAGTGATCACCTTGAGTGGAGAACTCTTCTTGTGCTACCGTTACAGCAATAGCTGCCATAAAAACCAAGAGCAAAGCTAAAATATTTTGAGTGCGCATATTTACTTTTTCCTATTACTGATGATCTACTTTCTTTAAGTAACACTTAAGTTAGTAATTAGTACCGTCATTTCTAAAAAAAACTCATTTTCAAGTGCAAAAAGATCGAAAACTGGGCTTTCAAGAAATTGAAGAGCTGCGTAAGCCCCATAAAAGAACAACAAACAAACACTCCATTTGGTTGCATGATATCAGAAGCGCATATAATATCGGGTCAGCTTTCCGCACCTGTGACGCATCTGGAGCCGAACGACTATACCTAAGCGGTTATTCACCACATCCGCCAAGGGAAGACATATCAAAAACAGCATTAGGCGCAGATAAGGATGTTAAGTTCACCTATCTTAAAGATCCTAATGATATTATCCAATCAGTTAAAAGCAATAACAATACTTTGATAGCGGTTGAGCTAACAGAAAACGCAACCCCATACACCGAGCTTGATCATAGCGACCTGAACAGTACTTTCCTATTCGGTAATGAAGTATCAGGCATACCTGAAGACCTTATCAACCAATGCAATAAATCGGTTATCATACCTATGCACGGCCGCAAACACTCACTCAATGTTTCCGTTACGGTAGGGATAATCTCATATTGGATGGAAAAAATAGCAAGAGAAACATCGAAGTAATATATTTCTATTGATATTTTTACTTCATAGGATATTATCAGAATATTTATTCTTGATCTCCAGACCCGATTAAATCAGGATCGGTGATATCTATTTCTTTGCCCTCGTTATGGTCGAATAATTTTATCGAATGTATCTGATTGCTGTATTGGTTGTAGAACAGTATTTCCAAAGCGTGATCGATTGCTTGTTCTATTTTTTCGTGCCATAGGAAATGTAGCCTGCCGTAGCGCTGCTCGTCTTCTCCAAACCGAACTTCTTTAAAAGCTGGAATAGATGATGGAGCTACCTGTTCTGTAGCAATTTTGATATCCTTGTCTTGGTTATCAGTCCAGCAAGCCCAAAAATAAAGCGGCAAAGGGTTTTTGTAAAGCTGTAACCATTCCTCGGATAGATCCAATGCCTCTAAAGGCGTTTCCTCTTCAAACTGGATTATCGCTACATCATGATCATCGAGAATATCATCCTTATTCGATTTTGATTTTTCGACATTTGCCTCGATACCATAGAGCTCATTAAGTAGTATTTTGCTGAGAGTTGATAGATAAGAGTGAGGGTACGCGGATCCGATGCTTTCTACGCCGTTTGCCCCACTTTTGAAGTATATCGTAGCAGCACCAGTAAAGTCTTCCGGCGCCACACAGTAAGTAGGTATAACCCTTAAACTAAGCGTATCGGACATTTTAGCAAAAGACAGTGGCGTAATCAGCGCGGCATCCACTTCCCTATTGGCAAGCATTCTCTGTGCTTTATCTTCTGTAGTCTTAATAAGCTGAACGCCTATATCGGCAGCGTTCTTCTCAGGCTGTTCACCTTCGATAGCTGCGTAAATATTTTCGGAAAAACTGTTTTCGGGTACTGCTAACTTTATGGGCATCTAACTATAAGATTGTGTTTTTGATAGTAAATGAAAGGTACAATATTAATCGATATCAAGAAATTCTTATTATATACTTTTGATATAATATTTTGGAAGATACAATTTGGCAGGCTCATGTAGGGATAGTATCGTGGAGTTATTTAAAAATTCACTGTCAACATCACCTGGGATTCTTCGGTCGCTCCGCTCACTCTGAATGACGGACGGGGTTGGTGCCTGAGCCTGCCGAAGGCACAGCTTTATTCCGTCATTCCGAGCGGCGAAACCAAAGGAATCCCCTCGAGCTTGAACACTCCATTAGAGATTCTTATACCACGATGTGCAATTTTTAAATCAATTCCAGTAAGTCTTCTTTATCAAGAAAGTCTGATATTATTCCTAATCTAATAGTAAAATACTCTATCAAAAAATCAGTTGATGTATTTCCTGTTCTCAGTATCAAAATTTTAGGAGGGGCTCCGAACCTGTAATGAAGACTAAGGAAATCGGAATCTTTTGAAAGAATTGTATATCTATTTGATTTAGCATAATCAAATATGTCTGTATCCTTAGCTTCTTGCAAGCCAACATAAGAAGGTGACTTTGATTCGACACCATCTTAAGAATCGAGCCATTTCGAAAATTTATACGAAATATGCGCATCAACTAATAGTCGCATGCTCTATTCTTTTCTCTGCATATTCAATAGCTGACTTGATATCATCTTCTTTCAGCTCTGGGAATTCATCTATAATCTGATCGAAAGTAAGCTTATTAGAAAGCATCTCTAAAATATCGATTATCCGTATCCTTGTGCCTTCGATTCTCGGCCTACCGCCGCATATATCTATATCACTGACTATTCTATTCATAACGAAAACCTATTGTTTAATTATATTGAACGATGGCTTTATAAAATTAGTTGCTATTCGACTTATATCAAAAACATTACACCGTCATTCCGAGCGGCGAAGCCCAAGAAATCCCGAAAAACTTGAACACGCCACTAGAGATTCTTCGGTCGCTTTGCTCCCTCAGAATGACGGACGGGGTGGCTGGAACTGCGCATAATGTTCTTGTATATATTTCGACAAGCTCAATATGACAAGAGTATTAGACATACACACCGTCATTCCCAGCGGCGAAGCCCAAGAAATCCCGAAAAACTAGAACATGCCACTAGAGATTCTTCGGTCGCTGTGCTCCCTCAGAATGACGGGGGGGGCAATATGACAAGGGTGTTCTCTAGCCCATAAAACTATCATTCCAGATATTTGCCCATGCATCCAGCAGCCCATCTACGTCTTCCGATAAATAGAACAATATAAAAGCCGAAGCAATCATCATTATAATCAATTGGAGAATAGAAGCCTTAGTGGATTTTGTTTTTCTTTTATACTTCATACCAAAAATTAATAATTTTATGGCTTACAAAAAAAGCCGGCCCTAATTCTAAGGCCGGCTTCTAGCATGTCAGTGTCTGTTATGCTATGGAATGATTACTGTATAATCACTTCCTGCATCTGTTGGTTATCACCGGCTGTTATCTGTATAAAGTAAACGCCTGCTGCCAGTTCGTTTGCTTCTACCGTTACCATGTTCAGGCCTTGCGCCATAAACTCGTCAGCGGCTACAGTCTGTACCAGTGTACCTTTGTTATCGAACATCTCGATCGTTACCTGAGAGCTTTCCGGCAAGTAGAACTCAACGGTAGTCTCTTCGCTGAACGGATTTGGATAAGCAGTGCCTACAGTGAATTCGGTAGCTTCTTCCACACTTGTCGCAGTCTGGATAGTAAACATACCTGATATTCCGTAAACCATATCATCTTGGCCGTTCCAAGTAGCTCTCACTAATGCTTCTTCAGTTGTAGCAGGTATCTGTGGAATGCTCCAATCGATATTGCCAGCAGCAGAAGATACAGCGCTTGCGATTGTTGTCCAGTTTGCACCGTTATCAAGTGAGTACTCAACATCGAAGCTTAGTGTAGCTGGCGTGAACCATCTTAGCTTGATATCGCTTGCAGCGTTGAATACATCGCCTTCTCTCGGTGTAGTGAACTGGATAGAACCAGCAAGCACTTTGAAAGGCTCAGAAGCCGCAAGGAACTCATTGTTATCAGCGTTGAACATAGCCACTACAGCAGCGTTCGAGTTAACGTTGTTCGGTATCATACCTTGTGTTGAACCAGCTTGGCCGTTTACAACTCCGCCAAGATCGATCCATCCAGTCTGGCCGTTAGCCGAGAATCTGAACGTTACGTTATCGGCAAGTTCGTTGTCCAGTACCCATTTGATCTCTAAAGGTTTGTTAGAGAAGTAGATACCGTCAGCTGTACTTGGGCTAGTAATTCTAGCAACAGCAGGTGTGATAGAGAAAGCAGATTCTGATCTGTCAAGCTCTGTGTTATCGGTAACATCAATTACTTTGATCAGGCACTCGCTAGAGTTGATACCTTCTGGAGTCCATAGGTATTCGCCATCAACGGTAGATACCGGAGTACCGGTGATCATGAACCAAGTAGCACCGTAGTCAACCGATCCCTCAATCATTACCTGAGTATCGTTTGAAGGCTGGCTCCAGCGGATGTAGTTCGCGATACCGTCTTTCCACTGCTCGCCACCGTTAGGAGTGATAAGCTCTAGAGGAAGAACAGTATTGATTGAGTTGATGTTCAGGAACTGTCCGTAAGGAGTCAGGTTTTCACCGTTAACATCAAGTACAACTGTATGCGCCCAGTCGAAATCGAATTTAGTAGCGTTCATATCAGTAACTTCAAATACCAGAGTACCTAGCAGTGAGTTTTCGAATGGAACGTTAGTACCTTGCAGGTTAGCAAAGGCATCATAATCGATCTCTATTGTTCTGTAGTTGTTGATCGGGTTCTTAGTAGATAGAGTAGGTGCTGAGTAAACATTACCGTAACCTTTAGTTGAGTCGTTGTGCCATAGTGAGTTTTCCTCACCGATCAGGCCAGCGAATCTCATTTTGTTAGGATCATAGTTGATACCGAACGTTGAGTTACCGAATGCAAAATCTCCACCGTTGTTTCTAACATACATAGTGATCTCGATTCTGTCTTTAGCTTCACTTATCTCAGTAACAGCAGATACAACATAGTCGATACCAGCGTTTTTACTGTCAGTGTATTTTGACATAGGAGTAGCAGTAGCTGCTTCACCCATAACGTCTTTGTTCTCAGCCCATCTCTGTAGTCTGCGAGCCATCTCTGAGTCCATTACTGATAGATCACTGTCTCCGGCTAGGCCTGGAGATTCAGGAACTGCAGAATATAGATCAGGGAATTCAGGAGCAACAGAGTAGATAGAACCGAAGTTACGGTCAGTAATAGTACGGTCAACCGCATCTACATTACCATCACCAGTTACATCTGATCTCATGGATGCAGAACCAACGTCACCACGTACGGTAACACGGTCAGCTGCGTTGATCTGGCCGTCTCTTACGATATCACCGGCAACCATTGCTGGAAGCGCGTTAGTAGTACCGATTCCGTTTTGACCTTCGTTATATCTTAGGCCTGTACGAGAGAAGTCAGTAAGATCTTCGTTAGTTACTACTGCACCACTTGCTGAGTAAGAGTTACCCATAGTTGGGGTAGGTCTTGTAGCAGCGTTAGCAGCAGAAAGTATATCAGTTGTATCGCCATCCCAGTTTTGGAAATCCCAACCAGACTCAATAGCCCAAGTTGAAAGATCATCACCGTCGAAATTAAACGGCGCAGCATAGCGAGACATTACCGGAAGGTGATTCTGGTGCTCTACTAGAACCCAGTAGTTTCCGTTTTCTATATCAGTGAATACATAGTTTATATTACCGAACGTAGAACCATCTACACCTCTGATACCAGCACCTGATAGTGGATCCTTATCAGAGAAGTCATCTGAAGAAACCATAGTAGCGGCTTCAGCAGTTTGTCTAGTACCTGTATTGTCCCTGAATAGAGTTACTTTGATACCGTTTTGCTCAAACGTAGAACCAATGCTTCCTGCGAATGGAATCACAGAACCGTTATGGTAACCTTCAAGCAATGTTCTGATAGTAAAGTTAGATGGAGGTGTGATTGTAAACAATGGAGACTCACTCAATAGGTAAGAGAACGTTGTGTACTCTTTGGATGAAGGAGCGTTAAGTTGTTTACGGCCTCTCATTCTTAGTCTTGCTTCGGTGTTAGCTGCAGCTATTTCTTCCTGAGAAGTACCGTTCACTCTTGAAGTACCCAAGTTAAGAGTACCAGCGAACTGATTGTAAGGAGGGTTAGTTCCCGCAAATCTGAACTCATCAGTCTGAGGCAGGCCGTAAGCATCTGTGAAAGAAGCTACGTCATTATCAGAAGCTGTTGCATTGTAAGGTGAAGCAGCAGTACCACCACCACCTTGAGTTGAATATTCGAGATCAGAATCTTTAGATGTAGCAGCATCACCCGTTACAAAGCCAGTTCTGTCATAATTGAAACCAACCCAGCGAACTCTTAAGCTGTCCTCAGTATTGGCAACTTGCTGTCCTTCAGTTGGCTCAACTATTTTGATAGTTGGCTCTACTGCCGCAAACGCCGCACCGTTGTTCTTAACTATTCTGGCATTGATTACATCGCCAGAAGCGAAGTTAGAAAATAGTGAGTTATGAGGATAATCACTGGAAACGAAAGCCCCGCCGTTGAGGTCGAATGAAACAATAAGGTTTTCTCTGTAATCCGAAGTAAGTTCAGAAGCAGTAACACCTTGAGCGCCACGTAAGAAATTGGTAAGATCTGTAGGTTCAACGCCTGCGAATGACATATCAGCAGGAGCGCCGTTCCAGAATCTTATACCTTTAAGTTCACCGATGAACGACTTAGCACTTCTTGAAAGATCGATAATCTGATTACCGTCATCATCAAGTACAGGCTCGCCAACTACGTCAACTCTAGGGGTTCTTACAACCTCGCTATCGTATCCAATGTAAGTTGGGAATGTGTTATCGGTATCAAGAGTAACTCCAGTACCAAGCTGACCTGTTATAGCCGCTTCTGACTGTGGGTTACCATCGATATAGAATGTAACTGAAGATTCTGACTGAGAACCGTCTGTTCCAAGATTCACAAATACAGCCACGTGTGACCACAGTGAATCAGCAAATAGAGTATTAGGCTCAACAAGTGGTTTGTTTGTATCAGAAACCGCTACCGCTATTGTACCGTCATCTTTACCAAGTGCAAATCTTAGTTGACCCGTTGGCAATAGGTGAAGTGCATAGTGAGTGTTTTCAGTTACAGTATCTTTCTTAGCGATGATTGGATAATATCCTTCAGCATCCGTTGGGAATCTGTAAGGTTTAACCCAAGCCTCAAGAAGTGCAGTACCGCCTGCTATATTCATATCGCTAGATTCTTCAACTTCGATAATACTGTTCCCAGTGTTAGCTAAAGAGAAGTAAGGGGCAACAGTAAAGTTACCAGTAGTATGAACGATATCGTTCTGCATATTTCCTTCAGTACCCCGAACTCTTAACTGAACAGTTTTGCTGTAGTTAGTTGTAGTAGGTACGATAGCTTGAAGGTCGTTATATGCACCAGCTACCGTAGCTGATTCATAAGGTTCCCAATCTACTGTAGAAGTCTCAACATCTACACCGTTTATTAGTTGGCCAGGTGTCTGATCGTCAATAGCGATAGCCCATTGGTTGCCACCGTCGCGGCTGAACTCAATTACCACATCAGATGTAGAAGCTGTGTTTGGAGAACCAACACCGAATGATATCCATCTTACAGGGAACTCTGTTCCTTCAGTATTTAGTACACCAGAACCTGTCTGTGGTGAAGTAAGTCTTAAGTGTGCTCTATCCGGACGGTAAGGATATCTTTCCTCAGCGATAGGAGTAGCAGAAGAAAGGATATTTGCATCTTCGTAGAAGAAGATCGGGTTATCACTGTTCTGTTGAGAACCATTCTCAGTTACACCAGTAGAGTTCGCTGAGTTAGCAAGATCATCAGACTGTCCGTTGAAGTCATAATAAAGCTCAAGTGCTTTTAGATTTTCATCAGTAGTGAAATCATCAGCGTCATTGATACCAACGATATAATCTCTTAACTGACTGCTTGAAAGAGCTTTTCTCCATACTTTAACCTCTTTGATACCAGCGTTGAGATAAGAATCAGCATCTATTCCGTTGTAAGGATTAACACCAACCCATACCCAGTGTGAAGTTACTTTAGGCATAATGTTCACAGTGTTCGTATTTACATACTTTGCTTTAAGCTCACCGTCAACATATAACATTACTGTATTACCATCAACAACACCGGCTACGTGAGTCCAGTTTTCACTGTGTGCATTAGTTATCGGTGAAGAAGCATCCGCAGTCGATATCGGATCTGGAGAGATCACTGTAGCCACATACTTACTCCCGTTCTGTCCTCTACCTTCGCCACCCTGAGACTCAAGCACTCTGAATGCCGGGAATCTGCCTTCGTGCAAGTATAGAGAAAAAGTTCCTTCTTCGTCAGGGTTCTGAGGGCCAGGGCCTTGAACAATGATACCAGGCTCAGAAGTGTTTGAGTTGTAAGCGTTGAGATTAATCCACGCTTCGGCGGTTAATTCCGTAGGAGCAGAGAATTTATCTCTGGTTCTTAAGTAATCCTCAGTGCCGTCCAACTGTAGGAAGAATAATCTTGAAAGTACGAAAGTACCGTCAGAAGCATCACATACCCCAGTAGTTGCACGTGTGGTTATCGCAGAAGTAAGATTCGCGTCTTCCAACTGGCAGAACTGAAGTTTTGCTTCTTCTGATCTTTCGGCGAAGAATGTGTTATCATCCCAAACAATTCTAAGTACACCGTTGTAACCGTCGCCAGCACCTGCTATAGGTAGCTGTGATCCGTTACCGGTAGTGATATAGTATCCTGCGTCATTACCAGTGCTTGTTACTATCTCACCGTTAACATGGTTAGCTTCAGTAGTAGCGACAACAAGGTCAGCTTGGCTTTCTCTGTGTTCAGCTACTCTTAATACATCATCTGACCAAGTAGTACCGTTATCAACTGAATATTTCATAGCATAAGCTAAGTTGTTGGTACCATATTTCTTAGTTACAGATGGTGTGATCAGACCTGATCTTTCAAAGTAAACCGGATAACCAGCTACCGGAAGGGACTGATATTGTCTGTTTCTGTTAACCGCTTCGTCAGGCCCGTTGGGGTTAAGTACCGTTATACCTTTGATATTGAAATCATCAGTAGGCAATAGTGTACTTGTAGCTTCGATATTATTGCTGGCCAAATCGAATATCACGAAATCGCCAATATTTGAAGCTGTATTCAGCATTATGCCTGTCAGGTCGCTATCGTCGAGTGTAGAATGGTTCACGATATCGAAAACCAGCTTACCGACGAATGACCCCCTGCCTTCCATTGATACATCTGATCCAGTGGCAGTAGTTGAAGCAGTTACATCTAATTGATAGATGTAAGTAGTTCCGTTGTTCACCGCCTGAGCTGATAGATTGCTATAGCCGTTCAGCGAGTGGAACTGTGAATTTATAGTTACGAATACGTCGCCAGCTGGCAGGCTTGGGTTATAGTTTACGCTATCAGTAGTGCTGATAGAGAAACTAGAAGTGCTTGCCGGCTGCAGATTTGCGGTATTGTAGGTAACGCCAATTGACATATTACCTATCCTAGGAGCGTTTGCGTCTAATTTTTTCGCCCAGATTTCTACACCTACTTGATCACCCATTCTTCTTTGGGTAGTCGAGAATTCGTAGTTCTGAGAGAACAAATCTCCGGCAAACATTAGGAAAACCGCGGCTAAGGTCAGGAGGAGCCCCGTTCCTTGGGGAGCCTGAACTTTTCTCTTGGATCTTACAAGATTCATGAGTTTTTCCTTAATTAATTATTATAATTTTTTTCTTGTTTTAAATATAGCGGGGCGGTTGGTTATTCCATTATACCTTGGCCCCGCTAAAGGCCATTCGGCTTTTTTCGAACTATCAGTTACCGGCAGGAAGTGAATAAAGCTGGTTTCCGCTTGTAGTCACCCTTACAGAGTAGTTAGAAGTGCTGTGCTGATTTTCATCATCACCGAATATCTTCAGTAGGTAACGGCCGGCATCAGCGTCATTCAGAATCAAAGTCTCGTTACCAGAACCTGAAGCTTCACCTTTACGGATTAGCGTTATGTCCTGAATTGTTCCAGTAGTTCTGTCATATAGTTCGATATTGTAGTTGGCCGGAAGATTAGTTAGTCGTACCATCACGTTGTTCTTGCCAGCAGGTATGTTGAACTGATACCAGTCTTCATCTCCTGATGTTGGAAGAGAACCCGCTACATCTACATCTGTTTCTATAAGAGCCGCTGATGTGGCACTTGATATAGTACCGAAGTCACCAGTTGCAGTTGTAAGAGTTGCAGGGTTTGTAGCAGTGAAAGTAATGTCTTTATAGTTAGTCACATCTCCTGTACCGTTGTACTCGAATACTGTGAAGTAATATTTAGTATCAGGAGTAAGACCGCTGATAGTAAAGCTTGTAGCCGCTCCAGAACCGTCATAGATAACATAAGATCCAGGACCAGTTTGGTTTAGTGCATTAAAGCCGTTTCTCAGATCAGTAACAGGAATGTAATCTGTACCATCGGTAGGGGCTACTGGCATCTTACCAGCTCGAACAACGATAATTCTTCTAGCGCCGTTACCAGTATTGTTCCATCCTGTGATTGTTGCTTGGGTGGAAACTGTAGGACCAGCTGTTACAGTTAGGGCAGAAGCGTCGTTTGGTGTCGGCTCTGCCACTAGTACACTAATAGTCTCGGAAGTTGCTGACTGAGTCAGTGCACCTGCATTATCAACTGTTCTTACAGTCGCGATAGCTGAACCATCAGCATCAGTAAGTGTAGGGGCAAAAGATACATAGCTTCTACCGTTTGGAATTATTCCAGTTGTGGTTCCGCCAATAGTAGTTTCGCCACCATCATTGTTTACAAGTTCGATCCTTGCTGTTGTTGCAGAACTTACATTAGTAGCATAACCGTTAGCATCCACTGCTTGTACAGCGAAATTGATTGTGTTACCAGTAACTACACTTCTCTCATAATTGCCGCCTATTATCAGAGCAGTAGCAACACCTGGTGTGCGTATTGTCTGGGTATTGGCAGTAAACGGTCCGCCTGGATTAACCGTGGCAGGTGAAGTCATTGTAATGTAAGCTGTAGAAGGTATGCTAAGTGTTACAGTTCCGCCAGCCGTAGTACCTGTTCTAACTTCTGCTGTGATAAGATATCTAGCAGTACCAGAAACCGTTTGAGCTGTTGAGAAAGCTGAGAATGAAAGATTTCCTTCGCCAACTGATGGGTTAAGTGTACCAACTGCGATTTGCTCGCCAGTATCACCATAACCGTTACCGTTTGCGTCATTCCATAATCTCCAATCTCTGAAGTTAGAGGCAGCCGCACCTGATGCAAATGTAGCGTGAGCGCTCAGCCCTGTGAATGATGCATCAACTTCGTTATCAGAAGTAAGTGTGAAGCCCATAAGAGTTTGGTTGATCACGCCAGCTGATATGTTACCGTTTACTGCTGGGATAGGACCTATACCATCTGTAGTTAGTGATACAGAAACTGTATTTCTTACGAAATCATAGTCTTGGCCAGAAACCATATCAGAGTAAACACCCGTAAGGTTGTTCGTTCTTCTGTAAGTTGGGCCAGCAGTCGGAGAGTTGATCGAATTATGATACAGTACAGGTGTGAAACCATCTGTCAACTCATCGATACCGCCCTTGGCATCAGCAACGATAAAGTAGAATTTATCTGTTGTATTGATTGACTGAGCAGAGTTGAATACGAATGTGATCATATCTTCATCAATAACAGTAGCAGATGATAAAGCTACTGTAGAATTATTGATCGCAGTAGTGAAACTTGCATCAGTTGATAGTATTACCCTTGGATTTTCAAGAACGTTCGATATGTCGCTAGAGAAGTTTAGATCGAAGCCAGTGAAAGAAGCCAGTGAAGAACCGTCGATTGAGAAACCGAAGATTACATTATCTGACTCTCCAGCTACTATCGGTGCGTCGATTACGCCGTTAGAAACATAATCCATACTGAAACCTGGACGGAAGCTATAGCTAGTACCAGCTTCGCTGTATGTTTTAACAACACCTTGAGATAAACCAATACCAAAGTTATCCATTGATACTGCTATAGCAGGTGTTGTAGAGATAACATTATCCGCAATATCCGCAAGTAGGAAGTAATGATAATCGACATTTTCTTGTAATGTCGCAGAGTTTACTAAACCAATTCTGACGAATTGACTTCCAATACCACCACCAGATGCATTAGCTTCAGTAGTAGGAGCATAATATGTATTGTCTGATGTAGTGTTATAGTCGTTGTCTTCAGAAACAACTAGTCTATAATTTGTAAATTCAGGTGTACCACCATTGAGTGCTCTGCTAAAGTCAAATATCAATGTATCTAATAATACCTCTCCGCCGCTTGGAGTCAATTTCAAGCCGTAGAGAACTACTGAATCACGTGTCGCGGTCAGAGGAGAAGCAGCGATACCTCTAACATCACCAGTAACTTCTGTAGCAGTAACTACATTCGGAGCTGCAAGAGTCCAGAATACAGTTGAGTCTGCATAAGTATCTATTCCTCTGGTTCTGAAAGAATTGTTCGCGGCATCAGCAGTAGCCACTCTGTTAACCCATGGGTTAGCGCCTCCGTCATTGATATCCGCTGAGTTGAATACAAGTAGATCGCCTTCAGCGTTAGAGCCAAACTCGCTTTCATCATAAGTGAATGTAAGAGTTGAGTTAAGGCCAGCATTATCAGATGTAATTCTGTAAACTCTATTGATACCTTCTTCGCCACCTACAGTAGCAGGCTTAACATATCTTCTTACTCTAACATTACCAGGATCAGCATCAGTAGAGATACGGGCACCAAGACCTCCGATATTGTTATTGATCAAATTACCACCACCGTTATTACCTGCTGCCAGATAACCAGTAGAAGATGGAATACCGGAGTTTATTACTGTGTTACCTGGTGTTTCTTGAAGTCTCGCGTTACCGGCGATATCAAATGCAATCACATTATTACCGTTAAGGTCTAGGTCCCCTTGAGTAAGTAGAAGTCTCTCGCCAATTACGAAATCATCTTCTGCAAGAGGATTAGCAGTTGTACTAGCCATCCTAGCGCCATTAGAATTATTCATTACAAGATTTTCGAGTACTACTTGTGATGCCATGCCTTCATTAACTGAAACTGTTTGCTGTGCCAGGCCATTCAGAGTAATCCTGCTACCAGCTCCCGCTGTGAATGACGCAGTGTTAGCAAATGTAAGATCACCTGAAACATTGATAAGGTGAGCAGCTGTTAGAGTATTGTTAGCACCTGAAAATGACAAACCTGCAAACTGCATGCGATTAGCATTAAGTGAAAGGTTTGAGATACCACCTAAATCACGAGTGAATGTTACAGTTCCGTTTGTAGCGGAGAATGTACCGCCAACACTACCTAAAATAACAAACGAATCAGCTTCATTACCATCGACATTGAAACTGGTGATGGTAGATACATTGTTACCTGCAGTATTTGCGATATTAAGATCGTGGAAAGTTAATGTACCGTTATTTGCTATGTTTTTATCAGTTGCTCCATCAAAAAGAATAGTACCGTCTGATGAGGTAAAACTAGCACCAGTATTAACCGTAACGTCACCGTTTACTGTGAAATCTGCATCGTTTCTAGTATCAGCACCAGCAATTACAAGGTTGTTGAAAGTCGGTGCAGTTCCTGCGGCATCTAAAATGTTGAATGCACCTGTCGTTTCGATAGTAATGGTAGAAGGTGAAGTTGCTGTAAATGCAGTTGTAAAGTTCATTGTATGGTCAACAGCACCTGTAATTGTAATGTCAGATGACGTTGATAGTGCATCAGTATCTGTAGTCAATGCATACAGGCTGATTGAACCTGTTCCGCTTATTACGGAAGTTTCAGCAGCACCACCACCCATCGTAAGTACATCAGCGATTGCATTACCATTGACAACCAATATCCCATCCACTACAAGTGAATCGTGTATAATTGGGCCGTTAGTACTAGCGGCTAAAAAGTCTACATCACCTGCAGCTGTAACATTTATGTTGTGATAGGTATGTACTGCACCACCATTGACATCAACATCGCCACCAAAGTAAATTGTACTTGGAGATGCAGCAGTAAAGGCTATATCAATATCTAATAATTCATTGATATAAAAAGATGCTGCAGTATTAGCAGCTGTAGTTGCAAACTGCAAAGTACCAAAAATTAGATCATCTGGATCAGCACTATTAACAATGTTAGCGGCAGCATTTGAATTGACAAGAACCGTATGGCCAGTACCATCAAAACTTCCATTATTTGTTAATACTCCACCATTTGCTGCTGCACCAACAGTGAATCCACTATTAGCTACTGAACCTGTCATATCGTAACTACCAGAGATGGTCAAGTTTCTAAATACAAGATCAGTTACATTCGCATTGGCATTTTGTATGCTTTTGTCTGTACCAGCTAGAGTAACTGTTTCATCCTCAGTGACATCATTATAATCACCAGTATTTGTGATAATCAAATCGCCATTTACTGTGTATGTATCGCCAGCTGCAGCATCAACAGCAACTGATATTGTAACATCACCTAACTGATTATAATCTGTACTTAGTCCAGTACCGAAGTTAACTTGTACATTTGTCAAACCTACTCCAATTGCGTCAGATGCTCCATCAAATATATAGCTAGCGTTTGGACTCGCTATAATCCTTGAATTTGCTCCACCAGTAAATACACCAGCAAGGCCACCAGCAACACCCAACTCTAGAACAGCTGTTTCGGTTATAGTAATTCTACCATTATTAGGTGCTACGGTATTACCTAAAGCAATTGCCTCATCTATATCAGCAATACCGTTGATTGTAATATTTGGATCATTATTGTTAGCAGTTGCAACATCAAGGTTTACATCCGCACCTTCAGGGATTACCATCGCTTTTGGTTGGAAGGTTGTGACATCTACTAATTGTGGAACTTGAGCTGGTACCAACGTAGCACCATCAAAATACAAAATACCATTTCCAGTATGACCATAAGTACCTGCACCACCGTCCGATATATCATTTCTTATATACAGGGAGTCAGCAACTGAAACAGTAACTGCTCCGGTACATGTTAGATCATAAAGTTTAGTAATTCCATTTCCAGATAGTATACCAGCAGCTGCATAGATTAGATCTGGCGTGCCAGAAGAAAGCATTTCAAACTCACCATCGTTGTCTAAAGTTCCTGTTCCAACTATAGTAATATTGTCATCAGTCGATACAGAAGCACCTGTGGTAATATTTAAAACACCAAATGAAGCCGATTGACCATTTGTTTCTATAGTAGCTGAAACACCAGTCATATCTACTTCCGCTGTAGCGATTGCTACATAATTATTTGCACCACTTAAAGTCCAATTGTTGGATACTGTATAATCCGTATCTGCATCGGGAGCAAAATCTCCACCCGTAGATACAAGATTTAAATTAAAGAAAGTTAGTACACCATTTGTTTCAGCATCAGGTGTAACTCTGTCTAGAGCAACAGCAGTGGTAGTGTTAGTAATAGTGGATGGAGCTGATGCTACAAAAGAATCATTAGCACCAACAGATATTCTACCAGTTACACCAAAGCTAGAGTTTGATGTTATAATAGCACTTGCACCATCAATTACAAGGCTTGAAAACTGAAGGTCATCAGGATCGCCATTATTAGTGATTGTTCCAGAAGTTGAAGTCATCGTGATAACTTCGGCAGCTACAGCTGATATATCCAACGAAGCGCCATTTTCAACTGTAAGGTTACCACCAACAGTTAGGCCAGCTGCTGTACCAAGTTGAGTAGCTGTTACATTACCTCCAATGGTAAGATCATTAATGGCAGTTACTGTAGCACCGTCTGAACCATCACCTGTAGCACTTAAATTAGCAGCTGCCATCGTGAGATTTGCTAATGGAGTAGTTAGATCAGTTCTTTCAAATACATAATTAATTTCATTTTCAATACGCATACCGTCAGCTATACCTACGTTGAAGGCTCCCGTAGCACCAAAAAGACCACCTGCATTAGCAGTTCTTATAGTACCGTCAGTTAGAGTAATTTGTGGTACAGTGGTACTTGCAGTAGTAGCAATTGTAAACGTAGATGTATTGAGTGTTGCATTCGGACCATTAAGAGTAATACTTCCGGTATTAGTTCCAACATAACCTGGTGAATTAACTGAACCTGTTGTTAATCCAGAACCTAAAGTTATATTTGCGTTACCATTAATTAGTATATTCCCGCTAATTCTTAAGGTATTCGCACCAGTATTATTATTTGTGATAGTACCAGTACCAATTAAATTGATATCTTGCTGATTCATATCTAATATATCATCGTCGCCTACAGTTATACTACCGCCAATCACTATACCATCGGTAGCAAGATCAGTAGTAGTTGCAGCACCATCAACAGTTAAGTTAAATAGTGTCAGATTAGCATCTGCGCCGCCAGTATTTGTTATAGTTGTAGTACCAGCTGTAGTTATAGTACCAGCAGTTGCCGTAAAGGAATCACCAGCATTAACTGTTAAGTTACCGTTTATAGTAATATCTTCATCGGTAGTCACTACACCATCAATAACTAGATTATTTATGGCTGTTACATTTGC
>CAYWYR010000022.1:0-4004 GCA_964462685.1 uncultured Hyphomicrobiales bacterium | reverse complement strand
GCAGTAGTACTGAAATTACCATATACTATAAAGCTTGTGTTTGCAGCCGTAGTACCGTTAATTGTGATGTTCTCGAAAGATACATCTGCCTGCGTGGCACTGTTTGCTATGTTACCATCTGTAATCGTCCAAGATAGACGGCCGGTTGAGTTATTGTAGCTTATTGTACCACCAGCATCTATTGTAAGATTGCCACCTAGGGCTACAGTACGTGAAGGGGAAAGGTCTGGGCGTAGGACGGCGTTTGCTTCTACCTCTACAGATTGTGCGGCGACTGCAGCATTAACCGTGACCGTGTGCCCCGTCTTGATCACAACATCGTCTCCGGCACCAGGAACAACATTCCCGACCCATGTAGATGGGTCGTTCCAGTTTCCATTTTGCTGGGAGTCGATTGCTAGGAGGTCGATACCGCCAAATCCAAGCATCCCTGCCATGAATAGGGCGAATACCATTATTCTTGCCTTAGCATTCATATTATTACACCTAATATTAATTGAAAGTTTATAATTTTTTCTTTCGTTTTACTTTCGGCCAAAAAGCGTTTGGTTTAGAAGTCCTTTTCCCGCTCGGCCGATATTTCATTCATTCTGTCGTTGTTGCCTTATTATGAAGGCGTCGTTCTCGGGTTTGCTATGCTCCTGGAGCCCTTATGGGTCTTCCGCAGGCGGTTATGTTCATTTAAGTAGGCTCCCTGAGTAGAACCTGGCCGCACATCATAGTAGTAGCCGCCGTTGTTCTTCTCGATATGTTAAAAATTATCTTTTTCATGCTTAAATCCATAAAACCACTTTCGTGATAATGCGGGTAACCTCTTTATAAACGCATCCCGAAACAGCTATGAAGCTTTTACTCGGCATACTATACTGCTTTTCATAATCCATTATCGTCAATGCTGTCCCAAACTTTAAAACTTTTTTAATTCATAGGTCAGAAGGTGTCTTTTATACCTTCACACTTTATTAAAAAAGGTCAGCTACATCATACAAGACTTGATTATGGTTATTATGAGCCATTAATCGTACTTTTAATGATCCATTCATTACTGGACAATCCAAATGCCACACTATAGACATTATTATATAAGTAGTTATACTTAAGAAGAGAGGGCGGCGGATTTTCTGTAAGCCGTATAGCGCTTCTGAGGATTTCTGTATTATTCATAGTCTGCGATTTTTAAATACATTCGTCAAAACCAAACTCATCCTCAATTATAAACTACAGCTAATGACAAGCAACCCAAATAAGTATAGTTACCGATATTATTATGCGAGCACGGACTACATGATTGTATTATGTACATATTTAGTTAAATTGTAACCTATATATACAGTAATTCTTTGGTCTTGATATGAAAAACGGTTTCACCGGAACATACACAGCTTTAGTCACCCCATTTGATGAGAACCTAAACATCGATTATGATGCTTTTGAAGCACTGCTGCAGATGCAGATAGACGGTGGTGTTGACGGCGTTGTGATAACAGGTTCAACAGGAGAATCGGCGACGCTAACGGCTAAAGAGAAAATCTCTCTTTATATAAAAGCCAAAGAATACTGCGGTGATAAGCTCAAGATAATCGCAGGCAGCGGTAGTAATGATACTGTAGGCAGTACCAACCTTACCTTTCTCGCAAAGGAGCATGCGCTGGACGGAGCGCTTATCGTAGCACCATACTATAATAAGCCCAGCCAAGAGGGATTGTACCATCACTATAAGACAATCTCCGAAAACGTTGATCTTCCTCTTATCATCTATAACGTACCAGGCCGCTCTATCGTGAATATCGGGGCAGAAGTACAGTTACGGCTAGCCGAGGAATGCGAGAATATAGTAAGTACCAAGGAAGCCTCTGGCAATTTGGAACAGATAATGGAGATAATCCGGCACGCGCCTGATGGTTTTACGCTCCTATCCGGTGAAGACTCACAGACCCCAGCTATCTGCTATATGGGCGGTAGCGGAGTGATATCTGTTATATCCAACTATGCCCCTAAGCAGTTCAGCGACTGCGTAAGATACGCCTTGGAAGGGAAGATAGATGAGTGCAACGATGTATTCTACAGCCTTATGGATCTTATGGCATTGAATTTTATCGAAAGTAACCCGGCCCCAGCCAAATACGCACTTTCGGCTATGGGCAAACTCCAAAACTATCTGCGCTTGCCGCTAATGCCAGTGCACCCGGAGACAGAAGAACTATTCGGCAAGGCACTTAAAGAGGCGGGTTTGGAGTAATATGAATTTGGGGGAAATGTATATTTTCAATACAATTACAGATTGCTTTGGATCAGATCGAAGCTTTTAAACTTGATTTTGTTTTTATATAGAATTAAGATTGATTTGAGAACTTTCCCGATTCGCTTTGTCACATCAATATCGTTTCATATCCTAATTACAATTACGTAGTAGCTCGGCAGTAAATCATAACATTCTCTCTTTTCATCTCTCTTTTTCTTATATTGTATTCATCAATCAACATAAAAAGTGAGACCGCAATATGGGAATTCCTTTTCTAGTCGTCATAGTCTTTATAGTATTTCTACTATTCTCGAGTATCAAGATCATTACCGAGTATGAACGAGCAGTCGTTTTCAGGCTGGGAAGGTTCGTTGGTGTCAAAGGTCCCGGTATCTTTGTGCTTATACCGTTTCTGGATAAAATGGAGAAAGTACAGCTTAGAACCATCACCATGGACGTGCAGCCGCAGGATATAATCACCAAAGACAACGTATCGGTAAAAGTCAACGCCGTTCTTTATTTCAGGGTTCTGGAACCTGAAAAAGCTATAGTCGAGGTTGAGAATTACCTTTATGCTACCAACCAAATAGCACAGACGACACTTCGCTCAGTATTAGGCCAGTCCGAAATGGACGAGCTACTTTCGGAAAGGGAGTCGCTTAACGACAAGCTTCAGCAGATCATAGATGACCATACCGAACCGTGGGGTATCAAGGTGAGCTCGGTAGAAGTCAAGCAGATAGACCTACCGCTTGAGATGCAGCGCGCCATGGCCCGCCAAGCGGAAGCGGAGAGAGAAAGAAGAGCAAAAGTTATAAACGCAGCGGGCGAATTCGAGGCTTCGGCTAAACTTACCGATGCTGCCAAGCTGATAGAGAAACACCCAGTGGCACTTCAGTTGAGATATCTGCAAACCCTGAACGATATTGCCGCAGAGAACAACTCCACAACCATATTCCCATTACCGATGGAAATACTCACTCCTTTTATGGATACATTCAAAAAAAACATGCAGAAGAATGCGGGTGAGGGTGATGACAGCCCAGAAGTGATAATGCCACCTACAACGGATATCTAATTCTCTAGAATGCCAGAGATAGAAAAATAAACATAGCACTATAAAAAAAGCCTGATATTTGAATATAATATCAGGCTTTTCTTTTTCTGTTTTTTATCTTATTTAATCTTATTTTCTTTAGATTTACAGATCGAATAAAACACCAACGTGGAATTGAGATCTTAGACCTGAAAGTGCTTCAATGTCTGAAAATTGATAACCAAGATCCAGTTCACCATACAGATTAAATGAAGAGACAGGTAATTCAACTCCGAGTACACCGTTTATTCGATTCAAGTTTTGGCTTTCATCATTTAGTGAAGAGTTTATCAAAGTATAACCGACCCTTGCATAGGGGGTTAGTTTGGATAACTGAACAAAGTCGTATCTTATACTTGGGCTAAAGCCCAATACTGTAGACTCACCTTCAGCAAAGTAATAAATAAACTCACCTTGGATAGCTAACTTTTCGGCAAAGTAATATAATGCCCTTACATCAATGCCCAACTCGCTATCGTCAAAATCAAAAACCAGACCGCCACCAGCCTTGAAATCGCCTTCATAAGCAAGGGCTGAATAGCTACCGAATGCTGTTACTGCGAAAAAAGCAGCAATAGCTATAATTATGTTTCTCATCAATATTCTCCTAGATGTTGTTATGATTTTTAACAATATAAGAATTGCTGGGATAATCTTTATATCTAC
>CAYWYR010000021.1:0-43320 GCA_964462685.1 uncultured Hyphomicrobiales bacterium | reverse complement strand
AGCGGCAACGGTTATGTGCCAGAAGATGTCGATTTCGTTGTTCAGCGGATACCGAGTTCATTAAGGGATTTTGATAAAGTTGAGCAAGCGATAGGGAATATGGTAAACAGAATTGGCAAACCTCTTTTGGTTAGGTATGGCGTAGCTGTTAAAACACAGCATCTTTACGGGTGGGAAGACCAACAGAGCGAGGAATACCAAGGCCATTACCTCAAAAATGTCTATTCGATATTGCAGAATTACGACGGTACTGGATCAATAGTAGATTATTACAGAGATTACAAGCTGAGCAACCCTCTGCTTACTGTAGATAAGGATAACCTCTATATGGCTACCGGCGGACTAATCTCCGATGAAGGAAAGGAAAAAGTATCCTACAGGGTAATGAAGGCCTTTTACAATGACGAACGTCAGCCGCTCATATCTGCCGGCGAACCGAAAAGCGATTCCCCGATCGTTTTCACAATAATATCGATAGTTCTTATCATTGCTGTGCTGCTGATGCTTAACCGTTACCGTAGATTCAGGGAGTATTTCCTTCGTTCGATTGTCAGGCCTTATAACTTCTATAGCGATATACGGGATCAGCGGATAATGTCAACGGCCCGTACTTTTATTATCGGCTTTATAGTAGCCTCTTCTATGGCACTATTCATTAGCGCTTTGATATATAACTTCCGCACTACGGAGACACTTCAGACAATCCTTATGCTAATGCTACCATTTCAGGCTGTTCTGGATTTCGTGGTCAGGATAAGCTGGCAGCCCTTGATGATGTTTCTGTTCTTTACCTCAGCTTTCTTTCTCTTGATGTTCGTGATATCATTCATACTTAGGTTCTTCGGCGTTTTTTCCAGGCACAGGCTTAGCTTTGCCGATACTTTGACTGTTACTATATGGTCCGCCGTTCCTTTTTTAGTGATGCTGCCTGTTACTATGGTGATACCAAAACTGCTGGCGATAAATGAGCTTATGGTAATTGGAACTGTTGTTTTTGGTCTGTTTTTGGGGCTGTGGATATTCCTTCGGATACTGAACGCGTCATCTGTGGTAATGGATAAGGCGCTGCCCACAGTATATATAATCGGGCTTGGTTTTCTTGTGTTTCTGATACTCACGCCGATAATATTTTACAATGTAAACTATGCGTTTCTCGATTATGTAGGATACTTTTTCGATAGCCAGAGTACTTAAACTATTGGTGTAGAAAAATTATTCCGGAGAGAGTTTTATATTCTGATCTTTCTTATATATATTTGTAGCTCTTAAAAATGCAAGGTTACGAGAATGGATTACCTAAAAATAGTTGAAGACAGTAACGCCACAAAAGCTACGCAGTGGCGAAAAGACAAAGACGGCGATAACTTTACTGAGATCCCTCATTTCCGCTCAGGTGATACCGTTGCGGTATCTGTAAGGGTTGTTGAGGGAGAAAAAGAAAGGATTCAGAAGTTCCAAGGTATCGTACTGGAAGCCAAAGGCGGCGGTATCAACAGGACTTTCCGCGTACGTAAGATATCAAACGGCGTCGGTGTTGAGAAGATATTCCCTATCTACTCACCGATGATTCAGAAAATCGACGTTATCAGGTCGGGTAAGGTTCGCCGTAGTAAACTTTACTATCTGCGCGGCATGAGCGATAAGAAGATCAGGGCGAAACTGTCTTAAGCCAAGTGGCTTAGATAATAACCCTAATTCTCGAAAAGTATATGGCCTCCAGCTCAATTATGAGCCGGGGGCTTTTTGTGTATTAACTGAAACTTAACAGAACATTAACTATAAGTTAACTGTGGTTTCGTTTTTTTTTTAGTTTACTACACACCATTATTTAATAAATATAATATCGGAGACATCATATGAGAAATGTTATACATTTGATCGCAATAGCGTTTATGCTGATCAGTACTGTTAATGCCCAGGTAGAGTATGATGATGGCAAAATATACAACAGCTCAGAAACCTTGGAGTCAGTTGTTGAACAACACACTTTTCAAGATGAACGAGCTTATGCGGTAAGATTTAACGATGATCTGAATACTGAATACGCTATAGTTACCAGAAAAGATGATAGAAGACTACCTGTGGTGTTTTATCGATCCAGTATGGATGGTGAAATACTGCGAGATACTGAACTTGGGTTCTCAGTTGATAATTTTGGTATTGCAGATACAATTTATTCTCCCTACAGAAGTATCATTACGCCAGCTAGCAATGGAAACTATTCTATAATCATGCATTACAAGTATAGTAATGCTTTTAGCAGTTGGTCTTTTAATTCTCAGACTCTACTACATTATATTGGAGATACAACAAATATATTTACAAGGTTGTGCCCTGAACCGACTAATCCAAGCCATAAAGGATATGCGGCAGATATCTTCAACTATTATAGTTCTTTAGTACCAATATACATTAATAAGAGTGGAGGACGAAGATTCGCTTTATATAATACGGTAATGGACTTCCAAAAAGTACAGCTAGAAGAGATAGAACATTCAGATCGGCCTATTTATATAGACCCTTTTCTAACTATGAATGACGATGCTGAATTGATTGTTTCTACTATTACTAATTCTGAAAATTACCAAAGCGGTGAAATATACCTTTCTAAGTTCACTAATAGCTTCGAAAAGATCTGGGAGAAAAAGGTAAAAGAATTTTCATCATCTGGAGAAATTGTCGCATTAAGAGCAAAGGATGGAATAATTGATATTATATTCAATGACAATTCTGGTATGACTTCAACCTTTCTAAACCTTTATTGGTATAAAGTTGATGATAGTACCGGAGATGTTGTTTCGTATGAATCCCTGGAATTTGACAGTTCAGAAAAAACGATTATATCTGATGTCCGATTCGATGATGATAAAGTAGTTATAGCAGGCTCATTCACTTCTGATAGATATACAGATCAGTCAGATAATCTCGTATTGATATTGGATAGTGAGTTGCAAGAACTTCAAAGATTCGTTTGGGGAAAAAAAGAAGCTGATGACCGCATTTATGGTATTGATCTGACAGATGGAAAGATATTCTACGCTTCAGAATCTGTAATAAGAATTACTGGTGAATCAACTGATTTTTCAGGCACAGCCGGCTATATCGAAGCGCCTATGATTACGAGCGTCGAGGAAGAGAATCAGCGGGTTGAGCTGACAGCTGGTACAGTTTATCCGAACCCTGCCAGCAATGAAATAACTATCGAATCAGACTATGAGATAGCTCAATGGGCTATTGTAAACGGCAGCGGACATACTGTGGCAACAGGCACAGGGCATACTCTTGAACACGACATCAGCGGCCTGCCAATCGGGGATTATACCATAATCACCAACGGCAAGGGTAAGAGCACTATATATAGATTCGTGAAACGCTGAAAAGCAGAGTCGATAGTAGGGGATTAAGAGGAAGCATGGCCTCCAGCTCAATTATGAGTCGGGGGCTTTTTTTTAGGATTCCCTTTATCCCATAATCTTTTGGCTTTGGCACGGCTATTGGCATTATAGATACATAAGCTTGATAGCTTAGATAATTGACCAATATTAGCCTAAGGATTAATACAATGAATGTAACCAAAATATCGCAGGGAAGCGGAGCATACGATCCATTTTTACTAGACGCTCTCGCTATAAGCAAAGCACCAAAGGCTTCCGGGGCTGAAGCCGCTGATGCCAATAAGCCAAAAGGCTGGGAAAAACAGATACTTTTGGACGCTCTGGACAAGTTGGAGAATAATATCAATGTGGAGGAATCCGGCCCTTTGAATTATGCCGATGCCGCACCTATAGAAACTTTTTCCGAAGCAAAAGCAGAACTTGAAAAACTGATCAACGGTAATTTTAAAGAGTATGCATCCCAGGCACAGGCCAATATTACACCAGCGGACATTCTATATCTATTCGAGGAAGAAACCAGTTTTCAGGCATAATAGTCTGCCGGCATAATAACAACCGTTAGGTTCGTCTCATAGTTTGAATGCTTATACATCTTAATACCCTAGTTATAATTACTGACATTCTTTTGGGTGTAAAGCATTAATTTGCAGTATTGTAAGCTACCACTTTGAGATTCGAATAGTTGTTGTCAATAAATAAACACATTTATGGTTTTATCGTGCCTGTGAATCTGGCTACGGTTATATTTATACATATTTGTGTTTTGTTCTTGATAGCAGGTTGCGGAACTGATGACCAACAGGCTGAAAAGCCGGGTATTTCAGATATCAAAACCGACAGGCTTTTTATAAAAGTAAGGAATATATCATATTCCGATCCCGATTGCGATACTACTGTGAATCCAATCTGCGTAAGTTTGAATCTCAGATATCCAGAGTATTTCCTGCATGAAGAAGGTTACGAAGGTGAGCTTTCCAACCCCCTTTCTGAAACTAATAACGTAGCTACTCGGATAAATAAGGACGTATTATCTTTAGCTACTTCACGTTTTAGATACTCGGATGAAGATATTGTCTTTACATCTCCTAAGCAGTATTTCGATTCCCTGCTAACTGAATTTACCAGAGACTTTGGCTACAATAGTGGAATACCGGCTTATAATGATGATATAAGTATTGTTACACGGCACAACAACTACGGTATATTAACATTTGAGGCTAATTTCAGTATTTACAGAGGCGGCGCACACGGCATTTACGGCAAGGAGTTCCGCAATTATGATTTGCATGATAATTCTCTTCTTCAATTTGAAGACGTATTTATAACAGAGAGAAAATCACGCAAAAAGCTTTCGACTTTGATTAAGGGTATGATGGCCGATAGCGCGAGAAGAGAAATGGGCCAAAACAGTGAGTATTACAGCACCGTTGATCTGAAAGGAACAGATGATGAGGTGCTTATGGCTTATGGTTATTTTGAACCATCCGAAATTGAGGCAACGGATAATTTTATTCTTCTCAACGGTGGGGTTGAGTTCAATTACCCGCCATACGAGATAGCGCCTTATGCTCTGGGGGAAACAGTCATTTACATCCCTTATGAGAATATTTCAACATTTATGTTAGATAGCACACCTGCTCGCAGGATGTTTATAGAGGTAGATTAAAGCTGATGATTAGACCGAAAATCCCTAATAATGAGAAACAACGTTTAAGAGCGTTAAATGAACTCAGGATTGTAGATACTCTTCCTGAAAGAGAATATGATGAATTAACCGAGCTGGCGGCAGGGATAGCCGGAACCGAAATATCACTGGTTTCACTGATTACAGAAGATAGGCAGTGGTTCAAATCCAGATATGGTTTGGATGCCGAAGAAACTTCTCGCGATATTGCATTCTGCGCTCATGCTATAAATGAGCCAGATCATTTCTTTGAGATAGAGAACGCTAAAGTCGACGAGCGTTTCACAGATAATCCCTTGGTAACCGATGCCCCAAAGATCAGGTATTACGGCGGAGTGCCCCTTAAGGATGAAAGCGGTATGCCTTTGGGAACATTATGCGTGATCGATTCCAAACCTAAAAAGCTCACTGACCATCAAATTAAGTTGCTTCAGAACCTTGGCCGCCAGGTTATTTCTTTATTTAAACTGAGAAAGAAAAACATCGAGCTCGAAAAAGAGTTGGAGAGAAAATCCTTTCTTTATAAAATACTGAGCCATGATCTTAAAGGCCCTATAGGTAGCTATTCTACTCTGCTAAAAATGCTTAGCGACAGTATTTCAGAAAATGCGGATATCGGTGATAAAGAAAAAAAGTATTACTGTGATATCATTGACAGTATAACAAAATCTTCTGATCAGTCTTATGAACTGATATTATCGATACTTGAGTGGAGCACAAACGTCGGTAAATCTTTATCGGTAGACAAGGAAACTGTGATGCTTTCCAATGTGGTATCCGCCGCTCAGGATATACAGTCCCAGCTAGCTGAAAGAAAAGCTATCAAAATAGTAAGGACTTGTGCCAAGGATTATAAAATCAGTACTGATATAAACCTTCTCGGTACTATTGTGAGAAATCTAATAGGTAATGCGATAAAATTCACCCCAGAGGGCGGTAAGATAATTATCGATTGCACACCAGTTGGCAACAGTCTAAAACTAACTGTAAACGATAGCGGGATAGGGCTGACTGATGAGCGTTTGCAATATGTAAAAAACCTTGATAACTATGAGATATCGAGGGGTACGTCACAGGAAATTGGTTACGGGCTCGGGCTAAAAGTCTGCACGGATATATCTCAAACTCTCGGCACACAACTTGAGATAGAATCAGAACCCGGTAAGGGTACCAGTGCGAGTATCTATCTGGAGCAGGCTTAGTTATAATAGCCGATATTTGGGTTTATATATTATTGGCCTAGCAGTTCATGTGTCCAAGTAAATATGGCGCCGCTGGCTTTCATCACTCCAGATGCCCCACAGTACTTTTCCATTGAGAGCTCTATAGCCCGGGTGAAGTCCTTGTCGGTTGCGTCGGGGCTGTCCAGAATATATTTGATTTGAATATCGGTGAATATTCTGGGGTGTTCATCACGGCGGTTGCCCATTATCTCAATTTTGAAACTATTGACTGTTTTACGTTTTTTACCCATTACCGATATTATATCCATACCAGTACAACCGGCTACAGTTTGCAGCATTACTTCCATAGGGGAGGGCGCGCTATTTTCAGCCCCTTCGCCATCACTATCAAACATTGTGATATGGCCGCGGTGGTTGTCTGCGGCAAATTTTTTTCCGCCTTGGTATTGTATCGTACTCTGCATGGTTTTAGATATTTTGTTATTGTTTTTCTTGATATAACAATTGATACGTATTTACCCGATAAGCCTTACCGTATCGCTACCTGCGTTTCGCTATCTGTAAGATCGTCCGGTATGAGATAATATCGTTATTTTGCGTGTCTATTGAAATCACAAGATAGGACATATAATTAAAAATGGAAAACGCACCACTTGTCGGAATAATAATGGGCAGCGATTCTGATCTGCCGACGATGCAGCCCGCTGCCGATATCATGAGAAAATTCGGAATCAGCTATGAGATGCGTGTTGTATCAGCCCACCGAACCCCATTCGATATGATCGAATACGGCAGAACGGCATCCGAGCGAGGCCTGAAAGTAGTCATAGCCGGTGCGGGCGGCGCGGCTCATCTGCCAGGTATGATTGCAGCGGCCACTATTTTGCCTGTGATCGGTGTGCCGGTTAAAAGCAGTACTATGTCAGGCACAGATTCGCTATACTCAATAGTACAGATGCCCCCGGGAGTGCCTGTTGCAACTGTGGCTATCGGAGGCGGAATGAACGCCGGGATTCTTGCCGTACAGATACTGGCTACTGCAGATAATGATTTAGCTGGTAAGATGACAGAATATAAAAAGGAATTGGAAGAGCTATCTAGGAAGAAGAATGAGGGAGAGGCATTTAACTGATACGGGTATATAAAGAGATTAATATGAGGCTTATCAAGTATTATATATACCTTTATTCTCAGATAACAATCTGAAAATAAATACGTTGTTTCGTGTACAACAACCTGTACATTTATTTTTGGAGGGAATAAGTTGATGCTAAGTACCACAATCACTGATTTCAGAAAAAATCTAAAGTCATATCTCGATTCAGTAACAAATGATTTCGAGACTTTGATTATCAACCGCAATGATAACTCCGGTGTAGTAGTCTTGTCGTTAGAAGAATACAATTCTATGTCAGCTACAAAACACGAACTTTCATCCAAAAAAAACAGAGATAGATTAGATTCTTCAATAGCGAAAATAGAAGCAGGCTTGGGAGAAGAGAAAATGTTGATTGAGGAATGAAATATATCTTCACTGACGAATCATGGGAGGAATATCAATACTGGTTGAAAACTGATATTAAGTATGTAAAAAAAATCAATCGACTAATCAAAGATATAGCTTCAACACGTTTCCAAGGAGTAGGAAAACCCGAACCTCTAAAATACCAATACAGCGGATATTGGTCTCGAAGGATAGATCTTGAACATAGACTGATATATAAAGTAGTAGATGATTGTATTTATATAGCCAAATGTAAACACCATTACGATTAGAAATTAAGATAAATTATATAAGTGTTATCATACCCTAATATATAAGACAATTCTTTCAACTAATCAAACTTAAATTGATAAATTAAATTACATTCCCACCATATCCTTATGCATCTGTATGCTTGTAGTCTTGTGCATAAAGTAGGGGAAGGAAACGTAAAGATAGCCATTACGACCCGGCCGTTTCGTGCCCCATGAGTTTTTAACGATAAAGTATTTTCTATCAAGTTTATCTTTGGCAATGCCCACGATGTGCATACCGTGATCATCTTGTGTGAGGTAGGTATCGAAGTCATCTTGGCGTATCTGCTGTGTGATATCTATCTCGGTGTAGATACTGTCCCATTTTATCTCTTCTTTATCGAGCTGCATCTGCTTTATATCCTCTGGATTGATTGCTAAGCCATAATCGGACTTGAACCCGGGTTCACTGACATCCGAGCCCCAATTTACAGAATAACCGTTCTCCAAAGCTTTTACGGTCAGATCCAGCATGCGGCTCATCGGTACATTCAGAAACTCCCCACGCGACCAGTTATCGGGCACTTCTAAAACTATCTTCTCCCCAAATGGGTGATGGGTAAAGGAAGTGATGTCTACATAATCGTCCTTACTTAAGCCTAGCACCGCAGCGAATGATTTGGGTGTGTACTGTTTGCCCCTATATGTAAATTCTTCTGGTTCTTCGCCCAGATACGCGTCGATAATCCCGTTGAAAGCATCCATCCACTTGTCTGTTCTGTTTTTGGGGCGGGTTGTAGTGATACTTCTGACAAGTGATTCGAGAATAGAGAACATCTCGTTATGGTTTAGGTAATCGTTTTCTGGGCGTGCTGAGTACACTTCCTCTGGTACTACGCCATATTTATCTATGGCGTTAAGTACATCATGTGCCAGTGCTCCTTGGCCAAACTGTGCTTTGCCGTGGTAGCGAACATAGTTCTCTGCTTTTTCAGGATAAATATTACGGACTATGAACATTTCCGATAGATTATGCTCGCCTTTTCCCATCCTGATAAGTTCTGATTCTAAAAAAGAGTTCCCGGCGAATGACCAGCAGGTTCCAGTGCTGTTTTGATTCTTAATCTCAGTCCTTTCAATATTTATGATCTCTTCAAACTCATAAACCGAGTCGATCTTGCCGATCATCTCAGCGTCTGTCTCGGCGTAAATCACCGTAAAAGCAGTAGTAAGGGTAGTGAGGAAAAAGAGAATCTTAGTCATATCATTTAGCTGTGTTTGTAAAGAAAAAATCAATCTAAGTTAATTTAACCCATAGACAAAATGAAAGTTTTGAAATATTAGAAGGAATTGGCGGTGTCTTTTTGCCTAAGACTTACCTTTTGCCTATTTTTGTGTTCTGAAATGAAACACTTGCTAAAACAGTGTTCAGGTCAGGTGTTTGGATAAGAACTTAATTTTCTTCCTTAAAGGTCTATAAAAATATGAACGAAGGAAAAGTAGTACAGGTTGTCGGCCCTGTAATTGACGTAGAATTTAAAAACGGTGAAATACCTCCGGTTCTGAATGCGTTGCAGATAACTATGCAATCCCCAGAGACTGGTGCGGAATCAACGCTTATTTGCGAGGTTCAGCAGCACCTTGGGGAAGACAGGGTTCGCTCTGTAGCGATGGAGTCCACCGACGGTATGGTTCGTGGAACTACCGTTTATGATACTGGCAAGCCGATAACTGTTCCCGTAGGCCAGGAAGTACTTGGGCGTATGCTAAACGTTACTGGTAACGCTATCGATGGTAAGCCTGAGCTTGATACAAAAGAGAGATGGCCGATACACAGGTCGTCACCTGAATTCACGTCTCTTTCTACAACATCTGATATGTTTGAGACCGGTATCAAGGTCATAGACCTTATCCAACCGTTTACCAAAGGTGGTAAAACTGGTCTTTTCGGCGGTGCCGGTGTAGGTAAAACCGTTGTAATCCAAGAGCTTATCAATAATATCGCAAAGCAGCACGGTGGTTACTCTTGCTTTGCGGGTGTTGGCGAGCGCTCTCGTGAAGGTAATGACCTTTACAGAGAGATGGAAGAATCAGGGGTACTGGATAAAACCTGTCTTGTTTTCGGCCAGATGAACGAGCCTCCGGGGGCGAGATCACGTGTGGCACTTACCGCCCTTACGCTTGCGGAATATTTCCGTGATGGCGAAGGCCGTGACGTACTTCTCTTCGTAGATAATATCTTCAGGTTTACCCAAGCGGGTTCAGAGGTATCTGCACTTCTTGGCCGTATGCCTTCAGCCGTAGGTTACCAGCCAACACTTGCAACAGAGATGGGCGCGCTTCAAGAACGCATCGCATCTACTAACAAAGGGTCGATCACATCTGTACAGGCCGTTTACGTTCCTGCCGATGACCTTACCGACCCTGCACCTGCAAATACTTTCGCCCACCTTGACGCGAAAACAGTACTTTCCCGTGATATTGCGAACCTTGGTCTTTATCCTGCGGTTGATCCGCTAGATTCGACTTCTCGTATCATGGATCCGAATATTATCGGGCAGAACCACTACGATGTTGCTTCACAGTGCGTAAGGACACTCCAGACTTATAAAGACCTGCAGGATATCATTAATATCCTCGGTATGGATGAGCTTTCTGATGAAGATAAGATCACTGTATACAGAGCACGTAAAATCCAGAAATTCTTCTCTCAGCCTTTCTCTGTTGCTGAACAGTTTACAGGTTTCGAAGGCCGTTATGTAAAGGTAGAAGATACTATCGCTGGTTTCAAAGCTATTTTAGATGGCGATTGCGACGAGATACCCGAGAATATGTTCTCTTATAAAGGGACAATAGACGAGGTAATCGAAGCACACAAAAAATCAGGCAATTAATAGCCTGTAAGAGTTAGTTGCTTATGCGGCCCGTACCTTTATCAGAAGATGTACGGGCTGTATTTATATTTAATCACTCAGTAAAAATTAAAATAAAAGGTCAATACAATGGAAGGTAAGCTACAAGTAGATATCGTTACGCCTAAGGAAATGGTTTTTACTGGTTATGCGGATTCCGTAACACTCCCAGGTTCTAAATCATCATTCGAAGTACTAAAGGACCACGCTCCGCTTGTGTCTTCCTTAGATATAGGCCATATCAAGATTTCTGCGAACGGCACCTTAGAGAATGTTTTTGCCACCAGTGAAGGCTTTGTCGAGATCAGTGATAATAAGGTATCTGTGATTGTTGAAGATGCCTCGAGCGCAAAAGATGATCATGTCGATGTTGTGACAAAAGAAATAGCTTCTCTTCAGCAACAGTTAGCCGATCCTGACAAAGGAGGCAATATCCAGACTGTTAGAGATATCGAAATGCTTGAAAACAGACTCTCTGCCATAGATAAATATAATTCCGGCAAGTAAATACTTTAGTTTAATAGGTAATATTTATTACGGTATTTACAATAATCAAATAATCCAGCGAGGGCATATATGAAAGACAAGGTACTTTATACTGGCATTACCTACGATGATGTGCTCCTTATGCCTGCCTATTCGGAAATACTTCCGAAAGATGCCTCTCTTAAAACAAATCTTACCCAGCGTATAGAATTGAATCTTCCTTTTCTATCTGCTGCGATGGATACTGTGACCGAAAATGAAATGGCGATTGCCATGGCTCGGGAAGGCGGTCTCGGTGTTATCCATAAAAATATGTCAATTGCTGATCAGGCTGAAGAAGTAGATAAAGTCAAGAGATCGGAGAGCGGGATGATAATGGATCCTATTACTCTCACATCTGAAAAGAAGGTAAAGGATGCCCTCCAGTTGATGAGTAAGTATTCCATATCTGGAATCCCAATCGTAGACTCCGACAATAAGCTTATTGGCATTATCACTAATCGCGATTTACGCTTTAATCCTTCGCCGAGAAAAGCAATCGGCGACGTAATGACCAGAGACAACCTTGTTACGGCACCAGAAGGTACTACTCTTGAAAAAGCCGAAAGCCTACTACAAAAACATCGAATCGAAAAATTACCTGTTGTTGATAAAGACGGAATCCTCAAAGGGCTTATTACTTTTAAGGATATCCAAAAGAAAAAAAGCCACCCACACGCTGCCAAGGATAGTAACGGAAGGCTGTTGGCCGGGGCGGCAGTCGGTATCGCGGGCGACACCCAAGATCGTATAGACGCATTAATGGAAGTGGCGGTTGATGCCGTATTCGTTGATACAGCTCACGGGCATACCAAATCTGTTATAGATACTGTAAGAGAAGCTAAGAAGAGACACAAAGATCTGCAGGTAATAGCAGGAAATATCGCAACGGCTGAAGCCGCTGAGGCTCTTATCGAAGCTGGTGCTGACGGCTTGAAAGTAGGGATTGGCCCTGGTTCGATCTGTACTACCAGAATCGTGGCCGGTGTTGGTGCACCTCAGCTAACAGCTATAATGAACGCAGTTAGCTATGCATCGAAAAAGAATATACCGGTTATCGCGGACGGCGGCATAAAACAGACGGGGGATATACCTAAGGCTATTGCTGCGGGCGCTTCATCTGTAATGATCGGCGGAATGTTCGCCGGACACAGAGAATCACCTGGCGAGAGAGTAATATTCGAGGGCAGGCCATACAAAGTTTATCGGGGTATGGGCTCTCTCGGTGCTATGGCCGAAGGGTCAGCAGATAGGTATTTCCAGGATATGGAATCGGAAATAGCTAAATATGTACCCGAAGGTATCGAAGGCCGTGTGCCTTTCAAAGGGAAAGTATTCGAAACTGTTTACCAGCTGACAGGCGGAATGAGAGCGGCTATGGGTTACTGCGGCTGTTCGACAATCAAGAAACTACAGAAAGACGCTCGCTTTGTTCAGATGACGGCGGCAGGGCTAAGGGAATCCCACCCCCATGATATATCGATAACAAAAGAAGCCCCTAACTACTACCAGAAATAATCACGTACCATTAATCTTATTAGAATTATATGTCTGAGAAAAAATCTACACCTTCTTTCATAAAAGAAAGACTCGCAAGGATAAATTTCATACTCGAAGATTCGAAAACCGAAGCTATCGTTATATCTGATATCAAAAATATCCGATATCTGACTGGCTTTTCAGGTTCCGCCGCCACATTGGTAGTGTTCCCTGATAAAATGCACTTCGTTACCGATGACAGATACGAAGAGCAGCTTTCAGAGGATTTATATGACCTTCCTAATCTTCAGACACATATAACTCGTGATTTCTGGCAGTACATGAAAGATAACAGTCTGCTTGAAGGAGTTAAATCGATGCTTTTCGAAGCTGATAAAATGCCTTACGCGGTAGCTGTAGAAACGAGAAATATCATAAGGCCGATAAAGTTCAAGCCTACCGAAAGTACTATCGATCTGTACATGGTACCTAAGGATAAGGTTGAGTTAGCTTCTATTAAAGAAGCATGTGATATGGCCGAAAGGGTATATGAAAGGGCTGTCAAGAAAATTAAATCAGGGATCACAGAAGCAGATCTTGCGGCGGAAGTAGCTTATATTTCCCGCTTAGAGGGCTCGGAAGGTGAGCCTTTCCCGATCATAGTATTATCAGGTGCCAATACATCACTGCCGCACGGCAAGCCTAGCAGAGAAAAGAAAATCAAGAAAAACGAGTTGGTGCTTTTTGATTTCGGATGCAGAGTCAACGGTTTCGGTTCTGATATTACCAGAACCGTGTGCTACGGCAAACCCACCAAAGAGATGACAACGGCTTATGATGCGTTATACGCTGCTCAGTCCGCGGCCATTGAAATGGTACGGCCTTTCATGAAAGCATCATTGCTGGATGAAAAAGCAAGAGAAGTGCTTGCCAAAGATAAGTTAGATGGATACTTCAAGCACTCGTTAGGTCACGGTATCGGGCTATCGGCACACGAAAGACCGATAATATCCTCAAGAAGACAAGATGAGAACATCCCTGACTGTTCGGTATTAGCGATCGAGCCCGGAGTATATCACCCTGGTAAATGGGGAATGCGTATCGAGGACAATATCCATGTTACTGTGAACGGAGCTGAAAGGCTTACGAACGTGCCTGAAAAGCTACCTACGGTATAATCTCGCTTTAAGGATAAAAGTCCTGATAAGGGTATAGTATTAAGCACTACCATTTCTATTTGGTAGTGCTTTTTTTTATATTAAAATGTATTTTTGACCTTGGGATATACAACGCCTATTATATGGATGATATATGAGTAGATTTCTTCTTTTCCTTTTGCCGTTATTGATGCCGCTATTTATCAAAGCGGATATAATTATATATAATCCTTCCTTTTTGAATACGGGTACTATATACATCAGTATAAACGGGGGGGAGAAGTTTGAGCTACAACCTAATTACAAGTATGTCCATAATTGGGAAGGATACGACACTCAAAGGGTAACCGTATCGGGTGATGTTAATAGAACATTCGATATAAACCCAACGGCAGAAGATATTTATCTTCGAGTTCTGAGGGATGTAGGGGTATTGGCCCCGTCAATTATCACAGGTATTGCGATTGTTGATAAAGAAACCGGCAGAGAGGAAGTTGCAGGGCTTATAGATAATTCCCGATATGATGAATTTCAAGAAGGCTTGAGATTAGGGGCTGGATTGCTTTCAACTTTTGATGGCGATCTTGGGTTGGGACCTACCGTTAATATAGAGTATCTTTTCAATAGCAGAATAGCGCTTCAGCTTGCTAATGCCTTTGTTTTCGAATCCAATAACGATTATACAGATAATATAGAGTATGAGATGTTTTCGCTCTATACTTCGGCTTTGGTTTTTTATAGGTTTGATAGGGCAGTGCTCGGCTACATCACCCCACGGATTGGGATTGGTTTAGGTTATATGACGGGGAGTGGCGAAAATATAAATAGTGAGAGTTCTCAGTTCAACGATGAATTTGAAATGCAAGGCTTTAGCTATATCGCTGACCTCGGCTTAGAGACTAACGGCCCCTGGAATACAACATTTATTTACGGATTTCAAGTTAGCTATGATGATCTGGATTTTGAAGATATTGGTTCTTCCAATCCAGATTTAGTCGATTATAATATAGGCCCGGATTTTCGTTTATATGCTCAGTTGTACTTCAACCTTTCAGATATAATCAATCAAATGAATTCCCGCAATGCCTCATTTCCAATTCGATGACCTTAATGTTTTTTATGATATCAAAGGTGAGGGCGAGCCTCTCCTTATGCTGCATGGCAATTCAGTTTCCAGTAAGATGTTCGCATCTGAAATCGACTACTGGGCCGGCAAGGGCAGAAAAGTAATTGTAATGGACTATCCGGGGCTAGGCCAATCAGATAGAGTGCCGATTTTCCGAGATGATTACTGGCTTTATAACTCGCATGCGGTCGATACGCTTTTAGAACATATCGGCATTGATTCGGTAGATATCGTAGGCACAAGCGGCGGTGCACTTACCGGGCTCAATCTTGCGACACACTATCCAAAAAGAATCAAAACACTAATCGCAGATAGCTTTATGGGGCACGGCTTATCAAAGGAGGAAGCCGATACTATAGCAAAAAGAAGAACCAGAGCAAAGGATAAAGTATTATCCACTGCATTTTGGAAAGCTATGAACGGTGAGGACTGGAGTAAGGTGGTCGATCAGGATATCGACTTGATGCGGAGGGTAGGGCATACCCCGCTAGAAACTATACACGGTGATTTGAGTAAGATTGATTTCCCGGTATTGTGCGTGGGAAGCTATGAGGATGAACTGATACCAGATATGGTGTATAAAATGAAAGAGGTATCTTCAGAAATACCTAAATGCGAAGAAATCTATTACGATTATGGCAAACACCCCTTCATGATTACTCAAAAGCCAGAATTCAGAAAAGTAATGGAAGAGTTTTATAGTAGACTATCACGTTAAGTCTTCTGTTTCTTCTTTTTTGCGGCTGGAAAAAGTACGTTGTTAAGGATTAACCTGTAGCCGGGTGATCTTTTGTGAAGGCTGAGATCCGTTTCTGGATCGCCGACAGCATGGCGGTAATCTTCAGGGTCGTGGCCGGCATACCATGTCCAGGTACCACGGCCGAAGGTGCCATGTATATACCTAACCTGGTCTGTACCCTCACGCTCGCCAAGTATGGTCACGCTGGGCTTGATAAACTCTTTTCTGAAAGCTGTTGTCTGCCCCATAAAGCCTTGCACAAGGTTAACATGGCATTGCGTTAGCATGGTAGGCACTGGATCGTATTTTGCGGAGAACTCAAAAAGCGTGAAGTAATCGCTGCTGGGATCGGTAAAGGTTCTCGGATCCACATCAATAGTGGAATACTCGTATTGATACGGGTCGGTTATAATCTGAAAATCTTCGAAAGCGAATGTATTGTTGAAGTTCAGTTTGTTGTTCATTAGCGGGTCAGCGGCATCGCCATCATACATCTCAGCCGCTATATCAATATCCATCGCCGCTAAAGCTATATCATAGGTATCTGTACCTGAACACATAGCGAACATAAACCCACCACCCGCGATGAATTCTCTCAGACGCATCACTACAGCCTTTTTCATCTCTGATACTTTGCTGAATCCCATTTCCATTGCTAAGCTCTCGTTTCTGGTAACCTGTTCGATATACCATGGAGCATTCCGGTAGTTTGCGTAAAACTTACCGTACTGACCAGTAAAATCTTCGTGGTGAAGGTGAACCCAGTCATAGTTTTTAAGCTCTCCTTCAAGTACTTTCTTATCCCATATCAGATCGTGATCTACTTCGGCATATTCAAGCGCTATGCGAACGGCGTCATCCCACGGCTGGCTTCCGGGGGGAGCATAAACCCCGATCCTTGGTTGCTTTTCTAGTTCTACAACATCTTGATTCACACCTTCAGATCTTACCTCGGCACGTATCGCTTCTGCTTCCCCGTCACTGATAAGTTCAAAATCTATACCTCGAACTCGGCATTCAGTAGCTAGATTCTCATTGAAGGGATGCAGAAATGATCCACCGCGATAATTCAGGAGCCAGTCCACTTTTGTATTCTGCCCCAAAACCCAATAGATATAACCATAACTTTTCAGGTGGTCTGTTTGCTTCAGATCCATCGGAACCAGCATAGAGCTGGAAAAGACTGAAAGCGTTGAGATCAAAAAAAATATTTTAAGAGAAAAAATCTTATATAATGCTTTATTCATAGTGCCCTAACAGAGAGTAAATATTTACAGTATTACCTTGAACCATATAAACCAGATAATTGGTCTTGTCGTTTCTACGAGACCAGTACCCGCTATATTAATATTTAAGCGGTTCCGGTTTACTTATACCAGAGTAAGGATTGGTTTCGATGCTCTCAACTAATGATATTTTACGGTTTATCATTTTATTGTTATTTGATTTAATGATTATATCAAATTCTTTACGAGCATCAGAAGAGAACTTAACTATCATAATATCTTAACTCTTCCATAATATCTTAATCTTTGTTGTACTGATCCTTACATTCTTACTTAAATAACGTACATCAATGGCATATTGTTCAAAGACCGGGATTGTAAAAATAGTTTATGCCTAACAGCAAGTACGATATAATTATAGGAGCGGGGGCAGCGGGGCTTATGGCCGCTATAGAAGCGGGCAAAAAGTTTAGCTATTTAATAAAATAGAGATATCAATTAGAACCAATATTAGCCTGTAAATTATATTTCTCTACTAACTCTATTTATAATGACCTCTAAGTCGCATGACCTCGATATGATTATTATATATACGGTATACTAGCCTATGTTCAGAATTGATTCTTCTAGACCACATACCAGACAAAGCATATTTCAACGGTTCAGGTTTACCTATTCTATCATAAGGGCTATTTTGGATGCTTTCTAGTAAAGCGAGGATTTTTTTTATAATTTGCTTTTGTCCGGTTGAAGCAAAAAATGCAAAGTCATCGTTAGCGTCTGGCGAAAATTTAATCTGCATATTTGCGCAACTCATCTAATGTATAGACAGTTCCTTTACCCTTATCTAAGTCATCCTTTGCCTTCAGTATTCCCTCAACAAACTCTTCAGAGTATTGATACTCATTGTCATCGCTAAGCTTGAAATCGAGGTCAAGGGTCTGAAGGAATGACTTGATTGATTGTAGTTTGTTTTCAGGAACGGACTCGATCGTAATGCTTACAGTGTTCACAATATCCCCTACATATTTATCCAAATAATATTAGAAACGTAAACGTATAAGCAAAAGTTCAAACTTTAAGGAACATATGAAGTACGATGTAATAATTATAGGAGCGGGGGCAGCGGGGCTTATGGCCGCTATAGAAGCGGGCAAAAACGGCCGAAGAGTGCTTTTGCTAGAACACAACCGCAAAGTAGGGCAAAAGATACTTATAAGTGGTGGGGGAAGGTGTAACTTCACAAATATGAACGCCGCCCCTGAGAACTATATCTCATCGAATCCGCATTTTATCAAATCTGCGTTCTCAGAGTACACGCCATCTGATTTTATAGTGATGGTTGAGCGGCACGGTATTGATTATTACGAAAAAACACTTGGCCAGCTATTCTGCCGCAAATCAAGCAGAGAGATAGTTTCTATGCTGCTAAAGGAATGCGATGATGCCGATGTAGAGATCAGGACTGGGATCACAGTCAAATCAGTCTCAAACAAAAACGAGGAATTTACTGTAAAAACTGATTCTGAAGAGTTTCTCGGTGGCAAGTGTATCGTTGCATGTGGCGGCCTGTCATTCCCCAAAAAAGGGGCTAGCGATTTGGGATACAGAATAGCAAAGCAGTTTGGGCATAATATTATTGATACGCGGCCAGGCCTTGTTCCCGTTACTGTAGATCAGGCTGAACTAAGCAAGTTAGAAGCTATGAGCGGAGTATCATTCGATTCCCGAACCGAAACAAAACTGGAAGCCAAAGGCCGCAAAAGGGATATCTCATTCAAGGAAGCAACTCTTATTACACATAGGGGGTTCAGCGGGCCAGCGATACTTCAGATTTCAAGTTATTTAAATAACAACGGCAAATTCAATATTAATATAGAGCCCGATATAAATTGGGAAGACTATCTGGATCAGTATAAATCATCCAACAAAGAAGTAAAAAATATTCTCGCGGATAAAATTCCGATGAGGCTAGCTGAACATATAGCCGAGCTATCAGAAGCCCAAGGGCAAATGAGCCAGTTGAAAAAGTCGGCAAAAGCAAATCTGCTTCGCCATTTGAATGAGTACGAGATCACCCCAAACGGCACCGAAGGCTACCCTAAAGCCGAAGTTACTATCGGGGGCGTAGATACCAGAGAGCTAAACCAGAGAACTATGGAATCCAAGCACTGCCCAGGGCTTTACTTTATAGGCGAAGTAGTGGATGTAACGGGTTGGCTAGGCGGGTATAATTTTCAATGGGCATGGGCAAGCGGCTATGTAAGCGGCAGAGATATTTAGGGGGTTGGGAGTTGTTTAAAAGCTTAATTCATCTTTAAGCATTTTAATCAGCTTTTCTTTGTAGATACTACCAAGATTAGACTTATCATAGATAGTTAGAAACAATATCGTTCCATTATTAGATCTAAAATAATATACTATTCTTCCTCCGCCGGATTTCCTGAGGTTTTAGAAGAGATACTTATTCTTAATTTGTGTAAACCATTACCTAATGATACACCCACTTCTGGGTTGTCTTCTACTAAATCTATTGCTTTAGTCACATCGGTCTTTATTGACTTGTATTTTCTTTTTAATTTTTTGAAATCTCTCTTAAATCTATGTGAAAGAACTACTTCATAATTCATCCAAAACCTCTCTCGCAGGCCTATACTCCACCTTACCTTGCTTCCAGGCTTTGAGTTCGCGGAGAGACTCGCGGAAGCCCTCTAGGAATTCTTCGGTATTTTTGCGGCGCTGCTGAGGGATAATATTTTCTTCATCTTCTGTATCACCACCTGAAAGCACTACTGCATCATTATCATGTGTGCCGTTGGTGAGTATTTCAGCTCTCACATTATCGAAATTACTGAGTAGTTCTATTATAAAGTCGGACTTATCATCCTTTATCTCTAAAAGTATCTGCATATTTTTTTCTCCTTCATTCTAAAATTTAACGGATTGATTTTGATTCTGTTATCTAATTAGCTTGCCTCATCATCAATATCATCCGATAGCTCATATAAGCTCATTGTATCTATCTCGGCACCATTAGCCCAAGTAATGCCATTAGGATGGCTTATAAAATCAGAGAATTTATCTTTTACTACCAATTCTTCAAACGGAGCGCGGTCCAGTAGTCTCTGCATATCGATTACTTTGTTTTCACCGTTTGCAAACTCAAGTTCAATTGCATAACCACCTTTGTAGCTTGCATTTGCTAGCATAGGTTTTTCTATTTTTTCCATTACTGCTATACTCTCTATATGGTATGTATGTGGGAAAAGATCAACTGGTATTACTTTCGTGATCTTATAATCATCTGCCATAAGAGCCATATCTCTGGCTTGTGTTGCTGGGTTGCAAGATACGTAAACGATTCTTTTAGGTGATACTTCTAAGATATGCTGTACCATATTGGCATGCATTCCAGCACGCGGCGGATCAGTTATGATTATATCAGGTCGCTCCAGCTTTTCGAAAAGTTCAGGTAAGCGTTTGGTATGTAGATCGGTAGCGTGGAAGGTGGTATTATCAATATCGTTAAGTGCAGCGTTTTCCCTCGCGAATTCTATTGATTCTTCTACCAGTTCTATCCCGATGATATGTTTTGCAAGCTTTGCGGCTGGCAATGTAAGCGAACCTGTACCGCAATATAAGTCCCATACTAAATCATCTTTTGTTATCTTGGCTTCTTCTATCGCCGACCCCAAAAACCTATCAAGTTGAGATGTATTGGTCTGGAAGAATGTGAATGGCGATACTCTAAATTCAATACCCAGTATATCGCTTTTAATAAATCCTTTGCCATTCAGTAGCTCAAAGGAATCTATTTTTCTGGGGTTTGGAGTATCGTTAATAGCGTGAATAGCTTCGTAGTGATAGCCGTCGGGTAGTAGCTTCCAGAAATTAGAGCCAAATTCTTTTTCCTCATCACTTTCAGGTGACCTGGTAATAAGGATAACCATTACTTCATTTTCTTCTGTGCCGGTGCGTATAACCAAGTTTCTCAGAAAACCTGTGTTTTCATAAGCATTGTGGGCAGTTAACTCTAGTTCTTTGGCTCGGGAGCGTACCGCATCCAATATCGGATTTCCGATCCCTGGCTGGATATGGCAGAATTTTACATCTATAGCTTTTGCGAAATTCCCAGCTGCGTGGAGACCTAATGCAAACCCTTGGTCCTCAATATCCTCTCCTGTGTTTATCTCTTCTTGTGAAAGCCATCTCATCGAGGAAAAAGAAAACTCCATTTTATTGCGATAGTGGTACTCCAGCGGTGATGGGATAATGGGGGAGTAATCTAGGTTTTTTAGATGCCCGATCCTCTCCATCGCATCTACAACGTTCTTCTGTTTCCATTTCAATTGCTCGGTATAAGGAAGGTGCTGCCACCTGCAGCCGCCACATTCCCAAAAATGCTGGCATTTAGGTTCTTGTCTATCTTCGGAAGGTTCGATAATCTCTAATATGCGAGCATGGGCGTGCCTTTTACGTTTTTTATATACCTGTGCTAATACCTTATCCCCAGGTATACCGTCATCTACAAAATATACTTTTTCATCGCTTCTCGCTACCGAAACTCCTTCAAATCCTATACTGTCAATTTTCAGCTCAATCGGAGCTGGCATTTTCTTTCGGCTTCTGCCCATTTTTTACTTCTAATCTCTATTTGGTAAATTCCTTATCGGCTTCTTGCAAAGATAGAAAGAAGTTCCTAGCCTAGGTGTATTAGGCTAATTTATCAATATTCAAAAATCATCAATACAGACACAAATAACAACGCTGGGTTAGACTTAATAAAAGCTATAGCTATTCTGGGTATTGTAGCCTTTCTGCTATACTTTTTCATATTACCCGATGAGACCATATACCTGCCGGGTGATGCAGTCTCAATTGATGCTGCTGAAACACTGGAAACTGAGCTCGAGAAAGGTAACTTTCTAGATACGTCCTATCCTAATACAGAAGTCTTTGCTCCTATATCGACATTATCATTGAATTCAGATATCTTATTCGGTGATATCTTTGGTGGCACAGAATCAAAATTTCTGACCGGTGTAAGCATTCATAATCTGCTTTTCCTGCTTGGTAGCTCAATAGTAGCGGTTTTTATAGCGTTCTCGCTCGGTTATAGCTCATGGGGGCTATTGCTGTTCGGTTTGCCGATACTGCTTTATCCAGCAGCAATGCTTTCTATTCCAATACTTGAAATCAGACCTTGGCTTATTGGCTCTTTTTGGATGCTATTAAGCATTTTTTCATTTGTGCAGGCCATAGAAACGCGAAAAGGTATATGGCATCTGGCTTTGTGCTTGGGTCTTTTTATTGGTGTTATGTCATTCCCGCCATTAGTAGGCTTAGGCTTGGGTATAGCAAGTATTACTCTTCTCCACAAAGACCGTGATAGCGAGGTAAAGCCTAAACCTATTATTATAGCCTCAATTCTACCGGTAATACTGTATTTTGTCGCCAGATTATTGTCTGACGTAGCATTACCCGAGTTAAACACAAACGGACTTTCCGCTTCTGTTTCATCATTAATGTATGCATTACTACCATTATCGGATTCTGCTGACATAGCAGGCGGTTCAGCCCTTTCCTTGGCTATCGGAATGGCTGTATTCGCCCTTATTCTGTTTTTAGCTGTTAGATATTGGATACTATCTGATTCAAGTAAGGAAGATAATATTGAACGAAAACTCCTTTACGGCATTTTTGGTAGAACCCAGCTGAAGGACTCAACCCTTAGTGGTAAGGTAATTTTTTTATTATGCTGTAGCGGACTTTTTGCTTTCTTCTATAATAGTTTCAACCTTATAAAAAGTATCGAACTTATCGATATTGATATACTATTTAGCCAGGTTATTCCAATTGGGATAAGTCTGATATTGTCACTGCTTTTCGCAATTAAACTAAATGGTAAGAACGCGTATGTATTGGCTGCTGTTTTGTCATTGTTATCGATAGCTGTGATATTTGTAGGGAAAGATTCTCTGAAAGACCAAGAGAACTATCTTTCTTTTCTTGGTATTGGAGATGATTACCTGTCTGAGTATTATCTGGATCGGGCACGGGCCAGAATGGAAGAGGGCGATTATGTTGAACCGCTGGAATTAATAAATAAATCACAGAAGCTGTCACCACAAAACCCCAGAAACATAAAGATGAGGGGCATGTATCACGTGGGTGCCGGCGACCTGGTTAAAGCCCAGCAGTATCTTTATGAGTTTATCGAAAAGGAAGGATATTCCGATAAGGATGTTTCCTTAGCTATCGCCAATATCGAAATATCGCTTACAAACTACGAAAAAGCTCAGGAAGTTCTTGGGCAGACCTTATCTTACTTCCCAGCTGATAAAGAAGCGATGGCGCTTTACTCGGTAAGTTCTCTTAAAGATAATGATTTCAGGCAGGCCGCCGATTGGGCGAAAGAGGTTATCGAGCAAGGATATGTCGTAGATTACCTCGCGATAGAATTTCTCAACTACGGTGTGAAGGTTTTTGAAGATGACGAGAATATAGCCCTTGAAGCATGGGATATTTCAGGTCAACTGAATCCTAACTATATCAAACCTTATGAGAAATTCCTTGTTTATTATGTGGAGTTCTTCCCGGATTTCAGAAGAGCACTTTGGTGTGTGGATAAGATAAGGGAACGTGGCGGAACTGTATCGCCTGCAGTGCTTCAAAGGATCTATGAGATAACGCCGCCGAGTATGAGGCCGGATATAGATACATTCAATTCAATTCTCTGAGATGATTTATGACAGATACAGCAGTGATAATGGCCGGTGGTACTGGCGAACGTTTTTGGCCACTGGGTAGAAAAGATAGGCCCAAGCAGTTACTTAAACTGACGCAAAGCGGCAAGTCATTAATGCAGGAAAGCATCGAAAGGGCGCTAGCTGTTTTTGAAGCAGAGAATATATACGTTATCACATCCTCTTTTCTTTTGGGGCAGATCGAAGAAGATCTGAAAGATTATCAGGCTATTAATATAATTGCCGAACCCGCAAAAAGAAATACTGCTCCCTGTCTAGCTTTTGCAGCATCATTTATCAAAACTCGGTATCATCTACCTAGCGATCAGATAACTATGTCTGTTCTGACGGCGGATCATATTATATCTCCATTGAATAATTTTGCAGATGACTTAAAAGCTTGTATCGCGGAAGCAAGTAAAGGAAATTCTCTGTTGACCATTGGGATAGTGCCAACCTACCCAGCTACCGGTTTCGGTTATATCAAAACAAGCGATAAGCTTAGTAATGATATTTTGAAAAGTGACAGATTCGTGGAAAAACCTGATCGAAATACAGCCAAAGCATACATTGATGAAGGCAGCTATTACTGGAACTCGGGAATGTTCTGCTGGCGCATGGACAGACTAATCACAGAAATGAATGAGCACTATCCAGGGGCTGAAATAGCGATTGATGCAATGACCACTGCCATTGATACCAACCAAAGCGATATCTTGGAAAATGCTTTTTGCGGTCTCGAAGCTATTTCTATCGATTACGCTTTGATGGAAAAAAGTGATAATGTGGCTTTAAAGCCATCAACATTCGAGTGGAAAGATGCAGGTTCACTAGATATCTTAAGCGAGCTAAATGATAAAGATATAAACTCTAATACAGTAATTGGCGATGCCGGTACCATACTGATCGATAGTAAAGATAATATCATATCAAAATCTCAAGACAAAAAGGTCGCGCTTATAGGCGTAGATAATATGATAGTCATCGATACAGGGGACGCTCTACTGATTTGCCCTAAAGATCGAGCTCAGGAAGTAAAGAAAATCACTAGGTTATTAGAGAATTAATGAAATATTCTCTATCGGAAACTTTATTTTTTGAAAATTGACAAACTGATTTAAAATAGATTTTTTATATCTTACATCAATGATAAAAGCTCTATTCTGTATATTGATTTCCGCTACTCTTGCTTCCTGCACCTCGGATTACTGGGAAGAATATAGGCTAATGGACAGAAGCCGTAGCGATACTTATAATTCTTTGGACATCGGATCATCTCAATATAGGCCGACAGGCATCTTATATGCTATTTCCGATTATAGGTTGATAGACCCTTTTGGTGATAATGCTTTTACCATGAAACCAAAAGCCGAAGTAGCGCTTGTATTGCCCGGAGAAACCCAGCATATAAATGATCTGACAGTCAAAATGCCTAAAGGTTCAAATCTTTCCATTACCAAACGCGGCTCTAGGTATGAAAAGATAGATGACGAAATAGAATATATCTTTAGCAATAACGGGCTGAAGGTTATTAGCGCCGGTAAAGTCGTTTCTGAAAACTCAGAATACAGTACCGATACAGATCAATATCTTAGAATAAGGATGATAGAAGACGGCAGTGTGAGTACTCTGGTAATAGATAGGGACACTGTATCGCAGCTGAGTAATTTTACACTTGCTACAGACAATACCATTCTTAAGTTTGATTCGCCAGGTTCTGAACTATCGGTAACCGGTATCGAGCTTCTGCCGCTAAGGAATAGTAGGCGTGAAGAGTATATCTCAAGGCCCTCTGAGATACGGCCTAACTGGTAAGTAAAAAAAACAAAAAATTTTTCTAAAGTATCCCAAAGTGTTGACGATAAGATGCTTTAGATAGGAAACTAATAAAGAAAACGGCAGGACGCCCATAACAGTTAATTCTTTCTACACGGAGGTTTATTATGGCAACTGCTATTTCTGGAGGGGGGAGGATACGCACCAACATCCCGGCGATGAACGCGTATAATTCTCTCATGCAATCTGCAGACGCTATCGCTAATCATCAACTAAGGCTATCGACTGGTAAGAGGATCAACTCTGCCGCCGATGATGTATCAGGATATATCACATCCCGTTCATTACAAGCCAGGAACAGTGCTCTAAGGGCATCGCTCAATTCAGTTGGTGACGCAAAAAATGTAACGGCTATCACTCAGGATGCCCTTGACAATATCAATGGCTTGCTCATAGATATCAAGGAATCAGCTGCGATAGCATCATCAGGTGCATTGGGCACAGATGAAAAAGTAGCACTTGCCAAAGGTGCTTTCAGGTTGGCAGAGCAGATTCAGTTTATCACGGACTCAACTGTATTCGGTGGTGAACAGCTTCTGCAAGGTTCTTATTCAGGCGACTGGACTGTTGGCTATTATGCTAATAACCGTCAGCTGGAAATAGAGATTGACCTTAACAGTGATAATGTTGATTTCAACGTTGCGAGTCGTGATTTCGACTTGAACGCAACTAATGCGGCAACGAATGCAAACGGAGCGGGTGCGGTAGCAACCAACTTTGCGGGCGTTACCAATCTTAACTTGGATCAACTGAATGATGTTTCGGCGGAAGACCTCGGCATATTCGGTTCGGAAGAAGTTTCGAACACATTGTTCTCGCTTTCAGAGGCTCTTAATAATGTGAACAAAGTAGCATCTTATCTTGGTGGTATCCAAGTAAGGCTTGATTCACAAAGAGACCTTCTGAATTCACAGATAACCAACTACAGTGCGGCTATCTCAAGGATTGAAGATGCTGACGTTGCTGTTGAACAGCTCGGCTTAGTTAAGTCGCAGTTCCTACAGCAGGCATCGACTATATCTTTGGCACAGGCCAATCAGATACCTCAGCAGTATCTACAGTTATTCAGATAATCCTGAAATAAGCAGTAGATCTGATGTTGAGAGATAACTGGCCGTAATGACAGGAATCTTAAACAGGGGGAGTATATAGCTTGTCTATTTCTCCCCTTTATTAATATTAGGATACAAGCAAATGACAAGTCAGGCGCAGAGACTTGCGGCTTCCAAAGCTTATGGCGGCGGGACCGGCGGGGGCAGTAAAAAAATACCTTCGTATGTTGAACAAGAAGTAATGTCTTGGAGCAAGGAAAAGATCATTCTTAAAATGTATGATCTATTCATCGTTAGCTGCAAGCGTAAAGATGTTCAGAAAATGAGCAAGGTTCTTATAGAACTTATGGGTTCGCTCAATTTCGAATACGAGGAAACTTCTACAAGGCTCTATAGGTTATATGAATATTGTCAGCGGTGTATCTTTCAGAAAAAATTTGACGAAGCTCTGCATATAATCAAAGAACTGCGTGATACTTGGGCAGAGGCTTTTGAACTAGACTAATCAAGTCTTGTTTTGCCTTTGGAAAAAATAGCACGACAGGTTATTTTGAAATAACAGGTAGCAAAAAATAAACGGTAGTATAAAAGGCCATGGCCAATCTATTAGGAGTAAATACTGGGGGAGATACCCAACTTGATCAGCTAGTGAACGCCTTCAGGCAGACACAACAGCCCCAAGTTGATAATCTGCAAAACCGAAAGCAACAGCTTACTCGGCAGCAGACCTATTTCAACCAACTCAACAATAGGTTGAACTCATTTATAACCCAATTGGATAATCTCTCAGGTGATGACATATCCGATGATTTCGCGGCAAAGAAAGTAGATTCCAGCGATGATAACTACGTTACCGCAACTGCTTCGGCTACCGCACTCCGGGGTGTTAATACCGTAAAAGTAGAAAGACTCGCTACTTCGGATATTCTGATCTCCGATAGGATGCAGAGCGAGGAAGTCTTGGGTTTGACAGGCACTTTTACTGTGTCTATGAGAGGATCAGAAGGCGAAAACGTATCGGTAGATGTCGAGCTTGACGGCAGTGAAACGAATCTACAGGCTATGAACAAGCTTGCTACAGCTATAAATGATAATGACGACCTTCAGTTCAATGTGGGTGTCGTTCGGGACACTACGACCACCGCTCGGCTTACTATCCGCTCACAGATAACAGGTAGCGATAATGCCGTATCTTTTGTTGACTCCCCGCTTCTCGCGGCTTTCGGACTCGACTCAGCAGCTCTCGGTAGTGGAGATTCCAGAGCCTTAAATACTGACAGTACCGCGGGATTCAAGGTAAGCGATGTAGCCGACCTGAACTCAAGAGCAGAAATAAACGGTATAGGGGTTACAAGAGGCTCAAATACTATAGACGACGCTCTGGAAGGCGTGGCTTTCCAGCTAATCAAGCCCCAGGAAGAAACTGACTCAGAGGTTTTGCTTACAACTGATGTAAACGATACCGCAGTCGAAGATATGATCGAACCCTTTTTGGGTAGATATAATGATGTGATGAATTTCCTTACCTCGAACGAGGGTAGGGATATGCGGCGAGGCGACCCAGCTATAAGTAGCTTGTATCAGAGAATGCGTTTTATCGTGGCAGATAGGGTGACCACACAGGACGATGGCGGACCGGAATATCTGGCCAATCTAGGAATAGAAGCCGATAACAGAGGCTTGCTCAGAATTACCGACAGGGAAAAACTGGTTGATCTTCTAGAAGAGAACGCGCAGTTTGTAGCGAACCTATTCAGTTCCGAAGATGGTATCATATCAAAAATGCAAAACGCAGTGGATACCCTAAAAGGCGAGGACGGGCTGATAACCCAGAGAAGTCTTTCATTAAGTGATCAGATAGACGCACAGGATGATCGGATAGAACAGCTGGAAAGAAGGCTGGACAGACAGTCCGAATCTTTGAGAAAACAATATACTAGCCTGCTCGAGGCGTTATTCGAGCAACAAGGACAGACAAGCGCATTTGGTGCTTTCAACCAAGGATTGGCAGCTCAATAACATCTTCAAGATTTCCTTGAAGAATAACTAAAAAGGTAAGCTGTTATGGTAAACTCTATCTCAAATATCTCAACCCTGCTCAGCAGTGGCGATGATCTGCTAAAAGGCTCGAACAGAGAATCTTATAGCGGCGGTTCCGAGGCTGCTGCAGAAACACAAACAAGTGTACGCTTCGAAGATCAAAGTAGCCAGGATGTGTCCGGAAGTTTGCAAAATTTCGCTGAAGAGCTTTCTCAATATGTAGATGATCCCAATCTGTCCCTAGAGTTTTCTAAGGATACCGAGACCGAACAAATGATTATGAGGCTCGTTAACGGGGATACTAGAGAGGTAGTAAAGCAGTTCCCCCCAGAGATTTCACTTAAAATAGCTCGGATTTTGTCCCAGCAGAGTAACGGCAGTTTAGCAGATGCTAAAGTTTGAACATGAAATTACCGATACATTCCGTAGTATCCACGCAATAGGAAAAGAAATTGAAATATTGCTGGATAGTAAGGAATTTGACGACAGTACATCGGTAAAGATATTAGAGCTTTACAAAAGCAGAAAACCTTACTTCGATAGGGCTTCTAAGCTAATAGAATCTGATAGAAACGGCGATGGAGTAATCAGTTCCGATATTGATAAATGGCAGAAAAAGTTAAAGCCGCTTATTGAACACGATAAAAGAATAGCTGAAAAGCTTTCTTCTGAACTGGAAAGAGTAAAATCCAAGATTCAGGATTCTGCCAATAGCAGATCGCTCTTAGTATATTCAAGGAATGTATAAATATGAAAATATCAAATAATAGAATTAATCAGGTTTTCCAATCGGGGACTGCGCAGGTAAATAAAAAAGATTTACAGCAGAAGACTTCCTCTAATAATCAAAAGCTTGCGGAGCCTGCCGATAGTATCGATATATCAGGTGAAGCTCTTAAATTTGCCGGTATTAGAGAAAAGATCGCCAATGGTTTTTATGATAGACCTGAGGTTTTAAATACTTTGGCTTCTAAATTAGATAGAATTATTTCCGATAACGTTGACGAAACCAATTGATCAAATATAGATTTCACTTGTAAATATACTTTCAACCGTCCATAGCCAAACAAATACTTCTAAAACTGTTTGGCTATTATTTGTTTTTGTGCTATCTTGTATAAGAGGATTAAGGAATACGGTTAGAAAAGAGAGATCTGAATTATGTCACGTACTTTGAATAAAGTAATGCTTATAGGAAATGTAGGCACTAATCCAGAATTAAAGCATACCCCGAGTGGAATACCAGTAGTTACTTTAGTACTCGCCACCTCGGAGACCTGGAAAGATAAGGATGGAAGATTAAGAGAGAACACCGATTGGCACAACGTAGTGGCATGGCGTGGATTAGCCGAGGTTATCGATAAGATGATAACTAAAGGTTCCAGAATCTTCATCGAAGGTTCCCTAAAAAATCGAAATATTGAAGATAGGCAAGGCAATAAAAAATTCGTTACTGAAGTATTGGCCGATAATATGCTTATTCTTGATACAAAGAGACATTACAACGCAAACGGCGAATCACCTGATCAGCATTCGCAAATTGGATCGGTAAACGGCAATTATAGCGATTCAGATGGATATGCTGAATCCAACGGCGTTCACTACTGATATTAGCTTTTATATCATACCTGAAATATACAACTAAAAACATACTGGAACGTTCAAAGCCCTATCACTATTAGGGCTTTTTATTTATATGCACGGTACGCGCAGACAAGAATTACAAGTTGGATTAGTAACAATTACGGCAATAATACTGCTTATTGGCGGTATAGTATGGGGCGAAGGTCTTTTTTCCGCAGTTTCCAACGGGGAGAACGAAGTAACTTTTATTTTTCCGTCGTCAGGTGGTATAAAACCTTCAAACCCGGTTACTTACAAAGGGGTTACCAAGGGGTCCGTTCAATCCGTTGATCTATACGGAGACTCTGTTAAAGTAGTAGCAATTATTGATGATATATCCAATATATCCAGTAATGCTTCAGCCCGAATAACCATGCTGGAGATAACAGGCGGTAAAAAACTTGAAATACTACCGGGTGACAGTGAAGAACAACTTTCCAGGGATCAGATTATAAGAGGTAAAGCTACTGCTGATCTCGGTACTTTGATCGCAGAGGTTGGAAGTATAAGCGGCGATGCGAAAAACCTTATTTTAAGGCTTGATACTATTGCTGTTTCCGCTACCGGGCTTTTGAGAGACGGTCAGTTTATGGAAGACCTCAAGTATTCAGTTGCCGAAGCGAGATTGCTTGTCGATAATGCCAATTCTGTTCTAAACGAGAATAAAGCCTCTCTCAGGAATACACTTGACAATGCTGAAACTCTTACAGCGGATCTCCGGCAGGCTATCACCAAGAACACTCCAAAGGTAGAATCCCTTCTTGATTCTCTCAATGTAACTGTAGCTAATGCCAACGAAATGATGAACGGTATCGACGGGGCTGTAGAGGGAGTTGATAAGTTCATTTACGATCTTGACGCTATGATGACTGATCTCAAAACGAATGAATCGGCCCTTAACAAACTTATGTACGATAAAGAGTTTGCAATGAAGCTGGACTCAGCACTCACTACTTTCGGTGATTTTATATCACTTATAGAAGAGCACGGCGTGAATGTAAACCTAAGAATCGGCACAAGACCCTAAATCTTTTCATCTAAACTTAAAAGTAAAGCAATATGTCAGCACGCCCAACAGAGATAACAGATAATATCTACTCTTATATATTGGAAAGATTCTCAGGTGAAGATGATTTCCTAACACGCTTAAACGAAGAAGCTAAAGAAGAAGGGTTCCCGCCGATACATATCTCACCAGATCAGTCTCGATTTTTGCTTTTTTTCTTGAAAGCTATCGGTGCGAAGAACATACTGGAGATCGGCTCTCTCGCTGGTTACTCAGCGATATCTATGGCCAGGGGGCTTCCGGATGGTGGCAAAGTCATCGCACTTGAAAAATTCCGGAAGAACTGCGATTTCATTCGCCGAAAAGTTAAAGAAGCCGGGCTTGATGATAAGATCGAAGTAGTTGACGGGGATGCGAGGGACTTTTTAAAAACTTATGAGCCTTCAGAACCGCTGGATTTTATCTTTATTGACGCTGATAAGCGTTCCTACAAGCATTACGTTGAAAAACTTACCGAACACCTGCGTAAAGGCGGTATAGTCTGTGCCGATAACGCCCTTGCTTTCGGCCACATCGCCTCCGAGGCGCCAGAAGAAGAACGCAAAAACGTACAGGCGATCCGCGAGTTCAACGACTGGATGGTAGGCAATGAGAATTATGATTGCACTCTAGTAACTATGGGCGACGGCATGCTTATGTGTGTTAAGAAGTGAGCTTAAGAGTTAAAAGTTTAGGCAGATTAATTCCTGTAGCGAAATGAAAACTGATGTATGCGGGTTAATCTACTTATAATAAATCTATTATGACCTCAGAACGAATATATCAGTTAATCTTACTTCTTCTAATCTCGTTTTTTATTTCTGCCTGCCGTAATAATGATAAACCTTTTACTCCTGGGTATGAATGGGTTTACCTTGTCGAGGACTCCGAAGGCAATTCACTCGATACCCTTTATCTGAGTATTGAGGAGAACATATTCGCCGATAAGATAAATTGGTTTTATTCTTACGATCTCAGTGAAGAAATAACAACAAGTGTTTCATCTCAAAGGAGTTTTAGCGTAGATAGCGAGGTAGTGGATATACCTAACCCCATTGGTGGGAATTTAAATAACATTGCCCCGTTCGGAAAAATATATTTACCACTAAAAGACATTACTGATACTATCCAAAGCGATCATAAAGTCAAGATGACTAATACTAAGTTTGACGGCCAGACCATAAACACATCTACTTATCTGGATGATGAAAAGACAGTGATAAAGTTCGGAAAGGAAACTACCGCTTATAATTATATATCAGAATCAATAGTTGATAATAATATATATATCGCTAGATATAGCTACTCTAAGGATGTAGGACTTACAGAAATGAAATATATATTCCCTGATGGAAGACTTATCAACATAAATTTAGTCAGTCTCACAATTGATCAAGAAAATTAGTCTAGTTTTTTACGCCACTCATCAAATATCCTACACATCTGATCTAGCGCGTCTGTAAGTGCTGCGGGCCCTGGCTGTAGTACAGTAGCCGAAGGCAATTCATAAATATATCTTAAGAACTTACTTTCACCGGAAAAAGTTTACTATCTTAGCGTTCAATTCATCAAAATCATCTTGCGACATAGGAAATCCAAATCTTATTATATGCCTCATTTTTTCAAGTTCGATAAAGCTGGAATTTACGTTTGTTTGATTTAACTCTCTTTGAATATCATCCTTTCTTATACCATCATCTTTAGAACCATATATATACATAACTTCAGACGGGGACAACACATCTAATAGACTAGAAAAATCTAAAGTATCTCTAATATCTTTAGTTTTAGCCATTTCGAGAGCATCTGGCATATCTTTTAATGTATTTACGAAATCAACAGGTGTACTTTCGAAAACTATTTTATCGACTACGTCTTTGCTATTGTAAGGTGTAGTTACGGCTACAATTCCACCATAAGATTCCGCCCAAATATCCAAATCTAAACTTTTAATTGCATATTTATCAGAGTAGTTTTTAAGAAAAATTAGAAGATCATCACTATCTGTTTTAAGGGTAGCTTGTTTATATTGTTTATTGTCATCCATCCCTCTGTATTGGAATGGTACAATAGGTCTTTCAAGATCAATAAGATAAGATATAATCGGTTGGGTAATATAAACCGATGAATTAAATTTTGAAAGCAGAATGATGGGATTTGAGTAATCACCACTATAATCTAAGGGTAAATATATTTTTTGCTTTAAAAATATACTGTCATTTATCGTATTGACAATACTGTCTATATTAACCGTATAGTCATTGTAAATAAGTGAATCTCCCATAAAGACCTGATTGTTTGATACTGTGAAAGTACCATCGTCATTCGGTTTCATAGAAATATTCATATCGTATTCAAAACTACAGGAATACATAAATATAGATATAACACTTAAAAACAGAAATTTCATGAGCTTTACCCTTAGATTATAGTAATTCAACATTAAATAGTTGTCGATCATCCCTTATTACGGACACGAAGCAGTTACTTTCAGAGTGCATTCAAGTGAGTTTGTTTTATCATTCCATGTTATCTCAAACTCTACGTCCCACTTTATCGCTGCAGGTTCTGCTGGGGGATTAGGATCAATTCCAGTTGTTGTTTGTCCTGAGTTGACTACAGCGCCGGAATTTAAACTATCAGCTACAATCCTGAGGCTGTTTGCATAGCTAGCAATTTGCGAAGGATGGTAAGAGCCAACAAAAGTCTGTTGTGATGGTGTCAATGTAAACCGATTGTTTAACGCATTCAGAACGTTATTTTCTAGATCGGTAGCGTAAGTGTTAAGAGAATTTGCATTCGTCTTAATTGAGTCATAGTAACTATCAAAGCTACCGTTAGTTAATGGGGCATTAGCCATAAAATCACCTATAATTTAAAGTACATAGAATTAACCTTTAATTCTATGTTACTAACATACCCCCCCCAAGGTGACAATTCCAAACCAAAGATGCGGTAATTATCCACAACTATTCCACATTAGGTTTTTGCTAGATTTTAATATTCTCCCGCCACTCATCAAATATCCTACACATCTGATCTAGCGCGTCTGTAAGTGCTGCGGGCCCTGGCTGCAATACAGTAGCCGAGGGTAACTCATAAATAGCATCATCTTTTATGGCGGTTATCTCACCCCAGCCCTTACGCTTGGTAATCTGCTTAACCCTAACTGGCTTGCCACACCATGAAGCTAATATAATGTCTGGGTTGGCATTAATGATATCGATATCGTCCTCTATTATGCGCCCGCCTGCGTCCTGCCGCTTGGATAGATGGGAGAAAAGGTGGTTTCCCCCTGCTATTCCAATAAGTTCATCCACCCAGCCTATCGCGGAGATTATAGGCTTTGGCCATTCTTCAAAATAAATCTTTGGCTTTTCGCTGTTATCTAGTTCCGCGTACTTCTGCTTTATGCCAGATACCCTTTCCGATAAGATATCATGATACTCTTTGGCGGCTTGTGTTCTGCCAGTCAGCCCGCCCAGCTTGAGTATCATCGATAGTATGCCCTGAACCGATCTATGGTTAAAGCACACTACCTCAATGCCTTCCTTTATCAAAGCAGCGGCTATATCCGCCTGAAGGTTGGACCATGCCAGTACTATATCAGGTTTAAGGGCTATTATCTCGCTGATATCCGCATCGATATACCGAGCAACTACTGGATGGTTATTCTGGACACCTTCCGGGCGTACAGTATATTCGGTTATACCGCATATCAGCTCGCCCGCACCTATTGCGTACAGCGTTTCAGTGGTTTCTTCGGTAAGGCAAACTATGCGCTCTGGATATCTGCCGGTTATCCGCATGTTGTTATAATCTTTGCTGGTTTAATTATCCCTTTTAGGGAAAGATGGGGCAGGGCTGCCTTCGGCTTCTTCATCCCAGTCATAATATTCATAGATCGCGTCGCCACCGTCCACTCTTATTACTTCGCCGTTGATCCAGTTAAAGTCTTCGTCGGCAAGTTTGGATACTGTTTTGGCCACGTCTTCTTCTGTTGTGACCCTGTTCATTGGGTTTTGTATCTTGGCAAGCTTGATCATGCTTGCGAAACCAGGTATTTTGGAAGCTGCTGGGGTATCTGTTAGGCCTGCGTGTATGCTGTTTGAGGTTATACCATAAGGGGCTAGCTCTACGGCGATTTGCCTGATATAAGACTCGAGTGCCGCTTTGGCAGCTGATACCGCTCCGTAATTATACATCGCTTTGGTAGCGCCTATAGAAGTAAAAGCCATTATCCGAGAGTTATCAGATAATAGATTCTCGCTGAAAAGATCCTGAGTCCAGTAAACAAGCGAGTTGGCCATAACGTCCATTGTCATCTCTACTTGCTTTTTCGTGGCCATTTTATCTTTTTCAGCGTGAACTAAGAATTTAAGTACACCGAATGCAAGTGAATGGATAAGTACCCTTAGCCTAAAGCCTTCGGTATTGTTTTTCTCGTTTCTGATATGTTCAATAACTTCTTGGCGGGTATCGTCACTGGCTGCATTAGCATTAAAGAACACAGCTTTCACCCCTTTGGATTCGAGTTCTTGTCTGAACTCCTCAGCGGCTTTTTTGGCTGAACCTCTATCTAAGTGAACGCCATAGATATTATAGCCTTCTTCAGCTAACTGTAGTGCCGTTGCTTTTCCAAAACCACTGGAAACGCCAAGAATTAAAGCATAAGTGTTTTTCTGCATCTTTTAATCTAATGGGAATTTTTAAGTATTAATCATTTGTATATGCAAGTTAAGAAAACGAATCAATACTTACATCTGTTGTTGTCACTGTTTTGGTTGGCTTTGCGCATAAAGTACATCACCTTCACCTTTGATATTCTTGTAAAGTGATACTGAAAAGACAATTAGAAGCAGTACCGAGGCTACGTAAAATACCATTTCAAGCCCTAATCCCGAAGAAATATAGCCTGATGATAAAAAGCCGAAAAGCGAACCCATCAATGTTGCTGCCGATGCGATGCCCATTATACCACTTTTTATATCCGATGGGCTGCGTTTTGACAGAGCTGCGTAAAATGATGGAATGAGACCTGGAAGCACTACCCCAAAAGCGGCGCGGATAGGGAATAAGTAGAAATAGTTCGGAGCGGTGGTATGTAGGGCTATTGCTGCAGCTGCAATCGGCGCTGTGAACATCAATATCTTATACCACCTATGTGTATCGTTCAGTTTGCCTATTATCGGCGAAAAGATCACACTGAAAAGTGCGATCACGGCGAAGAGATAGCCTGTTATGCTTGAGAGTGTTTCCTGTGGCGCCCCTTTGGCGGCTACGAAGAACGGGAATATCGGTATGGTTATCTGGATAGCTGTCTGTGTCAGTACGATCATAAAAAAGATAACCCTGAGATCACGCCTTTTCAATACGAATTTGAGATTAGTGATAACCTGAATGCCTTTTTTGCTTACAAGTCCATCTGTGTTTTCCTTTACATATTTCGTAACAAGGATACCTGCTATAAGGCAGAGAGTCCCAATGATTACAAATACGTCCCTCACCCCGAAGGCATCCGCAAACAGCCCCCCGAGAATAGGCCCGGAGATATTACCCGCCGCGTTGGCGCTCTGCAGCACACCAATCGCGTATCCAGATTTTTCTTCAGGGGTATTGGATGAAACGAAAGCAAGGCTAGCGGGTATAAAACCCGAAAGTGCGCCTTGTAGTATCCTAAGAGCGAAAAGCTGCCAGATATTCTGGGCAAAAGCCATGAGCGATACCGATATAGCTAGCCCGAAAATCGCCCGAACGGCCATATTCTTCCTACCGTACTTATCACCCAGCGAACCCCAGAGGGGGATCATTATCAGGCCGGAAAAATACACACCCGCAAATACGAAACCACTCCATCGCTCAGCTAGTTCAGGCTCTACACCGAGCTCAAGCACATAGTTGGGCAAAAACGGGACTGCCGCCATCATACCGAGAACAGCTATGAACTGTGCGAGGGCCAATACTGCCAGATTTTTCCGCCACTGCTGATCAAACTGAAGAAACTCTGGTTTTCTCAAAATAGGTATCCATCATTCAAGGCACATTAGAATACTTTATCCGTATTGGCCAATTAGGTAACTTGCAATATAAGCCCCTAACATTTGGGAAACTGTCATTGTCTGCTTCAATACTTTTAAATACTAATATCCAAAGTTTATTATCTTTCTCGGTTTCATCGATGAAATCCGTATTGTTTGTTCCTATCTTACTTTTGTTTTCTAATGTTTCTATAATAGAGGCCCAGCAGAATAAAGTACCCCTTGATGCAGATAAGACACGTGGTATCAAGCTAATCCTATCTGGTGGCGGTTCTCGGGGTATCGCACATATAGGTGTATTACGCGCTTTGGAAGAAAATGAAGTGCCGATAGCAAGTATTACGGGCACCAGTATCGGTGCGATAATAGGTGGCTTATACGCTTCTGGTTATTCAGTAGATGAAATTGAGAATATCGCATTGGAAACGGACTGGCAAAAGATATTTTCATTCAAAACAGTATTTGACCGATCCTACAGGGAGTTTGGAGAAAGGGACAGTTATGACAATTATCAGGTAGAACTGATATTCGACGGGCTTCTTTTTGTTCCGCCCCGTTCCTTTTCTCTTGGCACTCAATATACTGCCTATCTTCAGGAACTAGCTTGGAGGGCGCCATACAAACCAATAACTGGCTTTAATGACCTGAAAATACCATTCGCTGCGGTTGCCTCTGATCTTACTAAAGGAAAAGCGGTAATTATAAAGAATGGAAGCCTTGCATCAGCCCTTAGGATGAGCGGAAATGTTCCTCTGCGTTATGCCCCTATACAAAACGGGAGCGCTTATCTGATTGATGGAGGTATTATGGCAAATATCCCAGTATCGGAAGCTGATGAAATGCCGGGTGATATTTCCGTTGCCGTTGATTGTAGCTCCCCTCTTCTTACGCCAGGTGATCTTGAAAACCCTATAAATATCGCAAGCCAGCTAATAGCGATAGCAATTAAGAATATGAGTGAGTCTTCGGCCAAGAATGCGGATTTTATAATCAAACCCCATTTGGCCGATAGAGATAATTTTGATTTCACAAATCAACAGGAAATTATCCAAAGCGGTTATGAAGAAGGACTTGAAATGGCTAGTCTGATTAATTCATATTACGCTGCAAATCAGAAAAGTAATCGACTTAAAACAATTAAAGATCTATCGAGAAGCACTCAAGATATCTCTGAAATCGGTCTTGAAGGTCTGGACTCCAAAGATGAATCATACCTTAGAGCAATAATCAGTAATCAACTTAACGGACCCGGCCAAAAAATCAATCAAATTCTCAAAGCAATACAAAATTTGTCCAATAAGTATGAAGATATAGAATATATATCTGTAAATAATTCTTTTAGATTTAATAAAATACCTATCATCAAAAGTATTGATTTTGTGTTGCTTGATAGCATATCAAATAATGTACAAAATGACTCCAACCTATTTGGTTCTTCAGATATTTACTCTCTTACTGATAAATCCCTTCAAAATATAGATGTAGAAGATTATATAGGGAAGCATGCCAATAGCGAGGTAATAAATAACATCAAACTCGAGATACTCGAGCAGATGCGAAATCAAGGGCTTGCTTTTTCAAATATCATAGATATAAATTATGATAAAGGCGGTAACAAATACGGCGATGCTGAACTAAAAGTTGAAGTTATATCAGGAAGATTAGGTGAGATAACTATATCTGGAAATGAAAGTACCTCCGCCCTTTTCATTGAGCGAGAGCTGGAATTGGAGCGAGGATATCCCATTACTATCAATGGTATCCGCTATTCCTGGGAAAACCTGCTAAACAGCGGTTTTTTTCAGCAAGTTGAACTTACTCCAAAATACAATCCCACAACTCAGCATATTGATTTAGACGTAGCTGTTATTGAGCAGGGCAGGGAATTCCTGCTACTCGGCGGGGGAGTGGATAATGAGCGTATAGTTCAGGGCGGATTCCAGATAGGTAGCCAGAATATATTCGAAACAGGTACTGATCTTTCCGCCTCATTTATGGGTGGATTAAGAGACCTCGAATATTCACTGCAGCTCCAGAATACACGTATCCCGTTTGTCGGCTTTGGTGTATCTGCCGAGGCTTATTACGATAGCCGAGAGGTTTATAATTATACTAGGAGAGAAGATCAGCCCCGAGAAACCTACATAGCCGATATCAACGGGGAGTACGAGGAAGAAAGATTCGGTTTGAATGCCGCTCTGTTTACCCAGCTGGAGAGGTTTGGGAGAGTGCAGATTGATTATACTCTGGAGAGGCAAAGATGGCAGACTATCTCTGCTCCCCGATCAGGGGATAGCGTAACTCAGGATTTTTATACTGTGGGTATTTTGGGTCTCAGCTCAGAAATCGACAGTAGAAACGACATATATTTCCCCGAGCGAGGATCTAGATTGCTTGTTAGATACGAATCCAGTTTATTCGATATAGCCGAAGTAGGTTTTACCAGACTTAGTATATCAGGCTCCCACAACCTTACTTTGGGGAGAAATACGATCGAACCTTCGGTGAATTTCGGTTGGTCCGACGCGAGCATACCTTTTATGGAGCTATTCTCTCTCGGCGGTATGTATAGTTTTTATGGGATGAGAGAGGATGAAAACAGGGGAAGACAGCATTTTGTAGCATCGCTTGCTTATCGGTATAAGATACCTATCGTTGATCTGCTCGACGTTTATCTGCACGGGAGATACGATCTCGGTGAGATATGGTCGGAGCCACAGCAGATCAAACTTGAAAACCTAAAACACGGAATCGGGTTCGGTATCGGGATGAATACACCTCTCGGGCCAGCCCAGCTCGGATTCGGCCGCCGGTTTTACTTTTTGGATAATCCATACACCCTCCGCACCGGCCCGTGGCTTACATATCTCCAGATCGGCATCAGGGTATAAACTTCAAATAATAACCTATACTATTTACCATATATCTAATTTTTTATCTTGGTGGTGGGTAGAAGTGGGGAATTATCAAGTCAATTCACTATTTCTACGAGCGTAGTTCCTATATCCATCTCATATTAATTCCAATATATTATATCCAGAAAATATCCTTTATCCGCTGCTGTCCCCTTACAGTTAATAGCCAAACCTGCTTTTATACCTATACCGGGAGTCGACCCCATATCTTAAAAAACAATAGAAATATAAAAAGTTGATAACTTAAGTGGATCATGGTGGGTGAAAGTGGGGGATAGTGACAATTTTTGTTTATCTTTGTTCAAGTAAGCAGTGATTATCCCCCTAAACTGTAAGTATGTCATTTTTCAAAGGCCAAGAAATTTACTCTATCGATTCCAAAGGTAGAGTTAACGTACCCGCCAAGATGCGTAAAGCGATCTCGGAGGATGCGAACGGCATTTTCATACTTACCAAAGGAACGGATAAATGCATTCAGGCTTACCCTTGGGACGAATGGCGCAAGTATGAGGAGAACTTCAAAAGCTTGAACCAGTATGATCCCAAACAAAGATATTTTCTTCGTTCGCTTCTGATGTGGAGCGAAGAAGTAACTCTGGACTCTCAGCAGAGATTATCAGTACCAAAAAAACTGAGCGAATACGCCGGAATTGCTGGTAAAGTCTGTATGGTGGGAATGGTCGATCACATAGAGCTATGGGATCCGGATACTTTTGATAAATATATGAACGGCTTTGACGAAAGCTATGAAGAGGTAGCCCAAAAAGTGATGGGCACTATATAGCACTTCCCTGAACTAAACTGATTAGGGGTAGAGGGCTTTGGCAAAAAAGAATCGCTCTGGAAGTAAAGGGCAAAAAAGAATAGATTACTCGCAGGCTGAAGGTTACGACTATCACAATCCAGTGATGTACGATCTATCACTCGAGTATCTTATAAAAGACTCAAGCGGCGTTTACGTGGACGGAACGCTTGGGGGCGGCGGCCACACGGCCGGGATCCTGAAACGAATGGATAGTGGGGGGATACTCTATTCGTTCGACAAGGACCCCGACGCTATTATGCACTGTGCTGACCGTTTCAGTCATGAACTGAAAGCTGTCGGGCCGCGCTTGCACCTTGAGAACGCATCGTTCTCTGAGGCATGCAGCATAGTTCTTGGTGCGGGTCACGACCGCATCGAAGGTTTTCTGCTCGATCTGGGCGTTTCATCACGCCAACTCGACAGTAGCAATCGGGGGATTAGCTACCGTTACGATGGACCTCTCGATATGAGGTTCGGGACCGAGGGCAGAACGGCAGAAGACTTGATAGATGAGATGGACACTGTTCAACTCGAGAAAATCCTTAGGGAATATGGCGAAGAGCCATTCTCGAGATTACTGGCGCGGAGAATCGTGGAGGCTCGCCGCGCCGGCTCACTATCTTCAACTGCCGACTTAAAACTTGTTATAGAAAAGAACATTATCGAGAAACACCGCTTCCGAACGCTTTCCCGTGTATTTCAGGCTTTGCGTATCGCCGTCAATGATGAACTCGGGCTTCTGCATAATACTCTAACAAGCCTCGTGCCAATATTATCACCAGGCGGCAGGGCAGTGATAATAACCTATCACTCTTTAGAAGAGAAAATAGTAAGGGATACTTTCAAGTCGATGAGCCGAAAATCCCGCCCAGCCAAAGAAGGCGAAGATACCACACATTCGCTAACTGTAAAGCTTGATCCACTTATCAAACTCGTCACCAAAAAACCAATCAAACCCGCCGAAGAAGAAATCGCTCGCAACCCCCGAAGCCGCAGCGCCGCCCTATGGGTAGCGGAAAGGCTATAGCTTAATATTATACTGTACCTCGCTGGCGAGGTCAGATTCTTGTAAAAGAATCTGGGTGTGGTTCATACATTTATTTATATTGAGATTACCTCCCTCGTTTTGTAGTAGGTTCGAAGACTCACCTTACAAAACGGTCCCTCCAAAGGGACAATTTGCTTTTGGCTGACCACTAACAAGTCGAATCTGCAGACCTGCTTTTGCATTTACGTACTTTCTTGTACTGTCGCTGCTGGAGACTGGCACGCTGCTTAGGGAATAGGGTGGAGGGTGTGTGTGGGGTAGGAGGAGGGTGCTAACTGTCTTAGATGTCCCTTCGGAGGGACCGCTTTACACTCCGAGTCCACGAGGAATAATGTAAAGCGAGGGATGTTTCTTATCTTATAAAATGCCTTACGACAAATATCATCCAAACCTTAAAGAGAAAGCTCAGGAACTTAAAAGCAGTTCTACTTTTGCAGAGAAAAGTCTTTGAAAGCATGTCTTGAGCAAAAAGAAAACTGGTTATGGATTCAAGAGGCAGAGACCAATCGGAAATTTCATAGCAGATTTTGTTTGTCAGGATTTAAAAATAGTGATAGAGTTAGACGGCGAATCGCATAATCATCCTGAAAGATATAAAAAGGATAAAATCAAAGATGAATATTTGTCTGATTTAGGTCTGATGGTAATCAGAATAACTAATGATGACGTGATCAATAATTTAGAAGGTGTGGCAAGCTACATTGATATTATTATAAGAGAAAGGGTAAGTGTGTTGAATAAATAAGGTATTCTAAGCAGTGACTTACCTCCCTCGTTTTGTAGAAGGTTCGAAGACTCACCTTACAAAACGGTCCCTCCAAAGGGACAATTTGCTTTTGGCTGACCACTAACAAGTCGAATCTGCAGACCTGCTTTTGCATTTACGTACTTTCTTGTACTGTCGCTGCTGGAGACTGGCACGCTGCTTAGGGATAGGGTGGAGGGTGTGGGGGAGGTAGGAGGGTTCTAACTGTCTTAGATGTCCCTTCGGAGGGACCGCTTTACATT
>CAYWYR010000020.1:11069-60595 GCA_964462685.1 uncultured Hyphomicrobiales bacterium | reverse complement strand
CCGTCATTCCGAGAGCCGAAGGCCGAGGAATCCAGTGCTTGAGCCAAAGCCCTGTCATTCTGAGCGAAGCGAAGAATCTCTAATACCAAAGACTAGGGTATACCGATGAACCTCCCTCGCTTTAATATAGTCGTGATCGGGATCACTCCTGTAAATCGGTCCCTCCAAATGGACAATTGAAGTATTGTGTGGCACTACCACTCGTCATTCCGAAATAATGTCACATATTGCATAGATAATCGGCATATTTCCGATTAAGTGTTGCTATTATGACAACTACAGCATATATTCATACTCGGGACATTACTCATAATGGATCAAAGTTAATATTATTAACATGAATAGTATCTTGAAAAGAATACAGCAGTATGCAGATATACCTATTTCAAGGTCTATGATGCTAAATATACTCCATGACTATAAAAGACCTAATGACAAGATTAGTGATCTAATGAAGGGCAATTATTTAATACAGCTCAAAAGAGGCTTATACGTTGCAGGGCCTGCATCCAGTACTATATCTCCTGAACCGTTTTTGATAGCAAACCATTTAAGAGGGCCAAGCTATATATCACGGGAGTCGGCCCTTAGTTACTATAATATGATACCCGAAAAGGTAATGGAATACAGCTCCGTTACTACAAATACCTCTAAAATCTATTATACACCTTTAGGTAGGTTTAGCTATACTAAGCTAAAGATCCCCTATTACACATTAGGTATCGATTCTGTAGAGATTGCAAACAATCAAGTCGCTCTTATAGCAAATCCTGAAAAAGCGATCTGCGATCTTATTATACTTACATCCAATGTCAAACTAAGAAGTATAAAACAAACAAAAGAATATCTATTTGAAGATCTGAGAATAGATTATGATGCGCTAATAAAACTCGATATATCTTTAATAAAATCCTGGGTGGATAACGCCCCAAAAAAGGGAAGTATTGAAATGTTGATTCAAACTTTGGGTAAATTATGATAGAGAACTGGATAAAAGAATACGAACCTATAAACGAAGAGGAAATCATTTCAGCTCTTCGTGAGATTATGCAGGAAATCACTTTGGCTGCATTGTCACGAACAGATTTTTTTGAAAAGTCAGCATTTTACGGTGGAACCGCTCTTAGAATATTCCATGGTTTAGAAAGATATTCAGAAGATCTAGACTTTTCCCTTATAAAGCCAGATCAAAGTTTTTCAATTACACCTTACTTATCTTTTATAGTTAACGAATTCGAATCATTGGGTATCAAAGTAAGTATAAATCATAAAATAAATAACTCTTCTATTGATTCAGCCTTTCTGAAGACTGGGACTTTATGGGAGGAAATTATCCTTAAAGATATTATAAGTATAAATCATATACCACGCTCTAATAAGACATTGAAAATAAAACTGGAAGTAGATCGCAATCCACCTGTTAATTTTGAAACTGAAGCAAAACTTCTTATCCGTCCATTTTCTTTCTATGTTAACTGCTTCTCACTTCCAAGTCTGTTTGCGGGTAAACTCCATGCTATACTTTTCAGGAAATGGAAAAATAGAGTAAAAGGTAGAGATTGGTATGATTTAGAGTGGTATATCAAAAGAGGTGTATCTTTGGATCTAAATCACTTCTTGACAAGGGCAAAAGATTCGGGCCATTGGGAAAATGAAAGTATTTCAAAAGAACAGATATTGATATTGCTTAATGATAAGATAGATTCTCTCTCGTTCGACAGTGTGAAGGATGACGTTATCAGATTCATTGATAATATTAACTCTATAAAGATATGGAGCAATCAATACTTTAAAGATTTAGTAGAACAAATAAAATTCTCAAGTAAAACCGCCCATTCGGAATGACAAGGGTAGGCTCCGTCATCGGGGCAGGATTAGGCATCGATTAATTTGTTTGTCATTCCGCGGTCATGTCAAACTGAATGTCACACTGAGCATGCTCCGGAATGTCGGCATGACCATATGCAAAAGGAAGAACTATACTTTAAATATATGTAACAAGGGGTTGCAACCCCTTGTTGAGTGATGCTTGGCCATTGCTCGATTGCCCGAGGATGACTTACATTTGTCTTGAAAATAATCGTAGTATCCCGCCACCCCCGTCATTCTGAGAGCCGAAGGCCCAGGAATCCTGTGCTTGAGCCAAAGCCCTGTCATTCTGAGCGAAGCGAAGAATCTCTAATGCCAAATACTAGGACTGCCTCAAGAAACCTCCCTCGCTTTACCTTAGTCGTGATGGGAATCACTCCTGTAAAGCGGTCCCTCCTAAGGGACAATTGGAGTGGTTGCTGGCTTTAATGCCGTCATTGCTAGGTCGTGTTATTGCGAGGTAATGCCATCCTGAGCTTGTCCCGAAGTATCTGCATGTACTACTGTCAACTTTTTCTAGGACAAGACATACACAAAAAAAAAGCCTGCAACTGAATAAGCTGCAGGCTTGATATCCTTTCGGTTACTATCGGCTGGCCTTAGTTGATAGTAAGAGTACCTTGCATCATACCGTAGTGGCCCGGGAATGTACAAACATACTGGTAAGTTCCAGGCTCTGGAGCTTCGAATGTAACTGAAGTTGATTCGCCGCCACCAATCATATTAGTATGAACGATAACGTTTGACATATCTTCTGGAAGATAGCCGTTGTCTTTCATCATCATAGCGTTTTGAGCGAACTCTTCAAGGTTGGTTCCTTGTTTTAGAAGAACGAAGTTGTGACCCATTGCTTCAACACTCATTTCGCCCATGTGTGTAAAGTTAAGAGTGATGGTTGAACCCGCAGGAGCTGAAAGAGTCTCCTTAGTGTACTTCATTTCGTCGGTACCGCCAAGTTCAAGCGTTACTTCGCTTGCCGCTTGATCGCGAAGAGATACTTCTTCAGTTTCTTCAATTTCCATTTCTGGCTCAGCTTCTCCACCACCGCAAGAGAATAGGAACATAGATACAGCTATTGCAGCTAGAAAGTTTTTCATAATAAAAACCTTTTTTTGATTTTATGAAAAGTAATTAATGTTTCGTTTTTGCTTAATCAGTCATCCCTAATATAAGAGTATTAGGACGATAAAAAGTAATTACTATTTAGTTAGCGGTTTTGCAGGTTGAGATACCGAATATCCTGTATAGTGGACAGAACGATATGAATGAAGTAAGTAGAAATATACCAGCTACAACCAACAACACAATAGCAAGAGTACCTTCAACTGCACCAGTAAAGAAAAGTATAGCGACTATTGCAGCAATAGATATTCTGATTGCAGCATCTGCTTTTGACATATTCTTGATCATGATGAATCCTTAGGTTTATTGTAATTATATTTTATGTAAAACTACAGTTATGTTATCAATAATGATAAATTTACCTTGTTTTATGTATCAGTCTGTGTTTATTACTTATAGAATCTATCGAATACCACACATGCTACAAGATCGCCTGTAACGTTTATTGCTGTACGGAACATACCAAGCAGCCTGTCGATTCCGATAACTATAATCAACCCTTCAGTTGGGATGCCGCTGCTCTGGAGTACAGAAGCGAGTATGATTACCCCGCCCCCCGGAATTGCCGGCGTACCGATGGATGCGCCGATAAGGGTGAAAGTAATAAGAAGCAAACCGCCGAGGCCGAGATCGATGCCATAAGCCTGAGCCATAAACAGAGCTGTTATGCACTGGAAAAGAGCAGTACCGTCCATATTGATGGATGCACCTATAGGTATCACAAAATCACTGACTTTGGACTGAACGCCGAGTTTTTTATCTGCCGCCTCCATAGAGAGCGGCATTACAGCAGCTGAACTGGCTGTTGAGAACGCGAGTAGCTGAGGCTCTCTGGCTGCATTGAGAAAATTACCTATTCCGATATTGGTTATTGATCCCACTATAATTAGGTAAACTACGAGAAGTATAACAAGTCCGATAATTACAACCATAGCATAGTACCCAAGGCCTACCAGACCCTCAAACCCGACTCTGGAGACCAAAGCCGCAATCAGCCCGAAAACCGCTATTGGCACAAGTCTCATTGCCCATGAGATCACAGTCATACAGATTTTTTGGGTAGCTGTGATAAGTTTTATAAGTTCTTTCGAATCAGACTCCTGCATTCTGAGAAGAGCCATACCTATTATAACGGTAAAGATAACAACCCCCAGCATCTCTGTGGACAGTATCGTTTCCAGAGGGTTGTTCGGTATCAGGTCTGATATTAAGGTGGGCAGATCGGTAAGGGATGTTTGTGTGGCTTCAACTTCCAAGCTTTGTTCAGAACCACCATTAAATCCTCCCGATTCATAGATCATTTTCCCAGGTTCGAATACATAAGCCATTACAATCGCGATTGTAATAGCGATAAGGGTAGTACCAACAAAGTAAAGAAGCAAGCCTCCACCCATTTTCTTTAGGTCTTCGGAGCTGTTACTTACTATTCCTGTTATTATCGAACTAAATACGAGCGGGATCATGACCATCTGTACTATTCTGAGAAAAACTGAGCCTGGGAGGTCAAGCCAGCTAGCAACAAGATCAGAATTAGATGTGGAAATGAAACCTGAGGATGGATTTATCAAAAAACCTGTACCTATACCCAGAACAATAGCTACTATTACCTGAAGCCATAATTTTGATTTGAGAAGGGATCTTAAACCCTTGGTAAGATTGTTTAGCGGTTCAACTATCATTGTTTTAGATAATATAGTATTCTACATAGTTACTCAGGTATCAGTCATCAAAATTTAATAAAACAGAGCAAAGTTCCAAACGTATTATAATGTTGTAATCTATGTGTTTTGCTAATATCATAATACTGCTATATGGATATATCTTTCTATAATCTCGGGTGTAAGGTTAACCTTGCTGATATATCTCGTATAGGTCGCCAGTTTGAAGAGCTTGGCCATAAAGTTGTGGAATATGGCAAGCCCAGTGATATGGTACTTATCAATACTTGTACGGTTACTCACAGAGCTGATGCAGACTGCAGGAAAATCGTACGTAGAAGTCTGCGAACCTCCCCCGAGGCATATATCGGCGTACTCGGATGCTACGCCCAGTTACAGCCTGATGAGATAATTAAGATAGATGGTGTAGATGCGGTCTTCGGGCAGAAAGAGAAGTTCATGATACCAGAGCTGGTGAGCGATTTTACTAAGACTGGTACACCTAATATTTTGGTTTCGGATGCGGGGGAAGCTGAGTTCCATACTTCAGCTGTATCTGATAATGCCGGGCGCACCAGAGCTGTACTGAAACTGCAGGACGGATGTGATTACAGGTGCACTTTCTGTACCATCCCCGATGCGCGAGGCCGAAGCAGATCAATGGAGTTTGATGAGATCCTGGGGAGATTTGATAATCTTTGGAAGGAAGGCTTCCGGGAAGTAGTTATAGCAGGTATTAATCTTGGTGACTATAAAGCAGAAGGTGGAAAAAAGTTCGTGGACGTTGCCAGACTGATTGACGGACTTCCTTACTGTATGAGGGTCAGAATATCTTCAATCGAACCGAATCTACTGAAGCCTGAGATACTTGATGTAGTGATGAACAGTGATAGGTTCGTTCCTCATTTCCATATCCCATTGCAGTCCGGCAGCCAGCAGATGCTTATCAAGATGAAGAGAAGATACAGGGCTAAAAATTATTCGGCGCTTATAGAAGATATAAAGAGACGTAATCCTGATACGTGCATAGGGGCAGATGTAATAGTTGGTTTCCCTGGTGAAACAGAAGAACATTTCCAAGAAACGTATGATTTTATAGATAATCTACCTATTAGTTATCTCCACGTATTTACCTATTCCGAAAGGCCAGGCACTCCAGCGGCTGAGATGGAAGGTAAAGTACCCCACGATATAAGAAAAAACAGAACGAATATCCTAAGAAGGCTTTCGGTGCATAAGCAGATGGATTTTTACGCTAGCCAAGTCGGGAAAAGCAAGAAGTTCCTACCAGAGACTTATTTGCCTGAAAAAGGTATGTGGAAGGGCTGGACTGAGAATTACGTTCCAGCTCTTGTAATAGCCTCTGCCGATCTGCCTTGCAGACCGCTGAATGTAACTCTGAAAAAGCATATAGGCGACAAAGTTCTAGCTGAAATAGCCGCGGCGGAGATAAAACAGATCTCTGAAACCTCAGCCACACCGGATAAAGTTTATGTTGGTCTGGAAGTACTTTAGTTGCTTAATATCTTAAGCTAATTTATCGTAAATATAATAATGGTTTGATATGTCGAAAAAAAGCCTATAGATAAATCTAATCTAAAGGCTTTTTTCTATTTTCTGCTTCTACGCTAATCGATCAGTAGCGGTAGGTAACCCCTAGCGCGATCGTAAGTGGCTGTTCGATATTATTGATGAAGTTTCCTCCACCAGGGAATATCGATACATTGTTAAAGTCTCTATATCTGAACGTACCGTCTATGCTGGTCTGATCCCCAATTACCAATGATCCGCCGAATGCATAGGTAGAACCTGATGCCTCTGGCCCGTCCTCATAGAAAGGGGATACAAAATATTCATAGGAACCTCTTACTGTAAGTGGAAGAACTGGTAATCTGTATTCAGCACCTATGCCGTAGGTTGTCCTGCCTTTTAACTGTCTGAGTATATCCCTATTCAAATCACGGAAGTAAGCCCCTTCTTCTTCACCGTCCACTGCGCCGAATTCCATTTGGCTGAAATCCTGATAACTTATACCAGCTGTTACGGTAGCCCCAAGAAAGTGAAGCGATGCACCGCCACTGAATATAGCAGGGGTAAGTATATCATAATTATTCGGCAGGCTCTCGTTAAGTTCTGTAACATCCCCGTTGTCGAAAAACACTTTATAGTCACCACCGAAATTTTCTTCTACATTGTAGTATGAAGGCAGTTCGATACTGCCACCGAATCTAAGATAATCGCTATAATTTACCTGGAATCCAACAGCACCTGTGATCCCTATATAATCCTGTGTAACAAACTGGTTCATTTCCAAACGATTATAATCGATAAGATCTGTACCTTCTATATAAGTATCATAGATATTATCTCTGTCAAACTCGTCGTAAATCCTGTCAATATTGATTGACCCCCATTTAGGTGCAATATTGAAACCGAGATTTATCGATTCAAGAAGTTCGAACGAACCTCCGAAATATAAAGAATGCTTATTGCCGTCAATCAAGGTAAAATTATCCTGCTGTACCGAATCAGTAATATTACGGCTTCCCGGATCGGGACCTACAGATAGGTCAAACCCGTATAGAGGGTTTGAGAAGAAAAAGCTGGCATCTTCTCTTTCATTGAATGTATTGTATTCTATTCTTGAATCATTAACTGCTTCATTGAAATAACCGAATGCTACAGTATTCTCGTTATCCTGACCGAATGGAGCTGTTATAACTATGTTTGACAGATAAAACGTATTTGTCGGTGTTTGATCAAAGGTCTGATTATTGAATTCAGTCTGAGCCTGAAGGTTCCTGAAAGCAAATCCAACATTAAATTCACTTGTTGGTATAAGGGAGAGCCCAGCTGGGTTTATCCTAAGTGCGGCTGCATCATCATTGATACCGATATAAGATACTCCAAGCCCAGCGGCCCGGGCTGTAATAGCTGAATTTACATCGGCGATCCTTAATCCGTCCTCAATAAACTGGCCGAAAGCTGCTACAGGTAAAGCAAGACCTGCTAAAATTAAAGTTTTTATTTTCATAATTATTTCCTGATAAATTCAGATTCCAAGCATATATCCGAATTAAAACTATTTACCTTTTTGAACCGCGTCTAGAAGAACCGCTTTTAGAAGATGAACCTGATGATTTACTACCGCCTCCGCTTCTGCTGGAGCCTCTTCTTACACTTCCGCCTTTATTTTTACTTGAGCCACTGTTTTTTGGTTGCGAATACTTTCTACCGCTACTGCCATAAGGGGACTGTCTCTGTGTACCCCGCCTTACGTTACTGTTCCTATCACTATTGCCACTGTTTCGCGTATTACCGTATTTTGTAGTTCTTCTCGTTCCATTATTAGGATTGACTGAAGATCTTGTGGACCCCCTTCGCGTGTTATTATATCTATCTTGACTGCCGCTACGGCTAACGCCTTGCGTTGTCCTTCTGGTGCTGGGCTGTCTACGGTCTTCCCAAGCGTTTGATCTGCCGACCCATGGGTCATTATACCAAACTACCTGTCGCGGGGTTCTGCCCCATCTGTTGCCATAGAAAGGGTGGTAATCGTGCCATGGATTGTACCAGCCGTGCCATGGATCATAGAAAGGATCAGCGGCTATAAATCTACCGGCTCCTACCGATACCGTTAACCCAGGCCTTGGCGAAGCCCAGCCCCAGTAGCCTGTATGCCACGGCCTGATTACTGGAACGAATGAGCGTGGTTGATAGTAATAATAATTATTAATAACGGTTCTTTCACGCTCAGTTACTTCTTGTTCCAGATCCAGATCAGCTTGAGATCGTTGAGCAGCCATCGGATTAACCCAACCAGACTGGCCAGTTGTCTGCTGTGCGGCATTATCACGGTTAACTCTTGTTACGGTATAATCGGGACTTTTTTCCTGTTCTTTTTCTCTTTCTGGATTATTATTATAACCGAAATATTTTGAATCTGTACCGCTAGTTGTGGCGCAGCTTTGAAGTATGAAAGCAGCACCGAAAATCAATATCAATAGATTACCGAATGAAGACTTTTTATTTGCTCTTTTTAAATTATATGATTTCATTTTACTCTCCGATAGTATATCACTGTTACTTATTGAGACGGAGAGAGTAGGCCGTTGTTTCAATAATTGCTGTAAACGGCTTATGATATATATGCTATGAAGTTCTTTCGCTGAGTGCCAGTTGGCCGCACGCAGCATCAATATCACTGCCGAATGTATCCCTTACTGTAACTACTCCTCCATGAGATCTTACCTCATCAGCAAACTCAAGAATACGTTTAATCGGGGTCGGTTTTAGTTCAGCCGCAAACCCTGTAGGATTGGTAAAAGATATATCGTTAAATGGTATTATGTTAACACGAGAAGGTACTCGCTTTGATATTTTCGCGAGACGTTTAGCGTCATCAAGCCCGTCGTTCAACTCATTAAAAGGGATATATTCATAAGTAACGGGTAGGCGGGTATTACGATAATAATCCTCAACTTCCTGCATCAGCTCCTGTAGCGGAGACTTGGTATTGATAGGCATTATTTTGTCGCGGATACCATTGGTTGTAGCGTGCAATGAAATCGCTAGCTTCACTGGTTTTTTCAGTTGGCCAAGCCTACGGATATTCCTACTGATACCAGAAGTACTTACGGTTATTTTTTTTGGGAAAACGACTGTACTGTCATCTTGGGTAAATAATTCTAGAGATTTGAATACCGCATTATGATTGAGCAATGGTTCTCCCATGCCCATGAATACAAGGTTTGTTATTTTTTCACCGAGTAACTCTTCGGCTACCAGAACTTGCTCCACAATCTCACCCGCAGACATATTCCTTCCGAAGCCCATTTTGCCAGTCGCACAGAAAGCACAGTCAACCGCACAACCTACTTGTGAGCTTATACATAATGTGGTGCGGATCGGCCTGTCTGGGTTTTCTTCATGCCAAGGCATAAATACGCTTTCCACAGCCTTGCTGTCCTGCATCGTATTGAGAAACTTTACCGAGCCATCTACAGACACTTGCTTTTTGTTACTAATAAAAGACCGAAGATAATAAGTATCATCAAGCTGTGTTCGGAGAGCCTGGGGTAGGGTAGTGGCCTGTTCCCAGTTAGTGATTCTATCACCATAAATAGCTTTGAGTATCTGCTTACCCCTGAAAGAGGGTAGGCCCGCACCTTCGCACCATGCCTGCCAATCATTGGGATTCATATCTAAGGCGTGGCGTTTCGAATTTATATTATCTTGATTTTCCATAGCCCATAGATACGTTGGTTATCACAATAGGTTTGTGAGAATTCTGAAAAAAGCGAACACTAAAATCAATTCTACTTTTTTGATATACTTATGAAAACGTAAGTAAAAAATATAAAGAATATCCAGTCATTCAGACCGTAAATTGAATAAAACATTCCAGCTAACAAGTCTTTTTCGTATGCATCTGATAGGCTGTTGTTCATTAGCCAGTTGATCCAGTTTATACCATAAATGATTTTTTCTATCGCAAAAACCGCAACTAGCCATTTAACGTTTTGATATGATTTATTGATTGAAATATAGGCTACCCCCCACAACATTATCATGAGTAAGCCAAAATCAGACATTACAGCGGGATCGAGTTCAACTATTACAGGATTAGTAAAAAACTTAGAAAAAACTAAAACAGAGAAGTTCATCAGGCCGGCTATTATAAACCCGTATTTTAATTTATTCTTATTGCTATCGTTCATTTTACCAACCTTTTTTATTATATCAAACTTTATACTATACTATGCGGATAGTCCGGGTTTCTATTTTGAAATGATAGGATTTTAGGGTTTTGGATAATTCCATTTTTTATTTCAATTGCTTTTTTGATAGTATCATCCTTCTCCCATGCGGATGAGCCGCCCATAACTATAGGTAAATATTCAATAACGGCTTTTGATATTTCCCAAGAGGCCGCATTCCAAAGGTAAGATGGAGTGTGATCAACTGCATAGTAGTAAACTTGATTTTCTTTAAAATATGGATTTACAAAATCAGTTGGTTTTGCAAATGAAAATGCCATACCTTCTTCACAGCTGATATCTATAATCATAGAATTAGATTTTAATTTATCATTTTCTTCTTTAGGGATTACCATCAAAGGTAAGTCAGTATCCTGCAGTATCCCATTAACTATGATATCGATATCTTTAAGCTCTTCGATAAAAGGGCGCGGGCCATGTTCTGAGTTAAGTGATATAAGATTGCCGTTATCATCACTATCGAACTTATGGAATTTAATACCTTCCAGCTTTTCTTGTGTTATAGTAAAGTCTTTATGTGTGAATACGCTTATATCGGAAATGCCGCGAGCTTTTAATGCTATAACTGATCCAAGGCTGACTGACCCATAGCTTATGATAAGTGCTTTTCTTTCAGGCCCGTAATGCCCATCGACACCGAGTAGATTCATAGCGTGCTGAACGCCCGCGTAACCAGCGATTTCATTATTTTTATTGAAGATATGTTTTTGCCATTTCCCTACAGATGACCATGAATGCATAGCCTCCCAAGCGATGAGCGTAAGTTTGCGGTCGATAGCGGTTTGGGTAATATCCTGCTGCTGAACGCAATGCGGCCAACCCCAAGAAACAGTACCTTCTCTCATCTGTTCGAAGTCAGCTTGTATAGGTTAGGCAAGAAGTGATATATCGCATTTTTCAAAAAGCTCATCGCGCGATAGAATGGCCCCGGTTTGAGAGGCGAGCTCATCATCGCTAATGCCGAATTGCAGCCCATAGCCTTCTTCGAAGTATAATCTATCACGTAGGTTTGAATCTATCGATGAAAGCTGTTCTGGGTGGATAGGAACACGTCTTTCTTGTTTTTTTCTAGAAGAGCTGAATACGCCAACTGTAAGATGATGCATATTATGATTATGATTTATTTATTCCAAAAAAGCACGATATAAGCAATATGAAGTATCAGGACTCATATCATTTCTTCAAGTATATAATTAGCTATAATCGAAGGATCAATTTGGTCGATAGGGTGGGGAATATCTTCCAGTAAAGAAAATTTTGAGTTTGGGAGGAGCTTAACTATCTTTCGAGACTCACTTTCTTTTACCATTTTATCCGCACTACCTACACCAATAGTGACCGGAATGTTGATTTTACTAAGACTGCTTTCTTTCAGATATTCCTTTTTAGATAGATTTAGCATCAACTCTCCGGTATTCGCGAGTACTTTTTCCCAATCAGTAGGGCTATGCAAAGCTTTTAAACGATCAGCATATTCAGGAACTTTTGATTCGATCTTTTTGGGATCGAGAAAAAGTACTTCTTTCTTAGCAGATTCGGGAGACCATTCAAATTTAGTACCCAAAGTAATGATCTTGTTTATCCTTATAGGATATTTAATCGCAGAATCCAGCGCGACATAGCCACCCATGCTATAACCGAAAACACTTATTTTATCAATAGCTTCGGAGTCTAGATATTTGATTATATCATTGGTGAACTGAGCTATTGAATAATTGGCAACTATAGGCAGGCCACCATGCCCGGAGAAATTGATACTATGTACTTCATACCTTATCTTTAATAAGGATTTTATTGGTTCAAGCTGACTTTTGCTACCGAGAGCGCCATGTAATAATAGTAGTTTTGCTTCAATTAATTATAGTATTAGAAGATAAATATTCTTAGATGAATATTTGACAAGCATTGTTATTCATCTTTTTGGATGTAATCATCTATGATATCTCTTATTTCCTGGCTTTCAGCTAGCTCTAAAAGAGTACGGTTAACTTCGTAATCCAAATTTGATTTGTTTGGGAACGCAAAACCATAGCCTTGTTTGTAATACTCCGCTTTGCTGATTGAAAGCTTATCGTTGGAGTTTTGCTTCATGTAATATAGAAGTTGTGGTCTGTCATATACTACGGCATCTACTTTTCCTTCATTTAATTCATTAACAGCACGCATGAGGTTATCGGTTTCGATGACATCTACATTTTGTTCCTTAAGATATAGCACCGAAGTGGAGCCTGCAACAGTAGCGGCTTTTTTGCCATAGAGCTGCTCTATATTTGATATAACATCTGATTCGGCTGAAGATAATGACAATGTACTCGCAATACCCGCAACCAGAGAGGTAGCCGATACTATCGATATTATCATCCATATACTTGTGATAATCCTTCCTTTAGTAGTGATAGGTGCTTTATCACCGTAGCCTGTGGTAGTCATCGTCACTATGGCAAGCCACATACCTGTTCCGATACCCCCGATAGCGTTTTGAGGGAACTGATCGGGTGATGCTTTACGCTCGGCAAGCCACAACAAACCGCCTACTATAGCTAGTACCAATACCAGAACACCTACTGCATAAAGCAGATCTAAACTGAAAAGCGGTTTTACCCTTTGCCATAAAGATTTATCATCTTTCCTGGATAAAATCGAAATACTAGAGTTATAAAATGGCTGAGTAAAATCCACTTCCGCCAGCCTGGCAGAAGTAATACTGATCGGCCCTATAACCAAATCGACTTCATTATCCGATAAAGCTTTCACTGCCGCATCCACAGAGTTATACTTGGAATATTGATAGTCCCACGATTTATCTTCAGCTATTTCCTCCCAAATATCTATAGCTATACCGGATTCGCCATCAGGGAAAACAAATGGTTCCGAACCTGCTATACCTACGTTTAAACCTGAAGATAACGAATCCGCTTTTGTATTGCTGTCTATCGATAATGTATTATCACCAGTATAATCCTGCGAATAGACCTGAATAGACAAAATTGTAGATATAACAAAGAGAATAGATATTAGGATTCGGGTTCTCATATATTATGGCTTTTTGTTAACATTACTTTATTGAATTAAAGATACGAAGTATTACCAATATTATCTTAATTCCAGTCACTACACTTTGCCTATTTCTACTTATGGTTAATCCTTATTATTTAGTTTTATTCTTTACATATTTTTCCAGCCACCGGTCTTGTTCCCACAGCATGTGCATAATGCTTTCTCTTGAGCGGTAGCCATGGCTTTCTTTGGGTAACATAACCAGGCGTACGGTTGCCCCCAGCCCCTTTAATGCGTTAAAATACCTCTCGCTCTGCATCGGGTAAGTGCCTGAATTATTATCTGCTTCACCATGGATAAGGAGCAGGGGGTCGTCCATTTTATCGGCGTGCATAAACGGTGACATCTCATAGTATATGTTAGGCGCTTCCCAGTAATTCCTTTCCTCACTTTGGAAGCCGAAAGGAGTAAGGGTTCTGTTATATGCGCCGCTGCGAGCAATACCCGCGGCAAATAAATCAGAATGTGTGAGCAAGTTGGCTACCATAAATGCTCCGTAGCTGTGCCCGCCTACCGCCACACGCTCTCTATCTATATATCCGAGCTCGTCAACTGCGTCAATAGCGGCTTTAGCATTTGCCACAAGTTGGGTTCTGTAGCTATCATTTGGCTCTTCGTCGCCTTCACCAACTATTGGAAATGCAGCGTTATCAAGCACGGCATAGCCGCGGGTCACCCAATACACCATAGAGCCGTAGTATGGATAGGTAAATTCATTTGGATTGTTAGTGCTTTGCCCGGCACTGGATTTATCTTTGAACTCCCGAGGGTAAGCCCATATAATTAGCGGTACTTTCTCTTTTATTGATTTATCGTATCCTACAGGTAAATATAAGATACCTGAAAGATCAAGCCCGTCATCTCTTTTATAATTCAATATCTGTTTTTCAGCATTCTGGATACTCTCAAATGGATTGTCAAAATATGTAAGCTGGGATAGTTTATCATTTTTTGTGTTTCTGAAATAATAATTCGGGTATTCATTGGGGGATTCAATCCTGACTAACATTTTCCCGGTTGCAGGATCATACTCGTTTATATTCTCAATTTTGTCATCATATTCAGAGGTATAGATGCGCTGAGTTTCTTTGGTGCCGAAATTATATTTTGAAACGAAGGGAAATTGACCGTCTTCCGTATATCCATCACCGATAAGGAATACATCGTTATCTATAATATCCAGTACATAACTGCCGTACTCGTTCTTTTTGTAGATATATGATCCCGGGTCGCTATATGTATCCTGATAATTACGATCTTGAATAATTTCAGGGGCTAGTTTATTATCTGATGGATTAAAAAGATAATTTTTAGTATTTCGGGTATTCCACCAATAATCATAAGCAATTGCCATGTCATCAGTGCCCCAGCTTATCCCAGAGTACCTGTTGATTGTTTTTATCAAGCTTTTCCCATCCCCTTTGAATGGCGGAGCAAGCTCGAAAACCTCATCTCTGAACTCTACTTCTTTTTCAGGGTCACCACCGTCGAGTGCTACCGCATAGATTAATGTAGAGGGCTTATCACTTCTCCATGAAAAATCACGTTTACCAGTTCTTTCAGCCATAAAACCCTGAGGAAGGTCTTCAATCAGCGGGACTTTGATAATGGTTTCTATTAGTTGACCTGTCTTGTCATAAATTTCCGTAGCGAATGGAAATCTGCTATATGGTACTAGGTAGGAATATGGTTTTTCGATTCTAGTAACCATTACATATTCACCATTGGGCGAAAAAGTAATGCCGCGGTATGTATCACTTCCTAACCATTCTGACTTATTGCCATATAGATCGACTTGATAAAGTACGGAAGTAGCTAACTGCTCAAAATTATGCTCATCGGTTTTATTTTTCAGAAGATCCTGATATGTTCTGTTCTGGGCTTTTTTACCGTCATTTTCAGAAACAGTAGGCCCTGTAGGTACAGCAAGGTCTGCGTTTATAAGTGGCTTTCGATCATCTGGTATCATTTTTACAAGAAGCGATTTACTATTTTCAAACCAGTTAATAGTACTTCCGATATTTGCGTTGATGTTAGGGCCAGTAAGCTTTGAGGCTTTTCTTTTCTCTATATCGATAACCCATAACTCTACTCCAGTATCAGTTGTATGAGTCATAGCCATCATTTTTTGATCTGGCGACCATCTGAAGTTTGTAAGTTTAGGTTTTTCCGGTAATCCATCTACCTGTTCGGCATTGAACTCGCCCTCAACATTATTGATCTTGATATTGTTATAGTAGCTAACCCTACTGCCTATATTAAGAGCTGGATTGATCCGCAACCCGCCTAACCTCATCTCTTTTTCCGATAGATCGGCGATTGATTTATATCCATCCCTGTAAAGCAGCAACATGGTTCTGTTATCATCATCCATAAACACACCAGGGGCCCGTTCAAAATCCACTAGTTCCTTGATCTCATCAGGCGGGTTTTGGTATTCCAGATCTATCTGGGCAAGTAATCGGACGCTTGGTAATAAACATATTAAAGAAAGTAGCGAGCATAGGATGTGTTTCATAAACCTCTAGTTGTTCGTGTTAAGTTAAGATTACAAAACAAATCTACGTTCAAAGCAATGAGAAAGTGACTTAGGTGGGGGGCTCCAAGGCGATAAACTAATCAGCAAGCTTCTAATAAATATTGGTAACTGAGGATTTGAAAATAGACATAAACAAAAGCCTGCTACAGCAGGCTTTTGTTTTTATTACTGAGCTGAATAGTTCTTGCTGATAGTTTCTTTTTATACATTTCAACTATATGGTTCCCGAATAATGTCTTATCACTCCGGAGCAACTCCATATCTTTCCCATTAACTATATCCGGATGGATATCTCTAAGATAACCATCGCTCCAGACTGCAAGCTCCAAAAGTATAGGGGTTAAGGCCAATCCTTTCTCAGTTAATAGATAGAGGTTGACTTTTTTATTATCTGGTCTTTTGGTTTTAATGATTATCCCAATCTCTTCGAGAAGTTTGAGCTTCGCTGATAAAATATTTGTAGCGATCGCCTCATCACTTTCGGTAAAGTCTTTGAAGGTTTCTTTTCCTTCTATAAGCATCTGCTTTACTATAACTAATACCCACCTATCACCTAAAATATCCAGAGCAGAAGTGAATGGGCAATTACATCTAAAATCCTGTTTCATAAAAAATATGTAACCACATACAAGATAGATAAAAAAAATAGAAAATCACTTGCATAATGCAAGCAAATGTCTTAGATTGCTTTCGAAACAAAAGTAATAATTAAACTTCAAAGGGCAAAGACATTGAGAAAAATTTTCTATCTACTCATAGTTACAGGTATCATCTCATCCTGGAACATAAGTACAACAGCACCCATAGGGGAGCAAAGTAAAGCAGAGACAACAATGACAAACAAAGAAAAAGTTGGTAATTTTTTTTTAGCAGTTCTAAAAAATGATCCTGTAAAAATGAGAGAGTTTGCAGATGCGGACTATATACAGCATAATCCATATCTCCCAACAGGTTTAGAGCCTTTTATCCAACTACTACCTCTTCTACAGGAAAACGGTACTACAGCAGAGAATATCAGGATGTTCCAAGATGGAAACTTTGTGTTCATGCATAATATATGGAGGAATGCTAAACCCTTTGGAGCAGATGAATTAATATCCTTTGATATTATTAGGGTTGATGAGAACGGAAAAGTAGCTGAACATTGGGACGCTATGACTCCACTTGTTACTGAGACAGCAAGCGGTAGAACGCAGACTGATGGACCTACAAATGCTATAGACCTTGACAAAACCGAGATCAATAAAAAAATTGCCGTGGCATTGATAGAAGACGTTCTGATGGGTAAAAACCCAAGTAAGATTACCGACTATATTAGTGCTGAACAATATGACCAGCATAACCCAGGAATTAAAGATGGTTTGAACGGAATCATTGAAGCTGTTGAATATCTTAATTCACAGGACAATATGTTCAAATATACCAAAATCCACAAGGTGCTGGGCGAGGGTAATTTCGTGCTGACTGTGAGCGAAGGTGAATGGAGTGGTAAATCACAAGCGTTTTATGATTTATTCAGAATAGAAGATGGGAAGGTCGTTGAGCATTGGGATGTCATTCAGGAAATACCTACCGAAGGTTTGGCTAATAATAATGGAATGTTTAATGGATTCTAAAATAAATGAATCATTAAGACAGCATTAATAATAAAAAACACAACTATGCAAGATGATTGTGATGCGAAGTAAAGAGTTTGATTGAAAATACCTATCAGATGATGTCATTCTACAATCTCTTATGAACCTAGGATATTGCCTAGTAGTTACTAAAAATATAAGTACGAGGTTTACTCTGCTGGTATGTTTGGCAAAATGAGCCAAGAAGTATGGAGAAAACAGCAAAAATACTGAATTAGAATTAAGGAGGTGGGGATTGATGAAGCATATACGATATATGCTTCCATTGACCTCCAATGCATCTGAAGTGGCTTTTAGTGAAACCAATGAATATCTATTTGCTTGTTTTGACATTATGTAAAATCTGAATAAGGGAAGTGGCATCAACAGACTTCATAAGCATTTAGAGATAAACTTCCAGTTATCGACTTTTAGTATTTGCTGTTAAAATAAAATATAAATCACAAGAGTTTTGGCTCTTGTGATTTTTTGGTTATGGCTTTTTCAATTTGTCTAGTATTTGCTGTTTACATTACAATTTGTTCGAAATTTGGGTGTGTTCTGGATTATAGTCGCTTGTTAGGCTTCAAAATAGGAGCACGCAAAGGATAATCCACAGAGGACAACAATTTCTAAAAGATTTGTTTGATTAAAATTATAGCATTGTATAATTAATTAGTGAGTATTCTTTCCTCCCTTTGCTAAAAGCCATACTGCAAATGCCATTTCCCCAAAAATACTCGGAACAGCAACCAAGATTAAGAATACTGAGGCGAATTCAGAGTAATTTGATAATAAAAAATGAGCGGCAGTATCTAGGATATACATGATACCTGCTACAGCTAGAAAGACTTTAATAAACTTAGGTATTAAAGCTATTTTGCTTAAAAGTATGAGGTGAAACCCAAAGAAAAAGAGACCGATAAGCCAAATATAATTGAATGATTCAACATACAGAAGTATTGCTTCCGGTGTTGTTTCTTTAAGGGCAAGTGGTAGTGCAAATACCGCTACACCCATTACTGCTGCGTGCATCATCCTAAAATAGGTGCTTAGTGTACTTAGATAGTCATCTTTATAAAGCTCCTTTAGTGCCCAAGCAACAATTACATCAAACACAGCTGTAATAAGGAAAGCGATGATACCTATCCTAACGATTAGATCACTGTTCATAACAGTATCAAGTGGCGCCTGAGTGATTGACTCAAGTGCAAAGAAATTCGCAAAAATCGCTGCGAAGAATATAATTATATAGCTGATACCAGCGATTTTTGATAATTGTCTGTTTTTCATGTTATTGATCACTCCAAAAATTGTTTAGGGTTTTTATTTATAATCATCAGCCTTAAAGATGAGAGATAATTGGTCTGTTCAAGCTCAGGATACTTTCCTATATTGTGCTATAAACAGACATCTTTTAGGCCTGGTACATTAGTTCTGCTTATCTAGCCATTCTAATATTATTGTGTTTGTTTCATTGGGCCTTTCTTGTTGTATCCAATGCCCACAATCAATACTCTTCTCTTCAACATTGGGTACAAATGACGATAATCCTTCAAGCTTTGGAATCTGATCTTTATCACCGTATATCATGAGTGTTGGGTGTTTTATTATCGGGTTTACATCGGCCAGTATATGCCAGTTCCGATCAAGGTTTCGATACCAGTTGATACTTGCGGTAAATCCGGACGACTTATATGAGGAGATGAACACTTCTAATTCTTATCACTAATTATCGCTTCTCCTTCGGGTATTTCCGCTTTTGCTAGGTTAATCTTATACATGCCAGGTTCCGGAGGAGTATGAGGAAGATTTTTTTTGAAAAGATTACGGTGGAATTGATGCGCGTTTTCATCTAAGACTTGATCAGCCGCACCGGGTTGCCTATTGAAATGTACGAAATAATAGTCGCTTCCGAGAAACTGCTCCATCCATTCAATCCATGGTATATCGCCCCTAACCTGATAGGGTACAGCTAAGGCAATAATTTGCTTTACACGGCATGGATGTAGTTGTGCAAACCACCAAGTGACCATAGCTCCCCAGTCGTGCCCCATGAATACGGCATTTTTATAGCCATAGTGATCCAAAAGACCTAATAAGTCATTTGCCAGATGTTGGATATCATACGATTCTACTCCTGAAGGTTGGGATGAATTACCGTAACCTCGCTGGTTCGGAACTATTACATGATATCCTGCATCTACTAATGCCGAAATCTGATACCGCCATGAGAATGCAAGCTCTGGCCACCCATGTAAAAGTACAATAGGATTACCTATATTTTGCTGGCCGGCTTCAAATACCTCTAGCTCAATACCATTCACAGCTATAAGGCTAGGTTTCGGGAAATTGAATTCTTCAAAAATCGATTCCATTATTTATCTCCGTCATTACTATTATTATTCGATATAGCTTTACTTTTTCTCGTATGATCTACTGCCACACCTATCGCTAATCCTAAGCATATCCACAATCCGATATTATCTTCAATAATTCCTATGGCCAATCCAATAAGAAGAGATATAATTGTAACATTTAGAACTTTTATATTTATTTTGCAACCCATACTCTTTATTCTCCCATTAAGATAACTACATTACCTTTTTTATGTCCAGAATCGATATAGCGATGCGCTTCGGCAACTTTTTCCAATGGGAATTGGCGGTCAATCACCGTTTTTAGCTTTCCAGCATTGTAGATATCGACTACTTCTTCAAGCAATTCTCTGAGCTTTGATTCTTTATTTGCTCCTGTGGCTTCAAACTTGGCTTTCTTACTGCCGAATAGAGATGTTTTAGCCATCTGAAGAAGTAATGGCAATTTTAGAACTGGTGATAGAAAAACACCATTATACTTGAGTATAGCTTTGCATGCCGTAAAGGAGCTTTTGCCCACTGTATCATATACATAATCGTATTTTGCATCCGATTTTGTGAAATCTTTCTGTTGATAGTCAATTATCACATCAGCACCCAAAGACTTAACTAACCCTGCGTTCCTGCCGCTACAAACCGCTGTTACATGTGCCCCCATAAATTTAGCTATTTGGATAGCGGAGGTACCAAGAGAACCGGAAGCACCGTTAATCAATATCTTCTGATTTGGTTTTAATTTTGCGATTTCCTTTAAGAAGTTGAATGAGGTAAGATGTCCATCGCAAAAATTTGAGGCCTCTAAAAAATTAAGACTTTCCGGCATTGGAAGGATAATACCGTCTTCAGAAATTGTTAGATATTCGGCATTTGAACTGAAACCAAAGGCTGTCTCACCGAAAACGCGATCACCGACTTTATATCTGTTTACATTCTCGCCAACTTGTTCTACAATCCCGGCGAAGCCTGTTCCAGGTATTTTTTTCTTGGGTTTTGTCAGGCCTAGAAACAGCCTGGCTATATAAGGCTTTCCTGTTCGCATCATAGCATCAGCGGTGGTGGCCGAGGCGGTGACAACCTTTACTAAGACTTCATTTGATTTGGGAACTGGTTTATTTACTTCTTTTAGTTGTAATACCTCTGGTGATCCATATCCTTTTGCGACTATTGCTTTCATTATGTTTGCCTTGATTTAGTTTTTTAATACATGACAAACTTAGCAAGCGGCGTATATGCATTCGTTCCAGATATCAATAATATGTACTGAATTATAATATCGTACTAGTTTTGTATTAACCGTGACTTCTCTGATATTCTTTCGGTGTCATACCTACTTCTTTTTTGAAGACTGAATTAAAAACAGTTTTAGAGTTAAAACCGCTTTCATAGGCAAGCCCGATAATTGAGATATGTGAATTATCGGTATCGGTTACAAGCTTTTTAAAATGCTCGATTCTTTTTCTATTGATAAACTCATTGAAATTAGCACCGATTGCTTCATTCAATAAATATGAGAGATGATTTGGATGGATGTCTATTTGCTCTGCAAGCGAACGAAGAGTGAGAGCAGGGTTTAGATATGGTCGTTCTGTATCCACATATACCTTTAATCGGTCTATTTGGTCATCAGAGATTGAGTGGTTGGTATTCTTATGCCTCTTGGTCTTGATATTGTCAATTATTTTAGGATATATTCTCGAATGATATTCTTTATACCTCGGGTCTGAGTGAATAGGTTCACCTAATGGATCGCTAAAACCGAGAAGCAGAATAGAAGATGAATTATTAAATAGATTTTCTAGAACTGCAAATGCCTTATCAAACCGACCCAGGTTAGAATATGTAAGAAAAAGGTACGAATGGGCGTGGTGTGCATCGGTTTCCTTAGCATGCTTCTCAAGCTTTTCTAAATTCTCAGTACTTATGCTATCTGCAGAATCTATTAGTGCAAGTAGGCCCAATCTCTCATCAGGGGTAAAATCCTCCGGTGGAGTATCTTGTATAGTTTGCCGAGCTATAGTTAGATTTCCTTTTTTTATGAGTATATAGATACGGACAATTATTGCAGGAAGATTTTTATGGTTTAATTCAAGTAATTCATTCATTAGAGTATCGGCTCGGTCATATTCACCTATCCGATAATAATAATTTGCTTCATAGAATCTAGTTTCAGGATTCAGCGGATCAATTGATTTGGCATATAGTATATGTTTCTCTGCCTTGTCAAAATCGCCCCTAAGTGAATAAAGCAAGGAGACAAGCTGATGGGCTTCAGGATAAGTTGGTTTAGAAGTAATTGACCTAATTCCGTATTCCAATGCCGCAGCATAATCAGCCTCGGTAAAAAACGACTGCATGCCTAGCATATAATTGAGCCCTGCATGTTTTGGATCTAGTCTTTTAGCTTCTGATAAAGCTTTAATGCTTTTCTCCCAAGCTATATCCCTTGGTGCAAAGCCGGCCACAGCCATAAAACTATAGCTATCGGCGATCCCTACATACCCATCTACTAAATCTTTATCTAATTCAACAGATTTTTCAAAATGTTCGATAGCAAGGCTTGTATCAACTGGATTCCACTTATAGAAATGATAACGGGCTTTTAATAAATGCTCGTACGAGTTAATATTTTTTGTAGGACTGTTAACTAGCTGATTTGATATGCTCAGGTGGCCATATTTTTCACGAATTCTATCTGCGATAAGTAAGCTGATTTCATCTTGTGTTTCAAATATACTTTCTAATTTACGATCCCATGTTTCAGACCATAAATGTGTGTCTTCTTCCACATCAATTAGTTTTGCACGAACTCGTATTTGGCCTTCATTAACTTGTACGCTTCCCTCTAAAAGAAGTGAAACGTTTAGCTTCTCGGCTATTTCGTTGAGAGAGAATTTGTGGTTTTTAAAAAAGAAACTTGATGTACGGGAAATGACCTTCATCCCATCAATATTAGAAAGCGCATTAATGATTTCTTCTGTAAGGCCATCGCAGATAAATTCATTATTGCCATCAAGACTGAGATTGCTAAAGGGTAGGATTACTATGGATCTATTAAACATTCTTTTAACATTAGTACCTAAAGATTAGCCGCAAACTGCTAAAGCTATGGCGTTATGTTCGCAAGATACTAAGTTTCAGACTGATACTTACTATAGTCGTTTGTTCTTTGAAAATAACAGATATAGATTTAAAATATATTAATCAAGAAAAAGCAAATCATCCAGGGCAAAAAGGATAGTTATAGGGGGTTCAAATTATGATATAATAAGATGCTATATTCAGTTCTATTGCTACTCTATTGATATTTGTTATTATGTCTTTTCAAAGCTATTGCAAGAGTATTTAATTATATCTTGTTCCACTTTTTACACTGATCATAAAAGTACTGAATATCCATCACAACATATCCGCTTAATATAGATAAAGCTGTATTAAAGCGAAGTAGAATACCAACTAACTTTTATCCTTCTTGTATAGTGTTACGGAATGATAATTTAATATATCAATTGTTGGTGTATATTGCGAACATATACAGTAGCAATGACAGAAACTGACTTATGACAACAAAAGCAAAAACTATCAATTTTGTATTAGATAAACTAAACCAAGGTGCCCAGCTATCAATTGATAATATTCGTAACATGATATCAGAAGAATTTGATGAGAATGTTAGCAAAAGAACTATTCAAAGGTACATGCAGGAGATAATTACTAATTATGCATACGTAGAAAGGATAATTAAAGATGGTAAATCCTATTTGACTATTCTCAATGATTTCAGAGCAATCAATACTAATGATGATAAGCTACAGTTCAATGGTATGCTGATATTAAGCGTGCTCCAATCACAATCAAAGTATTTTGAAAATACAGTTATCGAAGCAGAGATAAACAAGCTAATAGCGTTTATCAGTAAACAGACTGGAATCAGTCAAGATTTGATAGCAGATACAAACAGTATCTACTGGGAGCAAAATTATGGAAAGTACGACTACTCGAACGACGAGGATGCTCTAAAAATTCTCAATCAAGCTATAAAACTAATTAATAATAAATATCTTGTTAAGGTAAAATATTCTTCTGTTAGCGAGAAGGAGTTTGAATGTATCATGCAGAAGCTATTCTATTATATGGGTGGACTATATGTGGCCTGCTATATACCAAAACACAAGCAAACTGTAGCGCTAACCATACAAAGAATCTCATCTATTTCTATACTTAAGGAGTCATCAATAACTGTTCCAGATTTTGATTATCTCGAGTTTACCAAAGATAGATTCGGTGTTTACCAAGGAGAGGTAGAGCGGGTCGTTCTTGAAATTAATCAGGATTTTACTTATTATTTTGAGAATCGCACTTTCCATCAAAGCCAGCGTAACTTCGTAAGCGACGGCGTGCTTTCTATTACTCTGGACGTTCCGCTCAGCCCGGAGCTAGTGAATTGGATATGTGGCTGGGGAATCGGGATTAAAGTTAAAAGCCCTGAGGCATTAAAAGATAAAATAGTCCAACAAGCAAACGAGATGCTAAATATGTACTCTAAGTAGCTCATCGTTTTAATTTTGTGAAAGAACTCGAAGCTCACACATTATTTCTTTCTCTGTTATTTTGCTATGATCCTAAGATATTTAATTGCTATGACAGAAACTGACATACCCTCGTGTTATATTTGAACAAATGAAATATCAGATAGCTAATCATAATGATACTATCATAACAGATATGCTAAATAATCCATAAACCAAGGGATAAAAATGAATGCTGAACAAATGTACCTGATTGTCTATATTGCTGCTAAAAAATGGTAAATGAGAGTGAACCATCTCAGGGTCTTGAAAGATATTACGATTATGGCAAGAGGCTACCGCATCCGGGGGAGGTAGATATAGCAATGGCTAGCGCCCTTTGCACAAGCGTATCGCACTCAACCAAAGTCGGTTTGGAAGCCTTCTATCAAGCCGAGATTACGATAGCAAAACTTACCGAACTTGCAGAAGAGTACAAAGTTGACATGAGCGAAACTATAAAAGCAAACCCATATTTATTTTCTACCGAAGTATCCGATTACCTTAGACAATCCGTAATCAAACTCGGAGAATTTGTAAGGAAAAACTTTAAAGGTAGGAGAGTGCTGAATGAAGAAGACGAAAGGCTACTCGAGAGTATATAAATAGTAAAACACTAATTAAAGAGGTTAAGCCTTCCACCACCTAAACTTTTAACTAACAATCCCATCCCCCCATAACATTTTCCAATAAATAACGTATTAATAATACAATCTAAAAATATCAAGAATCCATTAAATTGGATGCCAACCGATCCAAAAAGTAAAACAGGACACGGTGGCAAGATGATATGGCGGGCCCGCAAAAAACATATATCTCTTCTTGATACTCTTTCAACTTTAATAACGGAGTATCCAATGGACTACCAACCCTTAATAGACTTAATCGAAGATATCAACACGCCAGACTGCTATAGTTGCTATTTTCATGTAAAAGCCCCTATGGTAGGCACATTTTGCACAAATAAAAAAGTAGTAAATAAATATAGTGATCATCGCTTCCAGCTTGGTGAAAATACATATTCCCTCCTACCGCGGGTAGTGGAGGAATGCGAGCTGTTCGCTCCAAGATATTGCCGCAAAGCCTACCCACTAGTGGCACTTGAGATACTAGACGAAATCAGAAGTGGCAATCAAGATATTGGCGGAATAGCTATGGCAATGATTGAAACAGCTAATTATAAAGAGCTAGATTTTGCCCACGAAATACAACAGCTATTGAATAATATCAAAAAAGAAATGTGGGATTTCTTCTCACATCGAAAGGAAATGATCGCAGAAGCCAAAACTCTTGGCATACATGAAAAAATAGCAAAACTAAGCTATGAAAAAGATAGGCTGCCGCTATATAAATCCAAGCTAAAAAGGAGATACAAATCCGGTGAGATTAAACAGAAGGAATATCAAAACAAAAATGCCATACTCTATAAGGAGATAAAACAAATAAAAGATGATATTGATAAAAACCTTTTAGCCATAATTGAAGAAATAGCAAAGCCAGAAACCGCACGACAATATCTAGCTTGTTTAGCAGACTACTTAATGCGCGACATGAACAAAAGTGCTTATTTTAATTACTACTTGACTATTTAGTAAGAAAGTAGCTTGTGGTGTATCCGAAGGACATGGTACGGAGTCGCGGCATACCTTCGCTACGATACTGATAACCAATGGTACTGACTTATACACGGTTCCTAAAATACTTGGCCATACCGATATATGCTGTTATGGGATTAGGTTGATTGACTTTGTATTTGTAAATTATACTATGTTTGAATAATATAACTTTACAATGAAAATAACGATTGATAACTTTAGAACATTCGGTTTGAATGGAAAACCAGCTGAATTTGATATAAGACCGATTACTATTCTAATAGGTCCTAACTCTAGTGGGAAGTCTAGTTTGTTGAGGGCATTGGATGTAACTATTAAGAATTTCCGGTATGGAGATTTCGGACTTACTGACTCTGATGTATCAGCTGGTAATAGAGATGGTCAAAATAAAGATGATATTGATATAAATATCGAGTTGTTTTCATTAAAATACCGGTTGCATCGTATAGAAGAAGACATATATTATGATACGTACCGTAATCTAAGAGAAAGCATAGACCAAAATTGTTCATTTCCTATACTCACTACTCAATTAAAATACGATAACGATAAATCTTATAAAGTATTATCTTATAACACAGATAATATCGATTTAGACAACCATAATAATTTTAGAACATTTCTACTTCTTCTCAAAAACATGATATCTACTAAACTTATAAAAATAAATCCTTTTTTTGATAAGTATATTCAAGATGTATCAATAGATGAAAATTCTATTTCTTTTCCATTATCCAACTATATCAGAGGAATATCAAATAAGAATGATGTAGAGATTAAGTTAGATGATCTTCTGTATACAAAAGAAGATCCAAATTATGAGAACGTAGATATAATAGAGAAAGTATTTATAGATTATGTAGCTGATGTACTTGATAAAAAAATCTATTGGGGGAATGTTGCAGAGTATGGTGATGCCTTTACTAAGGACTTCATTGACCATATTGGAGGGATTGGAGAAAGTATTGATATTCACAGCGGACAATCCGGCTCTATAGCTGATACGATTAATTTCCTTTATAGGCAGTACATCTATACTACAATGGAGGCGTTGAAAAACCGGACATATTCACATCTATATAAAAACAGATTAGCAAAAGACTTTTATCTAACTGAATCTCCAGAATATCTCATACTTCAAGAGATTAGAGATATGGATAAGACATTTGATAAGCTGATTAAGTACGTTAATCTGCGGCTTTATGTATTGAATATAAAAGAAAAGGTGAAAATGATAGAAAGCAATGTAATAGGAACCACCCAATATTTTAGTATCATAATACTTAAAGAAGAAAAGCAGTTACCCTTGACAGCCATTGGTGCTGGTATTGCAAAACTTATATGGTTTGTGATAGAATCTTACCTACCAAAGACAAAAGTGAACAGTGCAAATAGAGTAAAATCTATATTTGGTGATTTACAGATAGATGATAACGGAGCTAAGGTCTTCCATTTGCTATCAGAAATCGATGAGAGTCTACACCCAAATCTTCAAAGTAGAATTGCTGATTTGGTAAACAGGATAAGGCTTTATAGGGAACCATCTATAGAGCCTGATTCTGAGGAAGATAGTAAGGTAGATTCGTTTTTAAAACTAAATGAGGAAATACCTTATCAAGGTCTAGATCATAGCTTTATAATCGAAACCCACAGCGAATATATGATAAGGCGATTCCAAACACTAGTAGCTAAGGGTGAGCTGAAATCGGAAGATATAATTATCTATTACTTTAGTGATGACCCTACTTCTGAAGATTATATTAAACCAATAGAAATAAAGCCGAATGGCTTCTTATCCGATGATTTCGGGCCAGGCTTTATGGATGAAGCAACAAACCTTATTACAGACCTACGCAGAATAAATAGGGGGCAGGCAAATTGAAAGAATTCAGAGTATATATATGCGAGGGTTTTGCACAAGAATTTTGGGCTAATTATAAAGGTGAATCAGATTTAGAACATATACTTGGAATATTAAGTAAGTTTACTATATCGCCACCTTCAGGGAGTTTGCCGATAAATGAATATATAAGGCTTATGGATGCAAATAAACTCAAATGCGAATATGATAATGATATAGATGAAATCAGCAATACCGCTTTCTTAGAATATTGTCATTATTATGTATTATGTGTAGATGCACCAAGAACATATCCTAAGAATCTGACACTAATACGATTCAAAGAGATAACTAACCATAACATATTTACAGAACGTCAAGATATAGAACAGGGAATTAAAAAGAAAGATAATATCTTAAGATTACTACAAGAAATAAATGATACATCTATTATTTATCTAATATCCCCATATTTGTATAGTAATATCACATCTTTTAAGGATAGTGATGATTACAGTTTCTTTATAAATTCTATATCTAAAGGTATTAAAAGTATTAACAGTATTTCCCTTGTAGATACTACAGGGCCAAAGCCAACAAAAAATACAGAATCTGATCTATACGATAATAAAACCTTGTATAAAATGCTTTCTTTTTCAAAAAGATGTTTGAAAAGAAGGTCTGATTATACGGCTTCGTATTATTATAAACGTGATGTAAATGATAGCAAATTTTCTGATAGAGTCCTTATTACTAACAGTATATTTATCAACCTGAATCACTATTTGGCTAATGCAGATGGTAAAAGTGGCTCATCTTTGCCAGCGGAAGTATCATCTATTATGGATGCTAAAACAATGAAAAAGGCCAACTCAATAATCGCTAAATTTACAAATCCTGATTATCTCAATTCCGCTACTATAGTTAAGTATCCTAAAAGCAGATAATAGAAAGCAAATATGATGTCGTGTTAATGCTCGAAACAGTTTTGAATGTGTTTCTTAAAGAAATTATCATAGACTGAATTGCCTTTACTCATTATAAATAAGTTCTTGCGGGCTCTGGTTATGGCTGTATAAATTAATTCTGCTTCTGATTCAGATGGTCTTTCGTTACCCTTGAGGATAAAGAAAACTGAATTGCCTTCCCAGCCTTTAAAACTATGTATGGTTGATAATTTCATTGTACCGGATTTCATCCAAAAATGAACTTTTCTGCCACGTCTAACTTTATCAATTCGCACTTTATCTTCTTTATATCTATCGTATTCGTCCTTACTTTCAAAAGTAGTAGTTAAACCTTCTTTATATTTCTTTGAAATTATATCACCAATTTCTCTTAATGGCTCTACATCAGTAGCTAGGATTGTAATGTCAGATGGGTGAATAGAATACTGATGAATCAGATTTGTTATAGAAGCCACTACATCTTTATAAGAATGATTATCATAATTGTGGTATTCTAAAATCCTTTTCTCAAAGTCCAAACTTGGTTGAGTTTCGATATCATCATAATTATATTTATGTTTATAAACTTCTTTTTGAAAGGCATTAGCTAGATCGGCTATATTCGTTGTAAATCTATGAGACTTTTTAAGAGACTTATTCCATGCACCAGGTATTTTTCTCACAATAGGCTCTTTGGTATGATCCATTTTGCGACCGTAAACATTTTGTTTTTCATCACCGAAGACTACAAATTCTGTATCTTCATGCATGAAATATTTTGTTATTATATCAAGCCACTCTTGTTCGTAATCTTGAATCTCATCAATAAATATAGCATCATACTTCTGTATTGGAGGTTTAACATTATCAAATAACTCTATATTATAGTAGCTGTCATATTTTCGTTTGAGTTCAATATCCTCATTTTCTTCAATTGTTAATATAATTCCGAAATTATTCGCTTCTTGTGTAACAAGCTGATGATAGTTTGTAATATAAAAATTGTCCCAATGAAACTTCTCTCTTACATCTGATATCCTATCGCGTATATAATTGCATAATGTTAAGTTGTATGTTAATATTAATACTTTACCTCCTGTTCTAATATGTGCGTTTACAGCTCTCTTTGCTAATACCAATGTTTTTCCAGATCCTGCTACACCTTTAATTTTTCTTCGTGGTTTTATCTCGCTTACAATAAGCTTTTGTTGCTCCGGTGTATAAAATATATCCTTTCCCTCTTCTATTTCATGCATTGGAGGTTTTAATAATCTTTTCAAGGATTTATATAATGAATTATTAAAGTATTCAGATTTTCTACATAGATATATACGGTTTAAATATTTATTTAAGAAATCTATCTGAAGTGTATCTTTGCCTATTGCCTCTATAAAGTTTAAGGTGTTTGAGTTTACTGATTTATCCCTACCCTTAAGCATATTGATTATTTTCTGATCAGCACAATGAAAATAAACCATACAGCTAACAGAAGACCAATAATTCTTATCTTTTATTTTTGCTTCAAATAATTCAGAAGAATGTAGATTGTAAATATTCTCTTTATACTTATTAACTTGTGCAAAAGGTGATTTTATCCTGGCTTTTTTGTCATCTAATAATGTCCAATGTTTACCATTACGACCCTTACCATGGTCTTTATCTCCGCACTCAATATCATACAAGTCCAGATCCCAATCCTTGACTTCTATTATCAGGACGCCACTCCCTTTTCGCATTACTACTATGTCTGGCCTATCACCATTTAGGAATGGCTCATAGTAAACTTCATAAGTATTATCTAATACTTTATAGAGGAAATTCAACATTGTCCTTTCTCCTTCAGTAGGTGGGACTTTTTGCTGTTTGATAGCTTCTATGGAAGGGTAGAACCGGGGATGTGATTTGCTATTCATGCCTATTTTCAATAGCGATTATTACTTCTTCATCATGGCTGGCTACTTTGGCCTCTATGGATTTGAGATAATTATCGCCAAGCAACTTATGTACTTCCTTTAATTCTTTGATAAAACTATGATATACTTTTGGGTTATTTGCGGATAATGTATGTTTCGAAAGCCTTCTTAGTATCGATATTGGCAAGGTAAAGTACTCTTTCAATATTATTTGTAAATCTGATACAAAACGTAGCAGAGAATTATCTTCCTTTGCCATCAGTCTTCTCGCTGCTTTCAGATTATTCCTAGCTTTCTGCTCTATTGAATTATCGTTTGTATTAGTTTTGCTGTTTGGGTTATAGTCTCTGATATTTTCGTAATGTTTCCAAAAACTATCTGATAGTTTTAGCTTTGGTGCTTCTATTCCACATTTTATCAATGGCAGAAGCTCTTCAAATAACAAAGTATTTGGTTCTTTTTGTGTACTCTCGTAGTTGATATGAAGTGGAAAGAGCGACAGCCCTTTTCTCCTTATCACATTTATACTGTTTTCGGTGTCCGCTTTTGCTGATTTTACCCTTGGGGGTAAGTTAGTTATCTTTTCAACCGATTCAGGATATTTATTAGATAGAGCTTTGTATTCGTTCCTGATTATTGTGGTTATGCTTAATTCTCCCTCGTCCTCAGGGTTTTCATTTATTCTTTTGTAAAGTCCGGCTACTGTAGGCTCTTCTTCAGGGTCAAATACCTTACTGTCTTCACCCAGGCTATTATGTATGAGGAACATCTTCTGGGCCGCGATCTCTCTGGACCTCACCAGATCTGCACCTATTTCGGAAGGAAAAAAGTTGAAAATCCGAAGTTCATCATACACTTTCATACCGATACGGTTGATTCGTCCGATTCTCTGTATCACTCTCGTTGGGTTCCAGGGTATATCGTAATTAATTATAACTCCAGCCCGATTGAGGTTAAAGCCTTCGGCAAGCTTGTCGCTTGTGATAAGCAGATCATAATTATTAGATTGACCTTCTTTATATTGAGCATTAAAGTCTTCGTTTAACTGATTGTGAAGTGATCTTGAGATATGACCATCACATACCAAAACCCTACCTTTCAATTTATTATTAAAATAATCTTCTAGGTGCTTAACTGTAGCCACATATTCTGTGAAGATTATTACTTTGCGTCCACTTTGTGAGTTTTTTATTAATTCTTTGACTTTTTCAGATACATACTTTCTCTTAGGGTCATTGCTGATAAGGTCTAGTTCTTGTATCTCCTTTTCTATTTTTTTAAACAGCATGATATCAGAGTCAATATCATCAAGAAAATCCTGTTTTTTATCAAAATTATATACTTTATAGATTTTATGGTTCTTTGGTCTGTTCTTGCTTAGTAATCTCTCTTTGTATTGCTCTAATTCGTTATCTATTTCATCTTCTGTTAGTTCATATATTCTTTCCATTAAAGCACGATCTAAAATATAATCGCCGCCAGAGTTTTCTATAAATTGTCTTACTATCTCGTGTACCGTACGGAATCGCTCTATTGATCTGATAAAAGCCCCAAATGAGCTCTCAAAACGCTTAACAAGCAGGCGGCGCATAAAATCATAGAGGTTTTTCTGCTGCTGGAAAGACCTGTTGTCTTCTTCATTGAGCTCTGTGCCTTGCTGTAAATGCTTTTCATAAGTAAAGGGCTGGTATATCGCCCCGGTGAAGGCTCCTTCTTCATCTGCGAAATATTCCGATACCACTCGGTCATAAAATTCAGCTTGGTTCGGATCTAGATAGTAAAACAGTTCTTCAGGATCTTTTACTACCGATAGCTCACCTACTTCTTCCCGGTACTCTGCATCATTTTTAATATCCAGCCTGTTTCGCCTGATCATAATGGGAGAAATGATTGACTTTACTTCGTCCGAAATATCCTTAGTCGCTTTTCTTACATGAGTAAGATCTATTGGCAGTGGTTCACCAAGGATATCTTTATAAATCTTTTCAGCTTTAGTTACCTTTTCTTTATCCTTAGAATTTGAATTTTTATTTATGAACGAAAGATTACGGTATTGGCTATCTATGCTCCTGAATTTGTGGAGTAGGTTCCGATCTAAGGTTATTGGTGACCGGCCTGGAACGATAAACAGATTAAGCAACGAAAAGATATCCATCGGGCTGTTATTGATCGGTGTAGCGGTAAGTAATATCACTTCTTTGCCCTGGCAGAGCGAAAACAGATGAGCATAAGCATCAGTATCTTGATTACGGAAGTTATGCGCCTCATCAATTATCAGAACCTCGATCCCGTCCATAAATTCTTCACTATACTCTGTGGCTATTTTATCTATTTTGCCACGGCTTTCCACCTCCCAGTCATATAGCCCGAATTTATTGATATACTCATACCAGCCCGTATTGGCATCTTTATTTCCGATAAGACCGGGTGGGCAGATTACCATACCCCGTTTGCCAAGGCTTTTGGCCAGCATAGCGGCGATTACGGATTTGCCCAGCCCCACTACATCGGCTATTATAACCCCACCGTGGGTTTCCAGAATGGTATGAGCCTGCTCCACGGCATGTGTTTGATATAGGAATTTTTTGAAGCCTATTTTTTGGAGAAGTTCCTCCATATATGGCTTGATCTTCTTCTGGTTGTGAAGATCGATATATCTCTTCAGTAACAGCATATACGCCTCAAAAGGGGTAACATCGGCCGCTTGAGATTTTTTTCTGATAAAGTTGGCGAGAGCCTTCCTTCGGTCTGGAACTTCGGTTATCTGTGTGGCGGTTTCCCATAACTGATCAAAAAACGCTTCCGCTTCATGAAAACCGTAATCCCTTATCTGTACATTGAATTCTAATTGCCCGGAAAGGCCGGCAGTGGTCAGATTACTGCTGCCCGTGATAAACCTTCCGCTATCGCCCTCTATATCCCTTTCTTCCTCATGGTGTTTGAATATATACAGCTTGGCGTGATTGGGGTCTTTGGTTTTCCGGATTATAAGGCGTTCGCTTTCAATCATCTCCATAAAGAACTCTATCTGCTCATAGAACTCACGGCTGTCCATATCCGGATTATTAAGCGCCATGCCAAGCGATTCATAGAAATGGGTAATACGCTCTTCCTGGCTCATGTCGCTGTTGGAGCCGCCGTATTCCACTAGTATTTTGCCGGGCAATCTATCGACTTCCAGCCCTATGAGCAGCTTAATACTGATATCCTTATACTCCTTCAGGCTACTGTAGAGCTCTTTCCAGCCGGAAAAATAGAAAAAACCCACCAAAAACTTTAATTCCTCGGTTTTTTCAAGAATCCTAATTATTTGATCCTTCATCGAGTATTCTGGCTGCTCGTTAGTGATGAAGGTAACGTTGCTGCTATTGCTCATGGTTTTGTGCCGGGCTTTACTTTACTTTTTCTTCTATTATATTGATTTCTTCAGCAGTGAGGCCATACATATCATAGACTATTCTGTCTATTTCGGCTTCTTCTTTGGATGTATCGACTTCGGGGTTGGATATAATTTGTTTTACTAGTCTTTCACAATTTTGATACAAAACATCATTGAACTTAGGAAGCCTTAATGAATTTACTTCATAACAGTTGACATTACTGTTTGTACTACTTCTCCTAAATATCCAATTAGTAAATGTCGAGTTAAATAGACCTAATAAAAACCATATCGAATATCTAGTTGATTCTGTCGTAGATATTATGTAATTACATGAATTTGCTAAGAATATATTTCTGTCTATAATTGTAGCAACTAATCTAGTTTTATCATTAGCTCCTGTTATACCTTGCATAGCAATTCTTATCATTTCATGATGTTTGGATTTTTTACTCCTATTATTATCTTTAAGGTATCTTATCTTATTAACATATTCTACTTCGCCTTGACTTGGGGTGTCAGTTATATAGTATCTTTGAACTTGAGCACCTTTAATTACCAATGGTGAATAAGTATCTTTAATTAAGTAGTTTTTATGAGTAGTCATATTTAATTCCCCTTCTAAACATTTATAATATTTAGAAAGCTTTGTGTCGTTATCCATAAAGTACTTTTCAAATAGTACCTTTTCATATTTGTTCAAATTATATATAATTGCCTGGTCACTAAATTCAGAAATTGCTTTATTGTTATAGTAAATCTTTCTCCCAGTTGTTTTCGATTTATCATTCCAGAAATTAACTATAAAATTATAATCTTGATTATAGATATTTTTATTAATCAGAATACAAACGCTCATTTTTACATTTTCAAACACACGCTTCTTAGGATTGTCTCTTTCTGGAAATGAATCAATAGTTAAAATCTGTTGTTCGGATAGATAATATCTTCTGACACCTGCAGATGCATTATCTGCAAGAAATGAATTTTGGAATATTTGGCAATTAATCCCATTGGTTTTTAAAAGTAATGGTGTTTTACATAAAAATAATTCGTATGCATTTATTTTACCACCCTTTGCTTTAAAATAAATGTTATTCTTCATTAATGCATTTAAGTCTTTCTTGCTTTTACCTTGATAGACGCTATAAGGCGGATTACCGATTACTATATCAAACTTCTCAATGCCATACATCCAATATGGATCAAACCAACTATTGCTTTTATTACTAAAAGGTTTCCAAGAGGCTAATTGCAATGCTCTTTCATTCTTTCCCCTTCCGGCATTTTCCAATTTGAAAATATCATCTTGTACATCCTTAAATGACTTTTGTAGTTTGACTTTTTCTTCGCCATAAGCCTGAATATATTGACTTCGTATAGTTCCAAGTTGTTCTTGGAGTTTATTTGTTTTCCCAAAATCTAATACAGATATATTATCTTCTAATCCAATTAAGGTATTGGCAGTTACAAATTTAAACTCAAGGTTAGGTAACGCCTGAATACCTCTATTATCTTCATCATCAATTATTGTCTCGTCGATAATCAAACTTAGAAAGCATCGGAGTTTCGATATTTCTGTTGCTATCGGTTGAATATCAACACCGTAAATCGAGTTTTGCAAAACTCCAAGTTTTCTTATGTAGTCGGCACTTTCACCATCCAATTTCTTCTTAAGCATATTTTTGGCTAGTGCGTTAGGAACATTTTCAATCTGTTTATTCTTCCACCATGTAGCGTTTGGGTCAAGCTTCTCAAGTGCGGTTATTATTTTGTGCAATGCTCCCATCGGAAAAGCACCTGAACCGCAGGCAGGGTCTAATATCTTAACTTCACTCAAAGCTTTGAGAATATTTTTAGTTTGACTATCATCTAACTTGATGTCTTCATCTTCTTTAAATAATAATAAGAGCCGCTCTTCATCAACGTCTGTAGCTTTTGTTTTCAAATACTCAACTAATGATTGTTCTACCATATAATTAACAATCGGGCGGGGTGTATAGAAACTACTTGTTGATTTCCTTGCACTTTTTTTTGTATCCGGGTCAATCTCGGCAAGTAAGTTTTCAAAAACGCTTCCCAGCATTTCCGGGTCGATACTTACCTCTGCATCGTAGGGGCTGTTCTCGTCTATCGTAAAATTATACTGAGAAAGCACGGTGAATATATCTCTGAACCAATCATCCTCGATCTTAAGACCGTAATTGGAGCGGGCACCTGCTGTAGCATTAGGATTATAATAATCCTTTACATCGCCTGTAAGCGGGTCAAAAAGCCCCCCGTTTAGGAAAGGAATATCTTCATGCTCCGCCAGCTTTGAGTCTCTTTCGCTGATGTCTTTGTTCAGTGTCTCGAAAAATAATTTCTCCAGTACGCTATGATAATAGTCTGATATAGAGGCATCCATTCTCAGCAAAGACTCAGGTATAAGCGCTTTGCCCGCATCGGACTTTTTGTGCATAAGAAACCAGCAGAAAATAAGCCGCCCCAACAGCCTTACCGCGAACTGTTTTTTCAGCTCTAAATTATGATTATCCGAAGGCAAGGTCAGCATCGGTTCAGCGCCTGGCTTTTTCTTTTCCGTACTGCCGACCAGGCTATTGAAACTGGTGATGATCTTACTGTAAAACTCTTTGTTGAGAGGCTCCACCGCAAAAGCATCCTGCACTTTATCCAGTGAACTGTAGTCCAGACCGATCAGCCGTTGCTTGAAAGTCTTGTTCGCTTTACCTGGATCGACTAGATAAGTATACCTCCGGAAAGGTGTGTACTTTTGAGCTTTCCCCTCACTATCGAGTATAGCGTTTCGGCGTACAAATGAGAATCTGAATATGCCCCGCTCATCATAGAATATAAATATCGCGGCATCCATCAGAGATTCCTTCATCACCTTTTTAGCGATTTCATACTGCTTCTTTTTGGATGATCTTGCCGTCAGTTCCCCGTTATATCGGCAAGATAGCACAACAAGCTCTTCCCCGTGCTCACATGTTATAGAGCCTAACTGTAAAAGCTCGGAAAACTCAGTATATACGGAAAGATAATCATTGCTCAAGTCCTCTACCGAATTTGAAAAGGTGGAAGAGCTCTGACTGAAATAATCAATGATCGTGTTATTGCTAATCTTGCCTATTAGCTTATCTAAGGTAGTTGCCATGCTATTGAAATAATAAGTTTTCTTAAATCAGTTAATCCAGAAACAAACTAAATAACCTTCTCCATACTATAGCCCCTTTACAAACCCTAATCCTTCGTCATACCGTATATACCAACAATATAATCAATTGTGCTTAACATATTCAAAAGAGTGGAAACAATATCTTCCGTACAATTAGCACACTATATATTGGAATACTGTGAACCTATGACACCGGCTAAGTAACAGAAACTGATGCTCTATACAGATTCTTGCTATCTAGCATATTTCGGCTACTCTCTTCCCGATTGTGAGTTTGAAGCTTGAGTACATGGGCCTACGATAAAAGATCTATTCTATAAACTAAAACCTATAAGGGGCTACTTTACCAAACTACAAAACGGTGATATAATCCCAGATAATCATCCCAAAATAGCGGAACTATTAGCTGTTGGGCAAATAGGAGCCATAAATTTTATATTAGATGATTTAGGCAAATGGAGCCTAGCGGAACTATAAACAGCGGTTACATCAGAAGAACTGTGGTTAGAAGCAAGGCAAGGGTATAGCCGAGCCGATAACTGCTCGGTATCAATAAATAAAAAACAATAATAGTATTTTACAGTAAAGAACTAAGAGAAAGAGAGATAAGAATAGATGAGTAATAATATCCAAGAACATAATATTGAATACGAGCTATTTTATTATTCTGCACCACCACAGATAAGAGTATATCTGCCAAATGATCTCTTTGAATCGGAAAGTGATTGGATAATGCACTTAAGCAATAGAATTACAAGACTCAACCCATTTCTGATGATGGCTAAAAAGCTATATTGGGATTTTCGGGGTATGAACGGCTTGATAGAACAAAATTGGATTTACGATGATGAGGAATTCCCAATAAAATACTTTGCTCAATATAAACTCAAAATGTTTAAAAGCGATAACAATGCTGTAGTAAGGCTATTGCCGTTGCGAGAACCTGACGGCTCAGTTGTTAAGAATTATTATCTATCAGAACTCAGACCGTGGAACTCAAGAACTATTGAGGAGGACAGAGAACTTGGTTATTTTGATAATGTAGATTAACAAAAGCTATTTAAAATTACTCACAAACATTAAACTAGATGTCTTATAATATTGATAGTCCCGGTTCATAAGGCTCCACGGCACATTCAGGCGGGATGCGGGAGTATTCCGACTGAACGGCCTTGGCTATGAAAGGTGGGGATTTTCGGAGCTGTTTACCTGTCCACCGAGATTAAAGCAGGCTATGGAGCGAAAACTTGCTGAGAGCCGTTCACCCGCAATAAGCTATATGCATTGTTGGCATTTCGTAATTTTTAATTCTGTATATATAATGTTCCTGATTCATTATTCCCAATTTCTATTTCAAAAGTCATTATGCTTACTCGAACTTCATTTATGCCGTAACTGAATTAACAAAAAACACTTTGTTTAGGTGAGTTTCTTGAGGTTATTCATATTTATTCTTTTGTGCGTATGAGTTTGATAATTTCTTTAATTCTCCAATTAATATTTCCCGATGTTTTGTAGTAAATAATTTTGCTGGAGACATAAGAACGACATCGAATCCACCCGATTTTTCTTTTTCTTCTTTTGTTAATAGAATCAGAGAACAAACTTTTCCATGAGATGCATTTTCTAAATACCTGTCAAAAAAGGCAGATTTATCTTCAATCTGAGTTCCAGAAGTCCCGCTTGTATAGGCAACCATTTTTCCTTGGAAATCAAAATCCTTGCGTTGTCTATCAAATAGGGCATTCAAAAAATCGCTTCTCTTTTTGTCAATGTATAATCTGCTTTTACTTCGGAATTTGTTTGAGCAATTCCAGAAACACAAATTAAACTAACTAATATATACATCAATAATTTCATGTTCGTAGGTCTTTTATTATGAACGCTAATGTACCATAACTATAGCGACGTTTACCCAAGATACGCACTTCCGGCGGATATTCGCTACAGTCTTTTGAATATACAACATTAAAATTGGCAAATATCTGTCCCCCGCCTAAAAAGCAAAAGCCCCAGGAACTTAGTGTTCATGGGGCTTTGCGGGGTAAAATGGTACACCCGTAGGGATTCGAACCCCCGATCAGAGTATAGTTCTGTATATTTCACTATGATATCAAGTACCTCCTGTTTATGGGGCTTGCAGGGTTGACGCTTCATTCATATATTTGTATAAATCACTGTTTCTCATGACATCTTTGTCCCTATTTTGTCCCCGCGTATCGAGGGCTAATCGTAGAATCACTACTCAAGTATTTGTAGTATTTTTACTTAAAGGGACAAAATATCATGGCGAATCACTTTCAGATCTATTCCGAATCATTTTCGAATATCAAAAGGGAATCCCTATGGCTAGTGTGGATCAAATTTACAAAGGTAACTACGTCACCCTCCGGAAGAAAACCTTAAAGGACAAATATAGCCTCTATCTTGATATCTACTATGATGGTATTAGGAAAAAGAAATATTTAGGGTTGAAAGTATCCAAGAACAAACGTCCTACAGTAGATGACAGAAATACTATAGATTCAGCTATTGCTTATCTGAAAAAAGTAGACACGGAGATTATTGAGGGGCGATTTAATATAGTTACGATGTCCGAATATGAGCCTGTATATGTAATACCATTTATACATAAGTATATCGAAGAAAGAACGGACTTACAATCCACATCCAAAAAGAAATACCTGAATACAGCATTGCACTTTGAAAGATGTTTTGGTAAAAAAGCAGAATTCTTAAAATTCACTGAAACGGATATCGAAAAATTCAAAACCTATCTAAAATCTAACCTTTCAAATAATTCTGCTGATAGTTACTTTGCTGTAGTTAAAACGATATTCAGAGAGGCTAAGAAGAGAAATCTTATAGATAAAAATGTAACTGAGGATGTAAAAGGTATTGGTAAGAAATCCAAACTTCCAGTTTACCTCACCGAAGAAGAATTAAGGTTACTGCAACACACCGAATGTAGCCATACACCTACTAAGGATGCATTTATATTTTCGTGCTATACTGGTTTGAGATATAGTGATGCGTGTCATCTGATGTATAAAGACTTATTTTATGAGGACGGCATATGGCAACTTCGGCTATCTCAAGCAAAAACCAATTTTGAAGTTATCGTTCCTATTCATGAAAAAGCTTTGGAACTGATTCAGCCTTTTGGAGCCCCAAATACAAAAGTCTTTGACCTTAGGAAAGACGATCATACAAGAAATACAGTAAGAAAGTGGGCTAAGGGTGCTGGCATAACTAAGAATATCACATTTCACGTTGCAAGGCATACCTTCGCTACCAGGCTGATAACTAACGGTACTGATTTATATACGGTTTCTAAACTACTTGGCCATACCGATATAAAGCATACCCAGATATATGCTCAGGTGATTGATAAAGTAAAGGTAGATGCTGTGATGGGGTTAGGGTGAAGGAGGGTCAATATATTGTTAATTAAAATTATTCAAATTTATATATAATGTATTTATAGATAATAAGTACATTAAGTATGTTCCAAAAAAATATTATATGAGATGAAATTATGATAAACTGGATAGACTGGAGTTAATAAAGCCCATATCAAGATACCAAATACCAATCTAATAAAGATATGTTAAAAGAAACGGAGATCGATGGTAAGTACATTTAAGATATCTGGTTAAATGCAGTATAATAAATAGTTGATTTATACAACATTTATCGTAATTGGATCAAGACTTAATTATATTTATTCAGCATTTCCATGTCTAGGGTTACGATTCATTTCTATAGTTTCTACGAATACTTTAGAATCAACTGTAGAATACGTTACCCTCAATGGCCCATCCATATTTTCCATATCAAATACATGGTCTATATCTTTAACTATTAAGGGGTCAATATTGTCTACACCTAAAGTTTTAACATCGATAATTTCAAGACAGGAATTGAACCTTACTATATGTACGTTATTAGTATATTCATAGTAGGGATGAATTTCTTTTTTATCTACACCTCTTAAAGCTATGTCTAGATAGTAGCCACTGTTAAAATAGGATAGGATTTCTAATTCTTCGTATCTTCCTGAGGTAATATCAATACTCGGATCAAGTCGGTTGATAAGTAATGGAATTGATTTTTTATGATTCATTTCATTGTCGTATAAACTAAACACAAGTGTAGAAGGTTTGAAGTTGGGATCTGTATGGTCACTGAAAACACATTCACTTAATCCCAAAGCCGTTTTTAAAGAATCATGATCGTATGAATACCTTAATGTGTCCATAAAGCTCTGGGTAGCTATAATATTTCCATCATTAAAGTGGAATAGGTTTGTAGCTGTGTAACCAGGATCGTACTCATTAAATTGATTAAGAGGAACTGTTCCTATATGACGGGACTGTATTAGTTCGCCAGTAAACTTGTTAATCTCGCACATCTCAAAGCCGAATTTTCTACCTGAAGTTGAAGGGTCACCGAATAAATAGGATGTAATTATCTCTGAATTGTCTTTCTCGGGCAATGTTCTAGATAAAGTATATAATGAAGAGCCCATATATGTCGGCCTATAAAATGAGTTCACTTCCTGAGCATATGCATTTGTTCGATGTTCAAACATTAAAAGATCATAATCATTGTAAATCGTCACTATAGGATCCTCCGGTTTTCGATCATTCATGTTTAGCTTAGAAAAGAACATATAATAAGGTTTTGATATAGAAGAATCTAGATTTGCTATGCTTTGACCTGTCTTAAGTGCACTTGGTGTAAAACACTCGAATATCCCTGAAAAATAAATATCATGCCCATAAAACTCAATATCGGTAATATGTGTACGGTATTTGAAATATGGATCGAATAGGGGGTTGAAAATTAGTGAATCAATATTATTCTTGTTGCCAGGGTATAAAAATGTAGCGTTGTTTTCTTTTAAGGTCAGTGAATCCATATCTATTTCAATTATAAAACCATGTGATACGGTCTGATAACCTGGAGTATCTCTTTTATAACTTGCAGTAGTGTCGGCGTTAGGGAATCGTAAAATGTGATCGGGATCGTTAGAATTGTGATTAATCTCGGTAGAACCAGATATAAAAATCGACTTTGTTACGTGGTTAGTCAATATATCATAAAGGTAGTCTGGTGTTGTTGAACCAAATATATTGTAATCAATCAAAGAATCATTCAGATGTTTCATTACTAAGATGTTATAGTCTTGTTTATAGCCAGATCCGGTATCAACAATTGTATAACTACCATTGTCTATCTGAAGTGAATCCGTACTGATCTCCATAGCGGTGACTCTATAACCATTATACAGGTGTCTGCTCTTGATATTTATCATTTCAAGCCAGAAATGGTTTGGATCTGAGGATTCTATTATAGGATCAATAATCAAAGTATCGTTTTGTGAGAACCCGCTTAAATCAAATGTGATCTTATTTTTACTTTTTTTAAATTTCGAGCTGATTTTATTTGATTTGTCTTTTTTCCCTTTAAAGGTATTGAGATCTCTAATTTTGATTTCCTTCCCACCGAAAATGACATCAACAACTGAGTCTTTTACCAACAGACCATCATTACCTTCGAAACCAATCTCAATATCCGATATATCTGATCCTGGCATAGCTATAAAATCAAACCTGAATTGCCCCATTTCCGTATATAGTTTGAGGTCTATATTGTCATACAATTCACTTAGTACAAGCTTATTCTCCCTTATAATTTTATTATTATCTCTCGACCACAGAGGCTTGTTTTTATTTAGTGGTTTACCATTTCTATAAAGATTGTTTTTCTGTTTAATTTTAGCACTAAATGCTTTCTTTTTATTCTGTTTCCCCCCAAAAGTCATTTTAAACCTAGCTCCTTCCCTTATTGTGATACCTGAAGAATCTCTGAGGCTGAACAAGTCGAAATGCAATCCATCGTCTGTAACGAATACAAAACCGTCTTTCAATCGCCCCCTCCACAAAACAGATTCGTCCCATTGGCCTTGATTTGGCTCATAAGTATAGATTCCCTCAAGTTTGATTTGATTGGTATTGGAATATCCAGATGAAGCCATTAATACTAAAAAAATAATATGTATCAAAGAAGTGAAATAAGGTTTCATGATGTTATTATAAGAGAATGTGGAAATAATGGTTGTGGCTAATATAACAATTGTCTGTAAATAGAAAAAACTTTTACCGGATTATGATTATTCACAAATTTGTACTATGTTTAAATGTTTCAATGTTTCAATGTTTCAATGTTTCAATGTTTGTCATTTACTTTATATCGGAGTAGTAATTGTGCAAAAAATTTGTGTCTTATTTATTTTAATCTTCTCGTTAGGATATCTTCAGGCAAAGACAATTCAGATCGGCGACCGTAGAGGAAGGTCGGTTTATTACAGTACGACAGGCTCAGTTTCTCAAAAATTAATGTTGCCACCAGGTACTTTTCTCGACAGTATTTCATTTGAAGCAGTAGGGCCTCGAAATGGTGAAATAGAATTAGAGATTTACAGTGAATACTATGATCAAGGAATTCCTACGCCTCAAAACATTATTTTCCGCAAACGTTACGAAAAAAGAGTGAATGGAAAGGAAAGGATCCTGATCAATACTAAAAACACAAAAACCCTAGGGCGTTTCAATTATCTAATATTCCGATCAATTGATAGTGTCATGATTGCCTCTGATAATGTAGAGCAAGCACCTTACTGTTCAGGGAAAAGAGGTGAAGAGTTTAGGACCCAGTATATTTTTGGTGAAAATGGTTGGCAAGCAGGTCTTTTCAATTTTAGGATTACGGTATGGTATTCAGTACCCATGAGAGTGGAAAACCCTCCATTAAAACTATTCGCACTGAGTGAAGAGAGTTCCAGAGGTATCAATATCATTGCAGACGATCTGGATAAGGACGGAGATATTGATCTTTTTTACGGTGGACAATTCTTCAGAGCTATTACTGACGGAGAGTTCATAAAAGAGGAGTTATTTAACAATGATACTCTTCTAACGTTTGTGATGCATCATGATCTGAATAATCAATCTGATTTGTTCAGTATAAGAGAGGATAGTCTAAATAATCTGACCTTGGTAACATTCAATGATGTTAGAGAAGGTGCTGTGTCAGTAAAATATAAACTTAAAGGAAAAGGTACTCCGGTTTCATTTATCTTAGAGAGTCAAAGATTCTTAAGTATCAAATTGATCCATGACGGTATAACTTCTGAAGAGAAAATTGATCTGGGAGAACTGACTTCAACATTTCACGAGAGTTCTTCAAATTCAGCAATATATCCCTTCAGAGAAGGACATAGATTTCCTCTAGGAAAAGATCCAACTATAATCGACGAAAATGTCATTTCCACAATCGACAGCTTCGATGGTTTTGTAACTGGATTTGAAAACGGGGGAAATAAGGGAAGATTTCTAAAACCTGAATCAATAGGATACAGTACCGGTGATCTTGATGGTGACGGACTTGTAGACTTAGTGCTGTACAGTGACTGCCCATGTAAGTCTATTAGTGTTTTCAAAAACTCATCAGATGGTTTCGAGAACGTTACTGAGGAATGGGGATTAAAATACATAAATATCGGTCCCGATGGTATTATTGTAGATTACGACAAAGATGGTGATCTAGATATCTTCAGTTCTTCAAATAGAATCCCTGTTATTGTAGAAAACAATTTCAACCCAGAAAACAATTCACCGAATGACAACAGAAAACCAGATTTTAGCAGAATGATAGCGAACCCTATTTCCGGTGGTATCCTTAAGCAGGGACCTACCAGGTTCGAATATGATAATACCAGTAGAGTATTGGAAGAAAGCCTGAATGTAGATTTGATGTCAGTCACTGTTTTTCCTAATCCGAATGACGGAAGGTTTTCTTTATCCTTACGGTTAAAAGATGATTTGGATAATATCAAAGGTTATATATACACACCGAATATGAAAAAAATAGGCAGATTTTTGAATGAAGATCTACTTGAAGGGGAGTACGGATTTGAGCTTAATCTCGAAGATTACGGTGCTATTGAGAACGGAACCTATTTTTTGATTTTTCAATCAGGTGAAAAAAATTTAATAATCAACACAGTAGTCCGCAAATGAAAATGATTATCCTCAAGTGTGCAGTATTTATATTTCTGGTCTTTATCACACAGGATTCGGTTACCCAGATAAAAGGACCTGTCCAGCCGGATTATTTAGGTTTCACGCCTATACAGGGTGATGATCTTGTAGATCCTTACTCTGGCCAGTTTAACTATTCTATCCCAGTCGTGACCATCCCGGGACCTGACGGTAGCGGTTACACTATGACTCTCGGTTATAGCAGTAATAATAGACCAGATGATGAGGCCAGTTGGGTAGGATACGGATGGAATCTCAGTCCTGGTGCTATTAACCGAAATAAAAGAGGATTCCCTGACGAGTTTAACGAAGTTGAGGTTATATATTACAGAAAAAGGCTTCCTAATAAATCCATCAGCCAAGTTCCAAATGTCGGACTCGAAATCTTCAGCAATGCTAAACCTTCTGATGATCCAAATTCTAACCCCCTGGGGTCTTTAAATGCTTCTGTAGCGTATATGTATAACAATCAAACCGGGTTTAGAAGGACTTATAGCATTGGTGGAGGAGCTAGTGGCATTTTCAACGCCAATCTGAACAAATCTTCTGACGGCAGTTTCGGTATAGGAGTGACGCCCACTATAATATATTCATGGGCAAACGACATGCTTTTCGGTGAACTTAACAAAGACGACCCGAATAATCTTTGGAGTAAAGCATTCTTAACCCTAGAGAGCTATAACTCATTTACTTCACCCTTGATGTCTTACAGGGGAGAGATGCCCATGATCACCGAAGAATATTCCGGGTCTTCAAATACTTTCATTCCCGCTTTGAGGACAAGCCTGATTCCGTTGATAGGATTGAATGCAAGCTATTCTTATACAGAAAGTACTATAGAATATCCAAAAAATCCTATAAAGAAGAATGCTTTTGGTTATTTATACAGTGATTCGCCGAAGTTTGAGGCGGGTTCGGTTATGGATTATTTTACGGTCAATGAAAGAGGGATAAAAGAATCTGACAGATTCCTTCCGATCCCTTTTTCCAATGTCGATGATTTTTCGGTTTCAGGTAACGGAATAGTAGGCTCATTCAGAGCCTGGGCCGACCGACCTGAGGTTTATAGGCCAAACCGGGTCGATACCGAAACAACGAACAATATATACGGCGCATCTGTGACAATAGGTAGCGTCTGGGGCGGGGGTGTAAACTTCGGGGATGGGAACGACTGGAAATCGATTAAGGAATGGCACAACTCTTCAGAAAACGCGGAATACGAACATGTTTTCAGATTCAGAAACGACAGGGGAGGATCCCTAGACTACTATGCCGGTGATTACGAAAATCTTTTCGAGCCCATTCCCATCAAATCAGACTATTATAATGCCGATAAGGTGAGAGAAAATATTTTTATGAACCCGGTTGAGATGACCAAGATGTCAAAAAAAATCGACCCTACATACTTCGGCAATATCAAAGCCGGCGAGGCACTTAACATACCTGAGAACATACCTGAGATTTCTGGGCTCAGGAGGGAGATGATCGTCGGTTACCGAATCACATCAGAAAACGGGACAGTTTATGAATACCATCAGCCTGTCTTCAACAGAAACGAAACCAATTTGAGCTATGGTATAGATCAACTTAGTAAGTCATCAGAAACCAATTTTACCCATGATGGAAAGATAGCATACATCCAAAATGTACATCCTGAGAATCCTATAGAATCCGGTATCGATGTTATAATGGGACAAAAAGTAGAAGAGGCTTTTGCCTCTAGTTATTTGCTGACAGCTATCTATTCACCAGACTACGTAGATCTAGGGGATGAGGGACCCAGCCATGAAGATCTAGGGACATGGACAAAATTCACATATGAAATGACCGCTGGATCTCCCGATAAATCAGATAATCTTGAAAACTGGTATAAGTGGAGAATGCCTTATAACGGACTTTATTATGATAGGGGGGAACTATCTAATAAGTATGATGACAGAGGAAGTGTCAATTATGGTTATAAGGAGCTTTATTATCTTTCCACTGTAGAAACCAAGTCTCACAAAGCCTTTTTCGTCAATAACAAATCTGATTTCAGCGTACAAAGATCCGTCAACGGTATTACCGAAACCAACAATATCACGGCACGTAAACAGGTGATTGACCATAATAGTGGAACTGCCGAGTTTATCGAAAGACTTGATGCTTACCCAGCGCATAATAGTGAGGATGAGGCTTCAGGTAGCAAAGATGCTGTATCATGGAAAAACCAGATATCAGATACAGTTGTACTTCCCGCGAAGAATCCTAGCCGGTTTCTAGAAAGAATAGAACTTTATTCAAAGAAACCTGGTAGCGAAAATACCATATAGGATCTATTGTCAACCACTAACTTTTTATATAACCCCGAGTACCCAACTTGGAAGGGGCAACCTAGCAGCTTTGAGAACAGGGGTAAACTGACTCTAAAGAAAGTTTGGACCGATTATGCAGAGATCAAGGATCCACTTGTATCGGCTTATGAATTCGAATATACCTATCCTGGTAGTTCTTACGGTTACCCCTCCAAGCATTCCGGGCTTCTTACAGAATATCAGGGACTGGATGAGTCGCCGTTTTATAACCATATGGACATTGACGAATGGGGATATTATGATAAAGACGGTATAGGACTGACAGCAAATCAATTCCTTGCATCTCATTCGCTTTCAGGCGATGACGTTGATCTTACCCATTCCCGTAAGAACCACTTCATGAACTGGACATCACAGCTTGACGATAATCAAAGCTATGATCCCGCGGCATATCAGCTCAAGCGGATAAAACTGCCTTCTCAAGGTGAAATGAATATATTTTATGAAAGAAACACATATAGCTCAGTTCATGACAGAACCCCTATGATTATGGTGCCTGTAACATCTGACAACGACGGTAATTTTACACTTGATCTCTCCGCTTCAATTGATGTCAGTACTATCGAAGACTTTAATTTATATGTCGAAGAGTTAGCCGATTATTTTGCAGACAATACTGTGTATTTCAGGTTCCTATATGGACTTGCACAGAATAATGAAAATGACGTGACACTTATGAACTGTGCATCGGAACATATAGATGGATGGGCAACGGTGAACTCTGTCTCAAACTCTGGCGGAACTGGTATAACCCTTGAGATACCAAAGTACAGGACTCCTAGCGGAGAAGACAGGCCTGTACCCAGGGTAAGTTGCGAGAACCTTGTTGTGACCCGAAGAAGCGGTTTCTATTCCTCTGAAATACGCGAAAACTGTGACCCGTGCAGCCCAAACGGGAAAAACCATTCTTTCACAGAAGGTTCAAAAACGGTCAATCCGTACGGCTGGGAATCAAATGACGAGATATGCAGGCATTACAACAAAAATCTTTCTTATTTCAGGATACCCATGCCAAAAGGTCACGAAAAAAAGGGTGGGGGCAGCAGAGTAAAAAAGGTTTTGATGTTTGACAGGTTTGATTCAGAGTTCGGGGAAGGACAATCGAGACTATACGGCAATGAATACTTATATAAGGAGATAGAAAACGGAAATATGACTGGTTCGGGTGTAGCATCCAACGAACCTGCGACAGATATCTCAAATTCTCTGAGAGAGAACCTTAAAACAAGGGAAGGGGCGCCTTCGACTGACTGGTCAGACCTGGCAAGACTTGATTTTTATACACCTGAGGAGGCCAGTTACTTCGAAGGTCCTTTGGGCTCGCCGATGCTTCCAGGCGCCACTGTCAATTATTCCTCAATAATAAAAAAATCGATCCATGAAGGTAAGTCGGGCAACGGTTTCACCGTTGACAAGTACTTGACTTATAAGGACTATCCCTTTGACTACTCCGTTGATTTGGATATAAACGGTTTAAAGAAAAACTTTAGATGCTTTTCATTCAATGATGCCGATATAGTGGAAAAGGTTCTTCCATTGAAACTTTATGAAAAATACGAGATAAAGGGTCTCCAGAGTTATCAGTTCGTCAATCTTAATATGGCAGG
>CAYWYR010000020.1:7994-10975 GCA_964462685.1 uncultured Hyphomicrobiales bacterium | reverse complement strand
AAAGCCAGACGGTATATAGCGGTGATCTGTCGGAGTATCTGAGCGACCCTGAGAAAACCTCCGTTACCTCTTCTACCAGCTACGAATATTTCAGTCCATTTGAGAAAGTGCCTTTTTTCGATAGAGGGAGTACTGATTTTCGGATGGGTTTCCAAGGTATGGATACTGAGATAATCTCCGAGAGCCGAAAAATGGAAACAGAGAGGTATTCCTTCAAAATGAATGCCGATCTGGATTTTGCTGCGATTTTCCCAATAGTATCAGGCTTTCCAATTTTATCTTTTTCCGAGGAATTTACACACAGGTATGTATATAACAAGATAATATCCCTACCAACTTATGTCAAGGCGGTTGAAACACAGACCGATGGAATAAAATCCAGGGTAGAGAACCTAGCTTTTGACCCTATGACCGGAGAAGCTCTCATAACAGGTACATATGATGATTTTGCTATCGATGATCCTGTCTATGACGGTTACGGGAGAATAAACAGTATAACGATACCGTCCCATCATGAGTATGATATAGTCCAGGATGCTTACCATGTAGGTCAGGAATACAGATCCGGAGGCCATATCAGTTACAGGGTATCAGGTGGAGGTAGTAACACGGTTATTGAAGCCGAATTTTCAGATAATGATCCTCAGGGATGGTATGTGGGTGTACTTAAGAGTTTTACAAACAGTGATATCCTAGGTCTTTATGACAGCGGCAGTAATCTTGACTTAGCCGAACCTACCCTATACTCTGTCAAAAAGTCCTATCCCCTATCGATACTGCTGGAACCTTTAGACCCTAACAAAACTATGTCCCCAGGTAGTATTGTTGATATAAAAGTAATCAACAGAAGAGGACATAACCAGCTTACCACAAAAATAGGCACTGTCACCACTTACGGTGAGCTGGGGATAGAATATGATTACAGTGGGATCGAAAACGATGACGAGGTGACAGAACGTACAAAGATCGCAGATAAATTCAACGAAATCATCGAGGTAGGACAGAACACCTCATTTATTCTGAGTGATGTAACGGACAACGTCGAAGTCATTGATACCGACGGTACTATCAAAAGCAACGATGAAATTGAATTTGTATTTGAATTCTCAGACTACGTCACGATAGATACATCGGGTTCTTCGGTATATTCTCAGTTTGACGACAAGTACCATCTTTTAAATACATCAGGATCAGTACCGAGCTTTTTTGAGATCCATCATGTTTATTCGCGGGATACCGTTCTACCTTCAGAGCAGATCGGGAGCTACGAAAAAGTAGTAACTGAAATAAACAAAATCCTTGATAACGCCTGGAGGCCAATCAAACTAAGTACCTCAGAAATGAAAGCGATAAACGTAGGGCAGTATAACGGAAAATCTGATAAGAATTACGATTCACTTTATGATCTCTATGTTACAGAAGTAAAATCCAAAACCTGTCCTTTCGTAGAAGGTATTTATCTTCCAGAAGATGACTTTTTAAGACTTTCTGGAATCGATGTATTCAATGAAAGCATGTTCAGATCCGAAAACGGATACAGTTCTGGTAAAGATCTGATAGAATTCGTAGATGATTATGAATTGCTTATGTTCGAAAAAAATAATGAGGCATTTATTTTATTGGAGTTGCCTGAAGTCAAGATCAATGGTTCTAATACTCAGACTCAGATTTATCCGGATTTTGTCAAAGTACAAAACGATTGCAAATTCAAAATTAATAATGACCAATTCAGTAATGACGATATATTTGACTCTATTTCAGGCCAGTATACAAATTCTAATATTGGATATTTTTACCTAGATGAAATAGATATAAAATTTTCTGTTACAGATCAGGCTAAACTACCAGGAACCATTCCTGATCCTTGCATTGCGAACCATTTCCCACAGGATACATTATTTACAGAAGAAAGCTGTTCTTATGGCTTCAGGAGAATTTTCTGGCACAAGGACCCGGATACTTTAAATTCATCTGAGAAGAAATACTATATGTATCTTCCGAAATTTTCCATAGGTTGGGACGGTGGTATCTATCTAGACAGGGACCGAGAGATAAGAGACTCTTTGAACATTTATCAGTATATGGTACTGGACTCTGTATTTTCGGACACCACAAACTTCCAGCGAAATAATATATCCGGTGATTATAACTATGCATGCCTGAATATGCAGACCAACACTTCTCGGGAGATACTGTTTTCAAATGTAATATCTATAGAAAACAACACACTTTCCGATACAAGCCATACAGGTTTTGCCGAATTCGGGATAAACGGAACGGTTCCTCAGAACCCGATTCTGAATAAGAAAAAAGGAATATGGAGGCCAAAAGATACTTATGTTTATGAAGAGTACAGAAATACAGGGGGTCTCAACCCATTCAATGCTACAAAAAACAACGGTCAGGGATATATCTATGGCACTGGTATATACGCGGATACCAATAATTATGACGCAACTCTATCAACGGTAAGGACAATAGACTTCAAACGACCTTCTCTCAGCGAAGAGAACTGGATCAGAACTTCGTCGCTTGATAAATTCTCCCCTTATGGGCATCTGGTCGAAACAACTGATATCAACGGTATCAAAACTACCGGAGGATACAACCAGACCACTAACATGCCGGAGTTCACAGCATCAAATGCAGGATTTTCTACAGTCTTTTTTGAAGATATGGAGTTCGGCGTGTTCACTGGTGGAACTCTTACCAGTGATACCAGCCACACTGGGAAACGGTCAGTAAGACTCGATCCGGGGCAGGAGACACTTCTGAGGGAAAATCTGAAGACCGACTTTGGTACAGATAACCTGAGCTCCTCACCAATGCTTGTCAGACTATGGTCTAAGGATGACGGTGCAGGGTATATGGAACCTTGTTCATTAGAGGTCAAGATAACAAGGCAGAGCGGGTCCGGTTGTGCGTCTGTTGATATTCCCCCTGCATTGGTTGCCGAGGTTTCTGGCTGGAAACTCATGGAA
>CAYWYR010000020.1:0-7984 GCA_964462685.1 uncultured Hyphomicrobiales bacterium | reverse complement strand
GATACCTGTTCTTTAGACGGAACTGTCTCTTTCTCTGTCAAAAACACCGGTAATTCTCATCCGGTTTATATTGATGATGTCATTTATCAGCCCGCAGATTCAGAAGTTCAGGCATATGTATACGACAACTCCGTAACAGATAGAGTCCTCGCCCAATTCGATAATAACCATTTTCCGTCAGTTTATTCCTACGACTACGAGAACAGGCTTTCGGGGATCTATAAAAGTACCCTTGACGGTAAAAAACTTGTATCCGAAACCGATCATAATTCACCAGCAATGCTGAGACCCCGACTTTCAGGCACACTGGCAGATTATGCCATCCAGAATGGTCAGTCATCTCTGATAAATATCAATAGAAACGACTTGGACGAACTCAACGGAGGGGTAAGTAAGAGTATGGATTATCAATGGAGAAAAAGTCTATACGAAATAGGTGAGCTTAAGAGAGACAGCATATTCAGGGCAGCCAGATCACTGTCTTTCAGGCCTGATTCCATGCAGGACGGCAATATCAACATGGAAACGGATATACTGAATTTCAACTACGGAAATGAAGGTGTGGATATCGAGATGTTTGACGGACTGATAAAAAATGAAAATGATGAGTCCAGTAAAGACTCTGACGGAGGTTCAGATAAAAATAAAAAAGACACTGACCCTAAAAAGGATAAAGATGAAGATACGCCAGCTATGAAGACTGTCGAAGCGGTCGAACAGAAACTCAGAAATTTAAAAAAATAACCTAAAAGAGATTTAATATAACAGGTTAAAAACATGAAAAAATCAGTCTTCTTTATATATTTCATTCTTCTAGGATCGACTGGAAGCTATTCCCAGAATATCTTCCCTTTTATGTATCCCCAGAATACTTTCCCGAACACTGTCAAAAAAGACTCCATAGGTTTTTCAAACACCCAATTAGAACTGTTGGATTCAGACCCTTCAACGGTGACTGAGTCACTGACATTCACAAACGAGCCGGGTCCATATGACGACTGTTTCGAGTGGCGCCCTGACGGTAGGATCTACTTCAGTTTTGCGGTGGATACAAACGGCTTCTACCCTTTCGGAGACAACGAGGACTATACTTCTGACCTGAAGATATATTATACGAGGGAATATCAGAATCCTTCTGAAACGGCATACATCAATGACTCGGTATCTTTGAGGATCTCTTCGGCATCAGGAAGCGGCTCTGCACAGCCGGAGGATCTTGTGTATCTCAACAGTTCGGTTTTTACAGATGAGATAATCTCAGACGGTAAGCTAAACTCACTTTTAATCGACAGCGCAAAATATTCCAACAGCGGCTCGGTTAGTGTTAAATCCCTAACCAGACTGCAGGTATTTTATGATTACAGTAAGAAATATAAACCTGTGGATTTATCAGGTGAACCTGTTCTTGAACAGCGATATATCAAAACTAACTCTATCTCTGATACACTGCCCCGCACCCTCATATTCAATCACTATAACGACCTGACCGAAAGTTTTATAAACATGATCAAGGTGGAACCAGTTAGATTGATGTGGTATCCTAATTCGGAATCATGTGATACACTGCCTTATTCCGATTATCTAATTCAGATATTAAAACTGGAAAACAGCAAAGACCAGCCCTATCCGCAGGAAAACGACCAGGAATTCTTCGGAGCTTATCAGAATAACGGGACAGAGCAATATGTAGTTGACTGGAAGAAGGCGGTCACGATAGAGACGGGGAGTTCCAATAATTACTATGACTATATACCGTCAAAAGGGAACGGTCTTTATATATGGAGGGTGAAACCGATATCGGATTACTATCCCGGTGGTATTAATAATCTCGAGAATCATGGAGATTGGAATGCAGTTGCTATCTACGGTTCTCATAATGGTTCATCTTTTATAGGCCATACCGAAGATGGGAATTATCAGAACGGTACTGTGCTAAACGTCAACGCCAGTATTTACTTTGACGGGATTCTTCTTACTAACAGTTCCGGTGTGGATAGAAACTTCGACTACCATAACGAGATTGCGGGTTTTATTCTGAACTACAGCGATAACCAAGATCAGAACTGGTCTCACAGTAAATTCTATTCCGAGGCTAACACCGATACTATTGGGACACTGTCATATGAAAGCATCGTTTATGCAGATAACCTTCTGAATCAGAGACAGACTCAGCTTCTTACCAAAGAAAACGACCTGGATCTGGTGTCCGGTTCTGTATTGGACAATCTAGGCCGTCCCGCTATAAGCTCACTACCGTACCCTAAAAGAAATAATCCGAATCCGGCAGACTATTCCGATTATTATAAAGATCCTCAGAAAACGGATCTGAACTATGTACCGAGGATCCTTGACACTGGGTCCGGCTACAATACATCCTCCTTTGATGACGCTACGATAGTCCCCTCTGGGACTTCTCAGGGCCCTGTACATGAGTATTACGACGGGGATGATATTTACGGTAATAATATCGATCCGGGGTTACCTGTCCCCTCTGCTAACGGTTACCCGTTTTCAAGAACAGTATTTTCTCCAGACGGGTCGGGCCGACCGCTTGAGGTTTCGGGGGTAGGCTCACACCTCAGGATAACCGGAGTCGATACTTCACGAACATCAAAATACAGATATGGAAAGCCAAGTGAAAAAGAACTCGTATCAATCTTCGGTAAGGAAGCACCGGATCCTGACAAGGTCCAGAAAATAATATCTAAAGATCCGAACGGTGTAACGACCTTAACATATAAAAACATTTTGGGTAAAGTTATCGCTACCAGTTATGTCACGGAGTACGACCCCCAGTTTACCGGACTGGTCGATCTTGACAGCTATCCCCAGAACAGTCTTGCAGACACTATGTATTTTAACCGTAAGGGCACAGTTACATCAAACGGTATGCTTATACAGGATTCCAGGACTTTTCAGTCAACTGTTTCATCGACAGCCAGCGTAAAATATAGATCAAGTCCGGTAGTGTTCTCAGATGTTATCTGCGAGAACAGCTCAACCCCATATCAGAGATCAACCTGTATATCTTTACCGTATGATTTTATCATCAATATAGTCGATGATGATGGGTTATCGGTATTCAGAGATTCACTGCATGTGGACAAGGACTGCTCCGATATGACTGAGAGCTTTAACCTTGGGAGCAATTTCCCCTTCACGGATAAAGGTTATAAGGCCAATATAATAATAGATTTTGAAGACGAAGGCATCAACGGATGGAAAGACAGTATCTTTGATCATTATTCAGGTCTTTATCTTGATATATTGGATCCTGTATACCAGAAACTGCAGGAGCTGGATTCCTTATTCAATGTCGACTTTTCTGTAGGTATTTCAGATTTTTATGGTTTTATAGAGACAGGATATACCACTCAGAACGGATTATCTATATCATGGCAGCTTGACGGTGACACCTATAGGCCGACCGTTCCCTTTGACCAGTGCATAGGGGAACTGACCATACCCACAGACAACTGTACACCAGACTGTGACATTGATAATTTTAATTTTGAAGCCTCTTTGCTGGATATTTTTAACGGAATCGATCCAGAGATGAAGGAAAAGCTGTTTGAGCAACTATATCCGGGACAGAGTCACCCATCAGAATTCACACATATGGATGAAGTCGTATTCCACAATGGCTTCCGTTTACCGAATAAACCTATCGATGATTATCCTCGGGCTGATTCCTCGATAAATGACCTTTTAAGAAATATGAGGGCAGAGACTGGTAAAAATGCTTACAACGATGAGGATCTTTGCGACTGCTGGACATCCGTGAGCAACAGAGCTCCTTACAGCCTAATAAAATATGTCGACTCAGAGGACGATGATCTGGCACCTGACACATACGAGGTGGATCAATCATACAGTCTGATAGATGATTTTCTTGAATGCACGGGAAGATCTCTTGAGTTCTATAGCAATGAGCCTTATGACGCGCCAGATCCACAGTCATATATCTTAAACGCGCACAAAACATTTTATTTAAACATTAATGATACAACAAATTTACCGCAATATATTAAAGACGCTTTTCCTGAGAGCGGATACCCTGGCGATACACTGGCTCTGAATATAGATGGAAATGACAGAAAGCAGTGGGAAAGATTCTACAGGCAGCTAAAAAACGATATTTCTCAGGAAGAATATGATAATCTGAAGGAAAAGGCTGAAGAAAAGTCCGGAGGTGATGATATAGTTTTATATGATGAAGAGAGACAAGACGAAGATGGCGATGATATCGACCATCTGACAAGAGCTATAAGAAGTCTTTCAAGATTGATGGCAGACAAGGATACCCTTTTGGCAAATGATGTGACCCAGATCATAGATACCCTAGAGAACGCATGCCGGCTTACAGCAGAACAGAGGGAAAGCGAGTTCAGGGACTCTCTCGTATCTCATTATATTCAACAGAATAGGTACGTTGAAGGATACAAACCATTGGTTTCTCCTTTCGATACAGTGTCGATATTAACGGTCAACGGCCTGGTCGGTGAACTTATGATAACCATCAAGGAAAATCACTGCAACATAGAATGGGATTCTCAGAACAAAACCTTTACCAACCCCGGATTTGAAGGGCTGGCAGGTGTACAGTCTGTTCTTGGCCAAGAGGACATACTTTTTCAGATCCCTGACACTGTAGAATCGCTGCTGTCATGTTCGGACACTCTGTCTTATCTTATAAGAGAGGGTGATTATAAGTTTACTGCGCCCAGGGTGGATGACCTTGTTGACCAGCTTAACCTAAAGCTTTCAAGCTTTATGGATTCTACGGCATGGGCAGGTATATCAACGGACTCAATCGCTTACTACTTCAACAGGTTCCAGAAAAGACTTGAGATATGTGACACTCTGAAAGCGGAACTTGTTTCGTTCCTTGCAGCAGATACCACCACGCTACTGAAAGAGCTTTTAGGCAGGGAATGTGGGGATACCCTTCCGATGACTTCTATGGGTCCCAGTTGCACACTAGGCTTGGACAGTACCGTCAATTTTGACGGATATGATCCTATTTCATATTATTATCCTTCCATCGGTGTACTGAATTCCCAAACTTTTGATATAGGGATCTTGCATATAGCTGAAAACTGGAATATAAGAAGCTACTTTCTTTCAGGTAAACCCCTTGGTTTAGAGGGTAATCTTAGGCTTACAGACGGAAACGGTAACAACCATAAAAGATCCTCTCTCGAGATACCTGTAGGGACTGATATGGCCATGGCGTTCACTATCAGACCACCGTTGTTCTACAATCATCCATATTCTGGGTATTATAGTTACCTCAAATCTTTCGGGGACACCACAAATAGTTATAGGCTAAAATTCGAGAGTTTCTTTGAAAGGGATACTAGTGCTGCCGGAACATATTATGATTCCATAAGCGGTGAGATCAGTGGGTATATGCCTGTTTACTTTCGTACAATGGGTTACATGGATACGGGGGACACTACCTCTTCAATCAGAATGTACGATAAGATGAAACTTGAGTTCGCCTGGTTCAAGGCAGATACTATTCTGCCGGAAGCTATCTGTTTCAGGTTTGACGGCATGAAAAAACTTGATCCGAATGTACCTTACCAACGTCCTGCCGAATGTATAGACCTAGTAGGTGACAGGATCAGAAACCATACCTATGGCCAGATGGCACAGCATATTAACGAGAAAATGATAGAAGCTGAAACCGCTGTCAGTAGATTCAAGGACAACATTCTAAAAGAGGCGGATTATAATGTAGAAATCGGGATATACGAGTCAACAGCGATGTATACACTGTATTATTATGACCGTGCCGGCAACTTAGTGAGAACCGTACCTCCGGCAGGGGTACGCCCCAGTTATAGTTATACAAGGGACTCTATACCTAACCACACCATGGAATCGGTTTACCAGTATAACTCTTTAGGTCAGCTTATCTCCGAGAGGGGGCCGGACTTTGATGAAAAGCGATACTGGTATAACAGGAAAGGTCAACTTAGATATAGTTTGTCCGCCGCACAGGACAGCTTGATGGATTTCCCGCAACCTGTTTATAACTCAAAAAGGCTAAGTTATTTCAAATACGACTATATGGGAAGGCTAAACGAGAGCGGAGAGCTCTACGGTGCTTTTGGGGATACTCTGTTAATTGCCGAATGTATTGATAGTATTCACCTTGACTCTTGGCCACCTGACTCTTTGCCTAGAACTGAGAAGATTGTAACAGTTTACAACACTCCGGCGGATACCCTGCCGACCCCATACCTTTCATATGGACAAAAACACCTACGAAACAGGATAAGTTACGCATATAGGTATAATGTTTATTCAGGTGATTCAGTCGTTACTTATTACTCTTACGACCCCCACGGAAACGTAGAATGGATTATTCAGAACGTACCTACTCCGGCCAATACAGCTCTTAGCATTCCGGCCGGCAACCTAGTTTCGAAGATAGACTACGAATATGATCTAGTAAGCGGTAAGGTCAAACAACTTACATACAACTTAGGCCGAACCGACGAGTTCCACCAGAAATATGAGTACGATTCGCAGAACAGGCTTTCCAAAGTCTTTTCGAGCCGATACGGCAACCTCTGGGATCGTGATGCTGAATATGAATATTACCCTCACGGGCCTCTGATGACTATACATCTGGGTGAGGACTCTCTACAGTCGATAGATCACCTTTATACAGTGCAGGGTTGGCTAAAAGCGGTAAACACTCCTTGGGAATCAGGGCTAGAGACAGGAGAAACAGAGGCGGCGGACGCATATCAGATGGTTCTTCACTATTTCGACGGTGACTTTACAGCCGACAGCAGCCCACTTTCATCCGTAAGGCCGGTAGGGGCGCCAAACCTCTATAATGGTAATATCGGTGCGTGGGAAAACGGCCTTTCCGATAGTGCAGCTTCAAAATCCCCAGCCATGCAGCGGAATATGGCTTATTCCTATACCTATGATCTGGCTAATAGGATAAAATCCGGCGACTGGCAGAAACAAACCTCACTTGGTAATCCATTTGTTGACGGCGCGGATGATATCTATGACACACAGTATATGTATGACCCCAACGGCAACATCAAAACCCCTACCCGGCATGGTGTTTTTGACACTATTACCTTTACCTCCCTTATCGATCAGCTAAATTATACATATAGTAATCCTGATGCGAACAGGCTGACCTCGGTTGATGATGCTATCGGCGAAGTCATTGCCGGTGTGGACTTCCCGGGTACTTCTACGGATAATTACAGCTACGACCTTGACGGTAACCTTACAGGGGACACCGAGCACGGCATAACAAACAACACATGGGCTTTCGACGGCAAATTGCTTACAGTTGACAAAGACCGGGGCCTTGACTTCACCTACGACGCGATGGGAAACAGGGTACGAAAACTATATACCGATCATATAGGTGAGACTGATAAAACCTACTATATGCGGGACGCCTCTGGCAATACCCTTGCAGTGTATAGCGAAGGAGGGGGCGGAACTCCTTACCCCATTTATCGTGGCGGGTTCCTAATGCGGGGAATAGATGAAATAAGGATAAAGATTTACTGCGGCCCTCCAGGCAGTTTAAGTCCACCTACGGACTCAGTACTGTTCACCAAATACCGGGACTCCTCAGTTGTTTATACGGGCCCGCCGGGGGCTGACTTCTGTTGGGTACTGGATACAATATTGCTGCCCGATTGCAACGGCGGATTCTGTGAGGCCTATCTAAAGATATGTATGACCTGGGATTTTGCTACTAATGATTTCTCTCTTCCGGATCGTTATTATGAATTGGACAAGCACAACTGCACAACTCAAGACCCTGAAAATATGAATAGTTGGGGGTTCACTGAGTTTTGGTCTGCCGCCGCCGTGGCATATCCGGCTTCAGTAACCTATGGAGGCGAAGCAAAGCTTGCCGAACTCCACATCTACGGCTCGGAGGGGCATGGGCGTTTTGCTACGTGGCGGCCTGATTCGCTGGAGTACA
>CAYWYR010000019.1:0-61423 GCA_964462685.1 uncultured Hyphomicrobiales bacterium | reverse complement strand
TTAGATGGAAGAAATCTAGTAGTATCTACCAACTGGGGGATTCTAACAAATGATGACTTTGACTTTACTACCTCTGTGGAGGAGGCAAAGTATAAAGTCGATGACTTCTTGCTATATCCAAGCAATGTAGGATACGGCGAGTCCGTGACCATAGAAGCACCCGAAGGCCTGAAAATAGACGGCATCAGGATGATATCTATGGAGGGTAGAAATGTAGAAGGTCTATCCACAATAATAAACGGCACAAATGCCACAATTAAAATACCCGCCCTTGCAACAGGGCTATACGCCGCTGTTATCGAAACTGCAGAGGGTATTTATATCAAAGAAATAATGGTTGATTAAACCAAAATCAAAATTAAAGGAAATAAAATGAAAAACTTGATAATAATTTCATTAATTGTAATGCTGGCAAGTACCCTATCAGCGGAGAAACGCAAAGCAATTAAACGATATACCGACTTGGACGGCATAGTATATACTATGTACGAAGGCGAGAATATTTGGGAAGTAAGCGATGCTGATAAGCCAAACGCTAATCCACTACTAATCGATAACGTCAAACCCGGGGTAAACCTTCACATTGATGAGGGAACTATAGCGATCGAAATGTGGGATCATAGTGGTATGTTCGGCAGTAAGGGTATGACGGAAGATCAAACAGCTAAAATAGCGGATGACCCTGAAATAAATTCATTCTCTATCACGCCCAATCCGCCAGGCGATAACCTAAACATCAGCTTCGATCTTTTTGATGAAAATGATGTAGAGATACTTGTATATGACTATACAGGAAAGGTAATACGCCCGCTGCTTACCCAAAGATTTTCTCCCGGCCATCAGGAGATATCTATCCCTACCAAGGATTTGAATGCCGATAAATACTATGTGACATTCAAAGTTGGCAATAAGAAAATCACAAAGATGGTATATATGGACTAATCGTTTTATGATGAATCAACTAATAACCGAAGGGGGCATATCAGCCCCCTTTTTGTATTTACCTATTAGGGTACAGGATACGTTCCAGTCCCTTTCCAGCCTGCTACCTACTTCTTGTAGCAGATACCAAACTTCTTTATCATTTTCAGGCATTGTATATTCCCTTATGTCACTTGTATTGCCGTAGTAGGTCATGAATATTTCTTTAATAGTTTTTGCTATGTTATCCCCTTTAACATGATTCTTATTAAAACGCTTCCTTAGATAGTTAGAATATTCCAAGGCATGGTATGTTTTTGGTATTTTTATACTGCTATGGAAAACTGTTGTTCCACCATCTGCTAAAAAGCTATAGTATTGGAAATGTTTTTTTAATTTTACCGTTGGTTTAATAATAACTATTGGATCGTGCATATCTTTGGACTTACTATATTCGATCATGAACTCAATCTTTTTCAGCATTTCTTCACAGCTGTTGATATTATCCAATATTGGGCATAAATATATACATTCTACGCCATTAGTAAACTCATTTAGTTCAACAAATTTGTCATGTGTAGAAGATAGCTTGTTAGTCACGTAATTTCCTACTTTAATATAATATGTTCTATCCCCTACCTTAACTCGTCTCTTTCTTCTTTCCCTTATTATTAGTGAGTCGCTATATTTGCTATATGATTTAGTTTGCTTTACTTTGCTTAAAAGGATTAAGTTTTCATTTGGAATAGGAATATCCAATGAACCGTAACATCCCATACTTCTAGGATAAAGCCTGAATATTTTATAATCGTAAAATGCTTGGTCAAGAATATGATGAAAAGCGCTGATAACCCTATTGCTGTCTATATCATAAATCGATTTATGTTCTCTTTTGTCTTTCATAAAGTTCTAAATTTCATGCACTAACAACTGATAAATAGTTTGGTGATATCTCAAACTACATAAATTGCTTTTGTTTGCCAAATAGTTCGTTTATCCTAAAAAATTATATGGCCTTAGACTAAATAGATACTAAAATAATATTTATCTTTAAATCTTACATTTCAAGTTATAAATGTTAACTGCCCGTCATTATTCTTAATATAGATACACAGGTAATCACAAACACTAAAACAATGACCTTATTTGCTTTCAGTGGGCTTGGCGCCTACAACGGCGTATTCAATAACCTGAACATAAACGCCGAAATCGTTCCCATTCCATACGCGCAGCCCCATGAAAACGAACCGATAGAAGTTTATACCCGCCGTCTTTTGCAGAATTTCAGGCCGAGCGGAGAGTTCGGTTTTATAGGGATCAGCTTTGGCGGGGTTGTAGCAACAGAGGCCGCCAAACTATTCGGTGGCAAAGCCCTTATTCTCGTCTCCTCTATCAGGACAAAAAACGATATACCGACACGCTACAGGCTTGTAGCCAAAACCGGAATTCTTGATAAGCTGCCAGGGGACTCCAGCGCCCTGCCTGATTCACTTGCAGGATTTGTACTGGGTGAAAAGCAAAAGAATATGCTCGGCTACGTACTGGACAAAATGAGCGGAAGTTTTACCCGCTGGGCTATTAAGCAGATGCTGTTATGGAACGGGCAGGATAAGCTGCACAATACACTTATGCTATCAGGTAGTAATGATAATATTTTGCCACCTTCCAGCAAAGAGAACGACCAGATAGTAATCGAAGGAGGCGGCCACTTTATGGTTTACGACCGCGGCCAAGAGATAAGCAAGCACATCAACGGTTTTCTGAATCACCTGAACACGAACGCCACACCAAGGCTAGCTTGATAGATAAGGGAGGGGGGGGATGAAAATTATTTATATAATTAGTTGCTTCATAGTAGTGAGTTGCTTATATTTATTATATAGTTGTTAAGCCAAGCTATTTGGTGGATACAATAATTATCAAAATTATATAAGGTATAGCGTTATGCACTACTCCCCCCCCCCACCACCGGATACTAAATTAAAAGTATCAAAATATAACCTAGGTTATATATATAAGATAATAGCATTTTTGGCTATTCTCTCTTATAATATATCTACCATAAATGCACAACCATATATGCAAGATCCATGTTTGCCTGACTGCCCAAGTGATGTATGGATACCTGCTATGAATCAACCTGCTAACACCGTAATAGTCACATTATGTAATGGTGCGTATCAACTTGAAGTAAGATTTAGATACAGGATAGCATGTGGAACATGGTATGACTATTATATAGAAGGTGTAGGTGAAGCTGGTAGTTCTAACACTCTTCAATCTGTATTAGGTTCATCCTGCTATAACGATGATATGGATGCTTTTATGCGTGATGTCTCTGAATGTCTTTTATTTCTTAATCCTGCAGGATTTCCGCCCAATACTAACGGCACATGTGAAACTAATTGGCGAATAATGAAAGGATCATGTTGGGCAACTGGTTTCTTTTTTGGTTTTGATGGTTCTCCTTCCCCAGATCCCGAAAATCCTAATCAAGGCAACTATAGGAATTGGGGATATAGATCATTTGCATTCCCTTGTTATCCTGATGCATCAAATAATTGTTGCCTTGAAGGTTACACAGTATGTTTAGATGCCCAGGGCAATAGATACATATCACAAACAAACTACCAGCCACCAGTTGATCCTACATGCAATAGTAGGCCAGAATATGAATGCCAACCCGTTTGCGGTTCAATATATAGATAATGAGGAAAAACATGAAAACTATAATTATAAGTTTAATGGTGATACTGTCTTCTTCATTTGCTATATCTCAAGGCGATATAAAGATAGTATATCCAGATGGTGAATACAAAATAAGTAAGGATAACGGAATAACATGGACTTACTTCGAAGCTCCTAAAATAACTATTAAATATGAAACGCACGAGAAAGTTTCTTATGACAATGGATTAACTTGGCAACGACTTGATAATATTGAAGATATCCCTGGATTCAATATTTTAGAAAGGCATTTATTTGTTGATGATATCACAAATAATGCTTATGCTGAATATCAATTGATGGATCTTGAAGGAAATATTATCAATGAAAATGATATATCACATGGACAGATTCATTTTTCAGATAAATTAAAAGGTGTTTATCTTTTGATATTGATTAATGAAGTAGATCGGTCTTTATTCAAACTTTCTTTTAATTAAAAATTAGGTGCCCTCCCCTGAAATGGGGAGGGATTTATATTATGAAAAAAATAATTTGTATTTTACTTGTATTATCTCACTATTATGTTAATGCAAATGATTGGATAAATATCCTTAGGTCTGCTCAGGAGTATAATCAAAACAGCACCGCAATAAAAGACAGCAGTAATATTATTGTTGTCGGCGATTATGGTAGTATAATAAAAATCTCTTTAAATGGGAATAATTACGAATTAAAGTATATAGATGGCGATTACAAAAAACCTGATTTGAATAAAGTATTGTTTAGTCAAGGAAAATTTATAGCCTTCGGAGATAGTGGTATTATATTAGTATCAGAAGATAACGGAGAAACCTGGGATAGAAGCGAAACTGATATCGAAACTGATATCGTGAATGCCGTTCAATATAATCAAGAAGTATATTTTATTGCGGATAATAAAATGTATAGATATGATTTAGAAGAGGAATCAATTGCTCTTTTTCATGAGTTTCAGGAAACCATTATAGACATAATAAGCTTTGATAATAAGTTGATAGGTGTAGGTTGGAACGGCTATATATTCGAATATTCCAACTCTACTGGTATCAATGAATTTAATATTGGTGGAATAGGTACTATTACTACACTTTTTGTGTATAATGGGGAAATCCTGATAACACCTACCAATAGCAAGATATTAAAACTTGATTTAGAAAATATGGAAACGCAAGAGTTCAGATCAGATAATGTGTTTTCATTTGTTCAAAGCGCTATCACAAATACAATGGGTGATATATATCTATCAGGTATTAGCCTGACAGGTGGAATACAGCAATATTATTTACCAGCGGATTCCGTTGTATTCAAACAATCAAGACCAGAAGCACCAATAATAACAGATTTTATTGCAGATAAGGGTATAACATTTTTTAATGGCAGTGAAGGGCTAATAGGTTGGATACAAGAAAGGCCAAAAGCAAACTGGCAGTTCTATGGAAGAATATTACATTTAGCACCACAGCAAAACCCGATTAAAAGTTTACAGGTAGGAGATGACATTATATATATACATGCTGAAGATATTAAAGCTTTTGATGATGATTTAGAAGTATTGCCTTTCTCTGAGATTCGAGATGCTGAATATTATCTTGGCGTATATAATAATGATGAATACTATATCAAAACAGAATGGAATCCTAATAATTTTAGAAATTATATTCTCTATAGATATGATGGTATCAATAGCTATCCTGTGGATAGTTCTGATACCGGAGGGCAAAACTATGGTTATATAGAGCATGATGATTTGTGGGTAGGTTATAATGGAAATATTATAACTACAATCAAAAAAACCGACATGGCTTATCAATCCATAAATACAGATGATATCTTTATATCAAGTTTAGCATTTGGCGAAGGTAAATATATGGCTACTACTTTTTCTGATGATCTATATGAATCAAATGATTTGGTTAATTGGAAGTATATAAAGAGTATCGATAACGGTATTCTTTCAAAAATTACCTATAACGATCAAAGATTTATATATGTAGTAAGATCAGGGAGTTTTAATAATTATAATATCTCAGTAGTAGATTACGAGAATGATATTGAGCTTTACAGTGCCAATATACCAAAAAAATTAACTAGCTTTACATCAGCAGATAATTTTATTGGTTTCTCCTATACTGTAGCAGAATTTATTTATTCTTTGGATAATGGATCGAATTGGACAAAAGATACAATCCCGAGTCAAGAATTATTGATAGGTGTTTTATTTTATGATAAACACATAATAGCCTATACTAACAAATCGATTTTTGTTAAAAATACTGCTCTTGCATCAAGTTGGAATGAATATCAAATAGATGCTAAGATTTATCCGAATCCTGTAAATAGTGGTACCCAGTTATCTGTACAAATACGGGATACTGACTTTAATAATTTTGTATTAATAGATTTGAATGGCAAAACACTTCTGGAAGGTAACGTTGCAAATAATAATGCTATCCAGATACCTACTTACCTTAATACCCAACAGTGTTTTCTTGTAATAAAAAATGGGAATGAGATTTTAGAAACTAGAAGTATAATCATAAAGTGAAAACTCTGAACACGAACGCCACACCAAGGCTAGCTTGATAGATAGGCCCTACCATTTTTTCAGTAAGGCCTATTGAGTTGAGTTTACTATCAGTCTTCTTTCTTCTCTACCAATTTAATGCCCAGCTCTTCCAGTTGGGCTGTTGCTACAGGGGATGGCGAGCCGTCCATAAGTGATAGGCCGGATGTAGTCTTAGGGAAGGCGATCACGTCGCGTATATTACTGGTACCTGCCAAGGTCATCACAAGTCTATCCAACCCAAAAGCGACCCCGCCGTGTGGTGGTGTGCCATACTTAAGCGCCTCAAGCAGGAAGCCGAATTTCTCGTCAACCTCCTCTTTTGATAGGCCGAGCGCTGAGAACATCTTCTCTTGCAGCTCGCTGTCATGTATCCTGATACTTCCACCGCCAACTTCGGCCCCGTTTATAACAAGGTCATAAGCTATGGAGCGTACTTTTTCCGGCTTGGAATCTAGGAGGTCTATGTCCTCCAGATTTGGGGCGGTGAAGGGATGGTGCATAGCGTGAAGGTCTCCTGTTTCGTCATCTTTCTCAAACAATGGGAAATCCACTACCCACAAGAAATCAAAAGTGTCCTTCACCTTATCGAAGATAGATAGCTGGCGAGCCATTTCCAGTCTCATAGCGCCCAGTATAGTAAGTGCCCTTGTCCATGTATCGGATGAAATAAGAACAAGGTCACCCGTTTCGGCAGCCGTTACATTTTTAATATTATCTATAACCGAATCGTCTAAGAATTTAGCTATAGGTGAGTTTATCCCGTCCTCGGTGAATTTGATATAAGCCAGACCCTTTGCGCCGTATTTTTTGGCGTGGTCGGTAAGGTTATCAATCTGTTTGCGGCTGTAGCCAGCACAGCCTTTCGCGTTAATCGCTGCTACTACGCCTCCGCTTTCCAATGCCATATCAAAAACTTTGAAACCGCTTCCTTTAACCGTTTCTGTCAGATCGGCTATTTCCATCCCGATGCGGGTATCTGGCTTATCGGAACCGTATTTTTCCATAGCCTCTTTATAAGAAAGGCGAGGGAAACCTTTATCAATATCCTTACCGAGTACTTCTTTCCATAGCCTTTGGATAAAGCCTTCTGTCATTTCGATAATATCGTCCTGCTCCACAAAAGACATCTCAACGTCTATCTGCGTGAATTCAGGCTGGCGGTCGCTTCGAAGGTCTTCATCTCGGAAACACTTTACGATCTGCATATACCTGTCCATGCCGGACATCATAAGTATCTGCTTGAATATCTGTGGTGATTGCGGAAGCGCATAGAACTTACCTTTGTTGATACGGCTAGGTACTAAAAAATCCCTGGCTCCTTCTGGAGTGGATTTCATAAGTACGGGGGTCTCTATTTCTACGAATTGATTTTCATAGAAATAGCTGTGGCAAATCTGGCTTACCTTATTCCTCACTATCATCTTATTTTGTAGAGAAGGCCTGCGCAGATCAAGATACCTGTACTTCAGCCTTAGCTCCTCGCTCACATCGGATTGGTCTTTGATCTCAAAAGGGGGTAGCGCCGATTTGCTTATAACTCCCATATCCTCTATCCAGATCTCTATCAGCCCCGTCGGTATCTCGGTGTTTACCGAATCACGTTTTCTTACTTTGCCGTTAGCCCAGATACAGTCTTCTTGGCCGAGCTGCTGAGCTTTTTTGTAGAGCTCTTCTTGCTGTTCGGGGTATATAAAGAGTTGGGTTGTGCCGTAGCGGTCTCTTAAATCAATGAAAAACAGCCCTCCGAGGTCTCGCCTTACGCTTACCCAGCCGTTAAGTGTAGCGGTTTGGCCAATATGTTCTTCTCTTAACTCGCCGCAGGTGTGCGAACGTTTTTGAAATTTCATTTGAATATCTTTTTATGATGTAATATACTAGTGCAAAAATAGTGTATGTTAAAGTATAATTTGATGTAATACCTATCATCTAAGTATAATTGCCTAATTTTTATTATATTGATAGGTTAGCTTTTCTATTTAGCTATGTATATAATAATGTAAAAAGAAGAAAGCCATGCGATTATCATTAATCTTGACAATAAGTATATTGACCTTAGCAATATGTAAAGCAAATATTAATACATCTCCTCTGAATCATAAGGAAGGAGTATATTACAAAGATAATATATATGTGCTTGCTGGGTTGCATGACAAAAGCATGGAAGGCTTTGCCATTATTTATGGCAAAGATCTGATCAACTTAGATACTATATATTATGAGATTGAAAATATCTCTTCTATAGCAGAGATCACCGTTGAAGATAATGGAATAGTGGTTACTGGTAATCATTTTACAAGTACAGATGATGGTTACATCTATTTTGGGTCGATATCATTTATTGATCTAGATATGAAGTATCAAAATACTTATTATATCACCTCAACCAAGCCTATAGAGTTTATAGATCATACCGTAGATAGTGAGGGAGTAGTATATGGTGCTGGTAGAACATCTGACAATCAAAATAAGAATGGGATCTGGTACGTACGCTATGACAAAAATGGTGGTTTGATATTAGACACTATATTGGGTAGAGACACACACAACGACTACGCACAGGCTATTGATTTTGATGATGATGACCTGGTTTTTATGTGCGACGGCGACAACCCTTTCGATAATGGTTTCGATCCATTTATTTTAAAAACCGATAAAGATGCTAATATAATCTGGGAGCATTGGTATGGCGACCCAGAAAGTGTTGACGGCTGTCAGGATTTTGTTATTGACAGCAATGGCGATTACGTAATAGTTGGTGAATCTCCTCAGAAGCCAAGTGGGTTATTTAATACATTAGCAGCAAAAATTTCCCCTGAGGGGTTTACCAAAGAACTTCGTTTTGAAGGTTATGACGCAAACCATGAAGCGGGATTCTCCGTTATCGAAACGCCTACTGGATATTTATCCGCTGGCTACTCTGATAAGTATGACTTCGTTACTGGTGGTAAAACCAAAAAGGGGATACTTAATGTATATGACAAAGATCTTGAATGGCAAGAGGAGATAGAACTGTTTGCCGATAATATCTATCCTACTGATTTGTTACACGCTGGAGATAAAATCTACGTAACTGGAAAATATCTTATGACTAGTGAAGGCGGCTTCCTATATGAGGTTTCACAGTTCTTCACTAGTGTAGAAGAGAACAGGAATGTTCAGAGCGGTGGTTCGTTCATAATCGAGTCAATAGACTGGCAACACTTTATATCTATAAATTCTCTTGAAAACACAGAGATCTACAATACCAACGGTGCAAAAATCACTACTATTAAGCCTGCTTCCTACATGCCGCGATCGGGGCTATACTTTTTGATTGATCAAGAAAATACAAAGATTTACAAGGTTCTTGTAAATTGAGAAGTACTACAGCCATAGGGATTATAGTAGGTATAGCTATACTGATTGGTGTATTTCTGTGGGAAGGCGGCAGCTTAGAGGCTCTTTTTATCTGGCCAGCTGTTATATTGGTGCTTTTCGGTACTTTGGCGGCCACTTATGCCGGCAGTAGCGGCAAACATATAGCTAAACTGCCATCGCTCATCGGTAAGTCCTTTTCCGGTTCTGAATACGACCTCCTCGCGATCAAAAGGCATATATACCGCCTTTCTGAGATATATCAGAAAAACGGGCCTCTAGCTATGGAAGAGTACCTAAAGCAAAATAAAAAATCATCAAGAATAACTGATGCAAACCCTATTCACCCTTATCTGGATAAGATGACTCTCGCAATTGTGGACGGCAGCGATACCGACGACTTGAAGAGAATATCCGATTATGACGGGCAGGATTTTGAGGACGTTACCAATCAGGAGATAGACCTTTTTAAGCGTATGGGCGGTTTTGCACCTACTATGGGGATAATCGGAACAGTTATGGGGCTTATAGCCACTATGGCCAACGCCGGCGGCTCCCCAGATGAGCTGATACGCCATATCGCAACGGCATTCATTGCTACACTATGGGGTATTTTTCTGGCGAATATTGTTTTTCTCCCTATAGCCGATAAGTTAGAGACTTTATATCTTGATGAGCTTAGGATAAGAAGTGCTGTGGATCAGGGTATGATATCGATAGCCCGCGGAGATACACCAATAAAGGTTCGTACACTGATGGGTGGCCGAGATATAATGACTGCAACCCAGAGGACTTAAGCTTTATGGCACAGGAGTTCGACATAAAGCTGACTCGAAATACCATGCTTTCCTGTATGTGGGCAGGCGACAAAAACGGCTACCCGCTTATTTATCTTCACGGTACACCTGGCAGTAAACGCGAGATAGAATATCTGGAGGGAGAAGCTAAGAAAAAAGGCCTGAAACTGATTGCTTTCGACAGGCCGGGTTTCGGTGAGTCTGAATTCTACGCTTACTCTCCTAGAAGCCTCTGCAAGGATATTGAGGATATGATAGCCTATTGTGGGATCGGTAAATACTCGATGATAGCATATTCCGCTGGAGCGATGTATATGATACACCATTACCAGCAAACCAATAACAAACCCGAATTTCTTTTCGATATAGCGGGGTGGGTACCTGTATCTCTTGATGAAAGGCTTTACAACGCTCTGAGTGCTTTTGATAAGTTTGCCATTGGTAACGTTAAGGATCTTCCTAAGCTGACTTCAATACCTGAATACCTATTGAATAAAGCTTTCGCAACCAAAGAGGATGATTACGAGCTTGCTAAGTTACTTAACAAGTTTAGCAAGCTGATGGGCAAGACTTTTGATTTTGGGGATAAGGAATTTATATCGTTTTTTGCATCTAATGTCCGCTATGCGTTAGGTACCACTATGGAAGGTGCTGCCCATGCGCTCGGCCAGCTCTTCGGCGAACCGGAGTTTGACCCCTCCGGAATTGAGGTACCCTACACGAGCTGGCACGGGACCAGCGATGATTACGTTCCGTATAAATTCGCCGAGTATAAAAATGAGAAAATCAGAGATTTCAGGTTGAATGAGCTTGAAGGGGAGGGGCACTTTCAACCCTTTACCCATAGAGAAGAGATAATCGGGGATGTAGCCAAAACAGTATCGCATACCGATAGGTAAAAGTGATCGCTACCAAAAGCAATCCCAGAACGCCCAACACGTTTTTATAAATTAAAACGGAGACAATATGGGCGCACATTTAATCACAGCTAGACAGAATCTTCCAATCAGTGTAGATGAGGCTTGGGATTTCATATCAGATCCCCGAAACTTAGCCAAGATAACCCCGCCGGAAATGGGATTTAAGATAACAACTCTCAATCTTCCTCAAAAAATGTACCCCGGAATGGTTGTTACTTATAAGGTAAGCCCTCTGCTCGGGATAAAGACTACTTGGGTAACGGAGATAATGCAGGTAAATAAGCCAAATTATTTTATTGACAACCAACGTACAGGCCCGTATCAAGTATGGCACCACCAGCACTTTCTGAAAGAGATAGATGGTGGCGTACAAATGGACGATATTGTAAACTACGTTGTGCCGGGCGGCCCTATAGGCGATATTATCAACGGACTTGTAGTGAAGAAACAGTTACGCAAGATATTCGGCCATAGGAAAACAGCGATGGAAGAAAGATTCGGAGTTCTACCAGGTGGATATTTAGAGCTTAGCTGACAATTACTTAGCTGACAAGTACTTTGAGGTTATCGCTTTGATATTGGTATCGGATTAGTTGTTCCTGCCAGCTTCGCCTTTCATTATCCTAACGCCGTCTTTATTATAGATTTCCTGTCCTTTCTGGGGATCTTTGTTGATTCTCTTGGTGGATGAGAAAGGATTGCCGCCCTTGTCGTCCATATCACCCATATTGCCCATTGCTTGGCGCGGGTCTATCATTCTGCCGATAAACGCACGGAATCTCTTTTTGATATAGAGAATGCCCAGAGCCATAAGCCCGCCGATAATAAGTAGTATTATTAAGAATTTAAACATAGTAATATAAAACGTTTGAGACCTAAAATTCCTGTGTGACTATAATAGTGTATTCATCAGGCTGTTCATCTTCAGGTAATGTGGGGTCGGGGATTCCGCCGCTTTCTGCAAATATTAAGTAGTAAGCTTTAAAGTGATCGAGCGGAATATCGCTTGTGGTTGATAAAAGTCGATCGTTACCGTTGAAAGCATAGAATACATACGAGCGAGCACCATCCCAATAAACAGGTGCTGAATAAAAACCATAAGGTAATGGATCAAAAATAGGTGTATTTTCTAAATCATCAGCTACAACTGTTAAATTCTCGATTCCAGGCGCTGAATTGATCAGCCTCATCCCAAATAACCTTCCCTCAAAGTCCATCTTAGCCATTTGGTGTATCTGGCCGCCTGAAGGATCGGCTATGGCAACTACTCTGTTCAGTAAACCAACTGTGGAGCTGAGTACAGTGCCGTTGATATTGATTACTACATCACCGAGAGGCACTATGGTGGATAGCGTATTTGTAAAAGCTATCTTTGCACCCTCAATAGGTTGATAACCCGTAGCTGAAGTTATAGTAATATTGGCTGGTTCCACACCAGGGTCAGCATTGACAACTTGAAGTATAGAGCCTTTGACTGGTTCCTGCAGTTCACCGCCGTCCATATCTTCAGCTATTACTGATAGTTTAGGGTCTTCCTTATCGCCGTAGATATATACTACATAGTCTTTATCAGCTTCAAATTCCGCTATATAGCCTGAGATAAACGAAGCGGGGTTTGCCGCTGTCAGCAGTGCTAGTGGAAGTGAACCCGGTGCTATATTGGAAGCAGGGGAGAGACTTCCAAAAGTAAGGGAGCTAGCGATAGCATTGCCTGCCACATAATTCCTTTCAAGTACGTTTTCTCCCAGTTCCCCTATCATTGCTGGTATCTGTAAACTGTTGGAGGCTATGGAAAGGGTAATGCCGATATCGTCCGGTATCGCATTGAAAACCCTAACGGTAGCGAATCCTGGCTGCTTTTGATAAGTGATAGGAATCGGGTTGATTATGATCTGGTTGTTTTCGGTAAAAGTAGAGTCCCTGTCATCAGGATAGTTTACGATAGTGTAATTCTGGCCCACATTAAATGTATAGAGGTTCGGCAGTGTATCTGTATCAGGGCCTACTGTATATCGTACTGTATCGGGGTAAACCGTTTGGCAAGCACCGAATACCCTGTAGTTTGAAACCGAGTACGGATTTACATCACCAAAAGCGTTTGCGTTACTATTGAAACTAGCAGATAGATTGTCATCGGCAAGATTAAGCAGTCTTATAGAAAGCGTGTTTTCCTCGACTGGTTCCAAAGATGTAATTTGAGATAATTCATCTTCTTCATCGAATATACCAACCCTATAACCTGTAGGTGAGCTCATGTCTTCGGTTACGAGAATCATACTTTGCTTTCTTCTCTCTACATCAATATTATAGGTGCCGATAGCCTGGCTTTCGCCTTCCTGCTCTATCGTTACCGATACCGTTCTTTCTCCTTCTGCTATACCCTTTTGAGCCGATGGTATCCCAAAAACTGCTGATCTTAAGATTTCATCCCCGCTTGGGCAGCCATCTCTTAATACAACCGAAATACCATCCTTATCTATACCGTTCAAAACTTTCAGATAGGTATCTCGATCGTCTTCCCTAAATGAAGGCGCACTTTGGGAAACCAAAAGTCTGCCTACCTCGGCCTGTATGCTGTCAGTGGATCTTGAAGGAAGAATGATATAAGTATAATTGATATTCCTGAAAAGCCGAGGGCGGACTGGTGGAGTAAAAATCACATCACCGCTCAAATCCAAAACTTCGAAAATCAAGGAATCATAAGGCGGTATATCAGGCGGCGAGGATAAATTTGTAAGTTCCCCAAAACCTATCGGCCCCATCTCCAGCTCGGAATCAAAACGGAAGGAAATCGGTTGATCCGCACGGGAAAGATTCAGTACCCTTATACCTACGGTATTAGTAACCGGTTCCGGATTGACAAGACCTTCATCCTCTTCAGGGCAGCCTGTAAGAATCAGCCCGCCAATTATAATCGCCAGAACCGAGAGATATCTATTCAGTTTAATGTTCAAATCCCTGTCGCAAAAAATTTAATTTAGGTGTATGAATATACTTTACGAAAAACATTCAACCCTGTTTTGATCTCTAATCTACCAGATATCAATTATTGCTGATACTTATACGCAATCCGTGCCGTGATTCGCACCCCAAAGAAATTACGAAACGCTCCGTAGATCACAAATTGCCAGCTTTAGATTGCACCCGAATGATAAAGACATTGACAGAAAAACTCTTTATCAATATTTGATCCACCACAATAATAAATAGGAGATTTTTATGTGGATAGAGATATTTCGATCGGGTAAACATACCGATAGCAATGGCAGGAAAGTAGAATACAGCCAAGCTGACATAGCAGATATCGCTACAAAGTACAACAGCTCGGTCGGTAGCGATGCTTCCGCTATGGCGCCGCTCGTTAAAGGCCACCCCGAAACAGATTCCCCAGCATTGGGATGGATAGATAAACTGAAAGCCGAAGGCGATAGCCTTTATGCCGATGCTACCGGAATAGATAGCGAACTAATATCGGAAATAAGACAAGGCAGATACAGAAATGTATCCATCTCACTGACAGAATCTAAAGCCTTAAGGCATGTAGGCATTTTAGGTGCAGCTAAGCCCGCGGTAAAAGGCATGGAACCACTGAGATTCATCGAGTACTCCCCAATTACAAGTGATAGCCAGAATGAGAGCAATATATCCGGCGTGAGCACCCCTGCTTCGGTAGATGATGAAAACGCTTTGCTTAAAAAGAAAATCAAAGAGCTAACCGGCCAGTTGGATAGACGAGATACTATAAATCGCTTTTCAGAGAAGATAGATGAATTGCCAAGCCTAGCTGAAGCAAAGGATATGGACAAACTGCTCCTGAAACTGGCTGATATCGACGACGAAGAAACCGCTGAACAGATATTGGACGCTATCGCTGTTATAGCCGAGGGATTCAAAAGAGACTCAGGAAAGCAGACAAAGAATTTCGCCGAACTGATAAAGCCTGAGCTCGATCTCGGTATGGAAAACAGTCAAACCTCTGCCTACAAGGATTTTAACGATAGGGAGGCAACAGACAGGTTAGTAAAAGAAACAATCAACAAAAACCCGGCAATGAGTTACGAGGAGGTATTAAACAGCCTGGGCAAATAAAAATATTTTATCATTAGAGGCTGATCTATAAAAGGCTCTATAATATTACTCATAAATAATTATACAACTTATTCAATAAAAAATAGAATATAAATATATGTCAATGAAATTAGATGAACTAAGAATGATTGACCCTGTGCTTACATCCATAGCAAAGGGCTACAACAATTCGGGTTTCGTATGGGATGAGCTTTTCCCGACTGTAAGCGTAAGCAAAGCAAGAATAAAAATCCCTTCATTCGGCAAGCAGTCATTTGTAGAAAGGCAAACGATTCGCGCACCCAAAGCCGATAGCAACAGAGTTGATTCACTAGCGATAGATTCGCTCACTTTCGATACTATCGAGCAGGATTTGGAAATGGCTGTGGACTATCTGGAGGGAGAAGAAGCCCTCTATGCACTCAGATATGAAAAACAGGTTACCAAAGAGCTGCTTGATATAATAGCACTCGGCAAGGAAAGGCGAGCGGCGGAGCTGGCACAAAACAGTAGCCTTTACCCTACCGCACTGGTGGAGGATCTAAACGGTGGAGATCAGTTCAATGAATACTCCAGCGCACTAGATCCCTTCGAGATGATAAAAGACTTGATGTCAGCCGTAAGGGGGCGGATAGGTAAATATCCGAATACAATGATAATGGGTGAGACAACAGCAAAAGCTCTTTATTCCCATCCAAAACTCATCGAAAGAATCAAATATACCAATAAAGGACTGATAACAGAGCAAATACTCGAGACAATGCTCGGGCTGGAAAAAGTGAGAACGGGTATGGCGGTCAATAGTACAGATGGCTCTACCTTCTCGGATATATGGGGCGATAATTTGATTCTGGCCTATGTGGAACGTAACGATAGCGATAGAAACGAACACTCACCGAGCTATGGATATACTTTCCAGAGAGAGGGCCATCCTTTTGTGGATACCTATTCGGAGAACGGAGGAAAACGCAAAATAATCCGCTGTACCGATAATTACGGAATGGGAATAGTATCGCAAGATGCAGCAGCCCTTATCAAAGATACCATTTCCTGATAATATAATTCATAAATATAAAATCAATAAATAATCTATTAATATAATTCTAATAAGGTAAAATCAATGTCAATAAATATTCAAAAACCAATATTATCGATTAGTAAAACGGCTAATGGAAATGTGAACCCCCACAGGTTCATAGATATCGGCGGCGCTATGTGTGGCGCGGATGAAGCAACTATAGGCGTATCGCTTGCCGGTGCCGACGATGATACCGCATTACCGATCGGCGTTTACGGTATCGTAGGTGTGGAGCTATCGGCTGCCGTAGCCGAAGGCGATGATATCTCGGTTGCAGCCGAAGGAAAAGCCAAATCCTGGGTTGATCCGGAAAAAAGAGTAGGCCGTACACTTAAAACAGGGTTCAGCGGTGATGTCGTACCTGCAATCATACTACTCTGATATGGCATATTCAACAGATGCAGATCTGCTGGCAGAGCTAGGCCAATTCGGCCTGGCTCGCCTAAGCGGAGACGATACAGGGGTAACGGTTAACACCGTTCGTGTATCAAAGGCAAGGGAAATGGCGGAATCAATAATCGATGCGAATCTTACGGGCAGATATGATCTTCCCCTAGATTCACCAAGCGGATTGCTGGAATCGATTTCCATAGACTTGACGATCTACTACTTGAGCGAATACAGATACAGGGATTCCATCGTGCCTCCGGGTGCCATACGCAGGCGGGATATCGCGATGGATCTGCTGGACAAAATCGCCAAAGGGCTGCTAGTATTGCCCGGCCATATATCGGGTGATAACGCGCCCTCGATAATCAGATCAAACATAAATAAAAAGGAGAGCTATTTTGACGACGATTCGATGGACGATTTCTTCTCTCGCTGAAAATGCCAGAGAAATATTTAGAACAAAAACTAAATCATTGATATTTAAACTCAAATATATCTTTATATCCCACCCTTCGATAAAGGCGGTATTCATATTTGCCATAACAGGTATTATCCTTGCGGCTTTCATCGGTATCCAGCCCTATGAGATAAGGGCAATAGGGCTTATAGGTGTGATAGAACTGCTTGCACTATTGATACTTACCATCGCTACAGGTCTGCTCGGGCTTACAAAAGAACAAAGCGGGCATTTTGGTATAGGGCTTCATATCTGCGTAGGTATGGCGGCATTGGCTACATATATGGGGCAGATATGAATATCAGTCAATTTATTTTGTGTATATTCCTGCTATCCAGCCTTGAATCCAATAGCCATAGTAGCCCTCCCAGGGGCTATAGCGTGGGTATAGATAGTATGCTTGCCGAACGTTCGTTAGAAGTATCCAGTAAAGAAGTCGGGCAACTTGAGACAAGCAAGAATCACAGCCCGAGAATTAAAGACTATCTTTTATCTATAGATATAGATTACCCCGCGAATTACTGTGCCGCGGGTATTTACTGGTCTTTCGAAGAGGCGAGAAAGAAGCTTGCATCATTCGGATATAACCATATAAATCCCCTGCCTAAAACCGGTGTGGCGAACGGTTTTTACAATTGGGCTAAAGCAACTGGCGATCCCTATTATGGTAGGGCTGCAATAGGCGATATGCTAATATGGAGAAAGCCCCGAAGCTGGCAGGGCCATATCGAAAGAATAGTTTCTTTCCACGGCCAAAAGCTACGCACTATTGGATTCAACACACGAAAAGCGGGTAAAGAAGGGGTCTTCTATAAATTGAGAATGCCCCGCCATCCCCTCGGCAGGTTGAAATACAGAGGCATAATTCATATCCGTAAAATCACAAATATAAAAGAGAGGTATAAATGGAAGTGAATCTCATGTATAGACATGATATGAGCAAAAACCAGGAAAGCGATTGGATACCGGTGAGAATACAGAAAGACAGTAACCTCGGCCGAAGACGGCTCGCCAGATCGCTAATGGTGGACTGGGATGATTATGACGGCGCTGCCGCATCTCGGCTAATTGTATATGCTACCAATAACCCTAGAGCCAAAGTAATCGGCCGGCAGGTGGATATTAACACAGCTACTAATAAAGATGATGCTTACCTGCAGTACATTGATGGTAGATATGCTTATCTGAAAGTCGAATATATCAGCGAGGGTAACCCGCAGAACGGAGTTATTTCAGCTACAGCGTATTATGATTAATAAAAAGTAAGAAGAATAAATGCCTATATATAATGAAAATGTAGAAGTAACTACCAAAAGACTAAATCTATCCCAATTATCAGATGGAAGTATTTTTTCAAGTGATACCAGAAATGAGATAACCATAGATGCAGCAGAGCTGACTTTCAAAATCTCTGATTACGAGTATAGAACATCTGATAATAATATAATAAATATCATACTCGATGCGACACAACACAACGCTACTATCGATACCAGGGGACAATATACCGACAAAACAGAAGGGAGATTTACAATTTCAGGTTTTGTCATATTAAATATCACTTCAATAGAAGAAAGAATTATAATCGATATAAATCAATACGATTACAAATACCACATTACATAGATTTTTAACCAACCACTCTCAACTATGAAAACCAATCTAATTTATTTATTCCTTATAGCAACACTCGGGTTGCTGCTATTTTTGAATTACGATAATAAAGTCAGTGATGAAAAAATATCCCGCAATACAAGAAAAGATACTGTCTATCAGATAACCGCAGATACGGTTTATATCCAAAAAAAGGCTGATATAAAATATTTATCCGATACAGTTTATATGACTAAGCCGTTCATCGCTAGTATTGATACTAATGATGGCGGCAGAATACTGCGAGCTGAGTTCAGCTTCCCCGAAAACAGATTTACAGTTTACCATAGATCAATTGATACAAATAAAATCACTATCGAAAATACTACCCAAGATCAGCTCTGTGCGCCATTGGCTATAGCCGCTGGCGGTACAGCAGCTGGTCTGATCCTCGCATTGATATTTCAATAAATCAGTATAATACTAAATAATATGAATAATATATTTCAAGAAAAAGCTACCATAGAGAAGCTACTCGGTGGTAGGGTAAGCGGTATAATGCCCAACCCCGAAACTGTGCTGACTAGGGGCGGCGAAAACAGATATTCCGCATATAGGCGCATGTTGAACGACCCCCATGTATGGTGCTGTGTACAGAGTAGAAAAAGCGGCGTTCTGAACACTGATATTGACTTAAAAGTAAACAGTAGCATATCCTCTATTTGGGAAAAGCTGGATAAACGGTCGCTGCAGGATATGATACTGGATTCCATCCTATTCGGATATCAACCCATAGAGCTTGTATGGCAAAAATCCGAGATAGGGATTGTGCCTGTTCCAAAGGCCAAGCCACCGGAATGGTTCTCATTTTCCAACAATGGGCAGCCTGTGATAACATACGGGCAAGTACAAGAAGGCAAAGTAGATCCAGATCGTTTTGTGATCCCTGTTTATGGTGGTAGCTATACCAACCCTTATGGCACCGCACTGCTTGCAAAATGTTATTGGCCGGTTACTTTCAAGAACGGAGGGCTTCGCTTCTGGGCAACATTTACCGAAAGGTACGGGATGCCCCTGCTTATTGGGCAATACGAGCGCGGCAGCACCAGCGACGAAGCTCAGGAGCTGGCCACCCACTTGAGCGGGATGACTCAGGACTCGGTGATAGTATCACCAAGCGATGTGAAAATAGAAGTGGTTGAGCCCAGTCGAAACTCCAGTACCGATCTTTACCTGAAAATGATAGAAAACTCTAACACAGAGATCAGCAAGGCTATCCTATCTCAAACCCTGACTACGGAAATAGATTCGGGTAGCCGTGCCGCCGCCGAGATCCATTATAAGATCAGGCAGGAGGTAATAGAATCCGATATCAGATACGTAAAAAAATGGCTCACAGAGATAGCCTATACAATCGAAAGGGTGAACAGAGAATATGGATGATAATAATAGCCCTGCAAACTGGAGGCCAGCTATATCGAGCGAGTATATTGCCGACAAAGGGCCCGCCGATATGGCACAAAGGCTTACCAGCCAGCACCAGTATCATAAAAGACACGCATATCAGATACCGAAACATATAGACCTGCTTCAAAAACTTGTGCTTCAGGCTATTGAACCCGACAATATAAGTGATGATGAATATAATGAGCCGGACAGGGATGACACCCAAAGAAACTATCGCAATAAAAAACATCTGATAGTCTCTATGCCGCCGAGGCATGGCAAATCCGAGTTCATATCATTTTATCTGCCTATTTGGTTCGCCGCACGCTTCCCAGGTGCAAGGATAATTATAGTTGGCTATAGCATGGCGTTTGCGCAGTCCTTCGGTAGAAAAATAATTGATTTCTTCGTAGATTTTGCAGATATGCTCCGTGGATTAGAGATAAAAAAAGAAGGCCGATCCAGAAGTAATATCGTGCTTAACAACGGTTCCAGTATAATCTGCGTTGGCATCGGCGGTTCGCTTACCGGCAGGGGTGCAGATCTACTGATTATAGACGACCCGATAAAATCGAATGCTCAGTCATCTTCATCAACCATTAGGGATAGTATCGATGATTGGTTCAAATCCACGGCCTTCAGCAGGCTGGAGCCAGGCGGTTCGTGCATAATAGTCATGACCCGTTGGAACGAAGACGATCTGGTAGGTAGGATACTCACTGATCCAGATAGGGTTGCGCACTTCGCCGAGCTATGCCTACCCGCCATAGCTGAAAATAGAGACCCGTTAGGCCGTAAAGAAGGGGAGCCATTGTGGCCTGAAAGATACGACCTCGAAGCATTGCAGAAAATAGAACTCGCTAGCGGCAGATCATGGTTTCAGGCTCTCTATCAGCAGCAGCCCTTACCTGAAAGCGGCCGTATATTCGATATATCTGATTTCGGAAGATATGCCTTGAGCGGTGAACTTATATCCCCTTCCAAGAACAACATAAACCGAAACGCTTTGCCAGTTACGCTATCCGAATGCACGATATACACCTCGTGTGACTTAGCAATAGCAGGTGGGCAGCAAAACGACAAAACGGTATTCCTTACCGCCGCTTTTGATAGAATAGGTAATATATTTGTTTTAGATGCGGATATATTCCCAGGCAATACTATTTCCAACAAGAAAAGGCTTCTGCAATTATATAAAAGGTATGGCCCCTCCCAAATAGGGGTGGAACAAGTAGCCTATCAGCTTACTTTTTTAGATCAGATGAGAATGGAAGGCCTGCCAATTACAGCTATCAAACCCCGAAACAGCAAGCAGGATAGAGCAAAAGCGATGCAGCCCTACGTAGAAGGCGGTATGGTTTATCTTCCTAAAAATGCTCACTGGCTCACCGAATTTGAAAAACAGATCGCCACCTTCCCCGATAGCAAACATGATGACATAGTAGATGCTTTTGTTTACCTGAAGACATTTATAAGCTCCCGTGGCTTCAAACCAATATCAATACCAAGGCAGAATAGCACCAACTACCCTTGAAAGATACAACCACGCCGATACCCCCCCCGGAAGTCTTTCCCAGCCGTCATTCAGAAGGGCTTGTCATCATTACAATAAGCATCGGTTCACATGGCAACACAGATTCTTCGGTCGCCGCATACTTCAGCAGTCTAGGTATAACAGTCTCAGCGGTTCGCACACGCCATGGGGATCAAAAAAATTCTATGCAATCTTATTGCAAATCATTCGCATTAAGCTATATTGCATGTTAGTTAACTACTTAAAAACAAAGAAAGGTACTTATGAAAAAGATATTGTTTTTCTTAGCTGTTTCTGTTGGGCTGTTATTTACTTCTTGTGATGACCACGACGATCATGATCATGACCATGGCCACGACCATGAACACGAGCTTATCACAACGGTTAGGCTAAATATCACTCCTGTTGACGGTGGCAATACGGTAATTTGGAACTGGGCAGATACCGATGGTGATGGTGGTAACCCTCCTATGATAACAACCGAACCTTTAGATGCGAATACAGTATATAATATTGATGTAGCATTCCTAAATGAATCAGGTACGGAAATGGAAGATATTACGCCTGAAGTCAAACTTGAAGATGAAGATCATCAAGTATTCTTTATACTTTCGGATAACCTTACCTATACTTATGGTGATAGCGATAGCGAGGGTAACCCTCTTGGTCTTACTGGAACTCTGACTACAGTTAACTCCGGAGAAGGCACTATGAGGCTAGTACTACTACATGAGCCTATGAAAAATAATGAAGGTGTATCAGAAGGTGATATGTCTCAGGCGCAGGGCGAAACAGATATAGATGTAAGTTTTACTTTCAATATTCAATAATTATTTCTTCGAAGTTATATATACTATCAAACAGAGAAGGAGGCTTTTTAGCCTCCTTTCTTGTGTTTATATCTGTGATTGTTTTGCTACTACCCATATCAATAAACGATACTAAAGCACAAGTCCAAATTCCCGCCAAAACATGTACGTTGTCCTTAACTGGAAAATTGATAGATCCCATTACAAATAATATAGTATCGGGAGCTAAGCTGGCATTGTACTATCAAAATGACACAAAATTAAACTCTGATGAGACTGCGGCTTCTATCATCAGTACCACAAATGATAGAGGTTTTTTTAGCTTTGATAATCTTTGTTCAGGTAGTTATCATATCATTATCAGGCGCAATGACTGGATAGATGAGAAGCGTTATTTAGATATACAAAATGATACTGCAATTGTATTGAAATTGAGTTCCCACCAACATCTATCAAAAGAGATATCAGTTTTTGGGGAATTGCATTCCCACCAGACCGATCACTCGCTTTCGGTAACATCTGCTGAAATGATCGGCCGGAGTGATTTGAACTTTGCAGAAATATTGCAGTCATTGCCTGGTGTAAGTACCATCCGAACTGGAAATAATATCTCCAAGCCAGTGGTTGATGGAATTTACGGTAGCAGACTATCAATAATAAGTGGTTCCGCAGTTCTTTCTAATCAAAACTGGGGTCTGGATCATGCGCCTGAACTCGACCCATTAAACGCAGGGATGATCAGTGTTGTCAAGGGAGTTGATATGCTACGCTACCAAGGGAGCCAGATTGGTGCCAATGTAGTAATGGAAACTGACGAACCTATACGGGATCCGCATTTACATGGCTCTTTTAAAACATTCGGGGTAACTAACGGTTGGGGTGCCGGCACAAACCTATCATTAACAACAGGTGGGGATAACCATGGAGTAAGGGCTACCTTTACAGCAAAAAGAAGCGGTGATTTGTCTACGCCTGACTATTATCTTAATAATACAGGGCAAAGACAACTATCAGGTAGTATAACAGCAGAATATGAGATATCCCAGGATTTTAAAACAGAGCTTGATTACAGTATATTTGATACTGAACTTGGCATTCTCAGAGGTGCCCATATTAGCAACCTTTCAGATTTGGAAAGGAACTTCTCAAGAGACAGACCATTCTATACAGAGGAAGTACATAGCCACGTTATAGAACCTCCCCGACAACGAGCGACCCACAACCAGGTAAGTTTTGGTACAACCTATACTGGTATTGAAGATATATCAGCAGAATTAAATCTTAGCTATCAGCATAACCAAAGGGATGAGTTTGATAGAAGAAGGGGTGGAAGAAGTAATATCCCAGCTATGTCCCTATCAAAACATACCTTTCTTACAGATTTTAATACCGAAATCCACATATCCGATCAGTTGGATATAATGTCCGGGGTTCAGTGGACTACCATTGAGAATATCAATATACCTGGTACTGGCGTTCTTCCTTTTATACCGAACTACCATGAAAATGTGATCGGCATGTTCGGAATAGCTGAGTATATGGCCGGATCTGTAATATATGATTTTGGTGCAAGATATGATTTTACAAATAGAAATTCTACAAGAAGGATACGTTCTCCACAGAACAGCAACATAGAAAGATATGATAGAAATTATCATATATCCACACTTACTGCAGGCTTATCATCGGATATTATTGAGCAGGAAGTAGGATTGAATATAAAATATACCGGGAGGGTTCCGGATGTAAGTGAATTGTACAGCCAAGGCCTTCATCAAGGTACAGGTACACTTGAGTTTGGGAATCCAGATATCGATCAAGAGAATGCGATCATCTTAAATACATCTTCTAGTGGATTTATTCTAGATAATCTCTCGTATGATCTCCATGGCTACTTTCGATTGTTCGATAATTACATTTATCTGATTGCCACTGGCGAAAACAGACTAACTATCAGAGGTTCATATCCCGTATTTGAATACAGGCAGACCAGCGCCGCTATTTATGGGGCGGATCTTGCTCTGCAGTATGATTTTACGGAAGAAGTCCATGTTTATGCCGGAGGCTCTATATTGAGGGGGGATGATCTGAGCGAGGATCAGCCGCTGGTAAATATGGCGCCGAATAGTACTTTTGTAAGGGCGGATTACCATAATGAAGGCTTCCTTTGGTTTGATAGTTCGGACTTTTTGTTAGAATATAGATATACGTTCCGACAAAACCATCTGTTAGAAAGTCAGGATATATTGCTGCCCCCTGATGGCTATGGTTTGCTGGGCGGCACGATAAAGCTTAAAAGAACCATAGGCTCTGATGTGCTAAGCTTCAATTTGAGATTTGACAATATCCTCAATACCGTATATCGTGACTATCTCAACAGGCTCAGATATTTTGCCGATGGCACGGGTTTTTCCGCAAGTTTGATTATCAACTATGAATTCTAAAATAGAAATCAGTAAAAAGAGGATTGATATAAAGAAGTATAGTTCTGTAATGTAACTATATATTATCAGTTCCATTTTATAAAATTATATTTAACATTATTTGGAAATTAGATATACAAACCCTATATTAGTATCAGTTCTTTTGATACAGGATTGTTATTCTATCGGTAAAAAATCATTATAGAAATATGATCTAAGTATGATACAGTGATTTTCACTATATCATGTATAAACCATAAAAATTTTGATAGATAAAGCTGAACTTGTAACATTTTTCATTTATAAATGTTATACTGCGAAAATACGGAAGTGTGTGTGATGTGACTGTATTTTTGTTGTTCTAATTATCGTCAAAGCAAAACTTTTTTCTGGTTAGAGTCCGGTAATGTTATTTTGAACATCAAATTTCAATAAACATTATCAAAAAAAAACTAAATACATCTGGAGGTGTATTATGGATCTAGCAGTTCAAATTGAGAAACTATTCAAAAGCGACAGAAAGAAATTTTTAGGTTTCATCAGGCAGCGTGTCCGCAGCCATGAAGAAGCCGAAGATATCCTTCAGGACGTTTTCACAAACGTTCTTGCCGCCAGTAGAAACGTACAAAAACCTATCGAGAACATCGCTTCTTGGGTTTTCACAGCAGTTCGTAACAGAATAATCGATTCTTACAGAAAGAAAAGAGCCGAAAACTTTTCTGATATGCAATCACCAGGTGCCGCAGATGACGGCATGGATTCTTTTGAGAATTTCCTCGGTGATCTCCAGGCATCGCCTGAAACAGATCTTATCAGAAAGACTATCTGGGAATCAGTACAGGACGGCTTGCAGGAATTACCGCCGGAACAAAGAGAAGTCTTTGTAAAAAATGAATTCGAAGGTATTTCGTTTAGACAGATGTCAGAGGAAAGTGGTGTAAATATCAACACGCTTTTGGCGCGTAAAAGGTATGCAGTACTCCACTTAAGGAAAAGACTCAATACCCTTTATGAGTCTTTGAAGTACTCTTAATCTAAATCGAATGTCACATAGGATTTTATCGGCAGGAAAATTAGCCCGTTCACTTTTCTTTATAGGATTTGTGGGCGGGTTGCTTTTTTTTGTATCCTACACATTCTCCCATGTGGCGAACAATTTTTTCTATAACACACTATCGCTCCAGCGCCCAGTATCGATACTAGAAGTAGCGGGCGTTATTTCATTTATATATGTCATCGCTTTTGGCTTTAAATTCGGCCTTAGCAGGGGCCCGCGATATGATGAGATTGCATACACCCAGATAGATATGGACGCTTTCTCAGATAAAAAGACTGAAGAATGCGAAGAACTCGAAACCCACTACAAGAAACAGTCCCGCAAACTCACCGATGAGCAAAAAGAAAAGCTAAAAGAGAAATTAGCCGAAATCTGCGGTATCGATCCCGATGAGGAAAATCCTACACACAATGGTATGTGATAATTTCCTCACCCCTTACACTTCTTTTATTTTTATTAAAATATATCTCTAAATACTACAGTATCACTGTAACTATATCCTTTAATTGTTATTACTTTATAAAAGAAACAATTCAAATTATCAAAGGAGTTGTTATGAGATATCTATACTTGATTGCATTTCTCGCAATTTCGATTGCAAGTACATTGCCTTTAAATGGACAGACTAATACACTTAAAGCGATAGCCTTATCACAATCAAACGGCTACACAGGCACTCAGTTTGTCCTTGGTTTCCCACCGAACGAAAGAGAGAACTTCTCTGTACGATCGCTGGCTATATATATAGCGGCAACCGAAGACACAGAAGTGAGACTTTTAACTGATGCCGGCATTTTCCAGACGATTAATATCAAAGCTAATGAAACAGCTCTTTTCTCAAGCGCCAATCCTAACAACCCGAATGCCTACTCCTTTTCTTGGGAATTTGAGAACTGGGTAAATGAAAGACCTGTCCGTGGTAAAGCGGTTATTGTAGAATCGGACCGCCCAATATCGGTTTATGTCATAAATTCCAAAACAACAACTTCGGAAGGTTACCAGGCTATACCAACTGCTTCATGGGGTGATCGGTATATTCATAATTCATTCTGGGATTTTAATGAAGGATTTACCTGGGGTGGAGGCTTTCAGGTACTGGCAATAGAAAATGATACAAGAATTACTATATTACTTAAAGGTAAAGGCCAAGATATAGGCGAGACTACTGGCGGTAAGAGAATCGGCGATGTAGTCAATATTCAGTTAAACAAAGGTGAGTTATATCAAATACAAGGTAATGGCCAAACTAGGGGCGTATTCGATCTGTCTGGATCTGAAATAGCCGCAAATAAACCCATTGGTTTGATATCATATCATAATAGTGCCATGATACCGAAACAAATCGTACCTACAGGCCGCGATCATTTATCATCTATGATGCCCCCACTTAAATCGTGGGGTAAAAGTTATGCATCAGTAGAACTAGATAGAGGAACAGGTAAGGGAGATTATTACAGAGTAATCGCATCAGAGGATAATACCAACGTTGATTTTTCTTGGTTCGATATCGAGACAGGAGAGCTAACTAAAAAAGAATCTTATAATATGAGAGCCAATGAGGTATGGTCCACTTATGATGTGGACGGTAGATTCGGTGATGATCTGACTGCTATTAACGGTACAGTACTTGTTGAAGCCGATAAGCCTATACTTGTAAAACAATATGCATATTCAGCAGGTTGGGATTCCAATGGTAGCAAGTTCGATCCGTTCATGTTCCCATTGATACCACGAGAGCTATGGGCAGAAGGCGCAATGTTCCAGACACCACAGAACTATGCTGGTGGTAACGCAGAATATAATAATAATTATCTTACTTTGATGTTTATGGGGGATAGCGATAAGGCTGTTCATGAAGCAATAGTAAACTCTATTACTATAGATAATCAGCCCCTTAGCAATCTGGATCCTACTGCTTTTACAAATAATATCCCAGGTACGGATATTTTCTATTCCCGCCTGCAAATGACACCCGGCTCTCATATCGTTACCGGAGATACTAAGCTTTGTGGCTATATTTACGGGTTCTCTACATTTGATTCCTATGCTTGGCCTTCTGTAGGTACTATAGGTGATATTTCAGAATCAGGAGTAGATACACCAAGCCTGAATCTTTACGTGGACGGCGGTATATCAGATGAGGGTGAATATCAAGTACTGGTTCACAGTAATCAGGATTTTGCTCCGAGTTTGATTTCAAGTCCTTTCCTTACTTCCACACTAGAGGAAAATGCTCAGTTGGAAGAAATACAATTAAATGAATCGGTATTTAAGGATAGCACAATTATAGGTGAGTCTTATAAAGTTTATTCGATTCAACCGTTGGACGGTGATGAAGGTGCGAATGGAAAAATAGCATTTACAGCTGTAAATGGCATAGTATATAATGAGCTTGATGTTCAGATAAACCCGATCTCAAAACCAGAAGAGTTCGTTTCCATTAGTAATGGAGAGTCGGATTTCGGGATAGTTGAAATAGGGAATACCGCCGCACTCAACTTTGAACTTACAACAAATGCCGAAAACCCATCTACAGTTACTGAAATAGTTGCTCCAGCCGGCGTCAATGCAACTATCGAGGGGCTTCATCTATACCAGCACAACTTACAGATAAGCATGTAGTAGAAGTCACTTTTGAACCTTCAATGGATGATTTCCGAAACTCTCAAATAATGAACGGTGATGTTGTAATAAAAACTACTGGCGGTGTTGTAAACGTTACTATCACCGGGGAAGCAGGTGTAACTGCGATAACTAAACAAGATACAATGATACCTGTTGATAAAAATGTAACTGATTTCTTATCTGATGATGCTTATACCTTTACTATATCCAATGAAGGTAACGTATCAGCTACCATTACTGATTTCCAGATATCTACTGCGTTTACAAACGATACTGTATCAATAGATGTATTTGGTAATATGAATGAATTCGGAACCCTTACGGCAAACAAACTGTATAGTGGGGACTTGGTACTAGAGCCCGGTGCTACAGCGGAAGTATTCGATGTATGGGTGTCCGGTGATGTAGGTGATGACATAACGATTACACCAGTATTCGACACGGGAAAAGATAGTAATCTAAATCACACTTCAAATATCAGTTTAGGCACTGTAATAGGGAGTATATCACAGCTTAATGATGAGCTTCTTCAGATTGTAGATGCAGGGAACGGAATGTTTGATCTATCATTCGTAAAGAATCCTTCTAGGCTTGAGGTATATGATCTGAACGGAAGAATGATATATTCACTGAATGAGCCGGGTTCTAAGCACCTGCTTGATTTATCCGCTAAGTCCAACGGTGTCTATATATTAAATGTTATTACTGAAAGCGGCACAGCCACGGCCAAAGTATCAGTGAATAATTAAGGTATAGCGATTACAAAAAAAAGGCTACTGTTTAATCAATGGTAGCCTTTTTTGTTTGAGATGTTTTTATATTTGCGTACCGCAAACGAATTATTCAGAAGGCTCCATACTGATATTAATATCAATATAAGAGAATAAAACTGTATCATATATAAAGAGTAATTTATAAAGTGAATATACTTGCAAAGTACGCTGTAGTACTATTATTACCCCTGTTAGGGTGTAATAATTCGGTAAAAGTTTTTAATCTCTCAGATTTGGAAGGAGACTATCAATCTGAATCTCCGTCATTATCATCGGCCTATAAATATTTAACTTATAATAGTATTATAGGAGGGGTGAGCTTATCATTGAAAAATGACTCTACTTTTGTTTACGAAACGTGCGGAACAATTTTAACTGGCAGATGTTCTATTGAAAATGACGCACTGATTTTAAGATCTGATACTACGATTTGGAAAAATAAAGAAATATATGAAAGTGATAGAAAAGAGAATTATAACCATGGTTCCCAACAAGTGAGTTTCAAGGTAGATGGAGATCTTTTAATTAGAGATATAGAAACCCAAGATGGCAAATTAAAATTAATACAGCTCAGAAAAATCTGAGCTGTATCTTTAATTACTCCGTCACACATCCAACAGTACTAATTCATCCTGTATAGGGCCGCATACCTCAACCGATCCGTCATCATTGACGAATACATCGATCTCTGTGCGGTAGCCAAGCTTTTCATCGGCTAGGTATATACCCGGCTCAATTGAAAAACATGACCCCTTGATGATTTTTCGGGTATCTTTTGTTTCCAGATTATCCATGTGCGTACCGTTACCGTGGAGCTCTGTGCTGATATTGTGGCCTGTACGGTGTACAAAATAATCGCCTAGCTGCTTATCCGCTATTACCTTGCGTGTGGCCTCATCTACTTCCCAGCCCTCGATTGGCTTTTCAGCGGCAAACCTTTCTTTCACTAGGTTATATCCTGCATCCCTGGCGTCCCGGCATATCTCCCATAATTCCTGCACGCGGTCAGGCACTTCTTTCCCCAGATATGCCATCCAAGTCACGTCATACCATATCTTGTTATCGCCCTGCAATCTGGCGAACATATCGATCAGCAGCAGATCGCCCTTTTGGATAAGTTTAGGCTCTCTCGCGCCTGGCTCGTAATGAGGGTCGGCGGCGTTTTCGTTTACCGCGACAATAGGCCCGTGATCATAGAATAATCCGGATTCATCGAACCTTTTATGCATAAACTGCTGAGCCTCGAGTTCGTTTATCGGATTGCCTTCCTCGATCATATCCTCAATCAGTTTGTAAGTCTCGTTAAGTACAGCGTGCATTCTTTGCGAGGCTTCGATGTGAGACTTTTTTTCCTCTGGCGTGATATAAGACTCGAACTGGCTTACTAAATCAGCACTAGTGACTACTTCCGGCCCAAATGACTGTATTAACTCCACAGTACCGTGATCTACTATCGATACATAAGGGATATTGTTCATCGGGGAGTACTGCATAGCTACCTTTGAGCAACCTGAAACTATCTTCTCAATGTGATCTCTCAGGTTCTGCCAGTGCAGGTATAGTCTTGTATCATTACCTGGCAGTTTGTCCAGCTGTCTCGGCTCTATCTTATGGACTAGTTTTACAGGTTCGCCATCTTTAGGTATCCAGTAGAACCAGCGGCGTGAAGCCAGGTGTTTGGAGTCCAGCTCCAATACTCTCTGGCCTATATTGTCCCTTCCGTGAAAATCATAAAAAAACCATCCGTCGATGTTTGATGCTCTTAGCTCTTTCTGTATTCTGTGTAGTTTTTCAGTTTTCATTGTATCCGTTGAAAATATCCTTTATCGTGTTTAGTGTATTCGTTATCCCTTCAATATCAAACTCTGATATACTGTTTTTGAGTTGTTCTAAATGACTGTTGATTTTTGCAACACGTAGTTTGTCTTTTTCCGAACTTGGTTTCGATTCGTTATAATAACGTATCATCCGATCAGATAGGTTATCTATAGAATTAAGCTCCATAGTAAGTGCGAGCCTGTTTATATCAGCGGAGAACAAGGAGAACTCTTTATCAGTTACATAAATAACGTCATTATTATCATTTTCGGAGAAAGATATACCGGTTTCTTCTGCAGTTTGACTGTTCGAATATGAATCTATGCTTATTTTGGCTTTTATATCAATATGCTTTTCAACTAAGCTGAGCAATGCTCTGGAGTTCAGCGGTTTATAGATAATATCGTCAAATAGTTCGTTCGCCACGGTTTCCTCTTTACCTGTAAATGTGTATCCTGTAGCAGCTATAAACGGTGTTTCGATAAACCTTTTATCCTTTTTGATAATCCTAGTCAGCTCTATACCGTCTGTTCCAGGCAACTGTATATCCATTATGAAAAGCTCTGGTGTATTGTTCTGAATTACCTCCAGCGCGGTATCTTCGGAGGAGGCAAAAAGTAAGTCATGATTTGTCTTTTTCAATATCCCTTGAATAATCTTCTGGTTTAACTCAGAATCATCAACAGATAGGATCTTTATATTTCTATTTGCTCTTATAGGGGCTTTCTGCTTCACCGTTTCTACATCTTTAAAGACAATACTGAATGTACTGCCTACGTTCTGCTCGCTTTCAAGCAATACCTCGCCGCCCATAAGGTTGGTTAGGTTCTTTATTATTGACAGACCGAGCCCTGTGCCGCCGTATTTTTTGTCATCCTGTTCCTCTTGCTGAACAAAAGGCTGGAAAAGTCTTTTAGCTTGGGACTTTGGAATGCCGATACCTGTATCGGTCACACTAATCGTAAAGTCCATGAGTGATTTTTCGGCAGCCGATGTATGATTGCTGGGGCTCGATACCGCTGTAACAGTTATACCGCCGCTGTCTGTAAACTTTATGGCATTACTCAAAAGATTAATCAGGATTTGAGAGATTTTACCGGCATCTATGTTATAGAGTCTTTCGCAAGTTATATCGGTATCGAGTTTCAGGTATAGACTCTTGGATTCAGCTCTATATTTATGAAGCGTTATTGATTCTTCAATGATATCGGCAATACATGACAGTTCAGGCTTTACTACTACTTTCCCGGCTTCTATTTTGGAGATATCAAGTATATCGTTGATGATATTCAGTAATGCCTTCCCTGAACCCAAGATGGTTTTTGCATAATTCTTGATATTTGGGTCACTGGATTCGGATTGCATAAGTTCGGCGAACCCCAATATAGCATTCATAGGGGTTCGGATCTCATGGCTCATATTTGCCAGGAAGACCGATTTGGCTCGGCTTGCGTTTTCAGCGTCCTGTTTTGCTTTTTCCAGTTCGGTGATATTTATAACGAAAACCGAATATCCACTCAACACATCTGTATCTTTATCGGTTGACTGTAAATAAATCGGATTTATCTTGACCTGATAGATTTCAGAGCTGTTGCCAGTTTTAAGCTCATGAATAAACTGCTGAGGGCCGTAGTCCTTACATCTTCGAAGAGCTTCTTCAAACTGAGAAGCTTTGTCCGGCTTTATTACCTTAGTCAGATAATCATTATTTCGTAAATCGGTATCGTATTGATTGAGTCTTGATACATATTTTTGAAACAGATCGTTGTGGAAAACGATTTTTTGTTCCGTATCAAGGCTGCAGATAAAGGTTTTAGCACTTTGTAATATCGATTCGATCTTAAAATGCTGATCTTTTATTTTGATCTCGTTCTCTTTACGAGAGGTAACGTCGAATGCAACTCCTAAAGTCTGTATCGGATTGCCTGCCTCATCCCTCTTGAATATCACATCCCTGGAGTTAAGCCAGGCATAATCTCCGTTTTTATGTTTCATTCTATATTCTACTATCAAGACTTGGTTGTCCTCGGCATCTATCAATCTTTTGAAATGCTCGTTTACGACCTCTTTGTCATCGGGGTGCAAAAGCTTAGGTAGCATCTGGCTTCCAAAGGCTTTTATTTCATCCTGAGTATAGCCTATTATCTCCCCGATATGTCTGTTGGAATATATATTCGAGAAACTCTCTAAGCTGAAAATGTAAACTATGTTCGGGGTGGTCTCATTAATTGCTTTGTTGAGCCTTAGGTTCTCTTCGGCTTTCAAAAGAGCGTTCTGCTTATCTGTAATATCAAGTATGGTGGCTATTATCGTATCGCCCGATGCTTTCTCGTCATAGAAAAACTGCATATCGAATGATTTTAGATAAGCCACATTATCTTTGGATTTGATATTGACCTGATAGGAAAACGAATCGCCGACTTGCTTCAGTTTTTTAATCCCCTTTATCAGGGCATTGGATTGCTCCAAATCCAAAGAGTGGATAAAATCTATGAGACTGGGTTTGGCCTGTCGGTGTAAGCCCAATATCCTTAAGGCAGTAGAGGAGAAATTCTCTTTCTCGGTTTTTATATACTTTACCCAAGTACCGATTCCCCCGATTTCCTGAGCCCGCAGATAATCATTTTCCACCTCTCGCACTTTCTCTTCGGTTCGCCTCAGTTCAGATAGATCAAGTATCGATACCACAATTGTTTCATTGCCAAAAGCAAAGATCCGGCTAACAGAGACTTCTGTTTCTTTTAGAATGCCCCTCAGTGTTTTGAAAACCCATTTTGTCTTAAAAACCTTGTCCCTCTGGGAATTTGCCTTCATTGCTTTAGCCATGATCAGCGATTGACCTGTGGCTTGGTTCTTCGGCGATACCTCCATCAGGTTTTTGTTCTTTAACCTACCGAAATCATTACAGTCGAAGAAACTTAGAGCCATATCATTGGCGTAAGTAATACCCTTACCTTTCAAAGAATACATTATGATAGGTATCGGGCTTCTGAAAAGCAACTGTTCAAAATTACTTTGTTTATTTGCTTCCTCGGTTACATTCTGGGTGAAAGCTATAATCTTTTTCTTATTGTCTTTTTTCGTTAATTGCCCGCAGGAGCGCAATATGATAGGGTTGCCGAAATAATCTTTACTGCTTGTCTGAAAATCCCATTTCTTTCCGTTTTTCCAAATATTGTTTATATGCCCCATGAATTCGTCGTGGATATCCTTCGGTGTTATTTCAGATATCAGATCCGCTGTAAGTTCAATGTCTTCAGGTATATTATAAACATGTCTGAAGTTCTCTGAAAAATCAAACTCCGAAGTATCAGGGTCGAATTCCCAAGTAGCTTTCAGCAGGTTGGTCTGAGAGCTTTTCTGCTGAGTTTGACTTTCGGATATAGCATTATCTGAGTATGGTAAGGCTTCTGATTCAGTTTTCTGATCAGGATTGGTGCTTTTCTTTATGATGTAGAGGTGGTAATCGCCGAGTTCCTCTTTTTTGACAGTATCAGATACATAAGATTGCTTACGGTATTCTGATGACTCAAACCAATCGAAAAATTCTTGTGTACTTTTTGTATCTGGACATATACTGTTGAAAACAGTGCTCTTCCAAGTAATTATGCCGTCTGAACCAGCTATAAAGGCATTCTGTTCAGTAGATTCAAGTATCTGCTTTGCTGTATCTACAAAGGTTTTATTTGTCTTTAACATTTATGTTTGTTTATCTTAGAGAGCAAAAGCAATAGTCAGGATGAATATTCGGTATTGATTTTGTTAATCATCCTGTTCTAATTTAACAAAAACCTTTCTATACAGTGAAAGGTACAATATCTTAAATATATAATAAAGAGTATCTGATGGCGGGTTCGATACCTAAAGACTTCCTCGCAAAAGCAAAAATCATTAGAGGATTCCAGACTTTTTTCAGTCACTCCACTACCGGTGGAATACTTTTGATCATTGCTACCGTAGTGGCTATGCTATGGGCAAATCTCGACTATGACTCATATCATCTGGTCTGGCACAGCCATTTGGAGGCCAGTATAAACGGATGGAGCCTTTTCGGCGAGTTTGAGGAAGGTCACGGACCCTTCACTCTCCATCTCTTCATAAATGATGCGATCATGGTTATATTCTTTTTCTTCGTCGGCTTGGAGATAAAGAGAGAGGTACTGGTCGGCGAACTGTCTTCCATTAAAAATGCCATGCTACCCATATTCGCGGCACTCGGCGGTGTGGTTTTCCCGGCACTGATATACTTTGCCATAAATGCCGGCACCGCGGACGTAAAAGGATGGGCAATACCGATGGCAACAGATATCGCCTTTGCGTTAGGGGTGTTGGCGCTTGTAGGCTCTAAAGTCCCGACCAGCTTAAAAGTATTCCTCGCAGCGCTGGCCATCGTAGATGATCTTATCGCAGTGCTTGTTATTGCTGTTTTCTATACGGACCACTTGAGCGTTATGTGGCTGATGGGAGGTTTCGGGTTCTTGGCCATAATGTTCATAGGTAATAGGCTACATGTTATTCAATCTCCTTTTTATCTGCTTTTCGGCCTTGGGGTTTGGTATTGTTTCCTTATGTCAGGTGTACACGCAACTATTGCCGGGGTTCTCGGCGCGTTTATGATTCCTACCACACCTATAATACGCAAACAGGCGTTCTGGAGCAAGACCAACCAACTATGGAAGATGTTTACCGCCAATATGGACCGAAGCGAGGACTACAGGCTTTCTGATGAACAGTCAGATGTGATACAGACGATAGAATATGGGATAAACAGAGTTGTCTCTCCACTGAAAAGGATAGAGCACGGGCTTGATTACCCTGTAGCTTTTGTTATACTCCCTGTTTTTGCCCTTGCCAATGCGGGTGTCAATCTTTCAGGGTTTGGTATTGAGAATTTCGCAGCGGGTGTTACCCTCGGGGTGATGGGTGGCTTGCTGTTCGGTAAGATCATCGGGGTATCACTGTTCTCATGGATCGCCGTTAAGGCTGGATTCGCTAATCTTCCTGCGGGTTCGAACTGGAAGCAGATTTTCGCTGTATCCTTGTTGACGGCTATCGGCTTCACTATGGCAATGTTCGTTGCCGGGCTCGCTTTCAAATCTGGCTCGCCACATGATGTGGAAATGCTTATGGATGCTAAGATCGGTATCTTGACTGCTTCATTTATAGCTGGTGTATCCGGTTATATACTGATGAAAAAAGCGACTAAAGACAATCCAGATTCCTCGGAATAAGCGGTTTGGACAACAAAAATCTATTCGATATAATCAGCGGTCTCGGTACTGAAAAACGTAATCCGAGATCAGCTAATATCGATGACAGGCCGTTAAAAGAAATCCTCACGATTATCAATGATGAGGATAAGACGGTAGCTTACGCCGTTTCCGAAGTCATCGATAAGATAGAGATCGTAACTGAGAAAGTTATAGCCTGTCTCCGTGGCGGCGGTAGGTTGATTTATATCGGCGCAGGAACCAGCGGCAGGTTGGGCGTGCTAGATGCCGCTGAATGCCCACCGACTTTCGGTACCGAACCCAGTATAGTGCAGGGCCTTATGGCAGGCGGCGAGCAGGCTATGTTTGTCGCTCAGGAGGGAGCGGAAGATTCGGTTGAACTCCCTATCACCGATCTCAAGAAAATCGTATTCGAACAAAAAGACATACTTATTGGGCTGGCAGCTTCAGGTAGAACCCCGTATGTGCTGGCCGGTATAGATTATGCCCGGTCGCTCGGATCCTTCACATCCCTTATCACTACCGTTACTGAAGAGCAAGCTAAACAGAACGGAGCAAAACCAGATATTATAATAGACTGCCCCGTCGGGCCGGAGGTTGTAACAGGTTCTACCCGGATGAAATCCGGAACCGCACAAAAACTGATCCTGAACATGATAACGACTGCGGCGATGGTATCGCTCGGAAAAACTCTCGGCAACGTAATGGTGGATCTGAAACCAACTAACGCCAAACTTATAGAGCGTTCCAAAAAAACAGTCATGGAACTCACCGGCATTAGCTATTACGAAGCACAATCATTACTTGAATCAGCACAGTACCACGTAAAATCAGCCCTTGTTATGCATTTTACTAACTGCGAACTTGATGAGGCAAGGGTCGCTATTGAAAAAGCGAATGGAAAGACAAGAGAAGCGATAAAGCTGATGGGATAGGAGAGTTCCCCTTCCAGCTATTTATATATCCCTGCTGTAGATTAGTACTAGATCCCCATCTATTCTAGAACTGAAAGCTTCACTTATATGGTCAGTGAAGTTTACATCCACAAAATAAGGGAGTGAACTTAGATCAAATAAGTCAAGTATCATCGTTGATTTTTTTCTGTCTCCTTGGATTAGAAAATCAATGTCGGAACCGCTATTATAATCACCTCGTGCACGGCTACCGTAAACCCATACCTTTTCTATACCACTCACGGAATTGAAGATTTGTTTTATCTCTTTGATGTTTTTTTCACTTAATCCGAGCCTATCAGGCTTCACCAATAAATCATATTCTAAGTCTTTCACTAAATTCCACATAAAAATCCTTTAGAAGCGGATAATACACATCTCTGATATCATAGAATTCTTCTTCTAACAGTAGGTTACGGTATGCATGAACTGAAATATTGCGTGTTTCTATCATGTCCATCCATATATCGCCATTGTCCAAAATACCTACAGTAACAGCTCGCCTGGTTATATTTTTTGAACCGTAAAGTTCAGTCTCACCTTTTTCCTTAAGATAATCCTTAATAACTTTCCAAGCTAGCTCATGGGTAAACTCGAATCTTTTGATTATAGACTCTTTGAAATACTCTTCCTCTTTCTCGCCATAATCAAAAATAGCATTTTCTAATCTAGAAAAAGCTTGCACAAACGATTTAAATCTATCTTGCCAGTTCATTTTTCATTTAATTTAGATTATCGATTCAAAGCTCTACTTGCTATATATCAAAAGCAGCTCGCATTTTGTTGCCCGGTAGAATTCCGAGTTTACATCAGAGAGATAATTGCTACTTATTAACTGCGGCACAGAGCTGAAGTGATACCGATCTTTCAGTTTGTGATCTATAGATTCATAATCACCCTCTATCAGTTAATCTATATCTGATCCGGGATAATGGCTGCCTTTAGCTCTACTAACATAAACAACTATCTTTTGGATATCAGCAATAGATCTGAATATACTTAGAAGCTCTTCAATAACATATTGTCTTAGCCCGATATAACTTCCAGCAACTATCAAGTTCGTCGTTATCATAGATTTAATGTCATTTAACTTTTATTCATAAAGAGGATAAATGCAATCTAACTTATTAAAGTTTGTAACTATGCAGAAAGGTGAAATTGTGTAAGTGGAAATTCATCATAAGTTTTTCCTTCGAGTAATCTACCTTCCTTCTTTTTATTCTTCCCCCCCCATTGTTTAAAGAAGAACGGCACACGATTTTCTTCGCATTGCTTTTGTATACTGACAACCCATTCTTTATTCATTGGTCTTGGGGTGCGACCGCTTTCCCCCCCTACTATGACCCAGTCGATGTTAAATAAGTTTAAATCATCTAACGGTCCAAGTAAAGGTTCAAGAGACAAAAACTTAACTAGAGCATTTGTCTTCCTTAAATAATCTATACGATCCTCAACTTTTGTATTCTCAACAGAAGTTCCCATCCATATATTAGGAGTCCAATTTAATTGCTCGTGAAGTTCTAGTAGTCTTTGTGGTCTTTTAGTTAAAACCTGAAATGTATGCTTTTGATTATCATTCATAACCTTGAACACTTTCTTGATAAACTCTGTTGAAACATTCTTATGGAAAAGGTCACTCATTGAATTGACAAAAACGATCTTAGGCTTTTTCCAACTATAGGGTATCAATAATGAGCTCTCATGTTCACGGACTCTGAAATTGTCTTTATATTTATCAACACCCATAGCTTGAAGCCTTTTAGACATTACTTCTGCATAACAGAATTTACATCCATCCGATACCTTGGAGCATCCAGTAGTAGGGTTCCACGTCATTTCTGTCCATTCGATAGAAGATTGTGCCATTATAGTACCTTGTAGTTTATAGTCCTTTGTTCGGTATGACTATATCCCAGCTCATATGTTACACCCGGAGTAGAGCCTTCGTAGGTTATTAAGTCATCTTTTTTCATGCTAGAAATTAACTGTTTGGCTTTTCTGTTATCGTTACCAGTATCATAAGTATATTTAAGAGCCTCTTTGTTATTACTTATATCACCAGATAAAATCTTGTCTTTCAGATCCTGTTTAAATTTATCAATTTTTGATATTAATGGTTTTTCAAAACCAAAAGTCAGTTGGTTTCTTCTTTTATCATCATCTAAATCAAAGTTGGCTTCGCCATTTAATTTGTTTTTATTCCAAGAAGCACGAAGGAATTTATCAACACCTCTATAATGACGAGTACCGAAGATAATACCATAAACGTTACTCTTCTTTTTAATAGAGAACGGGAACAACATAAGATTGCTTTCTGGAGGCACTTTAAGTCTAAGTTCTTTCAGAATCAATCTATGCATATCATTGTTTCTAGTTTTTTCTAATTCGTTAGTATCTATATTTAAATAATTTGAATACTCTGAACTTTTACCAAATCGTTTGAAATATGATGAAGATGAAAAGAATAAGAAGTCAGTTTTTTCCATCATAGAAAAAGACAAAAAATATTTATCCTCTAAAAATTTAACTCCATTTTGATCCATAAAAACTAATGAAGGATACTTTTCAATTTCGCCTTTTAACTCAAAAAATAATTCTGAAGCATCTTTGTTATAATATTTGATATCCAAGATTTTAGATAGGTGGTTGTTCTGTTCTAAATATTCATCACAATTCTTTTTGAGAGTCTCAAATTTTGATTGATCTTTACGGTTTGGTTGGTATTCATTTAGATGTAAAAATATTTTCTTGCCCCTTTTTACAATATTCGGGAACTGACCCTTAATGACATTTAAAATCCTTATAGGCGAGCCTGGTTTATCGTCAACATCATAGCCAATACCTGAGAAAAAATCAAAAATATGGATTATTTCATTACCGCCACTCATTACAAAGGTTGGCAACCATTCTTTAGCGAAATCCTCGAACATTTCAAGTTTTGCTATTGTGCCATCATTAAAAGCTTTTTTATGTATGTCTTTTCCAGGCATCCCCTCCCCCCTACATATTCTCAATCATAGCATCGGCGAACTCTGAAGTCTTCAGTTCTTCGGGGTTATCCATAAGCCTTGCGAAGTCATAAGTTACTTTCTTCTGGGCGATGGTTTTGCCAAGGGCTGCAACTATCAGATCTGCAGCTTTTTGCCATCCGAGATGCTCGAGCATAAGCACACCGGAAAGTATTACCGAACCGGGATTTACTTTGTCTAGGCCGGCGTACTTTGGTGCAGTACCGTGGGTTGCTTCGAATATAGCGTGTCCGGTTCTGTAATTGATATTAGCGCCCGGGGCTATCCCTATTCCGCCAACTATCGCCGCTAGCGCGTCCGAAACGTAATCGCCGTTCAGGTTCATCGTTACTATAACAGAATAGTCCTCCGGCCGGAGCAGTATCTGCTGGAGAAACGCATCAGCTATCGAATCTTTGATTAGAAGCTTACCAGCATCAGTAGCTTCTTTTTGTGCTGAGTCGGCAGCCTCCTTGCCCTGTTCGTCTTTTATTCTGTCATACTGCGCCCAGGTAAATACTTTGTCGCCATATTTAGATTCTGCCAGTTCATAAGCCCATTTCTTGAAGCCTCCCTCAGTGTACTTCATGATATTACCTTTGTGAACTATCGTAACTGACGGCTTTTTGTGTTTAAGAGCATATTCTATCGCAGCTATCGCGATACGCTCTGTACCTTCTTGGGAAATAGGTTTTATACCGATGGAAGAGCTCTCTGGGAATCTAATCTTATCTACTCCCATCTCTTCCCTGATAAAGCGGACTACTTTCTGGTTCTCCTCCGTGCCTGCCATCCATTCGATGCCAGCATAGATATCCTCGGAATTCTCGCGGAATATAACCATATCCGTACGCTCTGGGTGTTTTACCGGGCTCGGTACTCCGTCATACCACTTCACCGGCCGCACGCAGGCATATAAATCAAGTTCTTGCCTCAGTGCCACGTTTAATGATCTGATACCGCCTCCAACAGGGGTAGTAAGCGGGCCTTTGATAGCAACAAGGTGTTCGTCTATCGCATCGAGTGTCGCCTTCGGTAGCCATTCGCCGTTTTGGTTGAATGACTTTTCCCCGGCATATACTTCTTTCCATGCGATTTTTTTATCGCCGTTGTAGGATTTGGCTATCGCGGCATCAAATACCCTTACCGCTGCCGACCAGATGTCCGGCCCTATACCATCTCCTTCTATAAATGGTATGATTGGGTTATCAGGTACATTAAGGTTGTTTCCGTTTTTGGTTATCTTATCAGGCATCTCGGTTGAATATAGATTATTGCAGTTCTGTAGAATGGCAATATTAAGGGATATCGAGATATAAAAGAAATATCTTGAGAGTTTGTTGAGCTATGGGAGGGTGAGATGCGCGAAACTGATTATTCATATTACAGGAAAATCATGTTTTCAGACTGCCATTTAGTTTACTTAGGTATTTTCCTAAAGTCAGTAGCTACTTTACCTGATCTTTCATAAGCTATGATCTTCACGTCCAGTTCTTCAGAAATATTTGCTGAGCCTTTGACATCTTTTATCTTCTTGTCTAGAGCAATTAAGACAATTCCGATAGTAATACCGAAAGTTCCTATAACTATAAGAACGGCGTTAAAGAATATATGGCTTATTTCACCTTCAATATTTAGGGTATCGGAACCGTAAGCAAATGCTAACAACCCTATAATCACTATCATATAGCCAATATATTTAAGGTATTTCATTAACAAATATAACAGTATAACCTTAAAAAATCTGTATGGGGATCAATACTTTTACCTTTCTACATTAAAATGGGTCGACTTGTAATAGTAGTATTCAGTATTTACTCCCTGAGTATCCTGAATCCCTTTCTGAATGGTTGCTTCTTGAATAAGCTCCGCTTTACTTTGTGTTTGATTATCATCTTGGCAGGATGCAAATAGGCCTATCACTATAATTGATAACAAAAGTGTTGCAAGTGAAGTATAGTGGAAATTCTTCATAATGATTGATCCTATGTAAATTTGATTGTGTATAGTTTTAATAACTAAGAAAACGACTAATAATGAAATTAATTGTCAACTATAGTGAATCTATTACGTATTATAGCATACATCAATAATAGAACGAGGATAATAAATGAATAGAATAATAAGTATTACGTCGATGCTGATTCTATCAATCTTTTTATCTGCTTGTAATGCAGATGCAAATGATAGAGGAAATAATATAAAACCGAAAACAGATGATAGGATAAACATGGCTAATCTTCAAAAAGCGACTTTGGGAGCTGGTTGCTTCTGGTGTGTAGAAGCTGTATATGATGAACTGCAGGGTGTTCACAGTGTAAAAAGCGGATATATGGGTGGCAAAAGGCCAAACCCTACCTATGAACAAGTATGTACTGGTACTACTGGCCACGCAGAGGTAGTTCAGGTCGAGTATGACCCGGACATAGTAAGCTTTGATGAGATTCTGGAAGTTTTCTGGAGCGTTCATGATCCCACAACTCTCAACAGGCAGGGCAATGATGTAGGCACACAATACAGATCAGTAGTCTTTTATCACGACGATGATCAGCGCAAAAAAGCAGAACACTATAAGAAAAGCTTGATGGAAGAAGGCGCTTTTGATGACCCTATAGTCACTGAGATAAGTGCGGCAGAGGAATTCTTCGTAGCGGAAGACTACCATCAGGATTATTTCCTCAATAATCCAAGCCAGGCATACTGCAGTTTTGTGGTAGCACCTAAGGTTGAGAAGTTCCGTAAGGTATTTAAAGAGAAGCTAAAGAAGTAGTACTATTATTGAGACAATTATAAAGCTTTTATAAGACCGCAAGAACAACAAGAGATAGAACGCCGAGTATAGACAAACCCGCCAAGATAAGTGCGGCGTTTGTCTTTTTCTTTTCTTCCTCAATAATATTATGCAGTTCCTCTATTTTCTCATCCGCCGTTTTCTTTTTTGGGGCGGCATCTAGATTTAGAGGTTTGTTTTTGTCTATTTTTTTATTGGGGTCGTAGGACGCGAAAATACCGTCAGGATCTTCGATAGCATCTTCCACAAGCCCTTCTTGCGGGTTTAGCGGGTCGGCAACCTGGGCGCCAGTACCAGATACACCCATAGCCATTACCTTGTCTATGCGTTCATCAAGTTTTATGAGTTCAGCGTCGTAACGCTTCTTCATTTTCTTAAGGAAGTCTTGCTGTTCTTTAAGCCTGGGTGTTATCAGCTCCTTAAAGTCTTGTATATCTCCCGATATAAGTCTGATTTCCTTTGCGTTATTGGTAGTCTCTTCTACCATCTGCTTGGTTTCAAGCCTTATCCTATCGATAACTCTTCGGCTTTTCTGCTCGAATACATTGACTTGGCCTTCGATTTTTTTTGACTTTACAGCTAGCCTTACTTCTACCTTCTCGGCTTCTTTAGCTAGCTCCGTGTTGATTTTTTCCTGTAGGTTTTCAAGTACTTTCTTTAGTTCTACATCACTTCTGTGTTGAAAGTCGGTTACTGCCTTTTTAAGGTCAACCATTTTGTTCTGCAGCTGTGCCCTAAGCCGCTGCATATCTTCTTTATAGCGATCTATCGTTTCCAGCTCTTCGCCGATTTTTACAGCCCGAGAAGATTTGTCTGAAACTTGAGCTATATACTCTTCAACCATATTGGAGAGTTTTTCTATAGTATCATCTAGTTTTTTGGGTAGATCATCCTGAATTTTCTGAAGAGTGGTTTTCTCGGATGTAGCCCACTGTAGATGCCGCTCTATCTGGGCGTAAGCAGACTTATAAAGGTCAGCCTGCCCGCTTACAGTTTGAAAAAGATCCTTTACTTCTGGGCTAAGGGCCTTGGTTTTCAGCATAATAGGCCTCCGATATTACGAATCGATGATTGATGGAAGATAACTTAATCTCAATAGCAAATATATATAATTCAGAAACACAATGTACTCTATTCTATCTTCAATACGTGATGAAAGTATTAAATAATGACAGATTACTATTAGAAACCGACAATTGCAAATGTCATTTTTAAGATAATACCAGTATAAATTTTGTGCGATTTTCCAGTATATTATAACTACCCATCTTTCATTTATCAGCTATACCTATGTCTTCTAGTACGACTACTGCCAGAGCGTCGGTACTTGAATGGCTTAGCGATACATGGCTTTTCAGATCGCCATACCTCTCAGCCATTTCACCTGAAAGTACAAGTGTGGGTTCTCCTGTTCGCTTATTGACTATGCCAACCTCTTTAAACTTGAAACCGTCAGCCATACCCGTACCTATAGCTTTGCTGAATGCTTCCTTAGCTGCGAATCGAGCCGCAAAATGAAGGTGTTCTGTATCTTTGAACCTGTTGCAGTATTCGATTTCCGTAGGGGTGAAAATTTTTCTGAGGAATCTATCTCCATACTTTTCGATGGAGCCTTTTATTCTTTCAACCGCTACTATATCTGTGCCTATACCATATATCATACTTGGAAACTACTAAAAAAAAGTGAAATGTTAGTTGATAGATACACTATTGGCACTTCCAATAATTGTATAACACATCTAAAACCAATCCAAAATGGAAGACATTTTTTCATTTTGGAAGGGTTTTGATAGTAACAAGTGATATTGTGTTTCACCGATAATTTTGTAAGTCTCTGGCATATATAGACTTATGGGCAATCTAAGCTTATCTATTATGTTTTGGCACAGTATTCTCACTATATATGGCACACACACATAATATTACCGGACTCAGGTAAGATCACATTCAAGGTTTTTTAGAAACCACTGTTAAAAGGGAAAAGTAAGGAAAAAGATATGTCAGCATTGCAAAGAACAGATAGGGACAAGAGTTTTAGGGAAAAAGCATGGGAATTAGTTATGATAAGAGCCGAGAGAAGTGAGTTGGCTACTGACCCGAGCGGGGCGGTACTGAGTTTGCTCTTATTCCTAACGATAGTTGTCTCTACTGGAATAACATTAATTGATGGTGTTGAAGCCGATACTATTATCGGAGGCATTACAATGACTATTGCATTGCTACTCGGTAAGTACGGCATCAAGATAAAAAAGACGATGAACCAATTCGGTAAAGGTGCTTCGGTAGCACTTTTCTGATAGACTTTCTTTTGACAATGAGGAGACAGAGATTCCTTTTAATCTTTCAATAAAAACCAAGACAGCCTTAGCGATAGGGTTTATGTTTCTAGTGATATTCTTCGTAGGTGGGCTGGCGATTTATTATTTAAATCTGATGTCCGAAAATTCGAGAAACGCCGAGAGAATAGTTTCAGAGATTACCACAAGAATAAACACTATTGATAATAATTTTCTTGAAGTTGAAAAATCCATATCGGAGCAGTATTACCCGGAAACAGGCGGTTTTATTATAAACCTTGATTCAGCATCATACAGAAGTTCCTTAAACGAGTTTTATAGAGAATTCAGAAAACTCGGAACTGGGGCTCAACAATACCCAAGGCTGAAGCCAGCCTATCAGGCCATTGAAGATATCTATCAAAACACGCTTACAGAAAGCAACGGCGATTATGTTTATGATGTAAAAAAGATCTTATACTCTATTGAAAGAGTAAACAGTAAACTGAGCATAATGTCGGAGGCTCACGAGGAGATCGTGAAGGATCTTTTTACAGAGACTGCCGAGACTACCGATAAGGTAATCAATTATATGATCGTATCTGGCGGGCTGGCGGTACTTATTGGGCTGGTGATACTTTTTGGTTTCCCGAGTTATATCGGCAAGCCTTTACAGGAGGTAACCAATGCGATTTCCGATTTCAAAAACAAAAATTACAGAAGAAGGGTCAACTTCCGTAAAGATGACGAATTCGGGGTTCTCGCCAACTCATTTAATCAGATGGCTGAACATATCGAAAAACTCGAATCCGAGCAACGTGAAAGAATAGCCACTGAAGAAACAAAGTCAAAAATCATTCTTGACAATCTCAGGGAAGCCGTTCTCATTACCGATACCAAGAAGAATATCTTATTTATAAATAGAAAACTTGAATCTTTACTGTCGATCCCTAAAGAAGACCTCCTCGGAAAATACGCACCAGATATAGCTATCGATAATACTTTGCTTAGGAAAATGATCAGTAGCTTAGGGAAAAAGAGCAATGCAGGCGGCCTTGTATCACACGAGATAGAAGGAAAGAAAAGATATTATGAGAAAGAGATTCTCAAGATCTCAATGCCTGACAACGACACTGATGTTGCAAAAGAGGCTGGAAACAAAATTGCCGGTAACGTTATTATCCTCAAGGATATAACTGACTTCCAACAGAAAGATATAGCAAAGACAAACCTTATCTCTACGATATCGCATGAACTCAAAACTCCTATATCATCGATAAAAATGTCCACTCAGCTATTGTTTGATAAACGTATAGGCAATATAAACGAGGAACAGTTCGCATTGGTTGAGGATATAGCCGAGGACTGTAATAGACTGCTGCGTATAACAAAAGAACTGGTGGATATGGCAAATATGGAGTCTGGTAAGATCAAGATGTCCATTTCAAGTGTTAGTGCCAAGGATTTCGTAACCAAGGCGGTTGACTCTGTCATGTTCCAAGCCGACGTAAAGAATATTACTATAAATAACGAACTTGTTGATTCATCTATCAAGGTAAAAGCTGATATTGAAAAATCAAATCTTGTAATGGTAAACTTACTGACAAACGCGATCAAGTACTCAGATGTAGGCGGAGAGATTAATATCGCTGTAAATAAGATTGACAAAGATTATGTTTTCTCAGTCAGGGATCACGGCGAGGGAATCGAAAAGCAACATCACAAAAAAATATTTAATAGATATTACCAAGTAGAAAAAAAGGAATATGACGTTAAAAAAACCGGTTCGGGGCTTGGGCTAGCTATAACAAAAGAATTCGTGGAAGAGCAAAACGGCAAATTATGGGTTGAATCTGAACCTGGTGAAGGCACAATTTTCTACTTTAGCCTTCCTGCCGATACTTCAGAGACTAAATCGGATGTTTCTATAGATGATTTCTTCGTAATGAAAAAAGGTTCCGAAGATAAATAATCAAACTTGCTCGATAAAAGAATAATCCGGAACAAGAAAAATTGGCAAAGAGAGGATGCTTAATTGCATCATGTAGGTTGGATATAGGGATATGGGTATCAGGTAAGCAGGTTTCAAACACCGCGTTTATCGGGTGCCCATATATATTTATGGGTCTGTAGTTGCATCCGTACAGGGTGTTTATCTTCTATCAGCCATTCTGCCAGCTCTTTTTCGTCCATTACACCAAAAGCCGGCGAAAACAATACGGTATCACATATATCATTTAAGCTATACTCTTTTAATATCGATACTGCCCAGTCATAATCCTTCCTGTCTGAAATCACGAACTTTATCTCGTCTGGTTTTTTGATATGCTCCAGATTATCAAAATTATTCTTTTTGTGCATTCCGCTGGCCGGGCATTTAAGATCCATAATCAATACCGCGCGCCTATCTACCTTTGATACATCAGCCTGACCGTTCGTTTCGATAGTTACCTCATAACCATCATCACACAATTCATCGATTAACTGAAATACCGCTGGCTGTTCAAGTGGCTCCCCACCTGTAAGCATCACCAGATTCGACCCAGCTTTCTCGATCTCGGATTTGGCTTCCTCCACCGACATAGGGATAGCTATCTCTTTTCTTTCTAGGGCATAAGGCGTATCACACCATACACACCTGAGCAGGCAGCCGTGCAGCCTCAAAAAAGTTGTCAAAAGGCCCGTGCGGGTTCCTTCGCCCTGTAAAGATACATATACCTCGTTCACGTTGAGGACATCCCCACGCCTTACGGAATTATATATACTTTTGTCGCTATCTGATAGTATTGCCATATACAAATTTACTAATAAGGGATGGGAATTGCCATTCTGTCATACACTTAAGGCATGGCAACACTTTTGTAAACACTTTTACGTATAAAACGCTATTAAAACCAAGTAAATAAGAGATTGATGAAATGGCTGAGAACCTAAACAGATTAGATGATATTATAACCAAGCAACTGCTTGATGACCGGAAAGTTTTTCTTTGGGGTCAGGTAGATGACGATTCCGCCAAAGGCGTTATCGAGAAAATGCTTTATCTGGACTCTGTATCCGATAAGGAAATAGAATTTGTGATTAATAGCCCGGGCGGTTATGTAACCGCTGGCTTCGCTATACATGATACTATGAAATCACTTAAAAGCCCTATATCTACAGTATGTATGGGATTGGCTGCCTCGATGGGCTCTATCCTGCTGTCGGCAGGTGATAAAGGACGCCGTAAAATGCAACCGTTGGCAAGGGTGATGATACACCAGCCTAGCTCCGGGGTACGCGGCCAGTTCTCCGATATAGAGATACAGGCTAAAGAGCTTCAGAAAACCAAAGAGGTTTCCGCCAAGATACTTGCAGATAACTGCGGGCAGGAATATGACAAGGTATTCAAAGATTTCGACCGTGATTTCTGGATGGACGCCGAAGAATCCAAAAAATACGGTATTATCGATGAGGTAGTTGAGTAATAAAATATACTTTCCGTATTAATTATTTATAGCCGCATATTTAAAAAGTATACGGCTTTTTTTATGATTCTTCCGTAGTTACAATCCTATCATTATATAATTCGTATCTTAACCTTATCCCTTTAACATCAACCATCTTTTCAATCTGAAATGCCTAAAGCTGATATGCCGAAAAGTTCTTTTACATTGACTTTCAATAATACATTTCTATCAATAATAATATCCTTGTTTTTCTCTGGCTTACCGGTATACTCTCAGCCATCTCTCGATCTGCCTGATTCTGTCCTCTACAAGCCTCTACCGCCGCGAAATATCGGCCCGGCAGGTATGAGCGGCCGTATTACGACAATAGCTGTCAACCCTATGAATAAATCAGAGATATTTGTAGGTGCGGCATCAGGTGGCGTTTGGAGGTCACGCTCAGCAGGTACAGAATGGGAACCCGTATTCGATGACCAGCCTATACTCTCGATCGGCGCTCTGGCTATCGACCCGAACAATACAAGCCGTATATGGGCAGGCACGGGTGAGGGTAACCCCAGAAACAGTCAAAATTCAGGTGGCGGCCTATTCCTCAGCCGTGACGGGGGTGACACTTGGGAAATGATGGGTTTGAAGAAAACTACTAACATCCACAGGATAATAGTCAGTGCTGATGATTCTGATGTTATTTATGCTGGCGTTCAGGGTTCGGCATGGAAGGAAAGCCCCGATAGAGGTGTGTATATCTCAAACGATGGTGGGGAAACTTGGGATAAAAGCTTGTATGTTAACGAGACAACCGGTATCGCCGATATGGTTGTTGACCCTAATAATCCCGATAAGATTTTCGCCGCTATGTGGGATTTTCACCGTGACCCTTGGTACTTCCGTTCAGGTGGCGAAGGTAGTGGATTGTATGTAACGTATGACGGCGGAAACAACTGGGATAAGCTCGGTGCCGATAACGGTCTTCCTAGTGGCGATCTTGGGCGGGTTGGTCTTGCAATCTCTCATTCAAAACCTAATATCGTTTACGCATATATCGAAGCCGAGAAAAACTCCCTCTACAAATCCACCGACGGTGGGAAGACGTTTATCGATCTTAACCCGAAAGGAAACTTCGGTAACAGACCTTTTTATTATGCGGATATATATGTTGATCCGCAGAATGAAAACAGATTGTACTCTATCCACTCCAGAGTTACAAAATCAGAGGACGGCGGTAAAACCTGGCAACTTTTTATTCCATATTCAGGCATACACCCCGATCACCACGCTTGGTGGATCGACCCCGAAAACCCGGAACACATGATAGATGGCAATGACGGCGGTCTTGCTATAACTTATGATATGGGCAACAGTTGGCGTTTCGTAGAGAACATCCCTGTGGCGCAGTTCTACCACATCAATTTCGATATGGAAGTGCCGTATAACGTTTACGGTGGGATGCAGGACAACGGCTCTTGGAAAGGCCCGTCATCGGTATGGCGTTCGGGCGGTATCCGCAATTCATATTGGAAGGAACTGATGTTCGGCGATGGTTTCGACGTGCTTCCCGATCCCAACGACAGTCGCTACGGATATGCCATGTGGCAACAGGGAAATCTCGGCTATTATGATAGCGAGACAGGCTCCAACAGAATGATAAAACCATTCCATCCTGAGGGGGAGGGGCTTCGGTTCCATTGGAACTCAGCCATAGCCCAGGATCCTTTTGATCAGAATACTGTCTATTTCGGTAGCCAGTACATACATAAGACAACCGACAAAGGCAATAACTGGGAAATTATCTCCCCCGATCTTACCAGACTCGATACACTGAAGCAAAGGCTTTCCGGTGAGACAGGCGGGCTTACTTTAGATGTAACCGGTGCTGAGAACTATAACTCAATACTTGTTATCGAACCTTCACCGATAGAGCGAGGGGTTATCTGGACGGGTGCCGATGACGGTGCGCTGCATATTACTCGCGATGGTGGAGCAAACTGGTCGGATGTATCACCTGCGACAGGCGTTCCGGACAGCGGCTGGATACCCCAGATACACGCCTCTCGCTATGATGGCGGTACAGCATTCGCAGTTATCAACGATTATCGACGCGGCGATGATAGGCCATATCTTTTGAAAACAACCAATTATGGCAAATCATGGACTAATATCGCGCCGAAAATGAAAAACCCGACCTATGCACTGTCATTCGTACAGGATATAGAAAACCCCGATCTGATGTTTCTGGGTACCGAAAGAGGGCTATATTATTCGCTCGATGGTGGCAATTACTGGCAGATGTGGGATGAAGGCTACCCTGCGGCCTCTACTATGGATATGAAAATACACCCACGCGAGAATGATCTGGTAGTCGGGACATTCGGCCGTGCCGCATGGATATTCGATGATATATCATATATGAGAAACTGGACTAAAAACCAGCCCAAACAAGACACCCCCATCAAAATATTATCAAGGGAAGATGGATATTTAGCTAAATGGGGAACAGCTGACGGTGCGCGTTTTGCAGGTGATGCCACTTATTACGGTGATAATAAAGGCCCCAACCCAACAATTACATTTAATCTTTATCCCCAACCGCAGGATACAACCAAGCCTAAAGAAGACCGCTGGCCAGTGGATTCGGTAATGGTTGAGATTTATAATTCATCGGAAGAAAAAGTAAGGACTTACTGGGTAAAAGCTGACACCGCTCTGAATAGGATCACTTGGGATATGAAAAGAGACGGAGTTTATTTCCCAACCCAGGAAGCTGGGGAAGATATGACCAGACTGCCTTCAGGGCATTCTGTATTACCCGGCATTTACACAGCAAAGCTCACTTATATGGATTGGGAGGACAGCGTAAACCTCGAAGTGCTTCTAGACCCGAGAATCGATGCGGATCCCACGCAAATAGCCATGCTCGAGGATTCCTATCAAGAAATATACTCCATTACAAATGATCTTAATAGTATAACCAAAGCTTTAAGGCAAAAGGAAAAATCACTTACCGTAATCGATAAACTAATTGAGATAGAGGATAATAAAGAGATCAAGGATACTCTTGTGGCTAGAACCAAGACTATAAGGGACAGCCTTGAGCAGGTATGGGTATTGCTGCGCGGCGAAAAAGGCGGCAAAGGTATTGTAAGAAGAACTGACCTTCTCAGCAGCAACTTAAGCATGCCGCTTTACTATCTTAACAGTTCTGATCTGGCCCCGGGCAGTGGTATAGATTATATGTTAAATCATATACGCCGCCAAAGCGAGGCTTTCACCGAGACGGCCCGAAGATTTCTGTTGACGGAATGGCCTAAGTATAAGGCATTTGTAGATGGGCTGGAAGTCGATAAGTGGAAGTAGAACAACATTTGAATTGATCACGTAAATAATATAATGAAAATTTGGACTACGAAATGGAAGACATAAAACATCCCTTAACCAACGCACAGTTAGAAATACTGAAGATTTTTTCTCATGACTTAAATAATGATGATTTAGAGAATTTGAAATCTCTATTAGTTCGTTTTTTTGCTGATAAAGCTATATCAAATGCGAATAGAACATGGGATGATAATAAGTGGAGCAATAATGATGTTGACAGAATGCTGGAAACCAAAATGCGCAGTGCAAAAATCTGATGTTAAACGTTGTACTTGATACTAATATTTTGCTTGTATGTATATCAAGTCGTTCGAGATTGCATTGGATATTTCAATCTATAATCAATAAAGAATTTGATCTTTCAGTAACTACGGATATCCTATCAGAGTATTCGGAAGTTATTGGAAGGCACATGGGTCCTGAAACCTCTGAAAGTGTAATGGGAGTTCTGGAAAACCTAAGTAATATTAATTTGTTAACTACCTATTTCAAGTTCAACCTGCTAAAAGATCCAGATGATAATAAATTTGTTGACTGTGCGGTTGCCGCTAATTCTGATTTTATAATATCTCACGATAAAGATTTTGATATTCTAAAATTTATATCCTTTCCTAAAATAAAAGTCATAGATAGTAATAGGTTTAGGGAAGTATTAATGTGATAATGTAAGTCAGTCAAATCGTGATAATTGGTATTCTTTCAATTTGTATGCATCCGCCGCCAAAGCGAGGCTTTCTCCGAGAAAGCCGAAAAATTCCTCGCACGAGAGTGGGTCGATTACCGTGAATTCGTCAAGGGGCTTGAAGTTGATCCTTGGAGTGAATAAAGCCGCCATATCTTCACCTTAACTGCAAATTCATAAAGAATTAACCAGATAAACATATCTATACCTTAGAATAGTCTTTTCGATTTATTCTGGTTTTCGATATGCATATCTGGTCTATAATGCCACTATTGATTGGTGGTTTATCACTTTTCCTTTATGCGATTACTCAGCTATCTTCTGTGATGGAAAAGAGCTTTGGGGAAAGTGCAAAACAAACCATAGCTAAGTATGTTTCAAACTTGTTTACAGCAATAGCTATCGGTGCGGTATTTACTATATTGCTGGGCTCCTCTTCAGCAGTTATAATACTGGTCATAGTATTTATCAACGCGGGATCGATAACTTTCAGACAGGCGATAGGGCTAATTATGGGCGCGAATATAGGCACTACCTTTTCAAGCCAGTTAATCGCCCTTCATGTAGCCGAATATGCAGCGGTACCTTTGTTTATAGGGCTGATAATCAAGATATTCTCAAAAAACGAAAAGCTCAAAAGAGGTGGGGCAATAGCTTTTTATCTCGGAATGCTGTTTTTTGGGCTTTATGTAATGGAAGAGTCCGTCCTTCCATTGCGGGATAGCGACGTATTTCTTGATTGGATGGCGAGTATAGACCAGAGGCCCGTTTGGGGTGCTTTGATCGGCGGGCTGGTAACGCTAGTGATTCAATCTTCCAGCGGTACTGTAGGTATAGCGATAGTTTTGGGTAAACAAAATATAATCACGGCCGCCGCCGGTATATCAGTAATGCTCGGTGCCGAGCTGGGTACCTGTTCCGATACTTTACTTGCCACGATCAACGGAAAAAGGCAGGCACTGAAAGCTGGGCTGTTCCATCTATTTTTCAATCTGGCAACCATTACCTTGGGCCTGATCTTCTTTCAGTCGTTTGTTGATCTGATAATCGGATTAAGCCCCACTACAGAAATCGGCGGCCTGATCGCCAACGCGCACATGGCTTTCAATATCTTAGGAGTAATACTGTTTCTGCCATTTGTGAATATCACTGAAAAACTGCTAAACAGGTTGTTGCCCGAGAAGGGGGGCGGTTAATAGGGTATCAAGTTCTTTCTCGATTTGTGCTTCTTCTGAAGTAATATCTATCTGCCTGATGGATATCCTGATAGGTTCAGATTGAGAGTCAGAATAGCTTTTATTAATCATATAATTATATTCAAGTGCGTTATCAGACCCTTGCAACATCGGATATAATAGCGTAAGCCTGTTTATACCGTATCTCGTAGCATAAGCATTAAGCTGGTACATATCAGACTGTGATATGGATTTACTATCGAGTAAAATCTTATACTTTGTATCGATTATATGCGTATCGGAAATTAAATCAGGTTTTAATCTGAAACGACCGCACTCAGTGAGATACTTGTACGAGGATTGTGATCTGAATCTCATACCTGGAAAACGCTTTAATATAAAGCCCGCTATAAACTCCTCGAAAAGCACGTTCATATCAAAGAGCATAACAAATACTTTGAGGCTACCGGAGCTGCCATAGCTCACACTATTATTTAGGAATAGCCTGCAATAGTCGAGTACAGTCTGATGATCTGAGAATATCTGATTAAAACGCACCTTGTCGCAGTCGCTGCTTCTCACCGCCTTATCTTTTACCTCATCCAAAAGAAATATAATATCCCTTAAATATCGTTTTGTAGTTTTATCATTGCTGATCTTGATGAGTAATTTGGCGACGTATTTAACTATCCGGTTAAAGTTGTTATCCAGTTGATAGCGCTGGTAATCACATGATATCCTATGCATATTACCCTGTGATATATTCCTGATATATCTGGGCATATTTATACGCCCCCTGACAACTGACAGGTCACGGCTTATATCTGTATAATTTTGATAAAGATTAGTGGCAAACAGCTTTTTTGTGTAGCTGGCAAACATATAGATAAAAACTTCTAACAGGTCATTATTTATTCTGTTTGCTCCAGACTTGTATTTTGGCAACCGTATTTTCTTACTATATTTCAACCATAGCAAAAGGTCTTTATTAAATTTATCATCTGAAATATTTTGATCTTTATATATCTTAGGTAGAATATTTATAGTAGTCGGCTCTTTACCCAGTGTTTTGATCATGCCTACATAGTGTTTGGCCTTTATTGTGGCTTCGCCCTTGCTGTTATATATGATACTAAGAAGTTGCTGAATATCTTCCTTATCAATTTCATCATCTAAATAATGGGGCTGCCTTTCGCGATTATCCCATATCTTCTGGAGAAGCATTGATAGACTTTCACTATCGCCTCGGAAAGGTGAACTAGTATGTTCGTGAAGCTGATACTCATTCATCGGTATCTGCGCCGTTAAATTTAGCCTCAATTTCTGTATTTAAAATATTCCATGGCATTAGGTTATCTATGTATGAGTGTAATGATACATCAAGCGAACTTTCTAATAGTCCGACTACCATACCTTCATCATTCATGGTATATTCAAGAAGCAGCGGCACAACCTTGTTTTTGAGCGTGGTATAGAAGTTGAAACCACCCCCCATAAAGTAGGAATGTCCAATCTGAAGATCTCTCCCCAGCGATTCATTTTCACTTATAGCTGTATTTAGCTTTTTCAGGAAATCAGACTCATGTATTTCAGCACCATTGATTTTATATTGCGGATACATAGGAACGAACTCGAACCTACGGCGGAGTGCTATATCCAACAGAGCTATGGATTTATCCGCAGTATTCATAGTACCGATTATGTATAGATTATTCGGAACAGAAAATGAATCACCAGACGGCAATGTCACAGACATAGCGTTTTCATTGCCAGCTCGCTTATCAGGTTCGATCAGTGTGATCAGCTCCCCAAATACCCTCGATATATTTGCCCGGTTAATCTCATCTATAATGAGGACGAAGTTACTGGGTTCATCTGAATCAATTTCTTCATCTACTATAGAGACTGTATTTTTCCCGTACTCAAGTAATATACTAAGCAAACCGTTATAATAGCCCTTTAAACCACCTGGTTCTTTAATATACTCTTCAGTATTATACATATCATTGAGCTTTGAGATACTTAGCCTATGAGCGGTTCCACCACTACTCTTTCTGAACCCAATAGATATATCGTTTATATCGGTAATATGGTATGATACTCTAGTCATAGGCACTTCATACTCTTCGATGCTACCATCTAAAATATCACATAGTAAACCTTCAAATGCTTCTTCAAAACTTATTTTGCTTGGCTTATCTATTTCAGTCTTCGCATCTCTGCACAGCTTTTTGAATATGCCACTTTGGTTATCAAATGCCAATCCTTTGTCACCACCAGGGATAGGCCTCAACCCCTCTACAAAATCCTCATAGCTGTAGTTCTGATGGAAGGTGACGAACTTTATACGTCCTTCTTCCCTAAGCTCATGATATCGCTTCCGGCTCTTCTCATAATTTCTTTCGGAATCTTCACCATCAATAATATCTACAGCCATACTGATAGTATTATAAGTCTTGCCTGTACCCGGCGGGCCGTATAGTATTTGGTTTAGGGGTGGGGCGGGGGATCTGTCATTTTGTGGTATTGATAGACTTACTTTTGTTCTGTCAATATTGTCATGTTGTATTCCATCAACATTATCGTAATAATTCCAAATATAATAACCTAATTCATCAGGTTTGAGAGATTTGTAATGATCAATACTTTTAGCTAGCTGTAGAGCTTGTAGATTGAGAGATATAAGGTTTTGGTTATAAATATCGCTTTCATCAATACCATGATCTAAACAAAATTGATATAAATAATCATTTTTTGCAATATTTATAAAATGTTCAGGAGCATATATACTAATAATCTTAGATAGCACCATTCGCCAGATAGGTGAACTTTTTCTTTTTAAAATACTTTCTATATTATTATCTCTTACAAGAGATAAAGTTGAATTAATAAAATCAAGTATCTCAACTAATTCAGAATTAGCAACCTCTAGTGACACTATACTTTTTGATTTAGAAGACTTAAATTGACCTGTATTATCTTTATAAAGACCATGTTTGTAGGCATTTCCACCTTTTATCCCCATTAACCTAGTATCATATTCTAGCATATAACAGAAATTATTATCTTTACCTCTCAAACAATAATCATTTAAATTCAAGTGTGAAAGAGAATCTTCAGGATATTGTGTTGTAAATAAACTCCTGTAATTTGTACTACCATTTAATCTAACTTTATCAAGCTTTATTTTCTTTGTGATATCAAGCAATTTCAATATTCCTATATGTGGTATTTCAATTTATACAGCGATCTTATTGGAATGGTCTCAACCCTCAATCTTTTGTCTTGATCATGTGTTAATCGCCTTCTCTATAGTTTTCATGCTAATAAACAAGCGCTCCCGGTCAATTAGTTTTTCAAAACCTATGTTTTCGTAAAAAGTGGAAGCGATATCATCTTTAGGATCTGTTACCAATCCGAAAGATGCTACTTCTTTAGAAACCATATATACTCTGAACATAGCATCTGCTACCATTTCCTTACCAAGCCCTTTACCTTTCATAGAATTATCAATAGCAAGTCGCCCTAAAAGGGTAGCCGGTATTTCTTTATAGCTGTTTGGTATGCCTTTAGTTAATAAAGCAAGCAATTCATCAATGATAATTGATATATTAGAAAGAGTGTAGAAGCCTAATATTCTATTATCATCCTCCACTACGTAACAAGTCGTCAATTTACGCTTCATATCCTGAGATACTAACTGCTTTAAATACCTGTTTAAAACTGTATTACCGCAATCAAACTCTGCTCTTGAATATGACCGATCAAATGGCTTAGTCAGCATCGATATCTATATATTTTTTCCTATAACCTGATAGAAGATTCACTAACGCCAAATTGGGTTCTGGTGGGTTTTGAAGTAGATCAGCGAGCAGTTCTGAGTCTCTTTTACTGAGTATCCAGCGTTTGTGCTTATCGATTACCTGTTCGGCTTTTTCTTCAGATGCCCTGATTACAAACTCCGATATAGATTTATAGCCTCCAAGTGCGGCAGCCGTTTCGATACGTTCCTTTATTGTTTGGGGTATTCTCGCTTCAAAGCGTGCGGTCTTTTGTTTTGTTTTTTCCATAGCAATCTCTCCTTACACAAATATACGGAAGATTGCCGTACATTGTTTGACAACATGTTCACTAGACAATCTGGACAAAACATACCTTTAATCCAGCTTATCCGGCATCTCGTGGGGGTTCAGTTCCACTATCTTGCCATCTCGCATAATTACCACTGGCGAGTTATGCATGCGCTTGTGCTTTAGCATGGCTTTATAGGAGAGTTTTCTAAACATTTCGTAATCAAATTCTTGCTCGATTTTATTTGAATATCTTATCGTAGGTTCTTCTGTCTTTGATAAATTTTCCATGTTCATTAATATCAATAATTATTTCTTGGTTGTTCTCTGTGTTATTTATTACTAATAATCTGTCTATAATACTAGCATAAAAATTCTTTAAGTTCTCTAGCCCTCTATCATACCTACGGATAATTACGTGTTTTGGTATGTTGTGGCCGCCTTCTTCAACCCGTCGCTTCACCCTTTGGATAGCAAGATCAGTAGATTCTAGATATATAAATATCATTACAATTCTATATCCGAGCGACTTAGCCCTTTCTATATAACTTTTATAGGATTTGGTAGATAGGGTTGTCTCGATCGCGAAGGTGTTTCTATCATTCATATTCTCATTAATAAGCTCAAGCATCAGCCTACCAGCCCTGAATGCAGCTACATCGGGATTAAATGGTGAAAGGCCGCGCGCTATTTCATCTGCATTTATAAATATATCACATCCTAGAACTGTAGGTAGCGTAGAAAAGCTGGCGGTTGTCTTCCCAGCTCCGTTAGGCCTTGCGATTATGTATAGTGCTGGAGGCATACCCACAATATAACATCCCCCACCCCAAAAAATACTATTACACAAATCTCTTTCGGATTCTCCGCATTCTTTCGTATCTTTGAAGTCATGGTAAATCCGATTTGCCTAAAACTATTGTTTATCACACCTATATCGCTAAGGGGTAAGGCACATGCCAAAGATGAAATCAAACTCGGCTGCGAAGAAAAGGTTCAGAAAAACCGCCAGCGGTCTTTTCAAAAGGGAAAAAGCTTTCAAAAGCCACATCCTGACAAAAAAGACTCGTAAGCGTAAAAGAGACCTTCGCCAGTCTACGACTGTCTCTAAAGTGGACCAGCCGAAAATAGAGAAACTGCTTCCGTACGCTAAGTAAGGCAGAGACTTCTCTTAAAACTCAAGCCACTGGGGCAGGCTATAAACCGCACCACAATTAACGGCGAACGGGTACTTATTAATACTTAAGACAGCTCACCCTAAGCCCGATCAATAAAAATATTATCAAGGAAGTAAAATGCCTAGATCAAGAAATAAAGTAGCTGCTCACCGCCGCAAGAAGAAAATACTCAAACTGGCCAAAGGTTACTGGGGACTGCGTAAAAACGTATGGACTGTAGCCAAAAACCACGTTGAGAAAGGTCTTCAGCACGCCTATGTGGGCCGTAAGCTAAAGAAAAGAAATTACCGCAGGCTCTGGATCGTGCGTATTAACGCGGCGGCCCGCCTGAACGGTACCACTTACTCTCGCCTTATGCACGGGCTTAAAGAGCAGAACATCGGCATCAACCGTAAGGTACTCGCCGACTTCGCTATGAACAAGCCTGAGGTATTCGAGCAGATAGTAAAGCAAGCGGTGAATAACTAAAGCCTTACCTCCAAGCGAAAATGATTATAAAGCCACCTGAGATATTCCTCTCGGGTGGTTTTTTTTTGAAGAGTAAAATATAAATGAGTTATATCATTATCCCATTACGATTAGGGAGTGTACTATAAGTTTGATTATAGAAGAAGCAATCGAAACCTATAAAAGGTTTACCGATACGGAAATACAAGAATTTTTAGAGTTACTCAATAAGCAGAAAAAAAAGAACATGCTTTGGAGATGCGATAAGATTAGAAGAAGCTAAAAAAAAGCATTCCCAAATCGCACAATGAAAATTTTAAAGAACTACAATAGTTAATGTAAATTGTTAAAGTATCTAGTGATATAGATATATATAAATATCCCTAAGGGTATCCCTATTATTCAAAGTAAAATGTTCAGTACGATAAGAAAACAGATTAGATAGTAAAATATAAAATTTAGGTAAAAATCATTTTATATTAAGAAAAAAAAATACGTAATATTTAATGATAAAATTGATTTGGAGAATCTTCAAAACAACTTTTAGGTTAATTACATATTTTGTAAAAAAGTAAACTATTAATTTTATCTTAATAATATATTCGAAATAACTTTAGTCTCGAACAAGTTTGAGCCTTATTTCATACATAGCACTATCATAGCATCCTAGTAATGGTAGATGTAGCTCATTATCATCTACTATCGTATAAACTTCTATGTGTTTAGTAGTATCTTTCACTTTTTTATGAACCATTATACTATCAAAGAACAAATGCAGTGAGTTAGATTCTACTTTATATTTACCAACTGCGGTATAGCCTGGGAGGATTTTTTTTATAAAGTTACCATTTCTCTTTATTTCTATAGACACGTCTTTTACATTAGGTATATCATCTGAGTATTTAATCATAATAAGATCAATATCATAGCTTAAGGTTTTATATAACCCAGGTTGCAGTGAATAATCTACACCACTGCAACCAGGGATAAATAATACAATAAGTAACAGATTAATTATTCTTGATATATTGAAGTGTTTTACCATCATAGGTATTGATATCAATTTTAACCTCATTCATGATAGATATTATAATATTATCAGTTACTGGTGTGTTTTCATCACATCCGTATAATGTTATTATTAACATTAGAACAATAGTTAGAGAGAGAGAGAGAGAGAGTTTTCATAAGAGAATCATTTTTGTAAGTAAGTGTTTATTAACAAGCTAATGAATACTAACTAAAAACGCAAATAAATAATATGTCACCCCCTCTGCGTTACTACTACACCTGCTATAATAAGCAGTGCACCTAATACAAACCCCCAGGTAAGGGCAAAGCCCAAGAATATAATCGAAAGTATAGTTGTAAGTATCGGCTGCATATTATTGAATACGCTTACCTTACTTGCTTCAAGTTTGGTTAGTGCGTGGTACCAAAGCGCATAGGC
>CAYWYR010000018.1:0-65585 GCA_964462685.1 uncultured Hyphomicrobiales bacterium | reverse complement strand
GGGTCTAGTTTTTTTATGTTGTGGTTTAGCATGTTATGTTCCTTTGCTTTTGGATTTTGGAATTGCGAACAGGCAAAGGTAGGTATGGGGGGATATCAATCTATGGAGTGAAAAAGTTTTTTATCGTTCCGTAGAATGTCATGGGAATTTTGTATAGGGGGGGTAAGAACACCGTATCCCCGGCTGTTTGGTAACACCTCGGCCCAAACCCTTTACGAACACCCCACCCCCCTGCCCCCTCCCCTCAAGGGAGGGGGGGATGGCGGAACATCTCGGCCCAGTTCTTTAGGAACACCCCCACCCCCGGGCCCCTCCCCTCAAGGGAGGGGGGGAGGAACAACTCGCCCCAGCCCTATGAGAACACCCCACCCCCGGCCCCTCCCCTCAAGGGAGGGGGGCTTAAGACAGGCGCAGTGACCGATCGGGATGACATTTTTGAGACACCTCACCCAGGGGAACTTGCAGCGGTCATTTATTATGACCGGCCCCAAAATCGCTTTTATGTATATTTGCAACCTATGAAAGACAAATTACTATCTATTATCGCAAGGTATGATGAAGTGGGCGCCAAGCTGGCTGATCCCAATATCATATCGGACATTAAGTTATATAAAGACACAAGCCGTGAACAGAAGCAGCTTGAGCCAATTGTGGCGGCAGCTAAAGAGTATCTCACTCTTCTTGATCATATCAGCCAGAACAGGGAGCTTGTAGCCGATAAGGGAACCGACCCCGAACTTAAGGAGATGGCGTACGAAGAGCTATCAGAGCTTCAGGAGAAGCAGGAATCGCAGGAAGAGGAGATGAGAATGCTTCTTATCCCGCAGGATCCGAACGATATGCGTAACTGTATTTTCGAGCTGAGGGCGGGCGCCGGCGGCGACGAGGCAGGGATTTTCGTTGGCGATCTGTACAGGATGTATCTGCGGTGGGCGGAGCATCATAACTACAAATCAGATCTTATATCGGTAAGTGAAGGCTCTAGCGGCGGTTTTAAGGAAGTGATTTTCTCGATGAACGGGGAAGATGTTTTCGGTAAGGCAAAGTACGAGAGCGGCGTTCACAGGGTGCAGCGTGTGCCAGATACCGAGAGTCAGGGCCGTGTTCATACGTCGGCGGCCACTGTTGCGGTATTGCCGGAGGCAGAGGAAGTGGATGTAGAGGTGCGTGATGAGGATCTGCGGGTAGATATTTTCCGAGCGGGCGGTAAGGGCGGCCAGAACGTCAATAAGGTGGAGACTGCGGTAAGACTGGTACACGAGCCGACGGGCATCGTGGTACAGTGCCAGGATGAGCGCTCTCAGCTAAAGAACCGCCAGAAGGCGATGAAGGTGCTGCGAACGAGACTTTATGAGCTGGAGATGGCGAAGCACAACGAAGAAGTATCTTCAGTCAGGAAAGATATGGTACGCTCGGGTGATAGATCGGAAAAGATCAGGACATATAATTTCCCGCAGAACCGTGTAACAGATCACAGGCTTGAGGGCGATGCAAAGAACTACCCACTGAAAGACATCATAGAGGGGAATCTGGACAAGATATTCGAGAATCTGAAGATATCCGAAAGAGCGAAGATGCTCAAAGAGGGCCTGAGCCTTTAGGGGTTGACATTTAAAAAGAAAAACCCATACCAGCGTAGATGTCTAAGAATCTGGGGCAGTAGTTTATACTGTTTTCTCCTCTTCAAGGAATGCTTTATAAACTTTGGGTGCTGTAGGCTCTTGGACTCTATCGGCCCTCAGCAATCAGGTAAGTGGTTACTTGTTGCACGGGCAGGATCCAAGCCTGAAAAGCTTTGCCACGAGTATGGCCTTTAGCGCGGGTACCTATGGCATAAACTACGCCATGCAGGGCGGCGGCACTTGTAGCAGTAATGAGGCGCTGAACCCGGAGAGCAGCGAATGGATTCAACCGCTACGGCTTCGGCCGCAACAACCCTTTGATCTAAACTGATCTCAGTTGAATAGAATCATCCACTAGATTAAACCGGTCTTCGGGTTTACAGGTTCCTGGACTGTCTCCGTACTAGATCCAGCGGTTGAAGTATTAACTTTGTGACAGTTTATAAATAGGCTTCACACTATTTAGCGATTGGAGTTTTATACTGTTTTCTCCTCTTCTAGGAATGCTTTTTCGCCATCTGTGAGCGAGGCGTATAGTTTTGGATCCAGATGGGTGGAACCGTTTCCATTAGTTGGCGGTAGGTCTTTACCGTCTTTATCTTTTTTGCGGAATCTACCGAAAAAGCCACCTACTTTATCAAACATTATATATACTGCAGGGACTACTACGAGCGTAAGGAACATAGAGCTTGTAAGCCCACCGATAAGTACCCATGCCAGACCGTGCTTCCATTCTGAACCTGCCCCCGTTGCGAGTGCTATCGGCATTATACCGATGATAAGTGAGATGGTTGTCATAAGTATCGGGCGCAGCCTGGTGCTTGCTGCTTCCAGAAGGGCGGGCTTTACTTCCAGTCCTTCTTCACGAATCATCTGGTTAGCTCTATCAACCAGTAAAATCGCGTTTTTACCCACGAGCCCCATGAGGACAATCATACCGATAATCGAGAATATGTTTAGAGTATTAAGTGTGAGGGCAAGCGCGAGGAAAGCACCGATAAGAGCGAGCGGTAATGAGAAAAGTATAATCAGCGGATAGGAGTAGCTATCATATAAGGCTACCATTACGAGGTACATGAATACAATGGCAGCGAGCATTGCAATCAGCAAGCTGGAGTTTGAATCCTGTTGGTTTTTCTCTTCACCTAGATATTCCAACTCTACACCAACCGGCAGTTCATATCCAGCGATCTCATTACGGAACTGAGCTACTATATCGCCTACTGGCCTGCCAGAAGTCTGTGAAGTAACAGTGATCGATCTGTTTCTATTGAATCGGCTTAGCTTAGTGGGGCCGACTGTCTGAACTATATCGGCAAACTGGCCTAGGTAAACGGTATTTCCCTGTGGAGTAACGAAAGGCACATACCTAAGATCGGTAATATCGTTTCTATCACTTTCATCTAGTTTTATATTTATATCGTATTCTTCGCCACCGAGTGTTATTTCCGAAGAGTCATCACCGGCGAGTGCCACACGCAATACCTGCCCTACCTGCGCGATAGAAAGTCCGAAAGTTGATAGCTTATCCCTATCTACTGAAATCTTGGTTTCCGGGTTACCGGACTGAGATGAAAGGCGAACATCGGAAGTACCAGGCACCTTAGACATTACCCTGAACAGAGTATCCGCTGCCTGACGTACGGCATCATCGTTGGGGCCGTTAAGCACAACTTGGATAGGCGTTTCGTCGGCTGAACCGAATATACCGATTGGGCGCATCTCAACTTTTATATCAGGGATTACCATTAATTGCTCTCTGAGGTCCTCCATGAATATCTCAGTACTGATTGGCCGCTCGGTGGCTGGCACAAGAGAGATATTTACCTCTGATACGTTTTCGCTGGAAGTTGTTAAAAGCCCGTCGCTCGAAGCACCTACGTTGGTGAATATCGTGCTTACATAAGGCATATCCATAATGATTTTTTCGGCACGCTTGGCTATGGCATCTGATTCCTCGATCGTCATCCCTGGCCTGCCTTCAAGCACCATAGAGAAATCACCTTGATCGGCTTTGGTGATAAATTCACCACCGATAAAACCGTTTGCAGGCAATAGCAGAGAAGCGATAAACAATGCTCCCGCACCTACAATGATCGTTTTATAGTGATCCAGGCTCCATTTAAGTATATGGCCGTATTGTTCTGTGAGCCAATCTTGAAACTGTTCGAATTTATGGGCTATCCAGCCAAAGGGATTACTTTTGTTAATAGTCTCAACCTTACCGATACGAGCGGCCAATGCTGGCGTAATGGTAAATGATACAAGTAAAGATAGGAGGGTGGAAGTTGCCATCACAAGGGAGAACTCTCTGAGGATGTTACCTATGATACCTGTAACGACGGCGAGTGGCAGGAATACTACAACATCGATCATGGTGATTGACAGTGCCGCAAATCCGATCTCATTTCTTCCTTTGAGGGCGGCAAGTCGCCTTGGCATCCCTTTCTCCAGGTAGCGGTAAATGTTTTCCAATACCACTATGGAATCATCCACTAGGATACCGATAACAAGCGACATCGCAAGTAATGTCATAAGGTTCAGTGAGAAGTCTAGAAGCCACATCATCAGAAAAGTACTGATTAGGGATGCGGGTATGGCTATCATAACTATGAGTGAATTACGAAGGCTATGGAGGAACAATAGCATTACAAGCGCTACCATTATCACGGCAAGCATTAAATCGAACTGTACAGCGTTAGCGGCTTCGATTGTGAACTCGGACCCATCTTGAGTGATCTCGAAATCTAAGTTTTTATCAGCGTGAATTTCTTCTAGTTCAACTAGCCTTTCGCGTACCGACCGGCTCATATCAACAGCGTTTGCATCGCTTTGCTTAACCACAAGCATTCCTACGGCTGTATTTCTGAGGCCTTTCTCCATTACGGTTATGCGGGCGATATTTTCAGGATCGGCAGTAGCGTCAACCACGGTCGCAACATCACCGAGGCGTACGCTTTCTCCCGAAGGGCCGAAGCCTACGGTCTGGTTGCGGAGTTCTTCGATATTATTGAATTTGCCAGCGAGGCGTACAGTATATTTGTTTTCGCTGGTTTCAAGGCTACCAGTTGGGTACTCCATATTGGAAAGCCCGGTTAGCTGTACAAGCTGCGTAATATCGAGACCTTTTGCGGCTATTCTATCAGCATTGAGCCTTACTTCTATTTCCCTTTCAAGCCCACCTACAAGCCCGATACGGCCTACCCCTTCCACTTTGGAAATAGAAGGAACAATTTTATCTTCAACGAACTTTTTGAAATCTTTGGGATCCATATCGGATGTGATACCCATTCTGAGAACCGGTATTTCCGATAGTGATATGTTTGATAGTATAGGTTCATCGGCTTCTTCGGGTAGTGCGCCAGTTACTTGGTTAAGTAATCTTTCAGCTTCCTGAAGAGCTTCCTGTACATCAACAGACTGCTGCATTTCAACAACGATAAGCGAAAACCCTTCTGAGGAGTTAGAGATAACCGTTCTGATACCTTCCAGAGATACAAGCTGATCTTCTATTTCTTTTGTAACAGAATTTTCAACCTCTGTTGGGCCCGCACCAGGATATACGGTCGTAACCGTAAGTACAGGGAAACTCATATCTGGGAGAAGTTCATATTTAAGGTTGCTATACCCTACAAGACCCAGAAAACCCAAAACGCTGAAGAGTACAACTATCAGTGTAGGTCTTTTTATCGATATTTCAGTTAAAGTCATTGATATGCCTAATTATTCTAATTCTTCAGGGGGTGATTATTCAACGATATCGTCAGTAACCATTGCGTCTTCTTGTACAGCATTAGATAACACTTCTACCGGGTTAGTGTCTTCTAGAAGAGTTACGGGACTACCATCTTCTAGATCGGCAACGCTGGTAATTATAACTTTCTCGCCTGGCTCCAGGCCAGTGATAACAGATGATAGCTCACCGGAGATTGAGCCAATAGTCACGGGTTTGCGGATAGCCTTGCCCGACTGTTCGACAAACACAAAATTATCACCTGCTTCGCCCGCTACCGCTTTAGTCGGTATCATTATATTCTCTTTATCGGAATTCCAATCGAAGCTTACATTAGCGAACATACCTGCCCTTAATTTATTCCCGGGGAGATTACCCAGTGATATCTTTACAGGATACATTCTGTCTTTATCAGCGGTAGGAGCTATGTATTTAACATTGCCTGAGATTAATTCTCCTTGGAACAATTCTGAGTACACACTAACAGTTTGTCCAGTATTGATCTTTGGTATATCCTGTTCAGAGAGTTTGATTTCAAGTTCAAGGATAGATGTATTCACAATATCGGCTATAGGTGATCCTACTCCAACAAAAGCACCTTTGTTGGATTTCTTTTCAGATACGATACCTGAAATGCCTGCTGTTATAGTCATATTTTCTAGCTGTTTTTTTGCTATCAGAAGTTGTGATTCAGCGCTTTGGTAGCCTAATAGAGCTTGCTCTACCTGCGATTCGGTTACCGATCCCCTTTCAAGCAATCCCGAAAGTCTTTTATAATCTTTCTCGGCTTTTGAAAACTGGGCCTCGGCTGCCATAAGCTGGGCTTTCTGCATATCGCTATCAAGCACAGCAAGGGTCTGGCCTGCTTTTACATAGCTACCTTCCTCAAACATCAACTGAGTAATACGGCCATTACCTTCTGAAACTACAGTAATCTCTTCTATGGGCTGGAGCGTTCCAACTTTCGAGATAGAATCAGATACTACCCCATAGCCAGCAGTATATACATTTACCGGTACCCTAAGGTTCATTTCTTTTGGAGCCTTAGCTTCATCGAGTACTTGTTTGTTTTCATAGAGTGCAAATGCTATCGCGCCTGCTATAACCAGTACGAGGAGTAAGCCTATGATCTTTTTCTTCATGATATCAATATTTATGATTTTTTTCTGTTTCTAGTTTAGACTATCTGCCCAAGGCGTAATCAAGTTTGGCCTTTGCTATCTGTAGATCAGCAACCGCCGTATTGTAGTTGATTTCAGCTCGCAGCAGGGCGTTTTCGGTATCTATGAGATCAGTTGCTATGGCTAAACCATTATTATACTGATCTTCTGTCATTCTTCGGCTTTCTCTAGCCTGCGCCACAGTAGTTTTGGTAGCTTCAATTTTCTGTAACTGCTTTTCTACTTCCAGATATGCTCGGGAAACTTCAACGGCAAGCATATCTTTTTGAAGTTCGAGCTGCTCCTTGGCCATCATCCGGTTTGTTTCAGCTTCCTGAACCTGATAATCGGTTTTCCAGATATCGGAAATGCTGTATTGTAGGTAGATACCTACGTCCCATGTCTCGTTGAATTCATCTACAAGTGGCTGAACCCTCTGGTTAGGATTATTATAGTAGAAATTACCCGCCAGAGATAAGCTTGGCCAGTATGATGCTTCTGATATCTCGACACTTTTAGCCGCAGCATCAACGGAAAGTTCGCTTGCTTTAATGTCTTTTCTGTTCGATACGGCCATCTCGAAGTTTGGCTGCTGATCTATTACCAAAGTGTTTTCGGGTGTCGTAACAGGTTCGATAGGTTCGTTAATCGGCCTATCCATAAGTGTATTAAGGTTGATAGTGGAAAGCATAATTCCGTTTTGGATCTCGATGATCGCCATTTTCGCTTCGGAACGGGCCACTTCCAACTTCAAGTAATCGGCCTGGGTTGCAAGACCTGCATCACGTAGATTGCTTACATTATCAAGATTTTTTTGTAGCTGATCGTAGGAAGCCTGTGCGGCTTTCTGCATCTGTATCAGTTTGTAAAGGGACCAGTAAGCTTCTGAAGCCTGGAGCTCGATGGATTCTGCGTCTCTTTCGAGATTTGCTTTCTGCGCTTTTACTCCTAGCTCTCTGGCTTCCTGGGCATTACTGAGCGCAAACCCCGTGAACAGAGGCTGGCTAGCTGATAGCTGCAAAGTATAGTTATCAAGTATAACTGGTACGATAGGCTGGGGATCGGTATTCTGTATCTGGTTTAAGATATCCGGAGTGAAAAGCTGAGCAAGTGCCGCTGGAGGCAGTATATCAGTAAAATTGAAAAAGAACTCTGGTACATCGGAAAGTCTAGTGTATCCGGCCTGAAAATCCAAATCCCCATAGCGGCTGGCTCTTGCCTGATCCAGCTGTGCTTCGGCTTGGGATAGCTGATGTTTTCTGAGATTAAGCGTATGGCTATTGGCTACCGCAGCGGATGTAACATCCTCGATTGTCATAGGTCTGGATATCGCAATTGAGGATAACCCTATCAAAACCGATATCCATAATGTATGCGTAATAACTAAGTTTCTCATTCTTCCATTCCTCTTACTTTTGAGGTAAAGAGCCCTTCGAAAAGTATACTGCTCATACATTTATAGATTTCCGAAGCGTGCATTTTAAGCCTTTTTTCTACATTAGGATGAATCATATTCTCCATAAGCTGGTAATACATCTCGCTGACAAAATCAATATTCATATCCTGCCTGAAATATCCAGTATCCATACCTTCCTGGTAGAGGTAACTGAATTCGTGCATAAGATTCTGCCTTCTCATATCTTTGAACTCGGAACATATATCGGGCATGGCAGTTTCTATGTCCATCAGCAGTTTTACCGGGGGGTCGGCTAATTCGGTTGAGATGAGTTCGCCGAGGGAAGTGATCTTTTCAATAGTATTTAGATCATTATCCCTGATAATCGGGGATACCATAGCAAAAATCTGTTTTTGGCGATATTCCATAGTCGCCTTCAGCAGTTCTTCTTTGCTTGAATAGTATTTATAAAGGGTTCTTTTGGATAGTCCGATAGAATTAGCTATCTCATCAACAGTGAGTTTTTTGAACCCATATTCAATGAATAGCTTGATGGAAGATGCTAGGATACGTTCTCTTTGCTTGTCTTCTTTAGTGTTTTGGTCGATAATATCTTCTTGCATAATGTAAACTAAATGATAGAAAACAGTTTACTTGATGCATTTGACGAAGGCGGCGATTATATGTTGCAACTGAGTAAACTTTTATAAGGAAAACAGTTTACAAATTGAAATATATGCCGTTCCAAGAGAAGCAGAGGATGAATATCAAGAATGTGATGATGCCTATAAACATCCTCACGCCCCCGATAGGCCCGCCCGAGATAGGCGGATGCTTGATGCCTGTGAAGAAACGTGCAAGGACAGCCCAGAACAGCCAACCGCCCCAGCCCATAAACAGCCATGGCATAGCTGAACGCATATTAGTGAGCATAAAATAAAGCCGCTCGGTAATAGAGGAAAGCTCGTCTTCTCGGTAATACATATCCAAGGCTTCCTGGAAGAAAGCGAAGATGGATGAAAAACCTATCACTATCAGGAAAATCCAGAACGCCCGCCCTATTTTCCACTGCCTCTTGCCAACCATCGCATATAAGATGTGTCCACCGTCCAGCTGACCTAGTGGTAGCATATTAAGAGCGGTTACGAAAAGCCCGAACCAACCGACATTCAGATACGGGTAGTGATAGATCTCGTGCATAGGAGGAACAAAAGCCCCTTCGGGAACGAAAAAGTACTTTGTGATATAAAAAAGAAGCGTATCCCCAAAGAACAAAGCGCCCTCCACCGGTGGTGCGGCAGGATCAAACTCAGGATGGAACTTTAGCAAGTAATCCATACCCTCCAAGCTCATAAATCCATAAACAAGAAAACCGTAACACACCACAAACCCGGCCAATGGGCCAGCAACACCGATATCAAAGAGTGCCTTGCGGTTCGGTATTGCCCCGCGAATCTTGATAACCGCACCCATAGTTCCGAAAGATATGGGGAACATCGGCGTGATCGGGAACGGGATGTAGTACGGCAGGGTACACGGCACCCGATGATACTTAGCCGCGAAGTAATGCCCGAACTCGTGGGCAGTAAGGAATCCCAGTATCAGCACGGCGTATTCCACACCCAGGTAAATGTTCGAAAGCTCGAAAGGATCGGCATTGCCAACCCACGCCACACCCGCCATAGAGCAGGTAAAGAACGCGGAGAGAAACAGGAATAGATGTAGAAGTTTTTTCAGGTCGGGTATCTGATTTAATAACCAATTTAAGCAACAGATACGATAGGACGGTTTAGAGGTTTGTTTGGTGGGGAGGTGTTATGTTTAGCCTTTGGGAGAGATGATTAGTGTAAAAGCTATTGGCCACCCGTCATTCAGAGGCAAGTCTTCGCTGCCGAAGAATCTATGAATGGGTGATGTCTTAGACCCTTTAAGACTACGGAGTTTCTATTGAAACGCCCTTTCAAACTGGATTCTTCACTTCGGGGACTCGTTCTGAATGACAAAGAATAAAAACTGCCGCTCCTGGAGGGACCGATAAGCACATTTAATTCTTATTAAATGTAATGCGAATCGAGGGAGGTTTCTTTTTGATAGATCGAGATATAAAAGACCTACCTCACTTTACTTTAGTCGTGATCGGAATCATGCCTGTAAAGTGGTCCCTCATGGAGGGACAATCGGATTGTTGCAGTTCTATTCCTCGTCATTCAGAGGCAAGTCTTCGTGTCACACTGAGCCTGTCGAAGTGCTTGTAGAAATATAAGACATGACTGAAGAATCCAGGTAAATTAATTGTGTTTACAGAATTAATTTATTATAAGTTTCTCGACAGCTAACAAATTAACTCCTTGACTAATAGTTAGCAAATAGTTTCCTGTTGCAAGATTTGTAGGTAATAATATCGAGTTACCCTCTCCTTGCGCTTCAAAAACGATCCTACTTGCTTGGTCTATAATTTTATATCGGTATCGGTTTTTATTATCTAAAGACTTTATAGTTATTAGCTGACCTGGTAAAGTTGGATTTGGATAAATATGTGTTTTATCAATCAAAGTGTTAGTTTCTTCTTCAACAGAGGTGGATATGATAGGTTTGATATAAATATCATTTCTTGAATATGCTAAAAGATGATTGCCCAAGCGTACTACGCTCCGAATATCAAACGCCCCCTCTATACTGTCGGCTGTCCAAGATTTTCCACCATCGGTGGAATATGCGAATAAATTATTGAAACCATTGCCCATACCGATATCAGAACCATAGAAATTCAAAAAATTAAGACCCTTTCCTGTATAGTACTGGAATACTAATTTATCATCAAGTACATTGTATATTTTCATTGTATCGTTAAAGCTGTTTCCTACCGACCCAATGATATAAATATTACCCTCAGAGTATGCTAATTGCGAAAATTTTAAGGGATAGCGTGCAACAGCTTCCCAATCAACCATATTGTTACTTTTAAGTATAGTATCGAAGTTTATCCCATAATACTCACTGTCATCAGTTTTTATAAAGGCATCTATTTTTCTACCCGGATCAATTTCTTCGATATCAAAAGTTTTTTTATTTGCGCGATAGATCAATCTATTGCCAAACGCATATACATAGTTATCATTCTCAAAATAACCTAATCTTTGGCTCGCACTTGAGGCTGTGTCAATATGATAAATACTATCATCAACTACATAGGAGAATCTGGGGTACGTGACATTATTCGGTGTCCAAAACTTATTAAAAACATAGTGTTTTTCATTTTCCCGACCAATATAATGATCGAAACTAGCCGTGCCATTAGAGTTAAATAATAGTGTATCTACCTCTCCAGATAAATCATTGATTCTGCCAAACGAACCCGAATAATAGTCGATATGGTTTTCTTGTTGTTGGAGTTTTCTGTTACCATAGTTCGAATTATATACATGAAACAATGCATTAAAACCTTTAAAACCTGGCTCAAGTAATTCGTCAAATATATAACCTATCGACCCTTCAGCGCCAACGTAAAAACTGTGTCCATTACCGTAATTAATTTTATTGATCGTAGGTGATACTAAAGCAAAATTACTGTAATGAAGCTCTCGCGTGTTTGTGTCGACAACGGCATGCACCATCCCATTAAGCAAACCAAAAACCATGATTTTACCCGACTGGTTTATATCCGCTGCCCATACCTCACCGAAAGGACTGCGGATATCAAGTTCCTCGAATATATTTAAATCACTATCGGCACGCATTATGTATGAATTATCGGGGGTAAAATATATGTTACCTGAATCATCTGAAAATAATACTGATATATCCGTATCTACCCCAGAATCATAAGTTTGATACCCGAATTGTAAATCGTATGTGAATAACAATCCATTATCTCCAACACCGTAGATTTTATTATTTTCGAACAATATATCATTCCATATATCATTACCAGAATAGAGAAGTTCATGTTTGCTTGAACCTACATCATAAGAATAAATACTGCTTTCAGAAACCAGAAGTAGTTCATTTTCTATGAAACCAACTGCAATAAGATCTTCTGTGATATCGGTTTGTAACAATGACCATACGTTACCGCTAGAGTCTGATATAAACATCAGACCGTTATTGCCGACTGTATAAAATGCACCTTTTATATATTCTACATCATTGAGTTTGCCCCAGTTTTCGCTTGCCTGTATATATTCAGTATCTTCATCACCGGATACATTTAAATGAACTTTGTATATGGAACCAAATTCCCCAACTGCAACAATTCTTTCTTCATCTGCAATAGCAATATCTGAAACGCTATATTCATAAAGAGATCTTTTAAGCGGAACCCATTCATCAGCCATTGTTTGACTGGCTATAAATAGAATAATTAATGTGTAGATAATTTTCATAGTGATACCCTTTTGTTTATAATAAGGGGCGGATTTGAACACCGCCCCATTTTGTTTAAAATAATAGTTTAATATGCTCAGTTGTGTAGTCTCGTTTTATTTTAATAATGTAGATACCGTTATGAGATTTATCAAATTTGATTAATCCGCCATCTATATTACCACATTCACGAGAAACTCCGTTTAAGTCAAAAAGCTCGTAAGTGCCAAAATTACTCTCATTAGTTTGTTCAATAAGTATTGAATTGTCTTTTACTTTTAATGAAGCAATCTTTTCATCTGTGTCATTTCGTATGATTTTCCAAGTCTTACCTCTATCGTGGCTGATTTTTGAATATGAATCATACACAAATTTAACAGATGGAGCTTTGTGATTAGTCCAAGTCTTTCCGTCGTCGGTTGTTTTTATATAGCTGCCATCATTTTTATGTATAATTACATCTGTGGCAAAGCAACTGCCCGTATGTATAATAACAGCAGAAATCAAAATAAATAACATTTTCATAGTTTTTTCTCCTTATCTTGTTATTTCGCCGCAAACGGGTACACATTCACCGGTAGGGTCATCGGCACAGTCAGGGTCTGTTACTATAGCGCTGCCTACCGGAGTTATAGTTCTAGTATTTGTATTAGGGTCGTAACATACCCGATAAGCCTCAAGGCAGCAGTTAACACTTTCACATGGTTGTAGCCAGTCACTATAATTGTAATCAGCTGGATCGACTACAGGATTTTCTGAAGAAGGGACTGGGGGCACATGGCTGGTCTGATCAACCATAATCCAACAAGAACCGTTCATTACTCTCCAATTATCCTCACATTGCGCACCAGGACCTATAGGCGGGAACCCCATAGGATTTAGAGTAAGTATTTGATCTGTAACTGCATCTAGCAACTGTTTCATATTTCCACCAAAACAGTTCATAGCCTGTGCTAACTGATTTCCGGTGGTATTTGGGTCATCAGCAACAGCTTCTATATATATGTCATACCAAATATTGCACGCTATTCTCTGTCTGTATCGAACTTCCAAAGGAACACCGCAGACGGTAATAGTTATTGCACTAGCAGGAGCAGGTGGAACTGGCAACCACAAGTCATTTTCGCAGTCAGGATAGCATCCATCTATACCTTGTGCTTTGGCGTCATAACTTGATGAATACATCATCAAGCATATTGTAGCAATTACAGCTACTAGTTTACCTATGGCAAACAGGCTATAAAGCCCATTTTTACCAATCTGGGAAGGGGGGGGGGGTAGAATTGTACATTATAGTACCTCTTAGATTAATGATAAAAATAAGATGCCAATAATTGGCATTTAATATTCGCAAACAAATTCAATCACTAAACCATCTACATAAGTAACTTTTTTGCAATAATATTATTGTGTATGTATTGAAATATATTATATCATGATATTATTCTCAAAAGTAGTGCCATTAGTATTCCTGAAATTATCCATTATTATTATTCATCATCAATATCAAGGAGTTTCACTGAGCCTTCTACATGCTCAGCAACCGTGTGATATTCTCCCCCCGTCATTCAGAAGTCTTGTCATATTGAGCTTGTCGACTGATAATAAATGACATAAGAATCTAGGCAAATTAACTGTCTTGTAAGTTATAGATAATGTGAAGAGATCTTTCGACAGGCTCGAGATGACAAGCTCGCGTCATTACGGGTGGCGAAGCCCGAGGAATCCCGATGTTCGAAGTGATAATCTAAGCATTGATGTGGCTTCGACAAGCTCAGCAACCGAGTGATCCTTCGTTATTTATTGGTCGCTGGACGACACCCCCATCCTAAATCTTTCACCCAAGGGAAAGTACTTAGAGGCAATTTAACCTTCCGAAGGGTTTGAAACCTTCGGAAGGGTGGTGTCACGATCTATTGGTAGCTTTTACTGGTTTGCTTCGGGGCGCATCTGCGGGAAGAAGAGTACGTCGCGGATGGATGTCTCGCCGGTAAGGAACATCACGAGGCGGTCGATGCCGATGCCGAGGCCTGCAGTCGGGGGCATACCTACTTCTATAGCGTTTAGGAAGTCTTCGTCGAGTATCATTGCTTCTTCGTCGCCGCCGGCTTTTAGTTTTGCCTGTTCTTCAAGGCGGGCGCGCTGATCGCGGGGATCGTTGAGCTCGGTGAATGCGTTGGCAAGCTCTTTGCCGAGCATAAAGAGTTCGAATCTTTCTACTATACCTTCTTTTGTGCGGTGTTTTTTGGCTAGAGGGGACATCGCCAGCGGATAGTCGATAACGAAGGTTGGTTCTATTAAATGCGGTTCGACCAGCTCGCCGAATATCTCGTCCATAATCTTCACGTCCGATGCGTTTGACTCCACTCCTACTCCAAGTTCGCGGGCTTTAGCTAGTAGCTCTTCGCCTTTGAGGTCGATTATTGAATGCCCTGTGTGCTTCTCGAAGAGGTCTTTCATAGGTATGCGGGCGAACTGGCCCGATATATCTATCTCGGTTTTCTTGTCAGCCTTTTTCTCGGTTAGAGGCTTTTCGCCATGGCCTTCCACTCCCTCACTTGGGGTATCCGCATCGTACCTGTAGATGACCGGCTTGCCGTTCACTTCTTTTGAGATGGTGCGGATAAGGTCCTCGGTCATATCCATCATCCAGTTGTAGTCTTTATAGGCTACGTAGATCTCCATCATGGTGAATTCTGGGTTGTGGGTGCGGTCTATGCCTTCGTTGCGGAAGTTCTTTGATATCTCATAGACTCCTTCGAACCCGCCGACGATTAGCTTTTTTAGGTAAAGCTCTAACGCTATTCGCATATAAAGCTCAACATCCAGCGCGTTGTGGTGTGTGGTGAAAGGACGGGCCGCGGCACCGCCATAAATCGGCTGAAGCACTGGTGTTTCTACTTCCATCCACCCGCGGGAATCGAAATATTCGCGCATGGTGCGGATTATCTTGCTACGCTTGATGAATGTATCGCGTATATCATGGTTCACGATCAGATCGAGGTAACGTTGGCGGTATCGCTGTTCTTTGTTTTTGAAGGCATCGTAAACGATAGTCTCGCCTTCTTCATTGGTCTCTTCTTTGGGTATCGGGATAACATCCACACACTTAGCCAGTAGATGAACTTCTTTTGCGTAAACGGTTGTCTCGCCTGTGCGCGTGCTGAAAACATGACCCTTGACCCCTATGATGTCGCCTATATCGAGTAGCTTTAGGTGATCGTAGAAATCTGGCAGATCATTTTTGCGGAGATATATCTGAATCCGTCCATCTTGGTCCTGAATATGGAAGAAGCTGGCTTTCCCCATCACTCGCATGGCCATTATACGCCCGGCTACCGATACTTCCTTGTAGTCCTCTTCGGTCTCTGGGCTGAAGCCATCAAGGATTTGAGTGGATGCGTGGGTCTTATCAAAATTATAGGGATATGGCTCTACACCTGCCTGTTCAAGGAGGTCAAGTTCTTCAAGTCTTCTTTTCTGTTGGTCGTTCAGCTCTTCTTCTCTGGGCATTGCGCTGGATAGTTTTAGTAGGTGGTTGGCAAAATATTAGCTAAACCTATCAGTCCTAAGTAACAAAAGGCATATTGCTTGTGTTAATGTAATAGTGCTGATGTACTGTTTATTAATACAAAATTACGTATTATCTTCTTGCTTATTTAGCAAGTTGAAGAATATATCATATTTTTGATATATATTGTATGTCATGTATGTATAAACTGACGTTGAAGTATATACAGGCTAAGCTGAAACTACGTTAAGCATTTAAAAACCAACCAAAGGAAAGTTGTTGCATTTCAAAAAAACGGGCCCGATAAGGGGCAGGTTCGTAAAGCCAGAACCACAGAGGAAAACCAGGATCAACGGAGAGATAAGATCTAAAGAAGTGAGGGTAATAAATCCTGACGGAGATATGATCGGAATCATGGATTCGAAGGATGCTGTACGCCGTGCAGAACAGTACGAGATGGATCTGGTGGAAATATCGCCAAACGCGAAACCGCCAGTATGCAAGATTATAGATTACGGTAAGTATGCATACGAGCAGCAGAAGCGCGAGAAAATGCAACGAAAGAACCAGAAGCAACAGGAAATGAAAGAGCTACGGTTCAAGCCGAGAACTGATACACACGACTTTAACTTTAAGGTTAAGCACGCCCGTGAGTTTCTGGAGGACGGTAACAAGGTAAAAGCTAACGTTATGTTCCGTGGGCGAGAGATCACGCACAAGGAATTTGGCCGAGATATGCTTGAGAAGTTTATCGAAGAGCTTAAAGATATATCCAAGATCGACTCCCCTATCCGCCAAGAAGGCCGTAATATGAATGTTATATTATCACCTGACAAGACCAAGAAAGCTGAGGACGAGGGCGAGTAATCTAAACTTTCTACTGTTTTTACTGGTCAAAGATTTTTAAGGAAGTGTCTGTATAGATGCTTCCTTTTTTTTGGTAATGTAAGAATTATGATTTAATCTTATCTTTGTAATTTTGTTAGAGATATGACTGTCACTATAAACGAACATAATAAAATTAAAGAAGCTCAGCTAGCCTTTCTTTATAGTAATAAGTTAGCAACCCAAACTAACGAGTTAAGAATGCTTTCTCTATTCTCTGGCCTTGGTGGTATGGACTTAGGCTTTGAAGGTGGTTTTATTGCATATAAAGGGAGTGTTTCTGATAACCATATTGAAAAAGTAATAGATGATTTTTGGATCCAAACTAAAAAGAATAGATTTAAGACTGTTTTTGCAAATGATATATTCAAAGACGCAAAAAAAATATGGCAACAGAATTTTAAGGATCATAAAGAAGTTTCGGAATACATCTACCATACCGAAAGTATAGTGGATATAGTAAAAAATGCAAAATCTGGACATAATATACTTCCTACAAACATTGATATTGTAACTGGTGGTTTTCCATGCCAAGATTTTAGTGTAGCAGGTAAAAGGAAAGGTTTCAATTCACATTATTCTCATAATGGTAAAATAGATTATAAAAGACCTTCAATAGAATCTCGTGGTAAGCTTTATATATGGATGAAAGATATTGTAGAATTGACCAAACCAAAGATGTTCGTAGCTGAGAATGTCAAAGGACTTGTTAATCTTAGTGACGTAAAACAAATAATCCAAGATGACTTTTCTAAAATAGGAGATGGCTACTTAGTTTTAGAGCCAAAAGTACTAAATGCATCTCATTTTGGAGTGCCACAAAATAGAGAACGAGTTTTTTTTATCGGATTTAGAAAAGATGCATTACGTTTTGATGCTTATGAATCCCTACTGAGTAAAGAAAGTCCATTATCTCCGTATCCTAAGGATACCTTTAGTAAAAATGGTATTAACAAATTAGTCTTACCAGAGGAAGTATTTGATATTCTTGTTGAACCTGAAATTAGCTCAGATATATCTCAGCAATATTATTCAAAAGCGAAATACCTTAGTAATGGTAGCCAGGGTCAATCAGAAATTCCAAGAGATCGACCAGCTACTACTGTAAGAGCCGAGCATCATGGTAATATTGAATTCCGAAGACTATCAAAAAAAAATGGTGGTAAATTTATCGAGGAGTTAGATAATGGATTGCTACAGCGTAGATTATCAGTAAGAGAATGTGCTCTTCTTCAGTCTTTTCCGCCTAATTGGGAATTTGTTATCCCACTACCTAATAAGCAGAATAGATTTCACGTAAGTGCTTCACAGGCCTATAAAGCTATAGGTAATGCTGTACCACCATTGTTGGCTTATAATTTAGCCAGACAAATACAAGACAATTGGAGTAAATATTTTTATGATTGTTAATACTACAATAAACTCCATTTGTAATCAGAAAGATGAGAATACTTTTGAGGAAATTTTAAAAAAATCTAAAGATAGTATTCTGAATGATGATAATCTTAATCCTATATTAATAAAAGGTAAAGATTTTGAACCATACCTGTTAGACCGATTAGAAGAGTCTAGTGCAAATTCCCAATTTGAAGGAAAATATGAACTAGTATCTGGGAAGTATTTCCCCGATATTATAGCCTGTGGATATTTTGGGATTGAAGTAAAAACCATTACAGGTAATAAATGGACAACATTAGGTAACAGTATATTTGAAACAACACGTTTGACTGGTATCGAAAAGATATATATGTATTGTGCACAAATCAATAATTCTAAAGTTGATATACGATATAAAAACTACTCTGACTGTCTGGTAGATATAGCTGTCACCCATTCCCCGCGTTATTTAGTTGATATGGGTGATTTTGACTATTCGATTTTTGATAAAATGAACGTAGATTATGATACTTTTAGGAATTCAGAGAATCCTATCGATTATGTTAGAGAATTGTACAGAATAAAAGAAGGAGATGTTTGGTGGTTAGAAAAAACAGAAAGTTCTCCAGTTATCAGATATTGGAATAATCTTGATAAAGAGAAAAAAGAAATTATTGTAACTGAATCTCTTGTATTATTTCCTGAACTTTTTTCAAAAGCCCAATCAAAGTTTGCAAGGATAACTAAGTGGTTGTTAGAAGAAAAAGAAATTATCTGTCCAAATATTCGAGATGTTTATACTGCTGGCGGCAAAAAAGAATTTATTATTAGAGGCAATAAAAAAGTACTACCACAAATTTATAACAAGCTTTATGTAAAAAGGAGACATATTATCCAATTATTGGGTATTAGAGTCAATGAGTGGGCAGATCAACTAGTATCTTATAATAAAACCCTTACAAAACAAGAACTTATAGCGGTTTTAACACAAAAATAACACTCACTCACTCCTGCCCACCATATCTCTTCTTAAAGATGAAATAAAGAGGTACGCCTGGCAATAGCAGAGCCAGTCCGAATACGGACTTGATTATCTCGCTCTCTCCGGCGGCGTAGGCCTGGATATCCGCCACGAGTGTGAAGATAACATATATGGCTGCGAAGAGTACGAATATGGCAGGTACGAAAGGGTAGCCCCATACTTTATAGGGGCGGTGTGCGTCCGGCATTTTCTTGCGGAGTACGAAAACCCCGGCAGCCCCAGCTGCGTAGAATATCCATGATACAAAGATCAGCATATCGGTGAGTATATCGAATGTACCCGATATGATAAGTACTGATGTCCAGACTGCTTGGAGTAATAAGGCATTTGCCGGGGTGTGGAATTTCTTATGTGTTCTGCCTATTTTTCTCGGGAACAGTTTATCTCGAGACATGGCCCAGTAAACCCTTGCCGATACCATTATGGTACCGTTGGCAGTTCCGAATGTGGATAGCATCACTAATGCCGATACGAACGCGGCCCCTACAGCGCCGAGTGCTACTTCGGCTACATCGGCCGCTACTAATTTCGATCCCGCCATCTCAGATATCGGAAGCACATATAGGAATGCGGCGTTAATCAGAAGATAAACCGTTATGATTATTATCGTTCCAAAGAACAAGGCCTGTGGTATGTTCCTTTGAGCATCTTTAACTTCACCAGCTATATAGGTTATATTATTCCATCCATCGTAGGACCAGAACGCACCTGACATAGCAAGTATCACAGCTGAGAAAACCGCAGCACCGCCGACGGGGGCAAGTACTGGAGAATCGATTGTTAGATGCTCGATACTACCGCCACCATAGGCAAATCCGAAAGCTACGAGAACAAGTATAGCAGTTACTTTCATTGTGGTAAAGAACGCGGATATCCCTCCCCCATATACCACACCTATATAGTTGGCGATCGTGAGAAACCAGACAGTGGCTATAGTTATGATCTTTACCCAAAGGTCTTGAAGTGGATATATAGTGCCTATAAAGGGTAGGTACACCGAGGAGGCCTCAGCCGTTGCCTGAGATACCAAGGGGCTGTCAGGCCTGAAGGCATTAAAATACTGAGAGTACTCCCCGAATACGTAAGTAATCGATGCTATCGAACCGGTCTGTATTACAGCGATGATAGCCCAGCCGTACATAAAGGCTATAAAGCGGCCGTACATTTTCTCGAAGAACTTATACTGGCCCCCAGTCTTTGGTATAAGGCCGGCAACCTCTGCATTTGTAAGAGCGCCGAAGAGGGTAACGATACCTGCAATGGCCCAAACGGCCATCATCAGCTCTGGGCTGCCCAGAGTCTCCGCCATAGAAGCAGGTTTTTTGAATATACCAGAACCAATGACGGCCCCTACAACTATAGCCAATACTGTAAATAGTCCTAATCTCGGCTTTAGCTCTCCGGGCTCTTGCGATAACGGCGTTTTATTATCTGACATCGATCTCCAAAGTGGTATCTGTACTCTGTTCCAAAACTGGATAGCAAATATATACAACTATGATTTGACGTGATAAAATGTCTGGCTTAACATAAAGGAAATAGTCCGCCGTCAATTTCGTATATTGAAACTGTTACACCTCAATACTGAATTTTAATGATCTAATTCGGTATTGCTACATGTAAGAAATGTATTTTATCATTATAAGGAATATTGCAGATTATGAAAACAAAATCTTTACTTTTTGCCATAATGGCTCTTTTGCTTCTGAATACTATGGCATTTAGCCAAAGCGAAGCTGGGAAAATGTCATTTGGTTTTAATGCAGGAGCTGCTAAATATTGGGGGGAATTCACAGATAATCAGTTTTGGCTAGGCGGTGATGTATTTTTGAGGTATAATATACTATCTCAGTTATCGCTGCAAGCTTCGGTTGGTTTATCACAGATAAGGTGGAAAACGGGTCAGGATAGGGTAGATGAATATCCAAACTATTTTGAACTTTATGATGCTGCGAACAACAATAGGGGGGTAAATATACCTATCAACCCGAAAAACTCAACTGCCGTTATCCACTATGATCTTACGGCGTCCTATAACTTCTTCCCAACGGAAACATTTGTGCCATATATATTCGGTGGTATAGGGTATATGACATTTGAACCAAAATCCGGGGATACTGGATTTGGGGGATTACTACCAAATAACGGTGATGATGTTTATGAAAACTCATCTGTTAATTTTCCTATCGGTGCAGGTTTTGAGACTTATATAACACCTGAGTTTGTATTCAACGGGCGTGTGACATACCGGTTTACAGGTACTGATTACCTGGATGATTTCAGTAATGATGACACCGATGATGAGCTACTTACTTTTGGCGTAGGTTTCTCATACTACATACTCGGTAACGACGATTACGATGGTGACGGCCTAACTAACAAGATGGAAGAAAAACTCGGTACTGACCCTAACAACCCAGATACCGATGGCGATAGATTGAATGACGGTGACGAACACTATAACTACAAGTCCAACCCTCTGAAGATCGATTCGGATGATGACGGACTATCTGATTATATAGAAGTTATGGATACTAAAACCGATCCTATCGAAAAAGATACCGATAAGGATGGACTTAATGACGGTGAGGAGCAGACCAGAAAGACACAGCCTTTAAATCCGGATACCGATGATGACGGGCTTATTGATGGTGATGAGGTTAATAAACACGAAACTCTTCCTACATCAAAAGATACCGATGGTGACGGACTAAGCGATGGAGAGGAAATCTTAAAATACAATACTAACCCTAAAGCGAATGATTCCGATGGGGACGGGCTTGAGGACGGCGAAGAGGTTCAGGTACACAAGACCAACCCTGCAATGATTGATACTGATGAAGACGGCCTTCGTGACGGTAACGAGGTAAATATGCACAATACCAATCCCCTTAAACCAGATTCTGACGGTGACGGACTTAAGGACGGCGAAGAGATAAACACATACCTAACCGATCCCAACAAACAAGATACCGATGGCGATACCCTAACGGACGGAACAGAGGTAAATAAAACAAATACCGACCCGACTAATCCTGATACCGACGGTGACGGTGTACGTGATGATAAAGATGACTGCCCATTAATCAAAGGCAAGCCTAGTACGGAGGAAGGTAAGAACGGTTGCCCGCAAGCGCCGAAAATCGGTACTAAGCTGGACTTCCCTGCGATATACTTTATAGTTGATTCGGATGAGTTCAACTACAAAATGCCCGAGACGATCCAGAACCTGACAAAACTACTTGCTTATGTGAGACAGTGTGATGGTTTGGCTATAATGATAGAAGGGCATGCTTCCTCGGAGGGTGCCGATGACTACAATCAGAAATTATCTGAGCGACGTGCTAAGAAAGTAAGGGAATGGCTAATCGAACAGGGTGTGGAGGCCAGCAAGATCAGCGGCTTTATCGGTTATGGGGAATCCAGACCTAAGGTTCAAGAGCCTACCGGCGCAGCACTGAAAAGCATAAGCAAAGCAGAGCTCGAGGAAATTAGAAAGCAAAATAGGCGAATTACTGTAGAAGTAACAAGAACATGTGATCAAGGTAAGTAAGCCAGCCGACACAAAACAGTATAAATTGAGAAGCCCGCTGATAGAAATATCAACGGGCTTTTTTTGTTTTGTGGAGGGGTAACGCTGTAATTATATTAAAACCTTTTTATATCCCTACTGGTATGAAAACAAGAAAGAATCTCTATTAGGTGAGTATCTTCATCTAATATAAAGTAAAGCAGATAAGGATAATTCCTCGATTTGTAAGCACGGATATTTTTATATCTTCTACGATAGTGTGGTGAGATTTTAATTGCTTTAAATGACTAGTTAATTACTTTATAAATTTGGCCGCTGCAGTGTGGCTGGACTCTTTATTATAACGATAAATATCTTCAATCTCTTTCTGTGCTGATTCTCTAACTACAAGTTTATATTCAATCAGATCATAAAGAATGTAATCTTGCAATACTTTCTTCTGCTGATAAACAACCATCTTTATTCTGAAGCCTTCTATCAAGCTCGGCTTTTTGTTCATCTGTTAGATCAACATGAATTTCATCCTCAACGGTTATAGTAATAGGTTTTGACTTGTATGCTTGTTTTATTGAAAGCAGCAAGTCCATGCTTATCTCATCAGCAGAATCTAATCTATAGGTTGTGTACGTTATATCTTTATCATTTTATAATTAACTATCTTCATGCTTTACGTAACAGACATAAAATAAGTGACCAAATCATATTTATCAATGAGTATTAAACTCGCACCCCACTCGGAATGTATTGAGATGTGCTTCTACAATAATATCGATGTCTTTGCTGTAGCCGCCGCCCATAGTTGCAGCTACTGGCAGACAGTGTTTATCGGCATATTCATAAACCATTATATCACGCTGTTTAGTGTCTTCGAGTGAGAGTGAGAGCCTTCCGAATTTATCTGATTCTAGTACATCGGCGCCGCATTGGTATAGCAGGATATCGAAGCCTCCTTCCCTATTATCTATTTCATTGAAAGCGGTTTCTAGTTTTTCGAGGTATTCATCGCCTTGTGTGCCTCCTTTAAGTCCAATATCCAGATCTGAGTTTTCTTTTTCGAGTGGATAGTTATCTTGGCCGTGCATTGAGAATGTGAATATCTGTGGATCATTCTGTATTATCTGGGCTGTACCATTGCCTTGGTGTACATCCAGATCAACTATCAACACTTTTTTATCAAGCTGCTCGGTTAAGTATCTTGCGGCTATGGCAAGATCATTAAGAATACAGAAACCCTCTGGCCTATATGAGAAGGCGTGATGGGTGCCGCCCGCTATATTAAAGCCTCTTCCGATGGTTAGGGCTAATTCCGCAGCTCTTCTAGTGCCCTCCATTATCCTTTTTTCCCGCTCGATAAGCAGGGGGGATTGGGGGAAGCCCATTTTCCTTTCTTCTCTTTTACCTAGGTTCTGTGAATTCAACCTATCGAGATAGTCCGGAGTATGGCATCGTAGAATATGCTTATCCCCGATTATATCGGGCGATATTAACTCGATCTGATCGGCGAAGGATTCTATGGTAAGTCTTTGCTTTATCAGATCGTACTTGACCATCGGGAACTTATGGCCTTCAGGGAGTGGGTGTTTGTATGTTTTGTGCCAAGCTACTGGAATCATAGGAAAATTATCATGGAAATATTAATGGTATGCGATCAACTTTATTATCACTGACGAATCAGATTGCAGGGCTATGATAAAACCTATAAATTGCATGTGCGTCTTAGGCAAAAATCCATATTATAATCCGAATCCCAATAGATGAAAAAAACCGACGAACTGAAAGCTTGGCAGAAAACTAAAGAACATTTCGAGAATATAAAAAATCTCAAACTGCGAGAGATATTTCATTATGATGAGGATAGATTTGAGCGATTCCATATCGAATTGGACGGTTTGGTATTTGATTATTCCAAGAATATATTCAATTATGATACCCTTGCCTACCTTCTGGAGCTATCTCAGAACCGCAAGTTAGAATTCGGGATAAGAGACTTTTTCGCAGGTGCAAAGCTTAACCACACCGAAGGCCGATCGGTACTGCATACAGCATTAAGAGCTGGCTATGAAAAGGGTGAGATGATTGTAGATGGCGAAGATATCGGAGAGACTGTCAGCAAGCAGCTGGAGAAGATGAAAACATTAGTGGAGGCGGTACATAATGGCGGGTACTTAGGCCATACTGGCAAAACAATCAACCGAATAGTGAATATCGGCATCGGGGGCTCGGATTTGGGGCCGCGAATGGTATCGGAGGCACTAAAACCATTTACAGCCACAGGCATTGCAGTAGATTTCGTATCTAATGTAGATCCGACTGATCTGAGGCAATCACTACAGCAAGCTGATCTCGAAAGAACGCTATTTATAATCTGCTCTAAGACATTCACTACTCTCGAAACAATGGCGAATGCCACAACCGCTAAGAAGTGGCTACAGATCAATACGTCGGTTGATGCCGTAGCTGAACATTTTATTGCTGTTACATCCGATACTGAAGCGGCTAATAATTTTGGGATAAAGGATGAGAATATAATAGGGTTTAGAGACTGGGTTGGTGGTAGGTTCTCGTTGTGGTCTCCTATTGGATTAGCTATAGCTATGCAGATTGGCTGGAATAATTTCGAGGATATGCTTGAAGGCGCCAGATCGGCTGACGAGCATTTCAAGAAAGCACCGCTAACCCATAACATACCAGTGATAATGGGATTGATGGGAGTATGGTACAGAAACTTTTTTGGCTATAAAAGCCATGCTATCGTTCCTTATTCCGAAAGCCTGAGATCATTCCCGGCTTTCATCCAGCAGTTGGATATGGAAAGCAATGGCAAACATACCGATCAAGAAGGTAGGCCGCTTAATTACAAGACCTCGCCTACTATTTTAGGTGCGGCAGGTACTGACGCTCAGCACTCTTTCTTTCAGCATTTGCATCAAAGCAGTGATGTAACGCCAGTTGATTTTATCCTGCCTGTAGTTAGCAATACGCAAGGGCCTGGGGAGTTGCAACATGATCTTTTGGTTGCTAATTGCCTCGCACAATCCCAAGCTCTGATGAACGGTAAGACCAGAGATGAAGCAATAGAGGAAATGGAACAGTCAGGTATCGGTAAAGAAGAGATAGAGAGATTACTGCCATACAAAACTTTTGCAGGCAACCGCCCTTCAAATACATTTTTAGTTCCACAGATCAACCCAAAATATATAGGGATGATGATTGCAATGTACGAACATAAGACTTTTGTTCAGGGGTGGATATGGTATATAAACTCCTTTGATCAATACGGTGTAGAATTAGGTAAGACTCTTGCCAAAGATATTATTACTGATATAGGTAAAGGTAGGCCGTCAGATCACGACGCTTCGACGGTTGGACTCTTAACTAGGTATTTAGCTCATAAACTATAATGGCACTATTAAGCAAGATTAATAATACTTTTCTCGATTTTATAGCGCCTGATACGTGCCCTCTTACTGGCGAAACTGTATATTCCGGAGATTACTTTTCTGAAAAAGGTTTAGCTGATTTAGGGAGTCTTCAGCCGGACTATTTACTGCCCATGGAGCGAATCCTAGATCGCTTTGGTAGCGACCAAGTAGCTATAACAATGGTTTACGGATTAGCCTCAACAGAGAAATCCAGAGAATCGCTAGAGATAGTACACCGTATCAAGTATGGCGGTAGGCAGAAGTTCGGCAGATATATGGGCCAGCTATTGGGAGAGCACATACTTAAAACGGGAAATCGATTATTGAATGACCAAGAATATTCCCACCTTCCAAAGCCGGTTGAGTATGATCTTATAATACCTATCCCGCTTCACCGGGTAAAACAAAAAGAACGGGGATTCAATCAGGCGGAAGTAATCGGGAACGGGGTAGCTGATATTCTTGGAAATAGCGTAGATACCTCTATAGTCCGAAGAAAAAAATATTCTATATCCCAGACAAGACTGGGTGGGGACAGCCGGACAAAAGGCACAAGAGATACCTATGAAATAACACCAAAAGCATGTGATATCTCGGGGAAAAGGATACTGTTAGTTGATGATGTGCTTACAACTGGCTCTACGGCGAATACTGTCGGTGAGATATTGCTTCATGCTGGTGCCACCAGAGTAGATGCCGCCTGTATTATAGTATCGGAAAGCGACCAAGTGAGCGATCTGATGAGCGACCAAGTGAGTGATAAGGTAGATATAAAGACAAAAAAAGCCTGAGGAATAAACCTCAGGCTTTAATGTGTTTGTCATGTTTGTCATATTCATTGACTTGAAAGCTGAAAAGTAAACTTACATTTTAGGTACTTCCAAGAAAAGCAGGTTCTGATTAACCTCGCCGTTTCTATCGGCATAGTGTGCGATAACTTTCATAACATCGCCAGGTTCTTTGCTTTCCAAGAGATCTTTAAATTCGCTTACGTTCTTGATCTCCTGACCATCTACTTGGGTGATTACGAGGCCTGGGAAGATTTTCCTTTCGTAAGCTATACCGTATCTAACAACATCTTCCACAAGCACGCCGTGATCAAGATCAAGCTCTTTCTTGATATCTCTGTCGATATCTCTAACGTCCATTCCCAAGCTTTCGAAACTGAAAGATGATATATCAGATACATCTGATTCTTCTTCCCCCATGATATCTGAAAAGGCAAATGTATCGGAACTCTCGTCGCGAGCTTTTAGCTTTACCGTTTTCATTAACTTCTCGCCATCGCGAAAAACAGTTAATTCAACATTATCATTAGCTCTGTATGTGGCTACGATTGATTGCAGCTCATTACTGGAGGAAACTTCTCGGCCATCAACTTCGAGAATAACATCACCCATTTCCAGTCCGGCTTGGGCACCGGCGGAGCCTTTGTAAACTCTTTCTACCATTACACCTGTTATCATGTCTAGCCCGAGACCTTTAGCTGTAACATCGTCTTCGATTGTTTTTATAGCAACACCGATATAACCTCTGTCAATCTTGCCGTCTTCGATCAAATCGCTGATGACAGCTCGTGTAAGATCGATCGGTATAGCAAAGCCGTAACCTATGTAATTACCAGTTTCTGTAGCAATGGCAGTATTGATACCTACAAGAGAGCCGTTTATATCGAACAGTCCACCACCAGAGTTACCAGGGTTTATCGCTGCATCGGTCTGGATGTAATTGCTTACGCTGTATCCGCCGCCGCCCATACCGCCACGGGCTATAGCCGATACTATACCGCTGGTAACCGTACCCGATAGCCCGAGCGGGTTACCTACGGCAAATACTATCTCACCTACTTCTACCTCGGTCATTTCGCCAAGGTGGGCGGCCTGTAAATCATTAGCGTCGATTTTTATTACCGCAAGATCGGTAAGATCATCAGTACCGATTACTTTGGCGGAGAATTTTCTTTTGTCATCCAGCACTACCTGTATGCCCTCGCTACCATAAACGGCGCCATCGATAACGTGGTTGTTGGTTACTATGTAGCCGTCGGCTGAGATAATTACCCCTGATCCTGCTCCTTTTGATCTATAACTTCTTTCACTATCGCCACCGCCGCCGAAGAATCTCTCGTATAGTTCTCGCTGATTTTCTGGGACATTTTCAAACATCTTGTTTTCTCTTTCTACTGTAACGCTTATGGATACAACAGATGGCAGTACTGCCCCTGCTACATTACTATAAGCATCGTTCAACGCTGATACATCAAGCTCTGGGGATAACGGAGCCTCGGGGGCGCCCAGTGATTCCGGCACGCGCGCGGTGGCACTTCCGCCGTCGCCTGCCATCCATGCTATTCCAAATATACCGGCCACTGAGGCCAATGCACCCACAACAAAGGATCTAAACTGTAATCCCTGCATATATACACCTCATATCAATTTATTATTACAAATACAAATTTTTTTCTTCTGGGTATATAAACGTAGAAGCGGACATTTTGGTTGCCTGTTGTTATATTGTCATACAATGAAACATTTGACTCAAGAACATATAAATGAAAACCAGAGAACCGAAATACAGTAAGACCTTTATTCATAACTGGGAAAGGACCCGCAAAAGGGGTAGATTGATGTACGCATTAAGGCAAGGGGTGATAGCCGGGTTCACACTTCATATTCTTTTCAGGTTATATAGGGGGATGATAGTTGAGGAACCCGTCCCGCCATTTTTCTCATCGGAATATTTTATCGGCCTGGCTATATTTATAGTAATCAATATGGCGCTTTGGGGTACATTATCATGGAATCTGAACAATATAAAGTACAGAAAGATGAAGAAGATGGGAGAGGAAAAGATATAATAAAATGACGGTTATACGATCAATATTTTAACTTTTGAGAAATGAAAAACTACGAACAGAAACTAAAAGGCGGGCACCATAATTCTTTGGGCAATACCGAAGCGGTTGTAAGTGAGGTGTTGGAAGACAGACAATCATTCGATGAGCTTTTTAACTGTTATTTCAGTGATGATGAGCTGGTAAGGCTAAGGGTTTCCAGTGCTATGAAACGTATTACCGATGCCGATAAAAATATTATCATCCCTTATATAGATAGATTTATCAGTGAGATATCTAAAATAGATCAGGCCTCTACGCAATGGACACTGTCGCAGTTATTCTTAAAACTGGAAAATGATCTCTCGCCAGGGCAGAGAGCATCGGCAGTACGTATCATGCTGAACAACCTCCGTGATTACAAGGATTGGATAGTACTGAATCAGACTATGATCACTATGACCAAATGGGCGAACAAAGATGATGATATACTGGAGGAGACAATCCAGGCGATAGAGCCTTTAGTCAGTGACAGCCGAAAGTCTGTAGCCAAAAGAGCCAAGATCAGCTTAAGCGAGCTTGAACACTAATTTTCTAAACTTTTATTCTGCAATATGCCGATTATCAATCTGAGCACAACAATAGACAGTGATCTTAAAACTGTTTTTGATCTGGCGAGGTCAATCGATCTTCATCTCGAAAGTTCAGCGGACTCCAAAGAGGAGGCAATCGGAGGGGTAACCAGCGGGCTGATAGGATTAGGTGAAAGGGTCAGGTGGCGTGCTAAGCATTTCGGTGTGTGGTTTGAGATGGAAACAGAGATAACGGAGTACAGGGAGTATGATCTGTTTTCGGATAAAATGGTGGACGGGCCGTTCGCCTATCTATTCCATAGGCATACCTTTGAAGAGAGAGGCGGGGCAGTCGCTATGATCGACTATTTTGAGTTCCGGTCGCCTCTGGGCTTTTTGGGTAAGATAGCTGATATCTTTATAAAGCCACATCTGATAAAATATCTGCAGCATCGAAATAAGATTATAAAAGATAAAGCTGAGAAAGAGTAGAATATTATTTCACTCAATATTTATATGACCTCCAGCACAGCCGCTTCTATCTGTGCTAGGTTTTCCAGTTTGAGACTGGTTTTCTCTTTAAGGTAGTTCTCTATGTAGCGGAAGAATGCTTTTGCCTCGGTTTCGGTATCAAGTTCAGATGTATCAGTTATCCGGTTGGCTAATAGATTGGCGAAATTCTTCTTGCCCTTAGCAGTTAAATTTGAATAGCCCTCGATAAACATATCAGGCTTAAGGATCATATAATCTTTCATATACTCCGTAAGCATGCCAGCCATATCCTCGTTGCCATTTTCCAGAATGGCTATATACACTCCATAGTAAAGATCGCTGTTTGTGGTATCGGCTGATAGTAGCCTATCTAGGCATAGAATAGTGTTTTTATCATTCTGCGGTTCTACTTTTTGACTGTTTACCGCTTTGGCAAAATCCCTTGTATCCTCATTCCAAGCTTGCAGATTGACCGTGCTTATAGCTATTAAACATAATGCTGCGAATATATTTTTTGCTGTTTTCATCTCTATTTTCCTCATTGCTGTATCCTATTTTCCTTGTTGTATTCTCTGAAACTCTATCGCTCTCGCTTTTAACATTTAGTTGACACCCCATTGACTACATATTTATAGTAGGAATAATAGACTATTTATTGTATGATCTTTGTAACTGTTTTTTATCTTATCTTTTATTATCAGACTTTAATTCAAATAGGCTGTTTATAGCCATATAGTATATCGTGTTGTTCATGTGGCTGATAATATTCATAACCGCAAGTGGGTTGAGTACAAGCAAAATGAAGATATATGTCCTCTGTAGCCCTTATCAACAGGGGATTCCAGTATAAGTACCTATAAACTTCGGGCCGCTTGGCACGATAATAAGAGTATGTAAATCCGAAGGCGGAAAAGATTATTTGAATTTTCCCTCCTGACAGGAAAAGAAAGGAAGATATTATGACAACAGCAAATACATACGGAAGCAAAAATCTCGATTCGATCTACGGTTCGCAGAAGTCTGCTACTCTCTCGGATCAGGGTGCGGCGGTAATGGATATCATGAAAGAACTGGATATCCCACCACATAAGGACGAGAAGCTTAGATCAATGCTATTGGAACTGGACGGCTATAAGAATATGCCTAACAAGTACTACGAAGCCCTGAGCAAGGTGCTTGCCCAAGCCATCGATAGCAGATCGGCTATGGCAAACCAAAGACCAAACGCATAAACCACTAACCTTATAAAGCTATGTTAAAGGAATTTTATACAGCCGCTTACGGAATGCTCAACCAAGAGACTAGACTCGAGGTAACGGCTAATAATATATCCAACGCCAATACGGCGGGCTTTAAAAGGCAGAATGTTTTTGAAAGAAATCTTATTGACGCTCGAGCGAATTTTTACAATGTAAAAGGTGATGCCGAGCAAAACGACCCGCCCGTAGGATCATACACTGATTTTACCCCAGGTGATATGCGCCAGACTAATAATCCTTTAGATATCGCTATCGAAGGCAATGGTTTTTTTGTACTGGCAGATGAATTCGGCAAGCAGTTCCTATCAAGGGGGGGTAATTTCCGCCTTGATACTGACGGGAACGTAGTTACCATGGACGGTAAGATGCTTGTCGGCTCCAACGGTCCAGTAAATATCGCCAACGAATATTTCGGTGCATCGGCCGAGGCGAACGACCGCCAGACGCTTGATATAGATATTACCCGCCAGGGCGAGATATTCGCCAACGGATTTAATGTAGGTAATCTGCAGATAGCCAATGTAGAGGATTCAAAGACCTTAGAGCGGATATCGGCACAGAACTTTATCATCACGGATAAAACCGCTATCACATACAGCCAGATGGAGAACGTAGCGGTAAGGCAAGGCTGGGTAGAGGGAGCGAATGTGGATGTAGTATCTGAAATGGTAGAGATGATCGGGCTTCAGAGGAAGTTTGAAGCAGGCGCAAAAGTAATCGAAACGAATGAATCAACCCTTGGCGAAAGTATCAAGCTGGGTAGGTATTATTGATAAAAAAATGCTCTTGATTGAGCAATCGGGATAAAAGTATCCCAGAAAAGACCACAACACGGAAGTTCCCGCCGATACAAGGAAGTACTCTATATTTGGGACATGTTCCGATGGTAATAAAAGGGTTTTGTGGTTGAATGACTGATCGCAGAACCCTTTTTTATATAATGATGGCTAGGAAAGCCGAATTAGCAGGAAGCTATATGGAAAAGACACTAAGAACCGCTGCCACCGGGCTTACATCCCAGCAGAGATATGTTGAGATTATATCCAATAATATCGCCAATGTCAATACGGCGGGCTTCAAAAAGTCACGTCCCGAATTTCAGGATCTGCTATATGAAACACTGAAGCCCGCGGGTAATGTGGCTCGTGTGGGTGTTGAGCCTCTGAACGAAGTACAGATTGGTTCAGGTACGCAGCTTGTGTCAGTCACAAAGCAATTTGATCAGGGTGATGTGGTCCAGACGAACAATAAAATGGATATGGCGATCAACGGTGAAGGCTTTTTTATCCTGAGAAAACCAGATAATACTCTGGCATATACTCGTGACGGCCAATTCAAGATGGACAGAAACGGCAATATCGTAAATCAGCAAGGCTTTCAGCTTGATCCTGGCTTCAGACTGCCTACAGATGCCATGGATGTACAGGTTTCCGCAGAGGGTATAATCCAGATCGTAACAGAAAACAGTACAGAAGCACAGACAGTAGGCCAGATTCAGTTAGCACGCTTTATCAACCCGGGCGGCCTTAGGGCTGTTGGGGATAATATGATGATAGCCACACCTGCATCGGGTGAGCCTATATTCGAACAGCCTGGTATCAACAATACAGGCTCTATACTTCAAGGCCATACAGAGAGCTCTAACGTGGATGTGGTTGAGGAAATGGTCAATATGATCACTGCCCAGCGTGCTTATGAGCTTAACTCGAAATCTGTAAGAACGGCAGATGATATACTCGGTACTGCGGTAAATCTAAAAAGATAATCGGCTAAATAATCAGTCAAAATCAGATATATAATTCTAAAATGAACAGAATAAGCGAAATAGTATATATTCAGGACTCCGATAGCCTAAGCAACAGGCTAAAGGCTGTTATCGCTATTTTATTGATGAATATTATCTGGTTTTCTAATGCTGCTTACAGTAGCTCTACATTTTCGGGTGATAGGTTAGCTGATGCTGCAAAAATGCTTGTTTTAGAGAAATTCGGTGAGAATCTGGACGTAACGGTTCCACTCCCCCCATCCGATCAGTATTTTGAAGCTGATGATATAGAAGCCGAACTTATAATGGACAGCAAGACATTGGGTAGGCACGTTTATCTGACGGCTCTTTTCTACGAGGAGGGAACGGTATCAAAGAAAGTTGGTATCACCGCTCAGGTAGCTGATAAAGTAATGATGCCTGTAGCGTCGAGACATCTTACATCGGGTCAGATCATAACTCCGGATATGATCACCTTCAAACCGATTGACAGGTTATCACTGAGCGGGGCCGCGATATCCAGTGAGAAAGGCCTTAACGGATTGATAATGCTTACTGATATCTCAAGTGGACAGCCATTTTACTCCTCAAATATTACGAGCGGCAAAAAAATCAAACGCGGCGACGAACTTGAACTTATCGTAATAAAAGGTACTGTACAGGTTAGGGCAACCGCCACAGCACTTGAAGACGGATTGCCCGGCGAATCGATCAGGCTGGAAAGAAAAGGCTCTAAGAAAATAATCACTGCCACAATTGATATGGAGGGCAGGGCTCTGCTCAGGAACTGATAAATCAGTCTGGGAAAGCCAATATACGCTATGAAAAAAATACTCTTAAATATAATTTCTTCGATTATTATTCTGTTTTCGGCAGTGATTGCCGAGGCGCAGTTCATCCAGAACAATTCCGCGTCACTTTTCTCAGATGTTAAGGCATTTAAAGAAGGCGATGCGATTACAGTGCTTATAGTTGAAGAATTAGTGGCTGATAACGGCGCTTCAACACGCAGCAACCGGGATTCTGATCTTGGTATAGGTGCTGGGGCACAATTAGGTAATCAGAACTATACTGCCTCTGGATCTATAGGTACCAATAACGATTTTGATTCGGATGCAAGGACTATCAGGAACGAACGCATACGCTCAAAGATGTCGGCCAGGGTGGTTGGCTTGGAGCCAAACGGCAACCTGCAGATCGAGGGTAAAAGAACCACTACCGTAAACAACGAAACCCAGACCTTTACAATACAAGGTGTGGTAAGGCAGGTTGACGTACTGCCGAGTAATGCGGTTTATTCCTATATGATTATGGATCTGACACTCGAAATAGACGGCCAGGGTATAGTAAGCGAAACTCAGGAGCCGGGACTTATCACTAAATTCCTGAGGCTTCTTTTCTGATGATAAAAAATAAAAATATTATTTCTAGATTATTTGCAGCTATCGCATTTATTGCGATGGTACTTGCTGGTTTTAATACTGCGGAATCCGCAAGAATAAAAGATATTGCGGATATTCAGGGCGTTTCAGGCGTTCAGGTAATTGGATACGGTCTTGTTGTAGGCCTAAATAATACCGGAGATAACCAACTAAACGAGTTCACTAACCAGTCTGTCAGGAATATGCTTCAGCGTTTCGGTTTGACAACAGACGGCCGAAACAACAGAATGCAGAACGTAGCTGCTGTAATGGTTACTGCCTCTATCCCGACCTTCTCCAAAAAGGGGGGAACAGTGGATGTAACAGTATCATCAATGGGTGACGCGACATCACTGCAAGGCGGGAATCTCCTGCTGACACCACTTTCCCTTCCAGATGGAACGATTATGGGTTATGCACAAGGCGCGTTATCTGTCGGCGGATATGATTTCAGAGCACTTGGAACATCAGTAAGCAGGAATTTTGTGACTACAGGTAGAATACCGAGAGGATTGATATTACAATCGGATATAAGAAGCGATGTTGCGGAGAACGATATAGTCAAGGTAACACTCCGCAATCCGGATTTTACATCCGTTACGAGAATGTCGGAAGCTATCAACGCCCTGAACGGTTTGAACGATGCGGCATCGGCTGTGGACGCTGCTACAGTAGAAGTCAATCTCGGCGGCGGTATAGAGCCGAACGAACTTATGGCTACAATCAGCCGAATAGAAAACATAAATATCGAGTTAGATCCGGAAGCAAGAGTAGTAATCAATGAAAGGACTGGAACAGTAGTAGTAGGTGGTAATGTAGAGTTATTACCAGCGGTTGTAGCCCATGGCGGTATAGAGATAACCATTCAGCGGTCGCTTATAATACCACAGCCAGCACCGTTTACAATTCTCCCTCCGAGAATTGGTGAAGTAGCCGACGTTATTGTTGAGGAAGACAATACTTCATCAAAACCGATCACCGTACAGCAGCCTACCACAGTTGAAGGCATAGCTTCAGCCCTTAATCTATTACAAGTTAAGCCGAGGGATCTGATCTCGATATTCCAAGCCCTTAAAGAAAGCGGTTCATTACAAGCGGAGCTTATAATACAATGAGTGTAGCAGATATAAAACAGCAGCTTCCAGGCGGGGTTGGCGGATCACTTCTTGCCCAGAAAGCCAAGATGTTTGAAGGCGGCAGGGCTGCTTTAGCACCAAAGGTAGGAAATCAAGGCGAACTACCAAAAGCCAAGAAGGATGAAATGGAGACAGTTGCGAGAAGCTTCGAGTCCCTTTTCGTGCACATGATGTATAAGCAGATGAAAAGCTCTATGCTGAGTGAATCATCCGATAGCTCTATGAGTTTCGGTAAAGATACACTTGAGGGTTATACTGATCTGCAGTTTGCCGATGAGATATCAAGATCGGGTAACGGTATCGGAATAGCGGAGAAAGTGTATGAGTTCCTGACTGGGGAGACGAGCCTGCCTTCGGTAGTTACTCAAGGCGGAATAGCGGAGCTGAGTAATTACAAAGCCCAGGCTGTAGCGCCTATGGCTACACAAGGCCTCAATCCCTTGTCAAATTCCCAAGTGACTACATCATTGCCAGCATCCACAAGGCTTGATGACAGGCTTGAAAGCCTAAGCGGTTTGATTGATGATGCTTCCACTACCACTGGCTTAACTCCGGAACTTATCAAATCAATTATAGCTGCAGAATCATCCGGTAATCCTAACGCGGTATCATCGGCTGGGGCTAAAGGGCTTATGCAGCTTATGGACCCGACAGCCGAAGAGCTTGGAGTGAACAATCCTTTTGATCCGGCTGAGAATATAGCCGGCGGGACAAAATATCTAAAAAAACTGCTGGAACAGTATGACGGGGATATCAATCTTGCATTAGCGGCTTATAACGCAGGCCCGGGTAATGTTGACAAATACGGCGGGATACCGCCATTTCCTGAAACTCAGGCTTATCTTAATAAAGTCAAAAAATATCAGGACAGGTTTTCAGGCAAATAGCTTAATCGGTAGCTAACTCGATAGCGAAGAGTAAAAAAAGGCTGAACCATATCAGCCATTTGATTACATATCTACCGAAGGCGAAGCTGGAAATAAGGAGAAAAAAGAATGCTGAAAAAATTATTGGAATATCTGATATACGAAGAGAAACTCATCGGAGACCTGCTGATGCTTGCTACGAAGCAAAAAGAGGCTCTGGCGGGATATGATATTTCTTCGGTCGGCAAAATAGCTCTGGCTCAGGAGTCTGTGGCACGTAAGTTGAAATTACAAGAAGAGCAAAGGATAAAGCTGCTGATGGACTGGCTGGAGCTGGGACGCAAGGACGCGCTTTCCATCAAACTCTCTATGATAGAAAAAAAACTGAACGGCCCTTCTCTGGATAGAGTAAAGGCACACAGGGAATCACTGAGGGTGAAAATAGCAGAGCTAAGTGAAGTGAACAAGCAGAACCAGATACTGGCCAATAGAGGACGCAAAAACGTGGGTCAGATGATGGGGCTTTTCACATCCGGGCAGAACAGGGTTTGTAACGTGGTTGTCTGAAAAAGACAGAGCGGCTAACTGAAAAAGAAACAATCGACGATGCTGGGGGGCATCTAATATGATAATGGTAGATAAACAACAATTTGAAGCGAAACTGACCGAAGAACTCGGCAATATAATCATGGAGCTATCTGAAAAGATACCGAGTGATGATATTTTCCAGTTGCGCAAAAGACTTAATTATAGTTTCAACTCGCTTGCTGAATGTATCGAAAAGACATACAAACAGTCTGACGAGAAAAGGATAGACAGAATACGCCGCAAGATCCGTGCACAGGCATATCTTGATGAATGCCGAGACTATATCGGGTTAGTGGACAAAATGAAGTACGCTGACGTAACTATGGGAATATCAGTAATTGAGAATATCGAAAATGTTCTAGGTGGCCAGACTCTTAAAGAAGCCTCTATTGATCCGTACAAGAACAAATATATTAACTAATCTTTACCAATAACACTTACTTAAATGCCTTTAGCAAGTCTAGAAATAGCAAAGAGAGCACTGCAAGCTCAGCGGTTTGGCCTGGATGTGACATCTAATAATATAGCCAATGCCAATACTGCGGGCTATTCTAGGCGTTCGGTAACTTATTCTGAAGGCAGCCCATATAGCGCACAGGGTAACTTTAACGGCACGGGCGTGGTAGTTGATAAACTCAGGAATTTCAGAGAAGAGTTTTTTGACCGTGAAATAAGAGAAGGGCTGACAAGAAACTCAGCTTATGAAGTTGATGATAAAATATTCAATCAGATAGCCTCAATTATGGGAGAACCGTCAGACTACGGTATTACCGAAGTTGTCACGGATTTCTTCTCTGCATTTTCCGAATTATCTATTAAACCTGAAAGTATCGGTCTGCGTGAGAACCTTATCTCCAAAACCCAGATAATGACTGATAGAATCCAGTCTATAGCTTCAGGGCTTACCAGTACAAGGCAGGAAGTATATGATGACATTTACTCTACAATTGACCAGATAAACGGGCTTAGCCGAGATATCGCAGGGCTGAACAATGCCTTTGCCTCTGGTAAAAAACTCAGCGTAGAGGACGCTCAAACCGTAATTGACCAGCGAGCCAAGAAACTAGAAGAGTTAGCGGAGATTACCGGCGTAAAAGTGACCCAAAATGATACGGGCTCTATCAATGTATTCATGAACGGAATCAATTTAGTTACTTCGCATGTTCCATCGGAATTAAGAATATCGGAAGAGACTAATGCCAGCTCTGGCGAAAGAGTAGTAAAGGTTACCAAAGTAGATGCTAAAGGCAACTTCCTAAATAATGTATCGCCTGAAGGCGGAAAACTTGAAAGCCTGCTTTTTCATTATAATACCACATTAGATCAAGAAGGTGGGGATGGTTATTCCCCGGCGGGTATGCTTCATAAGTTCGCGGAAACAACGGTTAATACAGTAAACAGTATTTCCCGCCAAGGTTTTGGTTTGGATGATATCGTACCTACTGACCCCTCTGGTGCCCCCCTATCCAATGTACCTGATGCAGAAAGGAATTTCTTTGAGGAAGTAGAAGGCGGTGCAAATGCTTTTACGATGAGAATCAATCAGGAAATAGTGGATAGCCCAAGAGACATGCCTCTATCGGATGCGGCGGGGCAAAGCGGGAACAGTAATATAGCAAGGCAGATAGGCAGCCTACAGGATGATGTAGAGTTTTTGGAATCCGTTACACCTATCGAATATTTTTCGGGTATGGTTGGCGAGTTGTCGGTTAAAGCTTCCCAAGCTAGAAACGGCTTATCAACCAGTAAGATTATAAACGAGCAATTAGATAATCAGCGAGAATCCATTATAGGTGTTAACCTAGATGAAGAAGCCGTTAACCTGATAAAGTTCCAGCAGGCGTTTGAAGCCAGCAGCCGTGTTGTAACTACTACCAATGAGCTGCTATCAACTATCATCAATCTGGGTAGGTAGAAAAGCTATATGAGAATATCCTTAAAATCCCAGTACGCACCAATTCAATCCCATGTACCTGATATACAGGGCCGGATGGCGAAAGTCCAGAAGCAATTATCCACGGGTAAGAAAATTACCGAGATAGGCGATTCCCCTCAGGACTTGATCGATTTAAAAAGGGTTGAAGCTAAGATCAGGCAGAACGATTCTATTTCTGGGACTATCGATGAGACTCTCAGGGAGATGTATGCCGTTGACGAGACCTTGTATAATATGGGTGATTACGTACAGATGGTGCGCCAGGAAGCCATAGGTTCGTTCCTGAATGATGTGCGCGCGGCACCTGTCGTAGCCGATAATATCCGCGGTTATATGGAAGATATGATAAAATCCGCGAATCAGGATTTTAACGGTGTATATCTATTCGGCGGAAACCAGAACCAGTTCTATACCGATAACCCGAATAACGGTGAGCCGCTCAACACACCTTTTGTTGTGGAGTACGGCGAAAGTACCGAAAGTAATCCCTCAGGATTATCCGTAAGATTCGTTGGGAATAACGAGGACAGATACGTAAGCAAGGACGAGTATTATACCGAAGTGGTCAATACGAAACCCGCTGATATATTCGGAAATAATTCTCTGGAAGTTTTCCGGGATATGATTGATATGATAAATATCATCAAATATGATTCTGATGGAAATGAGAGAGGATTGGAAAACGCGATCAGCCCCGCTGATTTTGCTAAAGTAGAGGATCTTCAGAAAAAGCTGTCCAATCATTTTGATAGGATAAACCAGGCGGCTGGCCGTAACGGTGGTAAAATCGAGCGTCTGGAAATCATCCGTTCCCAGCTTGATACAGAACAGATCAGGCTAAAAGAATTTCGCTCGATGGTGGAAGATACGGACGTAGCGGCAGCGGCTATTGAACTGAAGAAAGAAGAAGCGACGCTTCAATATGCCCTCCAGGTGGGTTCCACTATCAGCCGTATATCACTTTTTGATTATCTGCGGTAAGGTAATAGTAATATAGTAGGTATCCCCCTACCCCATTATCTTTTCTACCCTTGCTATATCTTCGGGATTATCTACGGCGATGAAATCTTTGTCGGTTTCCACGCAGATGTATTTATAGTTGTTCTGGAGGAGCCTTAATTGTTCTAGCTTCTCGGATTCTTCGAGTTCGCTGGGTGGTAGGCTGGAAAAAGCTTTTAACGCAGCCTCCCGGTATGCGTAAATCCCGATATGTTTATAGTATGCCTGCCTTTTAAGATCAAATCCTTTACCGGTATCACGCACGTGGGGTATCGGGGCTCTGGAAAAATAAAGAGCGGTATTATCTTTTTGCATCACGACTTTTACGTTGCTGGGATCGAGCAGCTCTTCTTCAGTTTTTATACGTTTGATGAGCGTACCGACATTTGCCAACGAACCCGTAAGACCATCTATCATCATATCGATTACATTTCCATCGATAAGCGGTTCATCACCTTGTATGTTGACTACCGCGTCATAATCCAGATCGAGTTTTTCGTAGGCATAGGCGATGCGGTCTGTACCAGAAGGCAAGTCGGCTGGGGTCAATAAAACCTCGGCACCGAATGAACGGCAAGCTTCGGCTATCTCTTCGGTATCTGTAGCGATTATTACCTTATCCATACGTTCTGATTTGCTTGCACCTTCCCACACATGTTGGATCATAGGCTTACCGGCTATCATAGCCAAAGGTTTATTAGGCAAGCGGGTGGAGGCGGCTCGCGCCGGAATAAAGCCTATCACTCTATGTATTGGTTCTGCAAAAAACATATCTGACCTTATTGATTACCGAATATATAAGAAAACATAACCCCTGGGCCATGTTTGGTAGCTAAAACCGTTTCATCCTGAGTATCGAATCCCAAGCCAACGAATTCATATCCCAAGCCGATAGAGAAACTGCTTTCTATAGTGTATGCTATGCTCGGAAAGACTTTGAAAATGGTGCCATATTGTGTTATCCCGCCACTGAGCAATAAGCTTGGGCTTACTTTGCTAAAAAAGAGGTCATCAGCACCCAACCTGAGGCTAACGCCCAACCATTCAACCGTTTGGATAGATTCTGCTGTGAACTGGCCTGCTCTGTTCTCGAGAATATTGAAATGCGGGTACTGCTCGCTACCGCCTGAAATAAATAGATTCAGGTATTCACTGACATCATAGCCGATATGGAGTGACATATTACCATAAATAGGAAGATCGCCCGTGAACGCCTGGCTCTGATCGCTGAAGTTCCATGTATCGCTACCTGTAACTATCAGTCGGAGTTTTCTCTTAAATTTATTTGGTTTTTCACTATTGTCACTGCTTGTTCGATCGCTCAATATAAAGATACTAAGGGATTCATTATCTTCCTTTAACTTAGCGTTCAGGGTATCACCAGCTGCAACTATGCGGATATCGATATCATCATCTTGGATAGATTCAGATACGGCTTCGCTACTAGGGGAAGTATCAATATCAGATCTATGTATCAATACCTGAAGAGAGTCAATCGGCGGCTGGATAATAAGAGTTGTATCTGCTGATACTAAGGAATAAACCGATGCCGATGATATCATACAGAGCAGCAATAACAATAAGATACGTACCGACATATACTTAACTGCGTTCAATTATTTAATTTGTCAAAAGAGAAAATCACACTTAGCAAAATATGATAAAGAAACTACTCATCGCCAACCGTGGCGAAATAGCATTAAGAATTATTAGAGCGTGCCGGGAACTCGGTATCAAAACAGTAGCTGTTTACTCTACCGCCGATGAATTATCACTACATGTAAAGTTTGCAGATGAAGCTGTATGTATAGGGCCGCCAGCCGGAAAAGACAGTTATCTCAAGATATCATCCATAATAGCCGCAGCCGAAGTGACAAATAGCGACGCTATCCACCCCGGCTATGGTTTTCTATCGGAGAACGCGGATTTTGTCCAGATATGTCAGGATCATGATATTATCTTTATCGGCCCCTCGGCTGAGGCGATAAACAAGATGGGTGACAAGTCCGTAGCCAAAGAAACCATGAAAAAGGCTGGTGTGCCAGTTGTGCCTGGTTCTGAGGGCGTACTTTCATCGTTTGAGGACGCCGAGAAAGTAGCTGATAAAATCGGGTATCCGGTAATGATAAAAGCTGTAGCAGGCGGTGGTGGTAAGGGTATGCGCTTTGTATATGAGAAGAAAGATCTCAAAAAAGCTTACGATACAGCCCGCAATGAAGCCGACGTATCGTTCAACAACCCATCATTGTACATGGAGAAGCTGGTTGATAACGCACGCCATATCGAAGTGCAGGTAATCGGGGATCGCCACGGTAATATAATCCACCTAAACGAGAGGGAATGCTCTATACAGCGCCGGCACCAAAAGCTGATCGAAGAAGCGCCATCCCCTGTCGTATCTCCCAAGCTTAGAAAGAAGATGGGAGTTGCCTCGGTAAAAGGTGCAAAAGCAGTAAACTACGTAGGCCCCGGCACAATAGAGTATTTAGTGGATAGCAAAGATAATTTCTACTTTATGGAAATGAATACTCGTATCCAAGTAGAACATCCGGTAACTGAAGAATCCATATCGGTTGATCTGATAAGAGAACAGATAATGGTTGCCGCGGGAGAAAAGCTATCGCTAAAAGAAACAGAGCCGATGTTCCATTCTATCGAATGCCGTATCAATGCCGAAGACCCCGAAAAAGATTTCAGGCCTACGCCAGGTAGGATAGAAAGCTTGCATTTCCCAGGTGGCCGTGGTGTAAGGGTGGATTCCCATATTTATCAAGGATATGTGGTGCCGCCGCATTATGACTCGATGGTTGCCAAGCTGATAGTAACGGCTAACTCCAGACCCGAGGCTATACGCAGAATGTACCGCGCACTTGATGAAATGGTGATAGAAGGCATCAAAACGACAATACCGTTCCATAAGAAGATGATGCTAAACCCGGATTTCCACTCTGGTAACTTTGATACTAAGTACCTTGAAAGGAACGACTGGACAAAATGGTAAAGCCGCTATAGCAGAATTACGGTAAATAGATAACAGAGTATAGCACTACTATCGAGGCGTTTTATTACTTTTGCATAGCAAAAATCAACTGATGAAATAAAGAACATTAGATAATTAGGAGAAAGAATGAACTTTCCTGACGGACTAAAATATACCGATGACCACGAATGGATAAAAGTGGATGGCACAACAGGCTATATCGGCATTACGGATCACGCCCAGAGTGAGCTCGGCGATGTGGTCTATATTGATATAGAGGAAGACTTAGAGAAGCTTGAAAAAGGCGAATCTTTCGGTACGATTGAAGCAGTGAAAACAGTAGCTGATCTTTATGCGCCAGTTGACGCAAAAGTACTGGAAGTAAATACAAAGCTTAACGACGACCCCGAAACAGTGAACAACGACCCCTACGAGGGCGGCTGGATGGTAAAAGTAGAACTTTCCGACCCAAGCCAACTTGACGAACTGATGGATGTAGAAGCATACAAGAGCCACGTAGGCCAGTAAAGAAAATACATAGACATTTTAGCTAAAGAGGCCTCTCTGCAGGATATGTGGAGGGGCTTTTGTGTGTCTGCCTATCGCTATCTACCGCAAAAAGAGTAATTTATACTATCATATGAATACAATAATATAGATTTACTGCCATGAGAAAGCTCAACCTGCTACTGATAATCGCCTTTTCGCTACTTGTAAACTCCTGTAAAGAGGTGGAGGACAACCTCGTGGACGCAGGGGAAGGCAACCAGCCCGCCCCGATAATTGAGACCTACGGTCAGTCCAGGGTGGTCGGCTTCGTAAAAGATAAGTCAGATATGCCTTTGTAAGTGTCAGGATATATTGCAGGACAATTTCAGTCTGGACTCCCGCTTTAAGGACTTCCTCATGCTGAGAAGACAGGTTACAGAGTTAATAGATCTGTATAACGGCCTGAGGCCGCACATGTCCGTCGGTATGCTCACGCCAGAGTAGGCACACAGGAAGCATATAACGAAACAAATGGAAACAAAGCAGTCTAATATTCAACAACAAATGAAACCTTTTTAGACCTTGATTGAATTAAAAGAAGAATTGTTTAGGATTTTTGAAATAAGTATTCGGATATTTCTATTGTGCAATCAATAAAGAAAATGCTATATATGATTAATAAACTAAAATAAAACAAGAAACATTAAAACTATTGTATTTAAAAAATATTTTAGTAATTTTGCATCCTAAATTTTTACATTATTGACAAGGTATGCATTTATACTATGAATAGCTTAACTAAATTATCTACTATAGCATCATTATTGATGATAGCGACATTTTGCTGTTTATCACAGATTGATTACAAGCAGTTGACCAAAATCGCGTCTAATGGGCAATTTAGCCACTCTTTATCTATTGATGGTAACTATGCGGTAATAGGAAATTTTACGGATGATACTGATGCGTTAGGTAATAATACTTTAACAGCTGCAGGTGCCGCTTTCATTTATGAGCGGGATACAAATACAAATCAGTGGCAGCAGGTTCAGAAAATAGTTGCAGGTGATAGAACTTTTGCTGGGAACTTTGGTTATTCAGTATCGATAGACGGCGATATAATACTGGTAAGCTGTAGAAATAATCCGCGTGACGCAGCACTAATGAACTTTGTTCAGGATGCAGGTGCAGCTTATATTTTTGAAAGAAATAGTACTACAGGTGTTTGGTCACAAATACAAAAAATCGCAGCTTCAGACAGAACAATATTCGCTAAATTCGGCTCCTCAGTTTCTATTTCTGGCGATAAGTTGATAGTCGGAGCTTTCGAATTGAATAGCCAAACTGGTGCTGCATATATTTTTGAATATAATAGTGGAACGAATTTATGGCAGCAATCCCATAAATTGGTTGCTAGCGATGCATCGACAGGTGATCGTTTTGGGTATTCTGTCTCAATTAGTGGTGACTATGCAGTAATCGGTGCTTACAACGAAGACCATGATGCACTAGGGGGCAATCAACTAGTTGACGCAGGGTCTGTATATCTTTTTGAATACAACAGCGGTTCAGGCCAATGGATAGAAAATAAGATAGTTCCTAATGATAGAAGTGCTTATGATGAATTTGGAGGATCAGTATCTATAGATGGGGATAGAGCGATTTTTGGCGCCAACGGTGACGATTTTTCAAGTATAGCGAATGCCGGTTCAGCATATATTTATGAAAGGAACAACAGTTCTGGCACATGGGAACTTGCTGATAAAATAGTCGCCAGTGACGCACAGCCTTATGATAGATTCGGAGGATCAGTTTCTATTGACGGTGATAGAGCTATATCGGGTGCATTGTTTGAGGATCACGATGTCTTAGGTAACAATGAACTTTTACAAGCGGGTTCAGCTTACATATATGAGTATAATAATACAAATGACCAATGGGTTCAAGCAGACAAGATCGTGGCTAATGATAGATCGGCGAGTTCTATATTTGGAAGATCTGTTGATATTAGTGGTCATTTTTCAGTTATCGGCGCAAATATCAACAATAATGGTGCAGCATATATATTTTGGCCTCCCCCCCCACCCACTCACCCTTCCAGCTTCTTTGTAGAAGGGGCGGGTAAAAATACTCTCTCCCTATCATTTAGCAGCCCAGCTTCCACAAGTAACGACGGCTACCTAGTGCTTTACCGCACGGGTACGGTACTCACTGATCTGCCAACTGACAACACAACTTATAACGTGGGGAATACTATAGGCCAGTCAACTGTTGGCGGTATTATTACCGACAACCAAGCTACTACTTTTACCCTTTCGGGGCTTGCTATGCAGACAGGGTACACGGTACGCCTTGTACCTTTTATTGGCAGCGGCGCAACAAGTGATTACTTCACTACTGGTACACCTGCCACCCTCACCACATCCACTATACCAACTATGGGGCAGTGGGCGATGTATGGATTTATCGCGCTTATGGGGCTAGGAGGCTTCTGGGCGGTGAGGAGAAGGTTGGTATAATCGATTTGCAAGGTATCACAAGCATAGTTTAATCGTAATAGCGGGGCACTTAATACCCCGTTTTTATTATATGAAAAGTAAGAATAATAAGCAGGCTTATCGTTTTCTCGGAATTTTTATCGGGATTATTTTTTTCTACTATGGACTGATAGCGGTTACTGGCACTGATTTTCTTCAGCCGTATTTAAATGGTTCAGCATGGCTGGCCAGTGGGATTATCGGCCTATTCAGTGAAGGTGTCAGTTCTTCAGGTCAGTTTATCAATGGTGCGGGTCGCTCCATGGCGCTGAGCTATGGGTGCGATGGTACTGATCAGTTTATAGTTTTTATAGCCGCACTAATTGCATATCCAGCAAAATGGAAGAAAAAAGCCGCAGGTTTATTATTAGGGATATTATTACTTTATTTTTTAAATATAATTCGTATTATTGGTCTGTTTTATATTTTCGGCGAGTCAAGTTCCTCCTTTGATCTATTCCATGAAACTGTGTTCCCTATTATGTTTATAGCAGTATCCTTAGTTATGTGGTTTGCTTGGATAAAATGGCCAGCCAATAAGCTGGCTTTTTGATATGGGATCGATTAATAAAAAGGGAATACTTTATTCTGCTGTAGCATTATCAGTCATTATTCTTGTGGGTCTATTTTATGATCATGTAGATATGCTAATTGCATGGAGTTATCAGAGCTGGTTCGATATTTTTATTAATCCTGATAGAGATATATTACTCCGATATGTCGATATCCAGCAGCTTGAAGGTACTTTTATATCTTTTCTCACATACTTTATCAACCCTGCGGATGTCAATCTCAGCCAGGTAAAGAATATTGATATCAATCTATTTAATGAAATTTATCTTCCAATATCAATATATTCTGTTATAGCTTCCTTCTTTTTAATTAAGGATAAAAAGACGCCTATTATTATAGGTTTAGTTCTATTGATAATCTTATGGCTTAAAAATCTGATTGTTGTTTATGATAATTATTCCTACCCTGAATATGCTTTAGTAGAGCTGCCAAGGGTTATATCCGGCTTTGTATATTATTCTAACTCACTTATTGAGAAAGTCGGCCAGTCATTATCGCTTATGATGGCAACCGTAGCATTAGTAGTACTATTGGCCTTAAATGCAATGGGTACTGATGAATAGCCATTCCGATCATTTCCTATTTTAACTATCCGAAAAATACGCAGATCCGCGTATTAAGCGATCTGAATTATTGCCGATAAAAAAGGATATTAACTTTTAATAAGAACATGGAAGTTCTGAAAATGAAAAGCAATTTCCTACATATTTTGATAGTAATAATGCTGGCACTATCGGCCTCCGCCCAAACGCCACGCACTATGAACTATCAGGGCTACCTTACCGATAATCTAGGGCAGCCAATTACCTCGGGTTCGGAATCAATAACATTCAGAATATATAATGTAGCGAGTGGCGGTTCCGCGCTATGGAATGAAACGAGAACTGTAGCGGTAGAATCAGGTGTATTCTCCGTGGTGATCGGCGAGAATACGCCTATTAATCTACCTTTTGATACTCAATATTGGCTGGGTATAACAGTAGGTGGGACTGAGCTTTCGCCCAGGACAGCATTAGCTTCTGCACCGACCGCTATCAATGCCACACCAGATGGTATAGTTGATATGTTTGCTGGAGTAACCCCGCCTACAGGCTGGTTGCTTTGTAATGGGCAAACAGTATCCCGAACAACTTACGCTAATTTATTTGCGATCATAGGTACTGCCTATGGGGCTGGTGATGGCTCTATCACTTTTCACATGCCGGACTTCCGTGGGCGTTTTGCTCGTGGGTTAGATATCGGTGCCGGAAATGATACAGACGCAGCTGGTAGAACAGCTTCAAACGCAGGAGGAAACACTGGTGATAATGTTGAGATTTTGAAAGGGGATGCGTTAGGAAGTCACTTACACTTAACAGTGAGCAGTACACCATCAAATGGTGGGTTAAATGGAAGTAATCAAGTTTCATACAGGGGAGTCTCAGGGAGTAATTCTGGTAATTATAATTTATATGGTACGGGTAGTGTAGCTAATTGGGGTAGATCAAGTGCTGCAGGCGGGAACGAAACCCGCCCTAAAAACCTTTCAGTTAACTATATGATTAAATACTGATATGTAAAAAGCTTTATATATATCGATATTGTAAGTATTTATTCTGATTATAGTCACCGCTGGTTTAGTCTCCCAGACTATAACTAGGCAGACTTTAAATTCAGGTGGGATACGTGCTACTATTTCTGATTTTATACTTAACGGATCTATTGGGATTGAGGCTGTAGGAATAAGTAGTGGCGGTGGAAACAGGCTTTTTCACGGCTTTTGGTATGGCAATGAATATCCTATTCCAGAAATAATAATCCCAGTTGATTATGACGGAGACGGCGCCTCTACGGCTGAAGAAACTTCCGCTCCAAACTCCGGCGACGGTAACGGAGACGGGGTGCCAGATGCCGACCAAACTAATGTAGCGAGCTTGGTATCGGTATCCAACAGTTATATAGCGGTAGAGGTAAGCGGCTGCGACTCTATTCTATCGGTAACAAATTATGAAGCCGATACTGACAGCAGTATCGTTTTCCCGTTCGGGCTTATCGATTTCAGTGTGCCATGTGGTGAAGCGACTATAAAAGTCTATTACCACAATGCCCCCACTCTTGAAGGTTACACATACCGCAAACTGACTGCCGCCAACTCCGTTGTAGAGCTTAGCGCAGCGGTATTGGGTGCCGAGCTAATAGACGGCGTATCTGTGCCTTTTGCAGAGTTCACGCTCATCGATGGCTCAATCTTCGATTTTGACGGTAAGCAGGACGGCCGAATCCGCGACCCCGGCGGCCCATCTTTTGTACTGGTAAATGTTATACCAGTATGGGATTGGTGGTGGGTGCTGCTGCTAATCAGTGCTGGCTGGTTTGTATGGAGGAGGGTATTCCGTAACTGATATACTTTTTTATTTCTTTCGGTAGGTAATTCCAATATAAATTCAGAGCCTTGATTCTTATAAGTTTCAACATCTAATTCTATGTTCAGCTTTTTACAGATTTTATCAACGATTGCCAAACCAAGGCCTATCGAATGCTCTCCACCCGTAGGGGTATTGTTGATTTTAGAAAATCTCTTGAATAACTGTTGTTTTTGTTCTTCGGTAAATCATTCCAAAACTCCCTTGGATGATAGCCAGAACTCACCATTCTATATCCATTTGCCTGTAAAATCTCTCTTCGAGTATATCCGCAATATTTTAAGTATATATCATTGCAATCCAGGATCTTTCCGTTAGGGCCTGAGTAAGATATAGCTAGCTTAGAATTAATTATTTCAGTAAGTCTTATTGTTTTTTTATTGAATTCAATTAATGCTTTTTCCTGAACTTTATAATCTGTAATATCCTGGATTGCCCCAATCAGTTTTTTCCCGTCATCTGTTTTATAGCCAGTGGTCCTTATCCATTTTATATTTCCTTTATCAGTGTACAGTTTATTGGTTTCATCGTATTTAGTACCTTTATCTAATAACTGGCACAGTAAATCTTTGATTCTAGAACCGTTTTCCGGTTCGATAAACTGATTAAGTATATCCTCGACATTAAGAGATTCATTTTTATTTTTTCAAAAATACTAAAGATTTGATCAGTCCATATTAATCTTTCATTTTCTATCTTATATTCCCAGCCCCCAATATTGCCAAGCATAGATACTTTTTGTTCAAGTTCCAATAGTCTTCTGCTTTTCGCATTACTCATTTCTCTCTCAGTAATATCCCTATTAGTACCAATGATTTTTCTCTTACCTTCTTCGGTATAGGGCTGCCCGAAAGCCTCGATATATTTAATTTTGCCTTTTGCATTTATCCTGAAAGTTGCTTTAAACTTTTCTCCTTTATCTATACTGTTTTGCAAAAGACCTTTAGCCTCCTCCGCTTCTCCTGTTATTACTGTTTCTTCCCAATCAATAAAAGAGTTTCTGAAATCAGATTTGTCTTTCCCATATATATCAAACATCTTATCATCCCAAATGAGATAATCATCTTCATAGTCGTATTCCCAAATACCTAACTCCCCAGCCTCTTCCGCCATTTTGTGTTTATACACAACATGCTCTAACTTATCGGCTAACTCTAATTCTGGAGTCGCATTATATCCTATACATTGGATCTCGACAATATTTCCTTCATCATCCGATATAGCGCTAAACTCCCACAGATTTCTTTGTACTTTACCTTTAAGTAGTTTTGATAAATGTACTTTGAATTTCTCTCCTGGATTCTCTTTACACATTATTGATATATCAAGGGCCTTTTTTTCTATTTTCCGGGGCGATAGTGAGTAAAGAGTTCACACCTATAAATTCTTCATGGATATGTTTGAATGTATTGATGTAGTGGCTATTAACATAAGTATAGTAGCCTTGTAAATCAGTTCTTAATACATAAGTATGAGTGTTTTGGAGAATCGACTTGTAGTAATTTCGTTCTTTCCAATATTTAAAATAGGGATCTGGAAGCTCTTGGATAATGCCAACAATACCATTTCCGTTAATTTTGAATGTAACGATATACTCTGTTTTATCAATCTGAGTATTAATAGTATGTACGGAAATAGGATCAGGACTCGATAGAAAAGTATCAATTTTCTTAAAAAAAGAATGCCTGTAAGCTAATTCGTGGAGGGGGCTAATAGCGCCTTTAGAAATATCGAAGAATTTCTCCATCACATCACACTGGAACTGTAACTTATCAATGCCGCTCTCTCTTAAGATCAAAATATGGTCTATCGGGAAATCTGATAATTGCATTACGTGTTCTTTCATCCAGATTAATGTTCCAACGTCAACTATTAATACAATATAATAAAAACATCTACTAAATCCATAAAGTAGGGGTTTTGTTCATTTTTCTCTTTTACGATGATATCAATCTGGATCTCATTTTCTATATTTTTGGATTGTATTTGTTTTAGCTAAAGTAGCATTGGTTTATGCCGATATTATGTCAACTAAACAAGGACTGGCTAAACTGAAAAGGATTTTCACCATATTATCATTCTTGATCATTGCTGTAAATATAGCTCTATCGGCTACTATTTATGTTAATGATGATGCTGCTGGCAATAACGACGGCACGACCTGGGCTGACGCATATAATGTGCTGCAGGATGCGATTGACGCTGCTTCGCCCGGGGATCAGCTATGGGTTGCTTCGGGAAGATACATACCGACAGCAAACGGTGCCGGACGAGGCGTATATTTCAGAACGAGTGCTGGAATAGAGTGGTACGGAGGCTTTAGTGGAGATGAAACCTCGATTAACGAAAGAGAGAACTACAGACGAGGTGAAGAGAATGAGACAATCCTATCTGGTGATCTAAATGGTAATGGTAGAGATAACTCTGACTCGTACCATGTCATTTTACAACCGTTGCTTTCCACTGATTTAACCGCAATTATTGATGGTTTCAGTATTACCGGGGGTAACGCGAATGATGCGGTAGATGCCGAAAACCAGAGAGGGGCAGGAATCTATTTTGATGATATTCAGTTCACGGTACGCAACTGTCACTTCTATGATAATTTTGCGATGCAAGGCGGAGCTGTAACCGCATTTTCTGGATCGCCTGTTTTTGAAAACTGCATTTTCGAAGATAATACTGCAACGGGTGACGGAGGGGGAATGTATATTCTTGATAATTCCACAGTCACTCTTACAAATTGCTTGGTACGTGCAAATCAAGCTGCAAATGGGGCAGGTTTGGCAATAAACAACAGCTCGAGTTATATATTAAATAATGTTACTATAACTGAAAATGCAGCTACAGGGTTGGGTGGCGGCATATATTTAGAAACCTCCGGATCCTTCACACTTAACAACTCTATATTATGGGGTAATACAGCGACAACGGGAGCGGAGGCAAATATCGCTGCAGGATCGGCGACACTTAATTTCAGCCTTTACGGTAACTCGGGCAACGATATAGCAGGTGCTGGCACATTTACAGCAATAAATAACAACCTTACATCCAATCCTCTTTTCGTAAATGCCGCAGCTCAGAATTATGTACCAGCTTATAATTCCCCGTTACTTGATGCCGGTAGCAACGCATTAAACTCCACAACAACTGATATTAGAGGGCCTGGCTTTGAAAGGAAACTAAACTCCGTAGATTCTATAGCTGGAATTATTGATATAGGAGCTTATGAGTATAAATTCGGGATTGATGCTAATATCCCATCTGTAGAGTTTTATCAGCCTTCAAAGCAAAAGTTCAATACCCTACTTTATAACGGGGCGGTTACCGATGACGGTAATTTAACAACACAGCGAGGTTTTGTTTATTCCAATAATCCTAATCCTGAAATAGGCAGTGCGGTACTTACCAGTAACGGTTCTGGGGAAGGAGCCTTCCAGCAGCTTTTTCAAGATCAACCACCGGGCATATATTATGCTCGAGCATGGGCAACCAACCCTCTCGGAACTACCTACGGGACGGAAAGAACTTATACCATCTATCCAATTGCTATTGACGGCAATCAGGACGGCACACCGGATTCGGTGCAAAGCCATGTTTTTACCATCTTATCTTTCAACCAAGAATCATATATTACACTTGTAGCGGAGAGCGGCAAAACGGTTTATGATGTTGCGGTAAAAGCTGAAAGCGACCAAAGTGATGAGTATTATTATCCTTACGGCTTAGTTGAATTTAAAATAGACGAATCAATAGCGGATGTTGATCTTATATTCCACTCTGCGCAAGACCTCTCAACTGGCAACTATAAAAAAATTGATTCTCTCACCCGCTACCTTGATTTTAATAATGCCGTTTATTCCACACAGATTATCGGCGGTAGCCCCAAGGCTGTAGTAACACTTTCACTGAGGGACGGCGAGTTCGGTGATTTTGACCAGCTACCTAACGGAACTATCCATGATCCTGGAGGCCCAACCCTACCTGTGCCCGTTATCATCCCCGTATGGGACTGGTGGTGGGTGCTGCTGCTACTTGGCGGGGGCTGGGTGGTATGTAGGAGAATAGCCTAATCTTGTTTTCATATTTTCTCAGTATTTAATTGCCTCGATTGCTTTCTTTATATTCTCATAATCATCAATATCTTTTTTTATGACTACGCCCATAATCATTTTATCAGGCATATAATAATAATCGGGGTTGTTGGCGTAGTAGTCAATAAAATTCTTTCGTAATGATAGGTATATCGTATATGGCAATTGTATTATGTCTGGGTCTGCTTCAACTACAGTTTCTAAAATATCTTCCCCGAATGCTATACTTTCATTATGCAGACCTATAATGTCGATTATTGTCTTGTTTTTATTATAAGCTGCTATGGCGCCATGTTCACCTGATGCGATAATATATTTATCATCTATTTTTGCGAGTTCTTTAGCTATTAATATGTATTTATCTTCTTGCAGTACGTGCTTATCTTTTTTAGGTGGGATATAGTGTTTTTCTGAGATTTTTTCATCATATTCACCCCATGTAATATATTCGCTATAATCATAGATTTTTACAGAGATCAAAATCAAAGCTGTAACTATGAACGCACCTATCGTTTTTTTTGTTGAATGACTTTTCAGCGGTTTATTGAACAGTGCTATAGAGATAATTAAAAGTGATAAATACGGCACATAAAACCTTCCCGCCATCCCCATCATTTGTTCTACTGTGGCTAAATATGATATAACTACTATCATAGAAAACAGAATGGCAGTATAGACACCTTTCACTTTTATATTGTCCAATAGGGAAATATATATCAGCGGAGCAAAACATACCAAAGACATAAAAAGAAAATATGATGATCTGAAAAGGTTTTGAATTTTATCACCTTCGTAGAACCCCGACGTTTTTACATAAACAGGTAAAGCGAACACATAGCCGAAATATGAATACCTTATCAAAGAATCAGCAATAATAAACACACTTGTAATAAGACCCAGGTTGAACAACCACTTCCAATCACCCTTTGATTTTAAAGCCATTATCAGGAGTATGGAATATATCACAAAATGGAAGAGTAATGATTCAGGACGAACTGAATAATTCAGATATATTAACAATGATAACACAATAGAGTTGGAAAGTCCTATCTTGGAGTCTTTGATTTCTTCTTTTATCCGGTATAGAAATAAAAGGTGTAAAGCTAATAATAATATCGCCAGGCTAGTCTCCATACCGTTGAAAGCGTTACGCAACATTAAGGGAAGGCAGAGCAGTGGCAAGAACCATATTTTATACAGCAGATCGGGCTTATGTTTTTTTACAACCCAGATCACAAGCACGATAAAAGCAATGTAAAAGAAAACGGACTGAAGCATCATCAGCGTTTCTGGGGTGTGGCTGATATCAAAAGACTCTAGAAAATAATAACTACCACTAGTTATCAGAGTGTACAAAGTAGAGGTGCAGCCATTGCTAGGTTCTAAATTCCAGCCGAAAACACCATTTGCAACTATATTATGGGCATACCTATAATACATAAGTGCATCATCATAAGGATATAGTTCAAATGGTTTTGACCATTGGTGATATAGTGCTGCCACCATCAGTATCAGCCCAAAAACCCAATACAAGTGCTTTGCTTTCATTCAAGCTAAATATTATTTTATCCATATTCTTAGTATTGTAATATACATCAGTATGATTGGATATTCATACGGATCATTAAAGAAGTATCTTGCTTATTTAGATTACAGCGTTCCGTAAGACAGTTGAAATAGTAGAAGGTTCTGGTAAACTCATTATTTTAGTTGATAGTTAACTAAAACATCCCAGATTTCTATTAAGATTATTTGCCTTATTGGTTTCCTTTTTTCTTTTACACCTCAGCAAAACGTGAATACATTTGATATTCATCCCGAACTGATTGAGAATACCAATTACAGAATATCCAGCGTTACATATAATTCTCAGTCAATGACATTAATTTCAGAAGGAGTTGAGTCCAACTCTGGAAAAAGAAACCCCTAATATTGACACAACAGCATATGATACAGTTTATCAAGGTTTGATACTAAAGGTAGGAAAAAAAGATATTTCCGGTGATATTCCCTTTAATCTTGATATCAAAAGATTCGAAAGTAGTGACTAGCCTTATAAGGAAGAAGAGCCGTTTGATTTAGATGAGTTTGTTGGACTCAATTATTCATATTCTCCATATGATAGAAATATTCAACCAGTGGTAGATCCGAAAACGAATAACGGCGACCCCACTGCATATGCAATTTCTTATTTTTTCACTGCCATGCAACCGCAATGGTTAAAATTGATGCCTTATGGCGAGGCCAAGATCGGTGACACTTCATTTGTAGATCCTGCTGAATCTGTTTTGATGCCATCTTCACTGTCTTTCGGAAAACAAAATAATTTATTCATTCTAGAAAAGATCGATAATGATTTTGCCTATTTCAGGTTTGACAGCCAGTTTATTAAGAATGTTATAGAGCCTGAATTACAATCAGAAAATCAAGAGGGTATGGATACAGAAATGGCCAACAAAATGCTATCAGCTATGAAAAGTATTGAAATGAATGTTAGCGGGGAAGGCACAGCCGTTTATAGCATAGAACAGGAAATATTCAAAGAGATGGATTATACGATAATAAGTAATTCAAAAATGAATGTCCCCGGCCAAGGGAAAATGGATATGGTATCTAAAAAGCGTGATATAATAAAGATAGAGATTGAATAGTAATGTTGTTCAAAACATTAATTTGTATTTAAATGATTATATCAGAAATATATTTGTTCTCTTTTATGTGTAGATGGGGTGAGTGAAAAACTGACTATTGAGTATATTGTTGCTTAATTAGGGTTTTGATTGGAATGACACGAGCTTCGTCATTCGACAGGCACTTCGACAGGCTCAGAGTGACAAAGGCGATTATTTAATGTACTTTTACCCTATTTCAGTGGCACGGGTGAATGCGGCGTAGGCTGCTTCTTTTATCAGTTCTTTAACGTTATTGTCCTCTAAGGAGTCGAGTGCCGCTTCTGTGGTGCCACCTTTGGAGGCTACTCGTTTCATCCACATATTCGGGGTCAGGTCGGATTCGTTGAATAATGAGACCGCACCTTCAAAAGTATGGGATACCAGTACTTTTGAATCATGTAATGAAAAGCCCATTTTACTAGCAGCTTCCATCATGGACTGCATAAAATAGAATACATAAGCCGGTCCGCTGCCGGATATCCCCGTTGAAGCGTCGATGAATTTCTCTGTTGCCACGTGTATGGCATAGCCTGTAGTATCCAGAAGATTGCGGATCATTATTAGTTCGACACGGCTAACATCTTCGGATTCGGTAAAAGAAGTTACTCCCTTGCCGATTTTAGCTGGGAGGTTGGGCATAGCACGAACTACCTTTTTTACCCCTAGAGCTTGTATCATTGTATCTAAAGTAACCCCTGCCATGAGTGATACAAATATCTGATCTTGCTTGACCATCGGTTTGAGTGTGGCAAATAATTCTTCGCTATGATATGGTTTTACGGCTAGAAATACCACATCTGCTATAGGCATGCAAGCTTCAAGATCATCAAATACATCAAACTTAGGGAAATCTTCTAATTCTTGCTGTATATCCCTGGATATATCATATACCATTATGTTCCGGCGGTTTAGATATACAGAGTTGGACATACCTTCGGCATAAGTCATACCCATATTGCCAACGCCTATCACAAGTACTTTCATAAATTTCCTACATTATTTATTCTTAAATTGTAAACTATCTATAAATATGTTAGGATTCTACGGTATAGCCAAAAATATATTGAATGGTATATAGATATTGAGATATGGAAGAACTGATTATGGCATCTCAAGAAAAAAGCACCAACCTTTTTACGGTCGGTGCTTGAATATATCAACGATTATATCTTAAATGATGGACATATCAATCTTCCTTGACCTCTTCTACAGTCAGGGAGCCAGCATTAATAATTTCATAAGATCCATTTTTTAAACAAAATCCGTTTTCAACTACAAATTCATCTCCTTCTAGCACGATATAATTTCTATCGAACACCACATCTTCGGAAACCCTTCCTGATAAAGCGTTAAGTTTTAGTTCCACATCAAGCTTGGTATCTGAGTCTGGATCAACTACGATATCCTCAACGTAGGAGCTGTATCTATTTTGAGTAACAACCAAGCGATACTTACCAGCTTCCACATTATTAAAATAGAAACCTGAGCCTATAATAGGAAATACTTTGCTGGGTTTGCCTTCTTCCATGGATATCAGCTCAGCCGTGGCCTGCAATTGAGGAGTTTCCATAGTTTTGAAAGGGTTCTCTAATGATACCTTGCCAGATATATCAGCTGAAAACAGAGGAATCGACAAAAGGCCGAGGGTAAGCGTAATAAAGATGTTTTTCATTTTATACTCTAATATTAATCAATACACGTTGTATGGTATAGTAATATAATAAAATGCATCGAGAAAAAAAATAAGTGCATTGACTTATAAAATAAAAAAGCCCAACTAATTTAGTCGGGCTTTTGTTCAATCATTTGAGATCAGATTATTTAACTTCTATTTTAATCTCTTTTTTGACTGGCTGTACTTTGTTTATCTCAACCGACAGTACTCCGTTTTTGAATTCTGCGTTTATGCTTTCTGCGTCCACGTTTTCCGGTAGGATAAACTCGCGTTTAAACTCTCCGAAACCTCTTTCGGAACGTACTATTTTCGCCTCGCCTTCTGGGGATGGTTTTTCTCCTTTTATCTCCAGAGTGTTATCATCTGTTACCAGCATAGAGATGTTTTCTTTATCTACGCCGGGCAGTTCTAAAAATAATCTGAACTGCTCCTCTGTCTCGCGGATATCAACCCGCGGGCTGAATCCTCTGGTCTCGAACTCTACGCCGTTATCGAATTCTCTGGCGATAGTGTTCATTCTTCTCGCTATTGTATCAATTCCGTTAAACGGATCTACTTTAAAGATACTCATTGTTATAACTCCTTTAAGTTATTGTTAATAAAAAGTGTTTTTACTCGATTTTATTTTTGAAGCTTTGTTGCTTTCTGTTGGGGTATATAAGTAAAAATATGCCAATAGTTACCGTGTGATATTTCTGTCATAAATCTGTGATGATAATTATATTCAATTGGCAGTAAACAGTTAAATAATGACACAGGTCATTGACAAAAGTGAACCGTATACTGCCAAAAAGTAAAAATCATATAAATATCTCATACGTACTTATATTTGTCATTATAGTATTTCATTAAAAGAAAAATGATCCCCGACTATGAAGAATATCAACCGATCTTATCTTATTGATTATATCAGAACCCCAATTGGATCTTATGGTGGCTCGCTTGCGCCAGTTCGCCCGGATGATCTAGCCGCCATGACTATACGCAATATCATGGAACGCAATCCATCCCTGCCGCAAGAACACATCGAAGATGTAATTATGGGAAATGCTAACGGAGCTGGCGAAGAGAACAGAAACGTAGCCCGTATGGCTCTCCTGTTGGCAGGTATGCCTTGGAGCGTTCCAGGGGAAACCGTTAATAGACTTTGCTCCTCTGGTTTGGGGGCAGTGGTAAATTCCGACCGTGCAATCAAGTTGGGTGATGGCGGAGCATATATTGCTGGTGGAGTAGAAAGTATGTCCCGTGCACCGTTTGTTGTAGGCAAAAACCCCAAAGCCTACGGGCGAGCCGCTGAAATGTATGATACCTCTATCGGTTGGCGATTTGTCAATCCTAAACTCAAAGAGCGATTTGGAACTGATGCTATGGGCGAAACCGCCGAGAACTTAGTCGAGAAATTCAATATCTCTCGCGAGGATCAAGATTTATTCGCTTACAACAGCCAGATGAAAGCCAAAGCCGCACAAGAAAACGGCCGCTTGGCAAAAGAGATAATGCAGATTTCCATACCGCAGAGAAAGGGGGATGACATAATCGTGGATACTGATGAATTCCCCCGCCATAACACGACTATAGAAAAACTATCTTCACTCAGGGCAGCATTTAGAAAAGGCGGCTCAGTAACGGCTGGTAATAGCTCAGGTGTGAATGACGGTGCCGCATCGCTGCTTCTGGCGGATCATGATACATGCGAAAAGTATGACCTTAAACCCAAAGCGAGAATACTTTCCTCGGCGGTAGCTGGTGTAGAACCAAGGATAATGGGTATAGGCCCTGTGGAAGCGGTTCGGAAAGCACTTAAAAGAGCGAACCTGAGTATGGACGATATCGATATTATGGAGCTTAATGAGGCATTTGCCGCACAATCTCTATCATGCATACGGGAATGGGGACTGGAAGATGACGATCCACGCATCAACCCGAACGGCGGGGCTATAGCTCTCGGTCACCCCTTGGGGATGACGGGCGCCAGACTGGCTGGCACCGCTATGCTGGAACTGGAATTACAGGATAAGGAGTTCGCTGTAGTTACTATGTGTGTTGGCGTGGGGCAGGGTTATGCCGCCGTATTAGAAAGGGTATAATAAGTTCCCTCTATACTTTCAAAAGATGAATCTTTTACATATCCCTCGGTTAAGGATCGGGGGATTTTTTTTTGCTATTAGCCGTTCTTAAGAATGTGGTTTTGGGATAAAATAATGATAATATTCTCATAGTTTATTTACTATAGCCTCATGAGAAACTTTCCAGAGCCTTTCTAAGTATTCATTCTAAAGGATATATCATAAATGCAGATAAATAATATCTGCGATCCATCATTTTCCCCGGAGGGCTATCTATGAAAGCACTGATCTACTTATGCGGTATCTTTGCCGTACTTACCTCTTGTACAACAGTTCAACCAGGGGAGGTAGGAGTAAAAAAAACCTTCGGTAAGCTTTCCGAAAGAACTTACGACCAAGGTCTTCATTTTCTGTTCCCTGGGGTTACTCAAATGGAAACGATCCCTACCCGCACGGTAAATATGGAAGTAAACCTTGCGCTACCGAGCAAAGAAGGCCTGAATATCGAATCCAGGATATCTATACTCTACAGGATTATGAGTACTAACGTTCAGGACTTTATCCAGACACTCGGGCCGCGATACGAAGAAGTTATAAGCAGCGTTTTCCGCTCTACCGCATCAGATGTAACAGCACGCTATATGGCGAAGGATATGCATTCCGGCGAGCGCTCTTTGATAGAAAAAGAAATAACCGATAAAATGAACGCTTACCTAAAAGATAAGGGTATCATTATTGAAACAGTGCTGATGAAAGATATCAAACTACCCAACGGTCTTTATAACTCCATAGAAGGTAGGCTAGCGGCCGAACAGGAAGTGATGCGTATGCAATATACTCTGAAAAAGGAAGAGTTAGAAGCAGAACGCCAAGCCATAGCCGCCGAAGGCGAGATAAAAACCATGGAATATATAATCGAAAAAGAAAAGCTTGAGGCAAAAAGAAAAGTAATCGAAGCGGAAGGCCAGCGTGACGCTCAGAAAATACTTACTGACGGCTTATCGGATGAGATAATAAAAATGCGCAGTATTGATGCATTCAATAATCTTTCGCAATCGCCAAATGCCAAGGTAATAATTACCAACGGTGAAGCCCCGATGCTTATTGATGGCGGCACGAAGTAAGATTAAATAAAAAGCTACAAAAAAAAGGGAATTGCTTATTCAGTAATCCCCTTTTTTTATATTTATTTTGATATAATTTTACTCAACTATCCTACTCTACTTCCACCCTACTTCTTCACGAACCTGCTGTAAGCGCCGATATTATCTGATATGAAGATTATATGGTAGGTGCCTGTGGCTAGTGCAGATATATCGGCTGAATTGGCTGCCGTGCCGCTCATTACCACCCTTCCTTCGATATCGGTAACCATATATTCCTTGCCTATCTGGCTTTCGGGGATATTGATTATATCTCGGGCGGGGTTGGGGTAGATAGACTCGGCGATTTCAAAAGATTTAACCGATTTAGGCCCTAATGGGTTTCTTATCGCGGATATCCGCTGGTAGTCCGTTGCGTAGATGTGGTATTCGTTACCTGGGGAAATCAGCATTTCCGAAAATCTCTCGTTGCTGCTACTTTCTTCGTTACTTGAAACGTTTTCTGTTCTATATAGTACGTTGCCGTTTTCTGTGTTGTAGAACATGATCTCCTGCGTGCATATAAGTAGCAGATGCTTGCTGTCTTCTGCCCATTCCACGGTTTTGCTGTAGCCTTCCATAGGCTTAGTAGAACTAACGCTGTAGCTGAAAGTATTCATGATACCGAGCACATCATAATTAGTAGCGATAGCAAGTTTCGAGCCGTCGGGCGATAAACTTAAATCCGATATCTGATTTGCGAAACCAGTGCTGAAAAGACTTCTTCGGAACAGTTCCGAGCCGCTGTCTATATCATAGATTACTATATCTTTACCTTCTCCTACCGCTATTCTATTATCATCTAAAAATTCTACTGCGTCTATCCAACTTCCGCCGTCAAATTCTGACCTAAGGCTTTTCGTTTCCAGATCGTACACTCGGATACTATCATTATAAGCACAAAAAGCAACGAATTTATTGGATGTTGAAAAGTCGGCATCCAAGGCTACTTCGTATCGCTCGTTTATTATCTCGTTATCATCCTTATAAACCCTGATACCATCTTGCAGACCAACAGCCATATATTTATAGTCTTTGGTGGTTTTTACAGTTCTTACAGCATTTTCATATACTTTATAATCTTCAATAAAATCTCCGGTAGCGGTATTATATCTGAGAAGTTTACCGAACGCAGAACCCGCCACGAAATCCTCATCGTTTAGGTTTGCGAATCCACTTACAAATGACTGCGGATAACCTGGCAGGGTAAAATCGATCTCGTTGGTAAGTACATAATTATTGTCATACACCTGTAGTTTACCAAAATTAGAATGATAAATACGTTCATCTAACTGGCTTAAATACCCACCTAAAGGCGTATTGAGAACAGTGTCCAAATACTTATCAGCACCGATATCGTAAGTTACCCGTAAATCGGCAAATGGGTTATACAGATATGCACGGCTACCGTCATTACCTATATAGTCGAAAACACCTTGCGTCTCAGTATCAGATACTATATTGAGATCTTCATCGAATACAATAAACTGCATACCATTGCCCTGCCTTGAAGGGTTTCTAGGGGTTGGAAAGTCGATTCTGTTCGGTAAAAGGTATAGCCCGCTAAAACTCTGTATTTTCCCCGGGAATGAAAGCGAGATCCTTTCAGTAGAATCTACAACAGATAAATCAGCTGTTGATATCTTTCTAATTCTATAAATAGTATTATTAGATGTTGTTGACTCTAAACCTGGAGTGAATATATACTGTTTGTCATCAGAGAAATTGATATTTACTCTACCCCAGTTACTCATCACCTCAATTGTATCGGTAACTGATTCGCTTGTAAGATTATACTTGGCAAAATTCAGTCTTCCACCTACATTAACGACTGCCAAAAGATTATCATCATCAATCGCTTCCATATTGTAAGTAAAAAGCCTGAATTCCTTTTCCTCTTTAGTTTTATTTTCGAGATCATAAATACCGAGTACATGGTCGGCAGAATATACATAGGCCAATTTGCCGTCACTTATCCAGCATAGAGATTCGATACTTAATCTTTTATCTTTATAGTCGAGTTGTTCAACAATATCCCCTGTAAGCAAATCCCTGATGAAAATATTACCGTTGAACCACGAATCCACATAGGCCACCTTTGATTCGTCGGGGCTTATGACAAAATGTTTTTCAAGGACAAGAGTGAATTTATTAGCATCAAGATACCCCCCGTCGATAGTCCATTCAAAATCTTGGGCGCGTAGTGATAGCGAAAAAATAAAAATAGAGATAATGTAGAACATTCTCATAGTCACAACTCCGTTCAGTTCTTGGTTAGCATGCTTATATAAATATACGTATCATAAAAAGAGGATAAGTTTCACTGTTATTGCAAAAAAAAATTTAGTAAACGTTTTGTATATAGGCGATATATATATATATTACAAAAATGTTATTCTAACCAAATGAAGACGTTTATTGTGAAAAAGTTTTTGATCACTACCATATATCTATCAGTTATTATTGTATCCGGTTTGTTTTATTCTGCATGTAATGAAACTAATTGCTGTGATGATACCAAAATTATATTACAAGTATAAGGTTTGAGGACACCAGATCAGTTACCTGCATGTCCCATAAATTTGCATTGTGAAGAAGTCCCTAATCCTATAAGAAATGAACATTATCAAACTATTGCCAAAAGACCAAGTGGTAGTAATTTCTGGAGTGGTGCTAGAATTATTCAACCATCGGTAGGTGGTGCACCATTTACACAAACCATTCAGGGTTGCGACCTTACTAAAGAGGGTTGTGTTCTAACAATTGAAAGAACTGCAACGTATGGAGGTCAAGGTGGATCAGGACAGGGAACGTTATATTGTTCCTTCTTTAAAATGCTTGACCCAGTACCATCATGTAAAACAAGAACAATGGAAGCATGTTTAGACTGCAGCTGTTGAAATTATAAACAAATTAGAGGTTTCAATGCAAACTTTGAATAAATATATCATACATCTAGTTTTAGTTACATGTATGACTATGCTCTTATCTTGTGAAGATGAAAATACTCTCACGGCAGATAAAGAAAATAAAATTAATCTGCCAGCTTATATCGCACCAGCGCCAGATTCCATAGATTACTCTAAGGTTTCCTCAATCTTATTAATGCAACATAATACATACGTTGCACCTGATAAGGTGACAATAGGTGAAAACTCATTTATCGATGCTAATTTTTATGATCTAGACGGATCTGATTATGCGTTAGACGTAGGTAGTGTTACTGTAAACTCACAAGCAATGAATCAGATATCATATACTGAAACAAATGGTACTGTATATTCATATAATTCCGATCTAAGTTACAACTTTGGATCATCTTACTCTTGGAATGTGCCAGGTACAAGTATATATCCTTCGTTTACAGGTACTTTAATAACTCCAACCTCTAAAATGGATATTTCAAATATCTCGAACGGTGATAGCCATTCGAAAGCAACGGACTTAGTAATTAACTGGAATGGTACGTATGATCCGAATGCTAATATTGCGATTCAGATCATTCCAAATACAAACCAAGAAGGATATGTAAATTATACTAGTGATTCCGGTAGTTTTACAATTCCAAGCTCACAATTAACCTCTTTAACAAACGGAGATGTTGAATTGCTAGTAACAAGAGGTTTATATGAATATAAAACATTATCGAACAATGAAATTGCATTCATTGGTGCTATAACTACAGAACATATATATATTAATTTGACAAACTAGTAAAGTCAATTATCATGATACAAGAAATCCCATTATTTTCGATAATGATTGAAGTGGGATTTCTTTTTTCGTTTATATGGATTGTATTACAAGATTTTAATTTGATTCATCGCTTTGTTTTATTATTAGTAGTTGGATATATTTTTGGTTTTGTTTTAGGTATCTTAATTTACGACTTTAATTTTACTCTTCCATTGCCCCAATCATCTATGGGAAGTATGTTAGGTATATCAATATTTATTTCAATTTTTAAAAGCTTTAACATTAACATCTATGTATTAGGTTTTATTATACCTCAAATCTTTGGTCGTATAGGATGCATAGAAGCCAATTGCTGTCCATCTTTAGAAATTTATAATATTGAACTTAGCCACTTAATTGAAATTATCTTTTACCTAATTAATATTTTTTTGTGGTTTAAATACAAATATACATTATCTACATATATAATAATGTATTTAATTTTAAGATTTTTTATAGATTTTCTAAGAATCGACGACCAACCCTTAATAGCTCACCTGTCTATTGGTCAGATTACAATACTCGTGTCACTATTGGTCTTTTATTATACGAATAGAATAACACAGATTCGAACCTAAACATACTATGGTCATTATAAATATGAAAATTGGATTATCATGTATTTTCACCTTTATATTTTATAGCTTTAATAGTTGCATATTTATAAATATCAGCCTATATTATGGAATACATTCTGAACGTCATCGTCTTCTTCCAGTTTTTCTATAAGCTTCATCAGTTCATCCATCTGCTCCTCGGATAGCTCCACGGTAGTTTGTGGCAGATACTCTAGCTCGGCATGGGTAACGTCCACGTTTTGATCCTCTAGTGCGTGCTGCATATCGGAATATCCTTCGAAGCTGGTGATAGCTGTCAGTACTCCGTCATCGATATCAATATCCTCAGCCCCAAGCTCGATAAACTGCATTTCCAGTTCCTCAGGGTCATCCTCGCCCACATCCTTTTTGAATACACCTTTTCTATCGAACATAAAAGCGACCGAGCCGCTATTTCCGAGCTGTCCTCCGCCCTTGCCAAAAGTAGCCCTTACGTTGGCTACGGTTCTGTTTGGGTTATCGGTAGCCGTTTCCACAAGAATCGCCACGCCGTGGGGGCCGTATCCTTCGTAAACAATCTCGTTCAGGTCCGCCGCGTCCTTGCCGCTTGCTTTTTTGATAGCAGCCTCTACCCTATCCTTGGGCATATTGTTTATCTTGGCATTCCTGATAGCGGATCGAAGCCTTGGGTTACCGTCGGGGTCTGGGCCACCCTGCTTTACCGCTATAGCAATCTCTTTACCTATTCTGGTAA